>BGOG01000014.1 GCA_003569125.1 Acidimicrobiaceae bacterium | reverse complement strand
AAACGAAAACTTCCGTCTTGTTGCACTTCGATCAGATGCTCAAGAATCGCATCGACATATTTTGGTTCGCCATACGGTGCGAGCCCCATCATTTTGTATTCGCCTGAGTTGACCTTGAAACCGGTGGAAACTTGTGAACGCCGAATAAAGCAAACCAAGTGAATGTGGAAACTTGATTCTTTGATCACTTCAAGCGAGTTGTCGCGGCCGACCGACAAACTCGTTGTCGCCCATTCACCAACACCATCAATTGTCAACACCGCCGCTTCTTGATAGGGCGAGGGATAAAAAGCCGACATCGCGTGCGCCTCGTGATGCTCGGCGAATAAAACCTCTCCAGAGAAATTTAAAAACTTTTGAATCTGTCTTTCGTTTGTACTTGCCGCCGAACCAAAGCGAGCCGGCAGCGGCAAACGACTTGCGACCACGGGGCGCATACGCCATGTGGGTTTTAAACGATTCGATCAAACTTGAGCATCGGTTTGTCGTAAAACACGACGTAGTCAATTTCGCTTTCTGAGATTTTCGCTTCTGCCAAGCAATAATCAGTGGCATGGCGCGGCAAGCGAGAGTCGTGCTTTCTGCGAGAGAACCGCTCTTCTTGGGCGGCAGCCACGATCTCGCCGTCACGCACGAGGCATGCGGCACTGTCATGATAAAGCGCGGAAATTCCGAGAATGTTCGTCATCGGCGCTTCGTATTCTACAGACACAAACAGTTATTCTTTATCTGTGGCTGATCCGTTTAAAGCCTCGCAATCCGTTCGCGCCGTGGGATCGACGCGAGTTGCCTGGAATGTTTGATGTCGAAGAAAACTGCGCGTCGCGTTGGTCACTACAAATGGGCAGAGATGAAATTATTTGAAGTGCTGGGTGGATGGATCGCAACTGTGCCAGAGATCGATGTCAAACTTCGCCTCGGCACGCATTGTTACAACACGCGTGGCACGCGGAGTTGTGGCACAACCGATTGCCAGAACTTCGCGAGATGAACCCGAGCGATTGACTGTTCCACCGAATGATGCGATGGTTCGCTTTGTCGCCGCACTCACCGAACCCGAAGCGCCAGAAATGACAATCGAAAAACTCGTCGGCGTATACCGAGTTTTTATTCCGCATTTCATTTCGGCATATACGTTTCATCTAAACAACACCAGCCAAATCACCGACGGCCCAACCAGTCGGTCAATCAAATTTATTCTCCAAGACGAGTTCGATGACTGGCGGGATGGTGAAATGTTGATCCAAACCCTATTAACTACGCCAGCAGAAGTGAAGCGCGCGTCGGAACATCAGGCTCGTCTAGAGATATTGTTGATAGAAGCAGGTGGCATCGCCGGACCAGGAACAATTGGCTCGGCTTATGTGCAAGAGTAAACACGAACAATAATTGAATATTGGCTAACTAGTTAGGGGCAGCAATGAGAAAATTTTTTCCGGTTCAAGACTTGGCTCGTGACGAGCGCTTTAATCAAGCCACCAACGAAGAGCGGATGTCCGACCCGCGTGGCACCAGCAACACTGGCGTAATCCGCAAAGCCCGCAGCACAAATCGCCTCACTCCATCACGACCAGATGCAACCGATGCTGCACGAAGTTTGATGCACGGAATCATGGTCGGTGAAATTCAGGCGCTTGAAGGTGCTGGACGAACATGTTTCGATTTCGTAACCGGCGAAGAAGCACCGTTCGCACTCAAACTTGATATGGCTCGGCAATGTTGGGACGAAGCACGTCACGTTGAAATCAGCGTAAAACTTTCGGAGTGGATGGGAACAGAACTTGGACAGTTCGTCGAGAACACTGTGCTGTTCGCCGCTGCGTGCAGTCAAGACCCGGTGCTTCGACTTGCCGGCGTGAATCGCGCATTAGAAGGTTTGGCAATCGACGTTTTCACCACAATGAAAGAATTTGGTGAACTCGCTGGCGATCCGTATCTTGCATTTTGTGAAGACTGGATGCTCGCCGACGAGGTAACGCACGTCAAAATGGGCAGTGTTTGGTTGCGAAAAATCACAGAAGATGATCCTGAACGTCGCAAGAAAGCACTCGAGTTTCAATCTGTCGTTGACAAGATATTTAGTTACGGCGGTTTGCGCAGCGAAAGTGACGAGTCACCGATTCTGCTCGCGCGACGCTTTCGCGAACTGGCCGGTTTCAGTGATGGCGAACTTACAGAAATTGCCGATGTCTCATTGGCTGCACTCAATGAACGCCGCGAAGCACTAGAAAAAACGCTCGCTTCGTCACCAGCCTAAGTATTCGCAATGACAGTGACGGTAGAGCCGTCGATTTTTAAGATCGTCAAATACGACTCTGATGAAATCGCCGCTGTTGCGACTGAGATGCTCAAGCTATTGGGCATGGCATCGACGAACTTGATTATCGAAGTTGACGAGACAATTGCAATGTCTCGAGTCACGACAACAGTCGGCGAACCGGTGCATATTCTCGTGATGAGTAGCGCGTTTGAGAACTTGAAGAAGCCGATGACTTTTAGTGCCGACAACACGAGATTTTCTCTTGGCAGAGGTTTGTTGCGTGTTCGCGACCGCCAAAGTGGGCATTTTGATGATGCGCCGACGGATGAAGATTTATCGATAGTCGAAGCAGCCGTCTGGGAGACCTACAGCGTCGGTCGATTATCCAGACTTGGACTGAAGGTTCACAAGCAACGCTGGCACTACAACTTTCGCAATCGACACGGTTTCAATGACGCAGCCGACAAAGATTTCGAAAAAATTTGGACTGCCGACGATCTCACATGGAAGCAGTTGTCAGAAATATCTCAACACGCGATTGCGTGATTCGAACTAGCGCTGGATTAGAAAAATTTATCGCAGATCAGCGATCGCGCAATTTCGCAAGCAACCGCAAAATCTCGAGATACAACCAGACAATCGTGACCATCAGCCCGAACGCCGCGTACCACTCCATATATTTTGGCAATCCGGCCTTCTCACCACGCTCAATGAAATCAAAATCAAGGGCCAAGTTCATCGCGGCCAACCCTGCCACGAGAAAACTAAAACCGATGCTCATCGGGCTCGAACTGTTGAAGAACGAAATGTTCATGCCGAACAAACTGAGCAACAACGACACTCCGTAAAAAACTGCGATTCCTAATGTTGCGCCGATGATTGTGCGACGCATTTTGTCAGTCACGCGAATCACTCCGGTGCGATAAAGCACGAGCATCGTCACGAACACACCGAGTGTTATACCAACAGCCTGAATCACGATGCCGTCGTATGCAGTGTTGAAAACTTTCGAGATCGCACCAACAAAGACGCCCTCGGCGATCGCATACACAGGCGCAAGAACACGAGCCATCTTTGGTTTGAATGTCAAAACCATTGCGCAAACAAAACCAAACAACGCACCCGCCATTGCCCAACCAGGAAACGTCACTGCACCGTCTACTGCTTCGCTGACTGACGACCAGCCAAACATTGCCGAAGCCACGAGCAACAACATCAACAACAACGCGGCACTCGCGGTGCCACTCGCGGTCATCGGCTCGGCTGACTTATATGGTGAGACGGGGCCGTCAGTTATTGGTGCATGAAATACCTGCGAAGACTGCTGACCCGCTTGTGGTGCGGCCCACCCTGCTTCACCAGCACTTCGCTGCACAACCTTTGAAAAAGACTTCTCGTTAAGAATTGGATTTGCCATGAAGTAAATAATACCAGTCGGTCAGTTTTTAATTACGCCAGATCGTGCGAACTCATTGAATCGAATAACTCGATTTCCGGGGCTTTTGTCAATAAGTTTTTACAAGACTTCGCCATTTCAACCATCAACGCACTGTCAAAGTGCACGCGTTGAGCCTCAACTGAATCCCACTTCTGAATCACAAGCACACGATTATCTTGAATTGCCGAAAGCAGTAAATCAACATTTCTGCAACCTGGATGCATTCGTGTCATCACGACATATTTAGAAAGTACGGCAACTAGCCCAGCCAAATTTGATGCGTCAAATCGCATCGTCACCACCGCGATTGAAACATCCCCGCTACTCATAAAGCCCCATTCATACATCTTTAGCATCGCAGAATTTGCCCTATTTAGGCGCATAAAATTCCGTGTTTTTGGCGTGTGTGTCCTTTGCCTCGTGGGTATCGTTAGGCGTGTCGCACCGAGTGTGACGCACTACTTGTAATAGTTGCAATAATTTAGGGGAGAATACGTGGCCAAAGAGCGAATTGACCGAGACGATGAAGATCTAGTTCGGCTCTATCTCACCGATATCGGTCAATATTTGTTGCTCACCAAAGACGACGAAGTTCGCCTGGCAAAAGCCATCGAAGAAGGCAAGGCGGCCGAGGCAACTCTCAAAAAAACAGAGAAGCAAATCAACCCGACCAAGCGCCGTGAACTGAGCAAAGTTGTTCGGGCTGGTGCACGCGCTGAGCGTCAATTCGTGCAATCAAATTTACGACTCGTAGTTTCAATCGCCAAAAAATATCAAGCCTCTGGTCTGCCTTTGCTCGACCTGATTCAAGAGGGCAATCTCGGGTTGATGCACGCCGTAGAAAAATTCGACTGGCGAAAAGGTTTCAAATTTTCAACCTACGCAACATGGTGGATTCGCCAAGCGATAACTCGTGGCATCGCCAATACGGGCCGAACGATTCGGCTTCCGGTTCATGCCGGCGACACTCTTGCTCGTTTGCAAAAAGCGCGCTCGCGCCTCGAGTTGAAGTTTGGTCGCCACGCGACACTCGCAGAATTGGCCGAAGAAGTCGAAATGCCAGCCGACAAAGTAACTGAGGCGTTGCGTTTTGCTGCTGAGCCGCTTTCGTTGTCAGAGCCGTTGCGCGAAGACGGCGATGCCGAACTCGGTGATGTCGTCGAAGATCGTTCAGCAGAGTCGCCGTTTGAAGTCGCAGCCACCGCGCTTTTGCCGGAAGAAATTTCTCGCCTGCTTGCGCCACTCGATCAGCGCGAGCGAGAAATTTTGGCGTTGCGTTTTGGTCTCGATCGTGGCGAACCACGAACACTCGAAGAGGTCGGCGAGGCTTTCAACTTGACGCGCGAGCGAATTCGACAAATCGAAGCACGAGCGATGAGCAAGTTGCGCCATCCATCTAGCGACACAGGTGCCCGCGACCTTCTCTCGGTTTAATTTCACCACGACGTGTTGTGCGTCATCGGTGATTTAGTTGAAGACATCGTCGTTTGGTTGCCAGAATCTCTCAATTACGGCGCGGATACTCCGTCGCGAATAGTTCGCACTCGCGGTGGCAGTGCATCAAACGTTGCGGTGTTCGCGGCAACCATGACTCGGCAAAAATCTCGCACGAATACGGGTGCGCGGCTGATTGCCCAAGTAGGTGATGATCGTCTCGGTGATCAATTAATCGGCGCACTGCGCGACGCCGGCGTCGACCCTTGTGTTGTTCGTGCCGGCCGAACTGGCTCAATCGTCGTAATCGTTTCACCCGACGGCGAACGCACGATGCTGACCGATCGTGCCGCTTCGACAAACTGCAACGCGCACCAGAAAATTGGTTTGAAAATATTTCACTGTTGCATGTGCCGGCGTATTCACTTTTTACCGAGCCGCTGGCAACCGCCACGCGTGCGTGCATCAATACTGCGCGCGATAAAAATATCCCAGTAACGATTGATGCTTCTTCGGCGTCATTGATTCAGTCATTCGGGGTCGCCGAGTTTCGAAGTCTGTTGATCGAGATTCGGCCGACGATTTTGTTTTGCAATACCGACGAAGCCGAAGTGATGAATCTGACGACACAGCCGTTGGATCTCGACATCGTGGTGATCAAAGCCGGTGCCGCCGCGACAACTCTGATTGAGAACAAAGTCGTCAAGACGGTTGAAGTTGAGCCTGTTGGTGAAATCATTGATACAACCGGTGCTGGCGATGCTTTCGCCGCTGGCTTCTTGACGAAGTTCGGAGAGAATGACTCGGACACATATATATGTGTCTTGGCTGGTCATCAACTGGCGGCGCGCGTTTTGCGCAGTCCCGGCGCGACAATGGAAGCCACATGACAACAAAATTCTTGATTAGCGACGAAGTCAGCACGGCACTATCGCAACACAAACCAGTCGTCGCTCTCGAGTCGACAATTTTTTCAAATCTTGGCCTGCCATCGCCAGCAAACCTCGAGGCATTAACTCGCTGTACTTCGGTGTTGCGAAAGCACGGTGTCGTGCCGGCAATAACGGCGGTGCTGAATGGTGTCGCTCGAGTCGGCATCGACGAAAGCGAGTGGCCACTAATTCTTGGCCCCGCGCAAAAAGTCGGCGAACGCGAACTCGGGCTGGCGGTGGCGCAGCGTTGGGCTGTTGGCGCGACGACTGTTTCTTCTTCACTATTGCTCGCGGCTCGAGCAGGCATTCGTGTTTTTTCAACTGGCGGTATTGGCGGCGTGCATCGCGGCGCCGAAATAACCGGCGACATCAGTAGTGACCTCGGGGCAATCGCCCACCACCATGTCGTCACGGTTTGCGCGGGCGCGAAATCATTTCTCGATCTGCCGCGCACTCTCGAATACCTCGAAACACTGAGCGTGCCCGTGCTTGGTCTCGGTTGCGATTTCTTTCCTGAGTTCACCGTTGAGCGTGGCGATATCAAAATACCCGCGCGAGTTGAAACCGTCAAAGAACTCGCAGAGGTTGTTCGAGCCAACGATGCGCTCGGACGCAACGGTGGCATTCTCGCTTGCGTGCCTGTTCCAAAAAAAGATGGCTTGCTTAAATCATTTATGGATGAAGTTACGGCGACGGCGCTGAATGATGCGAACAAGCAAGGCATCACCGGTGCGGCTGTTACCCCGTATGTTTTGAAATTCATCGCCAATGCAACACAAGATGCAAGCGTCAAGGCAAATCTTTCGCTGGCCGAAAACAATGCGCAAACCGCCGCGCAACTAGCAGTCGAACTTTCTACGACGCAATAATTTTTGGCGGAGGCGGACGGGAATCGAACCCGCCGAACGAGGTTCACTCGTTCCAACCGCTTTGAAGGCGGCGGAGCCCACCAGGTACCCGGACACCTCCATCGCGAAGGCTACTTGTCTAATTTTCAGATGACGCAATTCGATCTTTGTGTACACATGCAGTAACTCGAACCTGGTTACGAACACTGGGCCCGATTAAAGGAGCACACAAGATGATTATTTGTTGGTCGGTAAAAGGTGGCAGTGGCACGACGGTTGTCGCGTCAACTCTTGCATTGATGCGCGCCGCAGAATCACAACGCGGCGCACTACTTGTTGATCTGGCCGGAGATGTACCAGCCGTGCTTGGCTTGGCAGAACCATCTGGGCCAGGCATCAGTGACTGGTTCGCGAATTGCGATCATGGTTCGCGAATGGCATTGCAGTCGATTGCTGTTCAGGCAACGGCGAATCTACAAATCATTGCTCGGGGTGCAAAACCATCAGACACGAATACAAATTTCACCGAACTATGTGCCGCACTTAAAACCTTTGATCTACCAATAATCATCGACGCGGGTTGCGGGTTGCCATCAGCCGATTTACTTGCTCACGCCACGTCATCGTTGTTGGTCACTCGTCCGTGTTATTTGTCGTTGCGTCGGGCTGCGCAATTATCGGTGTCGCCGACTGGCATCGTGCTGATCAACGAGGCTGGTCGCGCGCTCGGCAAACATGACGTTGAAGCCGTTATTGGCGTGCCAGTCGTAGCCGAAATTACTTTTGACGCCGCGATTGCTCGCGCTGTTGACGCAGGTTTGCTTGCCAGTCGAATACCAACGATTATGTCTAAACAACTTTCAGCAGTCGCATGAGTCGCGCCGTTCTGACTCGAGTCGCACCACAAGTTCACAGTCGTCTCGACGAATTTTTCAGGGATGAAGATATTCGCGAAGTCATGGTCAATGCTGGTTCACAAGTCTGGATTGAGCGCAATGGTGAACTCACCCAAGTCGGCACAATCCACCCAGATGACACCAGGGCATTCATCGAACGCACTTTGCTGCCGCTTGGTCGACGCATCGACATAACCTCACCAGTTGTCGATGCTCGGCTAAGCGATGGCTCAAGATTGTGTGCGGTGATTCCGCCAATTGCGGTCGACGGACCGTGTGTCGCGATTCGTAGATTCGCAGCCAAGCAAATGCAACTCGAAGATTTTGCTCCACCTGAAATAGCCGCATTATTGCAACAACTAATTTACGATCGCCGAAATATTCTCGTGAGTGGTGCCGCATCTGCCGGCAAGACAACCCTGCTTAAATGCATTATGTGACTATCTGCAAACCAATGAACGCATCGTGACAATCGAAGACATCGCCGAACTTCGACTCAACCACCAGCATGTGCTTCGCCTCGAGGCCAGACCCGCATCACCAGATGGCAACCAAGAGATTTCAACCCGATCACTCGTGCGAACCGCACTTCGACTTCGCCCAGATCGATTGATCATCGGCGAAGTTCGCGGTGCTGAAACTCTCGACATGTTGGCTGCAATGAACACAGGTCATAACGGCTCAATGTCAACGATTCACGCCAACAGTTCACGCGACGCGGTTCGTCGAGTCGAGTCGCTTGTTCTGCAGCATGCTGCGAACTGGTCGCGCGATGTCGTGCAAGATCATGTTTGTTCTTCGATCAATGCAATCGTGCATGTCGCCAGACATCTCAACGGTTCTCGATCTGTCGAAGAAATTTTGCTGCTAGACGGCGGGCAAAGTTTCTTTGTCGTGCAACATGGCCAGATCACGGGCGACCCGTCGCGATGAAACATTTGGTCGCGGTTTTTGGGGCATCAACTTTTGGATGTCTTGTCGCCGTCTCGGGCTTTTGGTTTGCGCGAGCACGATTGACCCGAGTTTGGGTCAATCAACGGCTATCACAAGACATCCCACAGCGTGAAAGAAATTCATCATCTATAAATACGGAGCAATCTCGGTCGACAACTTTGCAACTCGGGCAACTGGCCGAGATTTTAGATACCACTGCTCGACATCTTCGACTCGGCGAATCTTTCGCTAGCGCCTTGCAATCATCAGTTTTGTCAAACAACTGCACGATTCAAGTTCTCCAAAACTTTTCTCGGGCTTGTGCGTCGGGCGAAGCAGCCGGCGATATTTCTAAACGGCTGATCAAAACTGTAAAAACTAGCGACCAACAATTTGTCGTAAAAACTCTCGAACTCGCGGCAACAGGTGGAGTAGGTGGCGTGATGGCACTCGAGCGCGCGGCAATCGTCATCCGTGAACGAGCGACACACATCGACGACAGATTTTCGCAGGCGGCGCAAGCACTGCTCTCAACTCGAATCTTGTCATGGACGCCTCTCGTAGTTGCAGGCTGGCTCGTAGTTTCGAGTGCCCCTGTGCGTCGATATTTAATTCTCAGCCCCTCAGGTTGGGTGTGTCTGTCGCTCGGCGTCGGACTGAATCTGATCGGTCGCAAGTGGATGCAGGCGATAATCACGCCCAGAGTCGTGTCGTGATTTCAATCGCTATTTTTGTCGTCGTCGGCTTGATGGTGTATCGACACAAAACCAAATCAACCAGTAAACCGAATTTCGGTCTATATATTCCTGAGCTCATTGATGTTTTGCTGGTGCTGATTCGCGCCGGTCAGAGCCCGGCAGCAGCCATGGCGCAACTTCATTATTGGGCACCAGACATTTTATTTAAACATCTGATTCAGGTGCACAATCGGCTGATACACGGCGAGCGTTTTGCCGATGTAATGAAAACACTTCGTGATGATCTTGGCTCTAGTTCATACCCGTTGTGCGACATTTTGGTAAGTGCAGATCGAGACGGCTTGCCGATCACATCGGTGCTCGATCAACTCGCCTATCACGCTCACCTTGAACGTCGCCGATTGCAAGATATCAATGCACGACAACTACCAGTGCGATTGCTGCTTCCACTCACTTGTTGCATTTTGCCTTCGTTCGTTTTATTGGCGATGGTTCCACTTGTTGTTAATTCACTCTCGGCTGTTTCGGCCCAACTCTTTTGATGAAAGCGATTGATGTGCTCAGATACAAAAATGATTCAGGTCAGGCCACTACCGAATACGCACTCGTGTTGCTCGGTGCCGCAGTAATTGCGCTTTTGGTTATCGCATGGGCGACAGACGGCGGTGGAGCAGGACGCATTGGAGAACTCTTTGACACGGTGCTCTCGGGAATCTTCGATCGCACAGACGCCGTCGGCTAAAAGTTTCAATTTGAAACGCGCTCACAAAATTGGGGTTGATGAACCAGGCCAGGCCACGGTCGAGTTTGCACTCGTACTTCCATTTCTATTTCTATTTTCACTTTCCGTCGTGCAAGTTGGCAGTGTTGCAAATGATCAACTTGCGCTCGGACATGCATCGCGCACCGCTGCACGCGCACTTTCTCTCGCAGATGTGACCGATCAAAATGCCGAACAAATCGCATTGGATACTGTTCAAAACTCGGTCACGCTCGACCCGGTCGATGTTGATATCGAACTCAACGAGAACACCGCCCGAGTCACACTGATTTATCGTCGTCAAATCAACATTCCGATAATTGGCAATTTATTCAACGCTCTAACTCTGCGGGCAACAACGACGATGCCCCGCGAAATACAAACCGAGATTCGGGGGTACTAGTTGATCTTTCGCATCCCTTTGCGATTAGACATTCGAACACGAACTTTTTGCTCATCTTCTAGAGCTAGTTCTTCGGCCACCAATCGACCCATGCTTTCAAGGCGTTCAATGGTCAGTTCGCCACGAGTGATCGCGGCAACCACCGCACAGTTGGGTTCGTCTTGGTGTTTGCAGTCGCGAAACTTGCATTGCTCAGCCAGCAAAAAGATATCGGCAAAAGCACGCTCGATCCCGCGACCACTTGTCCATAGATTGAGTGCGCGCAAACCTGGTGTGTCAATCAACCAGCCGCCGTTGGGTAATGCCACAAGATCGGCGGCAACCGTAGTGTGCCGACCACGCTGGTCACCCTCACGAACTTCGCCAACTTGTTGATTCGTCGTGCCGACGAGTCGATTCACCAAAGTTGACTTGCCAACGCCACTGGCGCCGAGTATCGCAACTGACTTGTGGTTTTCGCCGTACTTCGCCAACTCGTCCAAACCTTCACCAGTTAGACCGCTGACGACATGGCAGGCGATGCCACAAACTCTGGCGACGTTGCGTAACGCGGCAATATGTTCTGGCGCATCAAGCAAATCATTTTTGGTCAAAACCAAAACAGGCACTGCACCACTATCAAAAGCCAAAACAAGCTCGCGTTCAACTCTGCGTTCGTTTGATTCATTCGTTGCGGCGTGAACTATGAATACCGAGTCAATATTTGCGGCTACGGCATGTTGCTCTGCGCGAACAGCATCTGATGATGCTCGACGAATTAATGCCGAGTATCTCGGCAACACTTGTTCGACACGATCATGATCAGGAGCAACCGCAACCCAGTCACCAACTGCCACGTCGGCGCCAATATTTCTCACACGAATCAAGCCATCTGGTTCAGATGATGCACTCACTTTGATAGTGCTCCATCCGCGATCAAGTCGACTGACCCGACCAATAATAAAAGTCACATCAATTTTTTTCGCGGCATCTTCGAACGCGTTATTCCATCCGAGTGCTAACAAATTGTGTCGCATCTTGCCATTTACGCTACCGACGCAACCTATAGTGCATTTGAACTAAAACAGATATCCTTGACAAGCCCATACTTGACCCCACGATGAAACAACATGCCTAACGCTCTCGTAATAGTTGAATCGCCAGCAAAAGCGAAAACAATCTCCAAATTTCTCGGCGACGGTTTCGATGTGCGTGCATCTGTCGGTCACATCGCAGATCTTCCAAGCAAAGGTTTATCGGTTGACGTCGAGAACTCTTTCAAACCAAATTATGAGTTAACAGAGCGTGGCGAACAAATAATCAAAGAATTAAAGGTGCTTCTCAAAAGCGCAGACGAGCTCTATCTAGCAACCGACGAAGACCGCGAAGGCGAGGCGATTGCTGCCCACCTGATGGAATATCTCAAACCAAAAATCCCCGTCAAACGGATGGTGTTTCACGAGATCACGAAAACCGCTATCAGCGCGGCGCTCGATCACACCCGTGATATCGACTACAAACTTGTTGATGCTGCCGAAGCCCGACGAATTTTAGACCGCCTCTACGGATACGAAGTTTCGCCAATCTTGTGGCGCAAAGTAAATCGCGGTCTATCGGCAGGTCGCGTGCAAAGCCCCTCGATTCGCTTGGTTGTCGAACGAGAAGAAGAACGAATGGCTCATGTTGCCGCCGGTTACTGGGATCTCGCGGCCACGAGCGCAACTACTCCTATATTCGTAGCAAGTTTGCAATCTGTCGATGGCAGCCGAATAGCAATGGGCAAAGATTTTGACTCACTTGGGGTGGTCAAAGAAGGCGTTGTAGTTGTCACCGAAGCCCGAGCAAGTGAGTTGGTCAATGGATTGGCAACCAAAGATCTGACGGTTCGTAGCGTCGAAGATCGACCATATCGAAAATCTCCTCGAGCGCCATTTATGACCAGCACTCTGCAACAAGAGGGTGGCAATAAATTGCGAATCACCGCCAGCGAAGTAATGCGTTTGGCGCAAGGTCTTTATGAAGGTGGTTTCATCACTTATATGCGCACCGACAACGTGATTCTCGCCGACGACGCACTAGCCGCCGTGCGCTCAGAAATCACAACTAGTTTTGGACAAGAATTTTTGTCTTCTGAGCCACGGGTCTATAAATCGAAAGTGAAAAATGCTCAAGAAGCACACGAGGCGATTCGGCCGACGCTTCCACTGAGAAGCCCAGAATTAATTGCTGCCGATGTCAACGCCCGCGAGCTCGCGCTCTACAAAATCATTTGGCAGCGCACACTCGCATCACAAATGGCGGACGCCACCGGAATAACCGTGACGGTCAAACTTGGCACGACCGCATCATGCACACCGCCGGCAGATTGCGAATTCTCGACGAGTGGCACGACAATCGACTTCGCCGGATATCGCCAGGCGTATCAAGAAGTAGAAGACGAAACTGAATCCGACGAGAAAGAAGCGCTCCTTCCGGCGATGAAGGTCGGCGACAACATTCAAATCGACAAATACGCGGCCGACGGACACATGACTTCGCCACCTGCCAGGTACACCGAGCCGACCCTGGTCAAAAAACTTGAAGAACTCGGCATCGGTAGACCGAGCACGTATGCAGCGATTCTCGGAACAATTCTTAACCGTGGGTATGTCTGGAAAAAGGGTCAAGCCATCGTGCCATCTTGGACAGCATTCGCAGTTGTGCGACTGATGAAAAATCACTTCACCGAATTGGTCGACTACAAGTTCACCGCGACTGTCGAAGAAGAACTTGACGAAATCTCGCAAGGTCTGCGAGTCAAAGAAGTTTGGCTCGGCGAGTTTTACTTTGGCAACGGCAAAGAACTACCGGGTTTGAAACCGCTGGTTGAACACAACATCGCCAACATTGACGCCGCTGCACTCAACGCGTTTCCGGTTGGCATGCACCCACTAACTGGTGAAGAAATAGTTCTGCGCCCTGGAAAGTTTGGTCCATATGTGCGTTGCGGCGACAACACAGCGTCGGTGCCAGAAACAATGACACCCGATGAATTAAATGTTGAAATCGCCGTTGCATTGTTGGCGGCGCCAAAATATGTCGATCCAATCGGCGAATTAGATGGACTCGAAGTATTTCTTAAAACCGGCCGATACGGGCCTTATGTTCAGTGGGGAACGATCGAGAATCCGCCACCAGCTCTTGAGAAACCAAAAATGGTTTCGTTGTTCAAGACAATGGCACTCGAAAATGTAACGATGGTCGAAGCCTTGCAACTTCTTTCATTGCCGCGAACCGTTGGCGCTGACCCTGTTGACGGTGAGATCATCACGGCGCAAAATGGTCGCTACGGTCCATACATCTCAAAAGGCAAAGATAGTCGCACGCTTGAAAGTGAAGACCAAATCTTTACAATCACGATTGAGGCGGCATTGGCGAAACTCGCCGAACCACGAGTCTTTGGTCGTCGTGGGCCAGCAAAACCTCCGCTAAAAGAATTTGGGGTTGACCCGGTCAGCAATCGCCCAGTCGTCGCCAAAGACGGAAAGTTCGGCACATATGTAACTGACGGCGAAACAAACGCAAGTCTGACTCGCGGCGACCGCATCGAGTTCGTAACCCCTGAGCGCGCATTTGAGTTGTTGGCGATTCGTCGCGATTACACGGCGACGAATGGCCCCAGCAACAAGCGAACCAAAAAAGCCGCCAAACCCAAAAAGTCGATCGCAAAAAAAGTCGCAAAACCAGCAACAGACAAGGCCACAAAAACTAAAGCCAAAAAGACTGCCGTTAAGGCCGTCAAAAAATCGGCGAAAAAGCTCGCTGTTATAAGTTCAAATGCGCCAAGCGAATCTTCGACGGGCGCCAGCGACATCAGCGATAACAGTGTCGAAGACTAAAACACCCACGCGGTTAATACAGTCCCTCTAGGGTTGCAGTGTGAGTTTGGGCAAATACATCGCCTTTGAGGGCCTTGAGGGCTGCGGCAAAAGCACGCATGTCAAAAGATTGGCGACTCGACTCAATGCGGTGATGACTCGCGAACCTGGTGGCACTGCCATCGGATCAATGTTGCGCGATATTTTGATTGATCCGGCAAACACGAACCTCTCTCCTCGCGCCGAAGCGCTAATGATGGCGGCAGATCGGGCGCAACACATCGCCGAATTGATTTCGCCCGCCCTTGCTTCGGGGCAACATGTGGTCACCGATCGCAGTGTTTATTCTTCGCTTGCCTATCAGGGGTACGGTCGCCAACAAGATCTCACCGAATTGAAGCGCCTAAACAATTGGGCGATCAATAATTTGTGGCCGGATCTTGTCATATATATAGATGTGCCAATTGAAGTGTTGCTCGAACGACTAAAAAAGCGCGAACTGGACAGGTTCGAGCGCGAAGACCGTACATTTTTCGAGCGGATAGATGCGGGGTTCCGCTCGATGGCTGCGAGTGACCCACAGCATTGGCTGATCGTCGATGGCACACCACCCAAAGACGAATTAGAAGAAGAATTATCTCTGCGGGGCTTCTCGCAAGACTCGGCATTTAATGAGTTCATTATGGACCAAGATCATCGGTCAAGATCGTGCCGTTGAACGCTTGCGTCAATTCGCCACCACCAATGTGCAATCTTTTTTGTTTGTCGGGCCAGAAGGTTGTGGCAAAGAACTCGCCGCAAGAATCTTTGCGACGACACTGATAACGCAAAACGACAACGACGACACCCGCGAGGCAGATTTAATAATGCGCGGCGAGTTCAGCGATGTCAATGAAATATTTCGGGTTGGTGCTGCAGTCGACGCCGAAGAAGCAGAAGGCGTCGTATTGCAATCTTCGACCACTCCACTTGAAGCAAAAATTAAAGTCATAATTATTCATGAGGTCCATTTAATGCGCGATGCCGCCGCTGTTCGGCTATTGAAGACAATTGAAGAGCCGGCAAAACAAATTATTTTTATCCTGCTCGCCGACCAAATCGTGCCGTCATTGACGACCCTCAATTCACGCTGTGTAACAATTAATTTTTCGCGCCTGACAGATGAAGATGTCTCAGCAAGTCTGATCAGCGAAGGCGTGTTTCCAGATACGGCTCTCACGGTCGCAAAAGCGAGCCAGGGTAATTTAGATCGAGCGCGGCTTCTCGTTACTGATAGCCACTTATTGAGACGACAACGTTCGTTCGCGACTATCGCAACACGACTTGATGGTACCGGTGCGGCTGTTATCAAAATCGTCGCCGAACTTGTCGAACAACTCGACCAAGCAGCAAGTGCACTTGTAATTCGACACGAGCGTGAAATTAAAGAACTTGAAGAACGCGTCGCGCTAACTGGCGAACGCGGCAGTGGAAGAAAAACTATTGCAGAGCGACACAAGCGTGAACTTCGAAAACTACGCACCGACGAATTACGGAGCGGATTAGGTCAGTTTGCGAAAACTTATAGTGATTTGATCTGTGCCCAACCCGACTTGATTGACGGTGAAGAAATCATGCAGTCGATTCAGTTGATCCATAAGACGATTAAATCGTTGGGTCTGAACGCCAACGAGACTCTTGCCCTACACGCACTATTGCTTCAATGTCCGTCACTCAGTGACGTCTCACGCACCAACACGGCTCTCGTCGTCTAATAATTATTAAAATTGGTCAGTAGAGTTGAAACACGCCCGGGTAGCTCAGTGGTAGAGCAACGCACTCGTAATGCGTAGGTCGCGGGTCCAATTCCCGCCTCGGGCTCCACTGTCGTCGGCGAAATCTAGTTTTTTACCTCGACGACTAAGAGTTCGGTGTTGACGTCGGTGATTTCGAGTTTGAAGTCAAGCAGGCTGGGCAAAGTTATTGATGAACCTGCCTGCAATTGTTTTGTCTCGTGATCTTCAGCAGTTGTGAGCGCTGCTGCGCCAGACAAAATAAACATAAACATCAATTGATGCCGATGACTTGATTCGCACAGAGTTGCTGACTTGTTGGCTCGCACGGTCAATGCGCTGGCAAAACCCGAAGTCGCGGAGTCAATGCCCGTGTTGCGGGCTTCAAACCCTTCATATCGCCAAGGCAACCATGGAGTTTGCTCGGCAACATGGCGCACGAAACCTTGACCAGAAAAATCGCGATCAGGTCGCAATGTCATGGTCGGCAAAGTAATCGAATGCTCGGCAAAAGTCTCGTGTTCGGCAGGTGCACCGATCTCGATTACTTCAAGGTTGTCTGAACTCTCGAGCACCCGATGACGAATTTCTGGTGGCTGCAATACGCAGTCACCTGCATGCATCACAAACGGTTCGCCTTGATCTTCGTAAACGACTCGCACCCAGCCACTCTTGCAATAGATCATCTGAAACTTGATGCGGTGATAATGCACATAATCGGGCACCGGCCCACCATTTGGAATATGTATGTGAGACGCAATGAACACACCACCCAAACGACTCGGTATTAAATCGCGATATCGCATGCCCGCGCGCCCGACTGTCCATGAATCATCACTAGTGAGCGGTGTGACAACTAGTGACTCGCGCAACTCAGGCAAGATGACATCAGAGCCCCGATTGATGATTTCGATCGTCGTACCGTTCGGGGCTCGCAATGTTTGTGCTTTACGGTCTGTCGAATGCAAACGCAAAACAATGTCTTTGCCGTACCGCCACTGCGCAAACACAATCGAACACCGTAACCACTAATAATCGCAGTGTTTGGACTATCAGCCGGCGTGATCATCTCGATGCGAAAGCCAAGATCCTCGACAAAAAAACTTAAAGATTGATCTAAGTCTGGGCAGGGCACGACAACTTCAGCAACATCTTTTGTAGCAACAGTTTTCGTGGAGTTTTGATTCACTTGCCCAACGCTACTTAGCGATTTCGGCTACTCGCCAACTTGAAAATTGGTGGCTCAGGTCGACCTTGATCGTCGATATTTATCTTCAACACGAGATTTCAAGTCTCAAAGCGATAAACGGTCGTGTCGCGAGCGACAAATCCAATCCGCTTATACAGCCGATTCGCTGCTTCACGCGACGGACGCGAAGTGAGGTCAACAGTCTTTGCACCACGACGTTTGGCCTCGGCGATTGCTGCGTGGTTCAGTGCTTCGCCGACACCATGCCCGCGCGCTGAAGAATCAACGACGACATCTTCGATCCACGCCCGCATCGCGGTTGGAATTCGAAACAACACCAGAGTCAGTAGCCCAACGATATTGTTTTCAAGTCGCGCCACGAACATTAAAGTTGAGTCGCTATCAACTATCTCAGAAAGTTCGTCTGTTGTTAATGGTTTAGCCGACGAAGAAAGTTGTGGAACTAGGCGATGACACGCCACAAGTAATTCTTCGGTCACCTGAGACGCGATTTCGACGTGTACCGCGTCAGCCATAACAATAAGCGTATCTGTGTTGTTCGGTCTGACCAAGAAATCAGAAAGCATCACGATTACACACACTGACCAAGAAATTAGATAGCGTCTTAACAAATGTCTGAGACCGATCACGTGCGTTGGTTATCAAAGCCATCACTTAAAAATCCAACTTTCGTTGCAGCCTTCACTGGATGGAATGACGCCGGCGATGCCGCATCAAATGCCGTGAACAATCTTGTTCAAGGATGGGGTGCAACACCATTAGCGACGATCGACCCAGAACCATTCACCGACTACAGCAAAGATCGACCACACGTCCGACTTCACGATGGCACCAAACGAAAAATCGTTTGGCCGACAGTTGGTCTTTGGCATGTCGCGGGTGCAGGCGGCGACATAATCCTCGCGCTCGGACCCGAGCCGAGCCTCAGATGGAAACTTTTTTCTCGACAAATACTTTCAATCGCCGAAAAATTTGATGCCTCAATGTTTTTGACTCTCGGTTCATTGCTTGCTGATGTTCCACACAGTAGGCCCGTGCAAATAATCGGCACAGCAATTGACAGCGATCTAATCGACCGATTTAATTTACAGCGCTCTCGATATGAGGGTCCTACTGGCATAGTCGGAATTCTGCACGACACATGTGATGAGGGTTCAATCCCTTCTGCTTCACTTTGGGCGGCGGTGCCGGCTTACGCCTCGCATGTTCCATCGCCAAAAGCTTCTTTGGCTCTAATGCGACGAGCGTGCGAAATAATCGGAACTCCTGCACCGTTGGCAACCGTGATGAATCTGATCGAGCGATACGAAGAGCAAGTCGACTCGTTGGTGCAAGATGATGACGATCTGGTTTCTTATGTCGAAAGACTTGAAACAATGACAGACAACGGCATGAGCATTGATGATGAAGTTGATGACAGTCAATTGCAATTTGATTTCGCGGGAGACTCGGATGAGCCGGCCGACTCAGGCAATCTGATGGACGAAGTCGAACAATTTTTGCGCGAGCAAAACGACAATTAACTAGTTATCTCGCTGAACTTAACCGGCGTCGACGATCTCGACACGCAGGCGCTTGTTGCCCTTGCCTTTGCTCTCGGTTTTGAGCACCTTCATTCGTCCGACTTCAGATGTCGAACGCACATGTGTGCCACCATCGGCTTGTTTGTCAAGACCAACAATGTCGACGACTCGAATTTCTTTGACAGTTTCAGGGATCATATTGACCTTTGTCCGAATCAGGTCTGCGTCACTGATCGCCGTGTCGCGCGGCAAAAAATTGACCGTGATCGGATAATTCGCGATAAGCGCCTCGTTAACCAACGACTCGACAGTTTGGGCGAAACCATCAGGAAGTGGATCAAATTCAAAATCCATCCGCGCAGTTAGTGGCTCCATGTTTCCGCCTGTGACCGGCACTTGCCACTGATTCCAGATGACTCCGCACAGCACATGCATCGCCGTATGCGTGCGCATGAGTTTATGTCGGCGATCCCAATCAACTCGACCCTTCACGGCATCACCCACGACAAATTCTTTACCAGGCTCGAGAGTGTGCCAAACAATCAATCCTTCTTTGCGCACGTCGATAACGCGCGCGCCAGAAATTTCACCCGTGTCGTTGGGTTGACCGCCACCAGTTGGATAAAAAATCGTCTGATCCAAAGCGACCGCGTTCTCGCGAACGTCTATTACTTTGGCATCAAACTCAGTCAAATACGCGTCGACTAGATAAAGCAGTTCTGTTGCCATCACTGCAATTTTAGACTGACTAGTTAAAGCAACTTATTGGTTGCAAGACTTAGTAGTCGTCCATTCCTCCGCCTGGCATTGCTGGCGCACTCTCTTCTGGCTTATCAGCAATGACGGCCTCAGTTGTCAAGAACAACGCTGCAATTGATGCCGCATTCTGCAATGCAGAGCGCGTTACTTTTGCCGCGTCGATCACTCCGAGTTTTACAAGATCGGTGTATTCGCCATTGGCAGCATTGAAGCCTTCGTTGCCCTTCATGCTCTTCACTTTTTCAACAACGACTCCGCCTTCAAGACCGGCGTTTTCGGCGATCTGCTTGAGAGGTGCAGACAACGAACGCGCGACCATTCGCGCCCCAGTTGCTTCGTCACCTTCTAGTTTCGCCATTACTTTTTCGACAGCCTCTTGAGCACGAAGCAACGCGACGCCACCGCCAGGCACGACGCCTTCTTCGATCGCTGCTTTTGTAGTGCTTACAGCGTCTTCGATGCGATGCTTCTTTTCTTTGAGTTCAACTTCTGTGGCTGCGCCAACTTTGAGAACTGCGACGCCCCCCGACAATTTAGCGAGACGCTCTTGAAGTTTCTCGCGATCGTAATCACTGTCGGTGTTATCAATTTCTGTTTTGATTTGGCTGATTCGACCCTTGATGTCGGCATCCGGGCCAGCACCCTCAATGATCGTTGTCTCATCTTTTGTGATCACGACTTTCTTGGCGCGACCGAGAAGATCCATTGTTGCGTTCTCAAGTTTGAGACCAACTTCTTCGCTGATTACTTGTCCGCCAGTGAGAATTGCGATGTCTTGCAACATTGCCTTTCGACGATCGCCGAAACCTGGTGCCTTGACGGCAACGCTCTTGAAGGTGCCACGAATTTTGTTTACAACTAGCGTTGCCAATGCTTCGCCTTCGATGTCTTCAGCGATAATTACAAGTGGGCGTCCACCTTGCATAACTTTTTCAAGAATTGGCAACATGTCACGCACTGCAGTGATCTTGTTTGCAACGAGCAAGATGTATGGATCATCAAGTGATGCTTCCATGCGATCAGTGTCGGTTGCGAAATACGGTGAGATGTAACCCTTATCGAAGCGCATTCCTTCGACGAGATCCATCTCCATGCCGAAAGTTTGGCTTTCTTCAACGGTGATCACGCCGTCTTTGCCTACTTTGTCAATCGCCTCTGAAATCATTTGACCGATTTCTGTGTCGGCTGCCGAAATCGACGCAACCTGAGCAATCTGCTCTTTGCTGTCAACAACTTTGGCGAGTGCCTTGATGCTTGCAACCGCAGCCTCAACAGCGGCTTCAATGCCACGCTTCATGCTCATTGGGTTGGCGCCAGCAGCAACATTACGCAAACCTTCGTGCACCATGCTCCACGCAAGAACCGTCGCAGTCGTCGTTCCGTCACCGGCAACATCGTCTGTTTTTTTCGCGACTTCTTTTACAAGCTCGGCGCCAATGCGCTCGTATGGATCTTCAAGTTCGATCTCTTTGGCGATTGACACACCGTCGTTTGTGATTGTTGGTGCGCCCCACTTCTTGCTGAGCACCACGTTTCGACCTTTTGGTCCGAGCGTGACACGCACAGCGTCGGCAAGTTTGTTCATTCCTGATTCGAGTCCGCGACGGGCTTCCTCGTCAAATGCAATGATCTTGGCCATGTTCTTATCCTCCGTTTGAGTCCTGAGTTTCAGGGTTAATTACTCGGTTTTAAGAATTAGCACTCTATCTACGAGACTGCTAAATCAACACTCGGCTGCTAGCGACTCGCCAGTAAAGCCCTATTTTCAAACCAAATTATTAGCCCCCAGCAACAGCCGGAATAATAGAAACCGTTTGTCCACTGGCGATTTTCGTTTCGAGGCCTTGCATGTAGCGCACATCATCATCGGCAACAAAAATATTTACGAACTTATGCAGATTGCCGTCGCCGTCGAGTAAACGATCAGAAAAACCTGGGTGGGCGGCGTTCAATGCTTTGAGAATTTCGCCAAGTGTCGAGCCTTCAACTTGAACCGTTGAAACCCCGCCTGAAAGTGGACGCAATGTTGTCGGAATTCTTACTGTGACTGTCATCTTTTGAACGCTATCTGTAAATTCGCAAAACTTCTGCGACTCTCATACAGTGCGTTGCGACACAAACTCCGCCAGTTCAATTAACGAATCTATTGCGGATTGTGTGATCGGCGCTTGCTTGATCGACGCAATAGCCTCGGCAGTTAGGGCAGTTATTTTTGCCTCAAGCGCGACTAGCGCACCAGTTTGTTTGATCACATCTTGAATCTTGCTGACATCTTGATCGCTGAGATCTACAGAGCCGACTAGATCAAGAACTTTTTTTTGTGCAGGGTTTGCCCGCTCGTAGGCCATTGCCAACAGAGGTGTTGGCTTGCCTTCACGGAGGTCATCGCCAACTGGTTTGCCCGTCAAACTCTTGTCGTTATCCGAAGAATCAAACGCCCCAAGAACATCATCACGCATTTGAAATGCATCGCCAAGCGGCAGACCATATTTCGACAGCGCGGGCAACAACTCACCGACATTTTCTGGTTTGGCAAGAGTTGCACCCAAATGTAACGGGCGCTCAACCGTGTACTTACCGCTCTTGTAACGACAGACTCGTTCTGCTTTGACCAAGCGCCGCTCGCGTTGCGCAGAACCGAGCAAATCCAGGTACTGGCCGATATTTAACTCAACACGCATTTCATTCCAAATTTTCGCGACATCATTGCTCGCAACATTCATCAACTGATCCGCGTAAACAAAAGCCAGATCGCCAATCAAAACTGCGGCACCTTCACCAAATCGCCGTGCTTCACTTGCCCACGAATTATCTTCATGAGATTTCGTGTATCGCACATGGCTAGTTGGCTCACCCCGACGAGTCAATGAACCATCGATTACATCGTCGTGCAATAACGCTGATGCGTGAAGCAGTTCGAGTGCGGCTTGTGCGTCTACTAACTTCGTCGAATTTGCGTCGCCACCAGCACCCACAAAACCGAGATAACAAAACACGGGTCGAAGCCGTTTTCCGCCGGCACTGACTAGTCGGTTGATTTCGCCGAGTGGCAGAACCAGATCGGCGTCAAGAAGCTTCCACCGAATCGTCTCTGCGTCTAAAAATTCGACCAATCGATCATCGACACGATCTGCAATATCTTTTAGCCAACTTGGCGGATGCGATGACACAATAAAATGCTACGCCGAGTTACTCTTGCGCGAGACCTTTGACGACTTCCTCGATTTTGAGTTTCGCGTTGCCGATTCGATCGCGACACAACTCAATTAGTTGAGATGCTCGCTGCACATGACTCGCCAATTTGTCGACGTCAACATCATCTTCTTCAAGTTCTGCCAAAATTGACTCGAGTTCTTCAAGGGCCTGCGCATAGCCAATCGTCTCGTCACTTTTACTTTTTGCCATTTGGTTTACCTTTCGTTGAAATTTCTTGCACGGTGCTGGCTGCTGATCCGTTTGCAAAAGTCGTCACAAGCTTGTCACCAGCCTTAAGTTTTGTCACATCTTGCACAACGCCACCCAGTGAATTGCGCGTAATACTCCAACCCCGAGCCATCGTGTTGACTGGGTCGAGCAATCGCAGGCGATCTGCGTATGCATTTAATGCACTTTTCTCTTGACGCAGCACCTCTGCTGGTCGATGTTTTATTCGTTGCCCGATCATTGCCAACCGTTTGCTCGCACCAGCAAGCGCATCCAATACTTTGCTACTAATTTGATTCGCGCGCTCGGTTAACTGGCTCGAAGATGTCTCGAGTTCTCGCATCGCAAATGTAGCGATGCCAGCCCATGCGTCTTCTGTCGCATCGATAAATTCTTTTACGTGCTGGATAATTGCGGTTGCGCACGCAGTTGGCGTTTTATGAGATTGATTCGCAACCTCGTCAGCGACGCTCAGATCTATCTCATGACCGATGCCAGTTAAAACGGGCAGACGACAGTTGGCGATCGCGGTTGCGATTTGAGCCGAGTCAAAAGCCATCAGATCATTTTTCGAGCCACCGCCACGAACGAGCATCAATACATCTAAATCTTTTCTCGCATCAAGATTTTTAAGCGCCGCTACGACTGATTTGATCGCCTCTTCACCTTGCACACGAGCATCGTGCACAAAAATTGTGAATCCAATTTTTGAATCTTTGAAAGTCTTGACCACGTCGGCGTGCGCCGCGCTGCCAACACTTGTCACGATGCCGACTCGCAACGGCACAATCGGCATTTCTACCTTGCGGTTGGCGTCGTATAAACCTTTAAGTTTTAACTGCCGAACGATTTCCTCGCGCTGGGCGATCAAATCACCCAGCGTGAATCTTGGATCGATTTTTGAAATCTTGATACTGAATCGACCATTGCCCGGATATAAATCTGGTTCACCAAATACGCGAACTTTTAACCCATCTGCCAGTTGTAATCCACTATTAGCCAGCGTGACTCGCATCGAAGAAAAGACGGTTTGCCAAATAGACGCGCTGAGTACGGCTTTCTTATCCCCGTCATTATCAACCAGTGTGAAATACACATGGCCAGGCGACCTCATCTCTTGAATCTCACCATGCAACCAAACTCCGCGACCAAAGCGCTTTTTAACAGTTTGATTTACTTCGCGGATGAACTCGCTGACCGAAAGTGATTCTTGACTCGCTGTTTCACTCGCTAGTTCACTAGCTGGCCGATTAGTACCGTCATCAAAGAGGGTCTCGCTAGTGATTTGTTTACCGTTCATTAGTCACATAGCCCACAATTTATAATACGATTAAGGCTCACATGAAACATGTCTTAAATAGTAGACGCAAGTTGCTGATTACGATTTTGATCGGGGCTTGTCTCGCCAGTGCGTGCAGTGAACGAATAATCGTCGGATCATCAAAAGACAGGGTCACGATCAAACCGACAGCGACTTCAGTAACAGCCAGCACAAGTTCAACTTCAAGCATCGCACCATCGCCTGAGTTCACAGGAAAAATTAAATGGGGTACCTGCACCGGTGACGATTACGGGGGGTCTCAAGAACTTCAGTGCGGAACTTTAGAAGTGCCTTACGACTATGCCAATCCAACCATCGGGTCGTTCAAGTTGTATCTGATCAAGAACCCTGCTTCAGATACAACGAACCGTATTGGTTCGATGCTGGTCAACCCAGGTGGACCAGGATTTGGTGGCTCGAGTGTGGCGAAAGATGCCCTGTTTTACTTCAGTGCCGAATTATTGGCTCGTTTTGACATTATCGGTTGGGATCCCCGTGGAACCGGCAAGTCATCACCGTCGGTGAATTGCATTGATCAGTACGACGAATACTTCGGAATGGATTCTCCTCCCGACACACCTCAAGAAAAACAAGCGATCGTTGATGCCAGCCAGAAATTCAATGATCAATGTGAGAAAAATAGCGGACAAATCTTGCCTTATATTTCGACACGTGCGTCTGCCCAAGATATTGATTCGATTCGTAGCGCACTGGGCGAAAAGAAAATAACTTACTTTGGTTTTTCGTACGGTTCAGAACTCGGCGCAACTTGGGTGACGATGTTTCCAAATACTGTTCGGGCGGCGGTTTTGGACGGTGCGTCTGATCCAAATGCAACTTCTCTAGACCAAAGCTTGGCTCAGGCAAAAGGTTTCGAGATGCAACTTGATGCATTTCTTGCAAACTGTTCAGCCGACAAAACATGTGCCTTTCACAATGACGGAAAATCAGCAGAGGCGCTCGACAAACTTCTCATCGATATTGACGCTTCTCCGCTCGTTGTTTCTTCGGATCGAACACCGATAACCCAAGGTGTGATGTTCACTGCACTGGCACAAGCAATGTATTCAGACGCTCTTTGGCAACAACTTGAAGGCGCACTTGCCGACGCCGCATCTGGCGATGGTGCAGGATTGCTCGAACTTTACGATGATTACTACCAGCGCAAACCAAACGGAACTTACGGCAACGAACTTGAAGCGTTCATTGCAATTTCATGCCTCGACGATCCGGGCCCGATTGGTGTAAAAGCAGTTGACGCACAAATACCAATTTTCACAAAGGCAGCAAAAAGATTCGGTCCAGGTTTTGCTTACGGATATTCATGTGCACTTTGGCCAGTCAAGCAGGCAGAAAAAGTTATCGTCTCTGGCAAGGGTGCAGGGCCAATAATCGTGATCGGCACGACTGGCGACCCTGCAACGCCAATTGAGTCGTCGCGCAACGCTGCAAAAGAGTTGGAACAGGGCATTTTCATAACAGTCAAGGCCGACCAACACACCGGATACGGAGTCAACACTTGCATCGTTGAAACCGTTGACACTTATTTAATTGATTTGGTCGTTCCAAAAAATGGCAAGGTCTGCGAATAAATTAATCTGCGGTTTGTGAAAACCTTTTTAGCGACGCGAAACGACGTCGTCGACGCCCATTGCTGTTGCCACCGCCAAACGATCTGCAACGACTTCAGTCTGCATTCGTGCCCCCGTTGAATCAGCAAGTCTTGTCATCATTTCAAAATTTGCAATTACCGCGGCTACATCAACGGTTGCAGCGAGACCTGCAAGTTTCATCAGTTTGTTTCGCGCCACGGTTAGCGCCGCCAAATCAAACTCTGTTGCTGCCGTCGCAAAATCAACTAGCTCTCGCGCAAAACTAACATCTACGCCACCGGACGCATTCCGCACATTTTTTAAATCAACTTCTAATCCTTGTTCGGTGCCGCTCCAACTGAGCATGCTGGCATGTGAGGTCGTTCAATAAAAACATTCGCGTTGTTGTGAGACGCGAGTCGCGACAAGTTCCATTTGCACCCGTGAAAGCGTTCCGCGAGTCCAATGCGGGTCGACCATTTCTTTATCGGGGATATATTGCGCGTCGGCCATCGCCCAAATCACACGATTTGTTTCTGGCACCGCAGTGAACGCCTGCACCACGGCCGCGTTTTCATCCGCTGGCGCGATAACCGGCACCCAATTTAAAGTTGCGGCAACAACATTGTCTGGTTTAATTCTTGACGGCTCGCCGGGTGTCGCCGGCGCCAATTCGGGAGGGTCAAGATCAAGTGCTCGACGAAAAGCGACAACGGTCGCAACAGTGCAAACAATTCCGCACAGTTCTATAAATGCCAGCGGGTCAATTTCTTGCGTGGTGCGCTGATACCAATCTTTTGTCAATGTCGCCGCATGCCGAGCAATTCTGTAAACCACATCATGGGCCGCACTTGAAGCGAAAAGTATTTGTAATTTTTTGTCAGCAACAGTTGAGGCCGCGACCCACGGCGGTGAAGGCTCAACTTCATTTACGGCCAATATTGCGGTGATCGCGAGTTCTCTTCTTTGTGCACCAGACCACCAAGTGCCAGGATGCGAAAGCGCCGACCACGCTTGCTCGTGCGCAAAAACTAAATCTGCGCGAACATCGCTAATAGAAACGCTCATCGCTTACTTACATTAGACGCACCTAAAACTTGTTCTAAAAAATGGCGGAAGGGGTGGGATTTGAACCCACGGTGGGCCTAAACCCACGACGGTGTTCGAGACCGTTCCATTCGTCCGCTCTGGCACCCTTCCGTTTTCAAGGCTACCGCCGAGTGTTAATCAGTTTTTGCGTCGCGCAAACTTTTAAACAACTCGGTCAAGATTTCTGCACATCGAGTTGCCAAGACACCATGAACAACTTTTGGATGATGACTCAGTCGCGGGTCAGTAGCAATGTTGTACAGGCTGCCGAACGCGCCAGCCTTCAGATCAGCCGCGCCGAATACAACCGTGCTGATTCGCGAATTGACAAGAGCACCGGCGCACATCGTGCACGGCTCGAGGGTTACCACGAGTGTGCACTCTTCGAGTCGCCATCGTCCCAATAAATTTGCTGCGTCACGCAAAGCCAAAATTTCTGCGTGCGCCGTCGGGTCGTTTCGAAGTTCGCGCTCGTTGTGTCGCGAAGCAATAATCACATCGTTGTGAATCACGATCGCGCCAACTGGAACGTCATCGTGAGCGAGTGCGAGCCGCGCTTCGGCCAGCGCAAAGTTCATCGCTTCATCGTTAGTAATCATGGCGGAGGGGGTGGGATTCGAACCCACGGAGACTTGCGCCTCACACGCTTTCCAAGCGTGCCGATTCGGCCGCTCTCGCACCCCTCCAAATCGCCCAAACAATGTGAACTGTTCGGCGTTGGCAGGCTATCTGAGCACCGCTGTAACGATTAACCAGAACGATTAACCAGCACGAATAACTAGCACGAATAGTCGATAACAGAATGCGGATATCGTTAAGAAACCGTTTCCGTCGAGTGAGGTGGCGGTCGGGTCCTGTGCAACGAGTGCCCGAGAATCAGGTCAGAGCCGGAAGGCAGCAGCCTTCATCGGAACCATTCGAGTGCCGCAGATCGCCTGGCCGCCACTTCAGTCGGCGGAAACGATCAAAGTTTGGAAACATATCTGACTTCAGCATCGACAGCCACACCAAAAGTTTCAGTGTTGATGACTTGCTACAACGCCGCGTCAACGATGCAAGAAAGCATTAACAGCATCATCGCCCAGACTTTTACCGACTGGGAGCTCGTATTAGTCGATAATTGCTCGACGGATAATTCTTTGACCGTTGTAAAAGATCTGCATGAAGATCGCATCCGGATCATTGCGCTCGACAAAAATCACGGCCGAACACCAGCACTGGCGATTGCGCTCGAAAATGCTCGCGCAGAATTTGTGGCGATTCTTGATGCCGATGATATTTCGAGTCGTGATCGTCTGCAACAGCAATTTGACTTTCTAACGAACAATAAAAATATCGTTGCCGTCGGCAGTTGGTATCGCAACATCAATCAGCATGGCGATCTGATCAACGAAGTACAAACGCCTACTACAAGTCTCGATGTCGTGCGACGAATGGCTTCGAACAATCCAATCGTCAATTCATCGGCTATGTTTCGAGCCGAAAGCGCCCGTGCCGTTGGCGGCTATGACCAGAAATATTTGTACGCACAAGATTTTGCACTTTGGCTGGCTCTCGCAAATATTGGCGAACTGGCGATTTTGCCCGAGTTTCTCACCAATATCCGTCGTGTTACATCATCATTGTCTTCAATTTCGAGCAACGGTTTGATTCTCACCGCCGATAACTACGGGTTATATCGTCAAGCGCAAAATCTTTCAGGTTTAGCTTTTCTCGACCGTTTAAGGGGAAAGCGAACGGTCGGCCTCTACGGTCTGCTTTACGCGTGGCGATCGTTGCAGGCAAGAAACATCGTTCGCGCACTTGGTCTTTTGATTCAAAACTTTTGGGCGCTACCACTAGTCGTGTTTGAATTATTGCGAAAGAGTTTTAACTCGCTCAAGTCGATCTAACAAATGTGTTGCCCCAAATTTTTCTAGCATCCCGCTAAATTCTGGTTTCACGCCAGACCACTTCCAACTATCTACAGAATCAACCGGCACATCTTGTACCAATGTGGCAAGGGTGCGAAACAACTCCGCGTCTTTTCGTTGGGTGCGAAGTGTCGTTGCAAGTTTTTCGGCACCACGCAATGTCGTCAAGCCATCAACTTTCCATTGCTCATGATCATCGGGTATCGCATCGAGCGAGAGATACCGGGCAAGCACGGTTGATGCACTCTTGGCACCCCAGCCCGGCAAACCAGGAAACCCGTCAGCGGTATCTCCAACTAGTGCCAAATAATCGGCGATTGATTCTGGGCCGATGCCAAACTTCTCACGAATAGCGGTTTCGTCCAGCACGATATTTTTGCGCCGATCAACTTGAACGACTCGTCGGCCACTCACACACTGACCCAGATCTTTGTCGGGCGTCAAAATTCGCACTTGGTGCACGCGACGGTCCTCACACGCCACGACCACACCAGAAGCAAGCGCATCGTCGGCTTCGTATTTTTCCATTGCCCAAACCGTCACGCCCATCGCCCGCAATGCATCTTCAACTATCGGAATCTGCTCGAGTAACACTGGCTCCATGCCTTCACTCGTTTTATATCCGCTATAAAGATCATTGCGAAAACTTTCAATCACATGATCGGTCGCCACTGCAATGTGCGTTGCACCTTCTGCAAGCAGTTGCAGAGTCGAAGTCAAAATACCGACGGTCGCGGCAAATGGTGGCGGTTCTTTGTCGCGAATCGCCGAACCATAGTGCTGTCGATACATCTCATAGGTGCCGTCAATTAGGTGAACTTGCATCACACCAACTTAGGCGACTCGCCAACTTTCGCGACTAGCCAACTTAGATCGCTAGCCAAAAACACTCGGCAAAGATTCACCAACGACAACACACACCAATGTTCCGAATGCGAGATATGGACCAAATGCGAGCCTGCGACTCAAAGACCCGCGCCCAACTGCAATCAAACTCAAGCCAACCAAACTCGCACTGACACACGCAATAAAAATTGCCCAAATTGCCTCGTCATATCCGAGAAAACCCAAGTACCAACCCAGAACTGGCACTAGCCGTACATCTCCAACTCCCAACCCACCAGGCGCAATTTTATTAATTACCCCAAACAAGACTCCGCCCACCACGGCACAGACCAGCGCAGCGACTATCTGGTCATAACTATCGGCACGAATTGCGTTGATCAGCAAAAACACGCTGCCGGTCACGGCCAGCAGATAAGTGACGCTTCGAACCAAACGATGTGTCGCTGCATCAATCATTGACTGCAAAATTAAACCACAACTCAAAATTGCGTAGGCAACTCGTAGATCCAAACTTAAGAATCGCGCCCGAATTGAAAACGCAAAAAATGCGCCAAGCACGATGCCCAAACAAATAAGTCTGATTCGCGACACAACTACCTGAGAATCAATTTCACAAATGAATCTTTTTGCGGTCTCGCCAACAAGCGCGCCAGCCACTGCACCGACGAAAATCGTCAGCACGAAAATCACGGCTTAGGTTTTATTCTTGGACTAATTCAATCAGCGTGCCAAAACTACCTTTTGGATGAACGAACGCAACGGTCGTGCCGCGCGAGCCTTTGCGCGGTGCGTTGTCAATTGGTTTGGCACCGGCAGCAATCATCGACTGCAAAGCCTGCGCACAATCCGCGACACGATAGCCAATGTGATGCAGACCTTCGCCACGCTTTTCAAGTGATTTTGCAACCGGTGAATCTGGCCGAGTTGGTGTCAATAACTGCACGTAACTCTGCGCAACTTTTAGCAATGCCTCTTCGACGCCATCTTGCTCGACAACTTCGCGATGCGCAACGGTTGCCCCAAACGCTCGCTTGTAATAGTCAATCGCTGCTTCAAGATCGTGAACCGCAATAGCCACATGGTCGATCTCGGTTAACAACATTTGTGGTGAATCACTCATCTCGTTAATCTCACTAATCGCAAACTATTTCGCTCGTCTAAAAATAGTTAGTTTGTCTTCGCCAATTTTGGCGCGCAACTCTTTGTCTGTGATCCCCAGACCTTCTTTTGGTGCGAGACACAAAACGCCAAGTTTGCCCTCATGCAAATTTTTATGCACTTGGTACGCCGCCTCACCGGTTTCTTCAAGAGAAAAAACTTGCGATATCACGGGATGAATCATGCCTTTGCTAATCAATCGATTTGCGTCCCATGCTTCGCGATAATTCGCAAAGTGCGAACCGACCAAACGCTTCAAGCGCATCCAAAAATGTCGATTGTCGAACTCCAACATAAAACCACTCGTTGCCGCACACGTAACAACAGTTCCACCACGCTTGACGACATACATCGACGCGCCGAAAGTTGAACGACCTGGGTGTTCAAAAACAATATCCGGGTCTTCACCAACAAGTTCGCGAATGTCCTTGCCGAGGCGACGCCACTCGCTTTCATTGTGCGTATTGTCATCATTCCAAAACTTGTAGTTTGCGGTTTTACGGTCGATAACCGCATGACACCCAAGTTCGTTAAGAATTTTCGCTTTTTCGGGCGAACTCACGACACCAACAGGTATTCCTCCACCGTTGAGAACGTATTGAACCGCATATGCACCGATACCGCCGGTCGCACCCCAAATCAAGACGACGTCACCTTGTTTCATCGCCGCACCATTTTTCGAAACAAGCATTCGATAACTCGTGCTGTTGCACAATGCATTAACCGCAGATTCTTCCCATGAAAGATGTTTTGGTTTCGGCATCAACTGATTCGCCTTGAGCACCGCGAGTTCTGCGAGTCCGCCGAAATTTGTTTCGTAGCCCCAGATGCGCTGATTGGTTGCCATCATCGAATCATCATGTGCCGATGGGTCTTGATCATCTAAGTGATTGCAATGCGCAGTGACTTTGTCGCCTGGCTTCCAGTTGCGCACCGCGGTGCCGACGCGCAACACGACACCAGCGGCGTCACTGCCAAGAACGTGATAGTCCAAATCGTGTCGCTTAGCCCACTGACTTTCACGAGCAAGTCGGGTCAGTGCACCAAAGGTACTGACTGGTTCAAAAATTGCGCTCCAAACTGTATTGAAATTGATACTGCTGGCCATCACTGCGACCAGGCATTCGTCCGGCGCAAGTTCTGGAGTCGGCACTTGCCCAACGTGCAAAGTTTTCCGCGGGTCTTTATCTTTAGAGGCAACCCCTGCAAAAATAGTTTCTTCAGATTTTAAAATATGTGCCGCACGATAAGTCGCAGGTATTTTTAAATTGGCGAATGTCTCGCTATCGGCATCGGCCATGATCGCATTCAAAATTTCTTTCATCTAATGAGATTACTAAGCCAAACCGACAAAATATAAACCTAAGGGCGATTTCAAATGAGAAAACCAGCCTGTGGGGCTCTACTCTTAACTAACACAATAAGAAAGACACATTAAAGGGAGTCGCCATGCCTGGTTCATACATAGTTGCGGGAGCAAGAACACCAATCGGAAAGATGAGCGGAGCATTGGCTTCGTTTAGCGCAGCAGAACTTGGCGGTTTCGCAATTGCCGAGGCATTGCGTCGCGCCGGAGTTGCACCGCACGAAGTCGAACATGTGATCATGGGTCAAGTTTTAACTGCAGGTCAAGGTCAAGTGCCTTCACGACAAGCGGCGGTAAAAGCTGGTATCCCGATGAATGTGCCGAGTATTAATATCAACAAAGTTTGTTTGTCTGGATTGAATTCGATTTATCTTGCAGACCAAATGATTTCGAATGGTGACGCTGACATCGTGATCGCGGGCGGCATGGAGAGCATGACTAATTCTCCGTATCTTGCAGCGGGAGCGCGAAGTGGTTTTCGTTTTGGTGATGTTCAACTACTAGATGCGATTCAGCGCGACGGTTTGTGGTGCGCGTTCGATGCCTGCCTGATGGGCCTTGGTACCGAGAGATACGCGGCTGGCGAGATCAGTCGTGATGCACAAGATGACCTGGCAATGAAGAGCAATCAGCGCGCTGCTGCTGCAATCGCGGCTGGCAGACTCGCCGATGAAATCGTTTCAATTTCGATTCCACAACGCAAAGGTGATCCCGTTGTGATCAGTGCCGACGAAGGTGTTCGCGCGTCAACAACGATGGAGTCACTGGCATCACTTAAACCGGCGTTCGATAAAAATGGCACAGTCACTGCAGGCAACGCCAGCCAAATCAGTGACGCGGGTTCAGCAATCGTGATGATGTCAAAACGCGCCGCAGAAAAGCGTGGCGTCAAACCACTTGGTGAGTTCATCAGTTATGGAATGGTGGCAGGACCAGATAACGCATCGTTGTTACATCAACCAAGTCGCAGCATTCTTAAAGCCCTCGAGCGCGCCGGCAAAAAAGTTTCTGATATCGACTTGTTCGAAATCAATGAAGCATTTGCCGCAGTCGGAATCGCTTCGATGCGCGAACTTAAAATCTCGGACGAGATCGTCAACGTCAACGGTGGCGCAATTGCACTCGGTCACCCGATTGGTATGAGTGGCAATCGTTTGGCATTGACCCTGCTTCACGAATTAAAGCGACGCGGTGGCGGTCTTGGTGCTGCCGCCCTGTGTGGCGGCGGCGGTCAGGGTGACGCACTGATTGTTCGTGCTAGCTAGTTAATTAGTCAGCTATTTAACTAACGAGCTAATTAGCCCGTAACTTCGCGACGACCTTCAAGCGCACGACCCAGAGTTAGTTCATCGGCGTACTCTAAATCTCCGCCAACAGGAAGCCCGCTGGCAATACGCGTAACTTTCACCCCTAGTGGTTTCAAAATACGCGCTAAATACATTGAAGTCACATCACCTTCGGTATTCGGGTTCATACACAAAATAACTTCTTTGACACTTTCTGGTTCTATCCGCACGAGTAGTTCGCGAATTTTAAGTTGCTCAGGACCAACACCATCAAGTGGATTAATCGCACCAAGCAACACGTGATATCGCCCGCGAAACTCTCCGGTTTTTTCTATCGCTACTACATCGCGTGATTCTTCGACCACGCAAATTGTCGTCGAATCCCGACGATCGTCGCTGCAGAAATGACAGAGAGTTGTTTCGGCGAAATTAGAACACCGCTCGCAGAAGCGAACGGTCGCTTTTGCTTTGGTGATCGCGTCTGAAAGATGTTCAACGTCACGATCTTCACTTTTAATCAAATGAAACGCGATGCGTTGCGCCGATTTTGGACCAATACCCGGCAACCTCGAGAGCGCATCGATAAGCGCCTGCATTGGTTGTGTATACGCAGAGACCACCCTCGCCTACTTTTTATCGTCAATTATTCGCGAACCCGGAAATGCCTTCGCCAAGTCATCAATCGATGACGAGCGTGCAACCTTTGGGGCTATTGTCGTTTCAGCCAAATCAATCGGCTCTTCTATCTCTTGATCAATTAATTCGGTTGGTGTTTGCTTTGTGTTTCGGTTGCGCTTCGACTCGCCCACGACAAAGGTCAATTTTATTTGTTGACCGGCAATCGTCTTGAGCGACAAAGAAATGGCTTCTAGATGTTCGCTTGCTTTTGCAATGTGCACCTCACTGGGTGCCGACAATGTGATTACACCGTCTTTGCAATCAATTAGGTTCACGGCGCTATACAGTGCTCGAACCATTGGCTTTTGCGCAGTGACAACGTCTGGCCAACGACGCTTGATTTCATCGTCATTCAAAATTGCAGTCGACTCAAGTTCTTTACTAGGCGCAATTTCTGCCACGCTCACTGGTTTGCTAGTCGGTTCGCTAGCTGCGGTTATATTCGGCACCACCACGAGTGGAGTTGCCCGTCCACCTAATTTTGCACGACCAGTATTCGAGTCGACCAACACCGGTCTTGTGATCGGCCCCGTCGGATCTCGACTAGCAACCACGCCTGCTTCAAGTCGTTCGATTCGCGACATCAACGCGGCGACATCAGTGCTTGAATTTTGCCGCGTAAGTTTCACCAACGAAACTTCGAGCAACAATCGCGCATCTGGGGCGTGGCGTATCTCGATTAAAACTTCACCAAGAACCTCGATTGCTCGCACGACACTGCTCGCGCCCATGCGACGAGCCTGGTCACTCACGATCTCTGCGCGTTCTTTGGGTAGTTGAACAAGTTCTGGTGCCATTAACGACAAAAACAAATCACGCAAATTTCGCACGATGTCTTCGGTGAGTGCGCGCGGGTCGGCACCAAACTGCACAGATGCACCAACAGCGGCAAGTGCACGACCTGGGTCATGATCGATAAACGCTTCAATGAATTCGTCCAGAGAAATCTGCTCGTCGACTTCGCCACCAGAAGCAACTGCGAGTTCAAGTGCAGAGAGCGTGTCACGCACAGACCCACCACCCAGTTTGACGACACGATCAATAGCATCTTCACTGATCACGAGTTTTGCGTCGGCGACTACCCAGTTGACGTGATCTTTCAATTCTTGCATCGGCAAAAGATGAAACTGCAAATGTTGCGTGCGACTGCGAATCGTCTCACTGACTTTTTGCGGGTCGGTCGTCGCCAACACGAACACAACATGTTCGGGGGGCTCTTCGAGAGTTTTCAACAATGCTGCTTCAGCAGGTTTAGAGAGCATGTGAACTTCGTCAAGAATAAAAACACGATGCCGACCAGGGTTTCCGAGTGCTGCACGTTCAATTAGTTCGCGCATATTGTCGACGCCGTTGTTGCTTGCAGCGTCTAATTCAAGTACGTCATAACTCGAACCAACATCTATCGAGACACACGAATTACATTTTCCGCATGGCTCACCGTCTTTTAGTTTTTCGCAGTTGAGTACTTTCGCCAAAATTCGCGCAGTAGAAGTTTTGCCTGTGCCACGGGGCCCGGAAAATAAATATGCCTGTCCTTCCCGATTATTGATCACCGCATTGCGCAAGGCGCGCACGACATGATCTTGACCTTTCAGCTCGTCAAAGCGGCGTGGTCTGTATCGGCGATAGAGGGATTGCGTTGCCATTTCGTAGCGAGCCTACCTATCGGGTGGTTCATGCTTGAACAGGGGCTGAAATTAGTAATCTATATAAAGGTATGTCTCGAGAACCAGCCAAATCGCCAGGACGAAAACGACTGGTAACAGTCGTTTTTGGGGCGCTCTGCCTTATTTGTGGTTTCGGCGCAACTCAGGTTGGTGCGACCCTCGCCCCGACGACTTCATCTGGCACGAACATCTTGACTTCATCGAACCCCGCAGCAAACCAAGTGGTGTCGATGCCACCAACACAGTTGCAACTGATTTTCAGAGATCCTTTGACATCACCTGACGTTGCCACGAATATGGGACTGTCACTTGCCTGCAACGGCACTTCAGTTGGTTTAGGTCAAGCACAATTAGGCACCGACTTTAAAACTGTTTCGGCCGCCTTGACTCAGATTCCACCAGCAGGACTTTGTGTAGTCAGTTGGGCCCTGCCAGATTTCAGCACAGGATCTTTTAATTTCACTTCGGCAGTGGCGATTCAAACTACGGTTGTGGGCGCCACCGATCAGGTATTAACAACCGACACAACAGTCCCAATATTGATTGGTGAAACGATTGGCGAGCAAAAATCGGCACCGCGTGTCGGTGGTGTGATCGGCTTGTTGCGAATTCTCGAATATCTATTGATGACCGCAATTTTTGGTGGGCTCGCTCTGGTGATTACCGCTTGGCCAGAAGGGCCTACCTACGGAGTAATGATTCGCTACATTCGGCTTTCTTGGATTTCTTGTGTTGCCACGCTCTATTTAATTCTTACTCTCACCACGATGCAACAAACTTCGCAGAGTTTTCTTACGTCGTTGAATCCATTTGAATGGTTGAGTTCGCTGACGTCAGGTAGTGGTGTCGTATTGATATTTCGTTTCGCATTAGTCGCTTCATGCGGTTGGGTCGCCTGGTTTCCCGAACGCGCAAACGACCCTTCAACGCAAGTGTCCGCGGTCTCGTTGCTTTCGCTGATGATCGCAACTCTTGGTTTCAGTCGGTTGGGTCAGGACGTTGCAATTTTTACTTACATCCTTGGTGCCGTTCACGCTCTATCCGTTGCCTACTGGATCGGTGGATTGATGTTGCTTTCGCGAGTAATCCTCATCGGATCTGGTGGAGATGATTTGGTAAATGCAGTTTTGGCATTTTCAAAACACTCGGTGCTCGCATTCGGCATCACCCTGTTTACTGGATCACTACAAATTTATCTGCTCGACAGTGCGGCAATTTTAAGTAGCGGTCACGGCCGACTCGGAGTCCTGAAAATTATTACCACGGCAGTGATGGTATTCATCCTGTTCGCATTCAAGAATTTCGTGCAAAAATCGTTTGCTGACGGTAGCTCACTGACCAAAAAAATGGCATGGCGTCTTCGGCGTGCCGTAACGATTGAACTTGGTTTTGCCGCTATCGCTTTATTGATTACTTCATGGATGGTTTCGACTCAACCACCAAAAGCAGTCGCCCAACTAAGTGCACCCACTTCGACATATGCATTCAGAGAAGAGCTTCGTAACGACAGATTTCGCGTTGTGATCTCTTTGACACCCGGCTTGACAGGTATCAACGCAATGCGAATTGAACTCATCGAGCCTCGAAAAATAAATAATTTCACGGTCAAATTCATTCCACAGGCGATCGGCTACAGCGGAATTCAAATCAATGTTCCGCTTACCAGTAAAGGTGCGGCGATAGTCGCCGGCGATGGCACTTTTACACTCAATGTCCCAGGTATTTGGAATATTGAAATCACTGGCACTACGACAACTGGCGACCTAGAAACACTTGCCACAACAATCGCCGTGACTGAAGCATCCGCTCTGCCAACCGCGACGACCCTGCCCTCGGTAATCACACTGCCAACCGCGACGACCCTGCCTTCGGTAATCACACTGCCATAAGCAAAACTGCCACGGTTTGTTGATGCACTCGTCAAAACAGTTGCTCAGCGAGTCGCATAAGTGGCAGTATCGTTTAGCAAATGGTTAGCAACTCAATGGATGACAAACTTGCCGACCTCAAGGCTCGCAAACTCGCCGCATTCACTGCTGGCTCACCGCGTTCAATCGAGCGGCAGCACGAAAAAGGCAAACTACTTGCTCGCGAGCGGATCGAAATTCTGCTCGACGAAGGAAGCTTTCATGAACTTGATCTTCTTGCTCGCCATCGTGCGCAAGCTGCCGGTCTCGAAGAACATCCATATACCGATGGAGTAATCACTGGTTGGGGAACAATTGAAGGCCGCAAAGTTTTCGTATTCAGTCAAGACTTCACCGTTTTTGGTGGTGCACTTGGCGAGGTTTTTGCCGAAAAAATTCACAAGTTAATGGATCTCGCTCTAAAAGTTGGCGCACCGTTGATCGGTCTGAATGACGGCGCAGGCGCGCGCATCCAAGAAGGTGTTGTCTCGCTCGCTAGTTACGGCGGAATCTTCCATCGCAATGTTCAGGCCTCGGGAGTAATCCCGCAGATCAGTGTTGTACTCGGACCATGTGCGGGTGGCGCTGTTTATTCACCGGCGATGACCGACTTTATTTTCATGGTGCGCGAAACAAGCCACATGTTCATCACCGGCCCAGATGTCGTAAAGACTGTCACCGGCGAAGACGTGACACTTGAAGAACTTGGTGGTGCGATGAGCCACGCTTCAAAGAGCGGTGTTGCGACTTTTGTTTCTGCCGACGAAAAGGCCTGCCTCGAAGATGTGCGCTATCTGCTCTCGTTTTTGCCACAAAACAACATGGCCGACGCACCCGCAATTACTTCGACAGACGATCCAATGCGTCAATGCGAATCACTCAGAAAAATTTTGCCTGAGTCTGCGAACCAGCCATATGACATGAAGAAAGTGATCGCAGAAGTTGTCGACGATGGAGAATTTTTCGAATACTTTCCGCACTGGGCAAAGAGTATCGTCTGTGGTTTCTCGCGCTTGGACGGCAAGACAGTTGGCATCGTCGGCAATCAGCCGATGATTTTGGCTGGCGTCTTGGATATCGAGTCAAGCGAAAAGGCGGCGAGGTTTGTGCGCACATGTGATGCGTTCAACATTCCGTTGGTGACTTTCGTCGATGTACCCGGTTTCTTGCCGGGCGTTGACCAAGAATATGGCGGCATCATTCGGCACGGGGCGAAACTTCTCTACGCTTATTGCGAAGCAACCGTGCCAAGAATTCAAGTCATCACTCGCAAAGCGTATGGCGGTGCATATGTCGTGATGAATTCAAAATCAATCGGCGCCGACTTGGCATACGCGTGGCCGACGGCTGAGTTGGCGGTGATGGGTCCGCAAGGAGCGGTAGAAATTGTTTATCGTCGAGAGTTGCAGCAAGCGGCAAACCCCGCCGAGCGTCGCAAAGAACTAGTTGCTGAATACGGTGCAAAATATGCGAACCCATATGCTGCTGCTGAACGCGGATATATCGACGACGTGATTGACCCAGCCGAAACACGCAGCAAACTTATTTCTGGATTAAAAATGTTGCAATCAAAACGCGAAGAGTTGCCTCGTCGTAAACATGGCAACATGCCGCTTTAAAAATGCAAAACTCAGTTTCACCGTCACCTACCGCAGACGAAGCAGTCGCAATTAGTACGGCGCTCGAATTGCTGTGGCCGAAGCCCCAACCAATTTCAACGGTTACTGTGCAGACTTCTTGGCGGTTCAGTGGTCGCTCGTGGACCAATTCGACGATCGCTCGCCGCAACCGTCCCAACTAATTAAAGTCAAAAATGTCCGCGCCGCTAAAAGATTTGCGGGTTATTGATTTATCAACGGTTTTAGCAGGCCCAAATTGCGCAAGATACTTCGCTGATTTCGGTGCCGATGTAATAAAAATAGAGCAACCCGGTTCTGGTGACAGTCTGCGTGGCATGGCATGGCGTGATCCGCGCGACGGCACTGGCTTGTGGTGGAAACTCGTCAATCGCAACAAACGAAATATCGCGCTCGACCTGAAACTTGAAAGCGACCGCGAAGTTTTTTCAAACTAGTCGACGAGGCTGATGTCTTGGTTGAAAACTTTCGTCCGGGCACACTCGAACGACTCGGCATCGGCCCCGACGTTTTATTGAAGCGCAACTCAAATTTGGTGATCACGCGCGTCTCAGGTTTTGGACAAACAGGTCCATATAAAGATCGACCAGGGTTCGCGTCAATCGCTGAATCAATGTCGGGTCTCGCATCTATTAGCGGTGAACCCGACGGCCCACCGATGTTGCCACCAATTGCATTGACCGACGAAGTAACCGGTGTTGTTGCCGCATTTGCAACGATGGTCGCACTGCACAGCAAAGTTGGTCAGGTCGTCGATGTCAACTTGCTTGAAACAATGTTTCAAATGATGGGGCCACTAATTTCGGTTTACATGTTGACTGGTGAACAGCAACCACGACTTGGTTCGCAGTTGCCGTATACGGTGCCTCGGGGTGTTTATCAATGCAGTGATGGCAAATGGGTCGGGGTATCCGCAAGTTCAGACACGATTGCCGCACGAGTCACCGAAGTTCTTGGGTGTGCCGACGACGAACGATTCACGACTTTTACTGGTCGAGTTGCCAACCGAGAAGAATTAAACCTTCTAATGATTAAGTTTTGCGCGCAGCGAGACAGCCAAACGGTGTTGCAAATTTTCACCGACGCCCAAGCCGCGATTGGTCCCGTCTTGTCAATGGCCGAAATATCGAGCGATCCACATTTTGCGGCGCGGCAAGCGATCAGCATCGTCGGCGCGACTCCGATGCAAGGTTTGCTTGCCTCGTTGTCTGGTACACCCGGCGAACTACGGTGGGAAGGTCGCGCACTTGACGCCGACGGTCCAGAGATTCGCAAGAACCTCTGGAATCACTAACAAGGAAGCAGTTTTATTGTGAAGAAGTGGTCGCGTGGAGCAAAAGTACTTGCACTCACTTCAGTTGGCGTGATGTTAGTTTCGCTAGATATAAGTATCGTCAACGTAGCCTTTGGCTCGTTTGTCAAACAGTGGCCCGAAAGTCGTCGAACACTTACTTGGGTTTTCTCTGCCTACAACATTGCCTATGCGGCAGGTTTGTTAACTGCAGGTCGCCTCGCCGATGCATTCGGTCGCAAGCGAGCATTTCTTGGTGGCTTAATGATTTTTATGCTCGGCTCAATTCTTTGTGCTGCCTCACCAACCGCATTGTTCATGGTTATCGCCAGAATAATTCAGGCGATCGGTGGGGCAATCCTCACACCGGCATCGCTGGCACTCGTGTTGCCAGAGTTCGCAGTTGAAAAACGCTCAGCAGCAATCGGTATTTGGGGTGCAGTTGGCGGACTGTCAGCAGCCAGTGGTCCGATGATCGGTGGAGTTCTGGTCGACAACTTCGGATGGCACTCGGTGTTTTTGGTGAACGTACCGTTTTGTTTGTTGGCATTTGCAATCGGCGTGAAGTTGTTGCGCGAATCACGCGACGAGACCGCACCGCGCACGGTTGATTATTTCGGCGCACTACTAGTCGTATTTGGTGTCGGATTACTCACTTTAATGATCGTACAAAGCGACGAGTGGGGATGGATTTCAAGTCGCTCGTCTATTATTTTTGCGGCCTCATTTATTTTGCTTGCATTTTTCGTTATCCGTTGCAACCGAGTTGCTCACCCTGTGCTCGACTTGCGGTTGTTTAAATTACCTTTCGTCACAGCCGCAGCAATTAGCGGATTGGTTTTTCGAATGGGTTTCTTTTCAATGATTTTCATCAATACACAATGGCTACAAACAGTGTGGCATTACAGTCCGTCACTTTCGGGTTTGGCTGGTTCACCAGGGCCATTAGCCGCTGCAATAGTTGCCGCACCAGCCGGAAAACTTGGTAGCCGAATTGGTCATGGCAAAGTAGTCGCGTCTGGTGCGTTAATTATGAGCATCGGAATCTTGTGGATGAATCTCCATATCAAACCAGAAATTCATTACTGGGATATGTTCTTTCCGACGATTGTGTTTGTCGGTATCGGAGTGGGTTTATGTATCTCGACGCTCACAAGTTCGGCCACAGCATATTTACCTCAACCAAGATTGGCGATGGGATGATCTGCGCTAAGCAATACTGCCGGACAGATTGTGGCCGCACTCGGCGTGGCGTTAGTAAGTTCAATGCTTGTTTGCTGCCGCAAAAACCGACGATCCAATATCTGGTTTTCATCACGCGTGGCTACTAATGAGTAGTGTGATTTTTCTTTCCGGAATCACGATGATAACTCTGTACCGCAAACCCACTGCGGCGCAAATTACCGCCGCAATTTAGCTTTTACTAAAACACCAATCATTTCATCACGCCGATCGGGCAAGTTACACCGGTGCCGCCGATGCCACAGTATCCGCTCGGGTTTTTGGCGAGATATTGCTGGTGATATTCTTCGCGTAATAAAATTCAGCAGTTTTGTTTGATCTCGGTTGTAATTTTACCGAATCCGGCTTCGGTCAGTCGTTTCTGAAATGTGTCGCAGGGTGGCGAGCGCAGCCGAGTGTTGCTCGGCATTCATGAAATAAATCGCACTGCGATATTGCGTACCAAAATCGTTGCCTTGGCGCATACCTTGGGTTGGATCGTGCGACTCCCAAAATACTTGCAGTAATTTTTCAAAAGAAATTTTTGCAGGGTCAAAAACCACCAGCACGACTTCAGCGTGCATCGTGTCGCCATTGCAAACTTCACGGTAACTCGGATCTTTAACTGAACCGCCGCTGTAGCCAACGGCCGTTGAATAAACCCCATCTAGTTGCCAAAACTTACGTTCGGCGCCCCACAAAACATCCGAGACCAAAAACGGCTGTCTGCATCGAGTCGGGGCCACGGGTGCAACCATTGAATACCTAGGACAAAGTGCGAAGTGCTCATAGCGTAATGATATTGGTTATATATGTCGCTTGATGAACTTGAACCTCGACTATTTTTGAATAGCGATATCGATGCTGCACTTGAATTGAATAATCTCAACTCTCCCGCCGTCGGCGCTATCGACCGCCTACAACTGAATTTCTAATTGAACATTCGCTTTATTCTTTTGCAATTGGTGAGCAACAACTGCACGCATTTTGTATCACCTTCGGCCCTGGCGCGCCATATACGAGTGTCAACTATCGATGGTTCTCAGAAAAATATACCGACTTTGTCTATCTCGACAACCGCATCGTTGTCAGCGAAACGATGCGCAATAAAATCTTTGGGAGCGAAACTTTACGCGGCAGTTGAAACGCGAATGCACAAAGATAACTGTGCGCCATTACTGACGTGTGAAGTTAATCTGAATCCACCAAATCTTGGTTCGATTCGGTTTTCACAATCGCATTGGCTTTCGCGAAGTCGGTCAACAGGACCCAAAAACCTGGACTTACTGTAAGTTTGCTGGCAAAGAAAATTTAATGACTACAACATTTTTAAAAGAAAACACCTGACTCTGCAGTTTTGCTATGGGTTGCCATATGTTTAGTCGCAATTGTTAAATTCGTTTCTATTTCGCATGATCGCACTTTCCAATATGACGAATGGAACTTCGTGATGAATCGCTGGCAATTTAACCCTGACACTTTTTTACAACCTCACAACAGTCATTTTTCGATCGTCCCTGCGACAATATTTTGGGCGCTATTTCATCTTGTTGGGTTAGATCACTACGGCATCTACCAAATGGCCGGCTATCTATCACATCTTTTGGTTGCAACAGTCTTCGTAGTTCTCGTGAAAACTCGCCTTGGTAAAAACTTCGGCTCTTGCACTCGGCTCAGCGATCTTGTTTCTTGGCGCCGGGGTCGAGAACATCCTTTGGCCCTTTCAAATCGGTGCAATCCTGAGCCTTGCCGGATATTTATTGGCGATTCATTTTCTTGAATCAACCAGGCCGAACTCAAAATTTATACAACTCTTGCTCTGCTGTTATCACTAGGTAGTGCTGGTTTCGGATATATGCTGCCGTAGGCGAGTAGTAACAGCAGAAATCATAATTTCTAAACGAGTCCTCAAGTCATGGTGGGTCGTGGTCGCGCCGACCGCAATGTGGCTGATTTGGTATTCACAATATGGAGTGAGCGATATTAGATCCGACAATTTCAGTGTCGCTTTGCGCTACATAAATGAATCTTTTGCGGGATCTTTAAGCGAAATTTTTGGGCTATCAATAGGTTGGGGATTTATCTTGAAATATTATTTGTATCAACAATTGTCTACTTCACTTATTTCAATAAAATAGTTACGCCAAGAATTGTTGGTTTGCTGAGTTTGCTGTTTATAAATTGGTCTTTCACAGCGCTATCTAGAGCGCAAAATTGGGTTCCGCAATCTAGTAGATACTTATACTTTCGATACCAATAATTTTTTTAATCTGTGTCGAGCTTTCAAAGAGATTTCCCCGACCACAATTAAATGTTGCGTTGATTATTATTTCGCTTTGGTCGATTACTGCAGGTTGGGCGCATCTTGAATCACACGCAAATTGGCTAAGAGACTGGTCATCTAATGTTCGCGCCGAATTAAGCGTTCTTGAATCACGTCGTCATTTTGTTGAACGTGATTATCAACCCGACCCAATTCGAGCACCCGATATTGTGACCAACAATATTTTGCTGCCCTGCGCGCTCTTAAATCATCTCCAGCATTAGATGCAGCCAAACTTCGCACATCGTCTGCCGCAAATCGCATTGAAGTTGACCGGGTTCTACTTGAGACAGAAGTGATCACCGCATCGGAACCCCGAAAATCATCGTCTTTGTGTAAAGCAGGAGTTGTTGCATCTGACTTTTTAACTCTTCAAACCTGAGCACTGCAATTGCTTCACCAGACGGAGAGATTGAGATTGGTTTCAGAAACTTGCGGACATTTCAAGTTCTGTATTAAAAACTCTTATTCCCAGCGGATCTCAGGTAACAGTTTCTATTTCGTCGTCACTGAACCAAGATATGTGGATCGTTACTTCGCTGACACCAAACAAGCGAGTCTGTATAGCACCTGATCTAGATTAAATTTTGCCTTCGTTGATCGCCATTTGAATCCATGGAATAACTTCGTCAAGCATCGTGTCCAGTGAGGTAGTGCATTCAAAATTCAAGACACTTTTGGTTTTCTCAACCGAGGGCACACGGCGTTGAACGTCGTATTCGTAGGCTTCATCGCTGACGTATTTGAACGGTTTTGATGACTTGTGGATCTTGTTCCAGATAGTTTCCGCTAACTGCAATACCGAAGTCGATTCAGCAGTTGAAATATTGAAGTCTTCATTCAACGCTTTTGGGCTCTCCATGCATGTGACGATGCCTTTGGCTAAATCTCCACCATATGTGTAGTGACGAATCTGTTCACCAGAACCAAGAATATGTAAAGGATCTTGACCCTTGAGAATTTTTTGCACGAGATCGGGCACAACATGGCTCATCGCCAACGAGACATTGCCCGATAAAACTTCAACCTCACCGAGTGCTCGGCCCTCGCCCACACCAACACAATTAAACGGACGAATGATCGTAAACGGCAATTTATATTGGTCAAAAGCCGCTTGCGCAAAATACTCAACGGCAAGTTTTTGAAAACCATACGACGACAGCGGTGGCGGAATCTTGCGTTGGTCGCCCTCAGCGCTTGGCCAATGTTGCGAACTCTCAAAGACCATTGACGAACTCAGGTAAGTAACTTTCTGAAGTTTTCCCTGACGATGTGCCTTAATCGCAGCATCGCAAGTTGATGCCATAATTCGCTCATTAGTTGCTAACAAGTCATATGCATACGCATGAAAGTAACTGATGCCGCCGATCAATGCAGCGCCTGCGATCAAATGATCGCAATCCATTAACAAATTCGTCATTAGATCTACGTCGCAGGCATCGCCCTCAACCAATTTATAGTTTGGGTGACTGTCGTAACTTCTTGTGACTCGCCCGTATTTCGAATAGTTATCTAAACCGACCACATTGTGGCCACGGCTTAGCAACTCTTCAACTACATAACCACCGATAAAACCAGACGCACCAGTAAGCAAAACTTTTGACATTTTATTTAGACAACACTTTCTTTGTACCGAACGCATAACAGTACCATTTCAAATAACGCGGTAGCCAAGTTGCGATCTTGAAATTTGACACACCAAAAGATCGATCCAGCCAAATTGTTGGAATCTCAGCTACCGGCTGGCGAAATCGCCGCGCCTTAGCAACGAGTTCAATGCCGATCTCAAAACCTTTATCACTTTCAATTTTGACCTCACGAACGAATTTGTTGAATAGGCCTTAAACGAATTCGTTGCGTCACGAGTACCCACTCGCGCACCGTAGTAAAGAGATAATCCGGCGACTTTCGACATCAGGCCTTTGATCAGTGGACCACCAACTTGCTGACCGGTTTTTGCGTATCGGCTCGCGCAGGCAACAACGACGCCCCGTTCGACCAACCGAGTTAGCACTGCAATTTGTGAAGCATCATCGCATCCGTCGGCCATCGTTACAACAACTACTT
>BGOG01000013.1 GCA_003569125.1 Acidimicrobiaceae bacterium | reverse complement strand
CCGACAACTGTTGGCAATTTTGTCGCCGATGCGCAATGGCGTGAACCTGATCGTGACGCGCTCGTACCCGAGCATTGCGAATTCGTTGATTTGCTGAGCACTCTTGGCTGCACCGTGCACACCGCACCAGCAGTCGACGGATTAGTCGACGCGGTCTACATGCACGACCCGATGGTCATGACACCACACGGTGCGATTTTGTTGCAGATGGGCAAACCCATCCGTCGTGGCGAGCCCGCACAGATTCGCAAAGATCTCGAACGCATCGGCGTTCCGATTCTTGGCGAGCTAACTGGCTCAGCAATCGCCGACGGTGGCGACAAAGTTTGGCTCGACGCGAAAACTTTATTGATTGGTCATGGCTATAGAACCAACGCCGAGGGCATTTCGCAGATCAAGAAAATGCTTTGCCATTTGATATTGAAGTACACGCCTTCGACTTGCCGCACTTTCAAGGGCCAAGTGCAGTTCTACATTTAATGTCGGTGCTTTCACCAATCAGTCATTCACGAGCCGTGGTCTACGAACCACTCGCGCCAGTTCGTTTACTTGAATTTCTTAAGTCGCGCAACATTTCTTGGCTAACAGTAAACGACACCGAAGTTCACACTCAGGGTGCAAATATTTTGACGGTTGCACCCGATGTTGTCGTCTTGGCCGCAGGTAACCCAGAGATTGAGGGCAAACTTCGGGAGTCTGGCGTAAACGTTCATATTTTTAATGGCGCCAACGTTGCCGTCAAGGGCGATGGTGGGCCAACTTGTTTAACTGCGCCATTGTCGCGCGTAAGTTAACGCGTGAATTAGCGCAGATGTGCGATTTCGTTTAGCGAGGCAATCGATCGCAAACCGTTTTGCGCAGCAACGACGCGATGAATCGATGTGTATTGCGGATAGAAAAACCCGCGCTCAGTTTTTAATCCCAATATGTGCGCCAAATATTGGTTGATCACTCCACCGTGACAAGTTACGACGATGCGTTGCGATGCGTGTTGGCTGATTATTTTCTCGATACTTGTGATTACTCGATTGCGAAACTCGTCAATCGTGTCTGACTCAGAATCCCAATCGCCCGCCACAAGTTTGTGCCAGCGATCATCATTCGCGGCTCGCAACTCTTCGATCGGAATATATTCGTTTGAAAGACGGTCAAATTCGGCGACATCATCAACAATCAAAATCGGCAAACCAATAGTCTGCGCCAACGGTTCGGCAGTTTGCATTGCGCGCTTCATCGGGCTCGAATAAATCGCATCAATCGACTCTGTCGCCAAATAATTTGCCAGGCGAGACGATTGGTCGTGACCTTCGACCGAGAGTTCAGGATCGGCTGGACCTTCAACTACTTCACGGCGCAGCGGCAAACCGTGCCGAACAAGTATCAACTCCATTTGTCAGATCAATTTAGCAAGATCCAGTTCGTGAAACGCCCGCTCGAAGCGAGAATTCATCGTTTCTACGAGTGCTCGTGAGCGGGGCTCGTTCAGATCCATGCCCCGACTTGCCACAACTGGATAAACCAAGCAGAACAGCGCTGTGCCTCGATATTGCAACCACAGTCGATCGCGATCCAGGTCGGTAACGCCGTTTGCACGCAAACCTTCAAGCCATCGATCAAAAAGTTCGCCCTCGTATTTGCTTGCATCTTGCGCCGTCAAACTCTGCGTGACGAAGTATGCCAAATCGTATGCACCAGAACCAGTGCCAATCAACTGAAAGTCGTACAAGATGAAATCATTATTTTTCGTGAACATCATGTTGTCGGCGCGAAAGTCACCATGCGCCAGTGTCGTGACACCGTCCATCAGTGACGACATTAAATTGCCGATCTCGGGCGCGAATTTTTCACCAATTTTAAGAATTGACTCCGAAAGATCGAGTTCTTTCTTTACTTTCTCCCAACCTTCGGCGAACACCATCGGCAATATTGCCGGATAAATTGGGTCGCTAAACGCAATCGTCGTGCCATCAGCGGCAAGCCCGTCGGCTTTGCCCCACCACTTGGCATGAATTTTCGCGAGCGCATCCACGGCGCGTCGAGCATCTTCTATACCGATTCCGAGTGTTTGATCGATTATCCGATTGCCCACGAGGTCTTCGAGCACCATCGCGAACTGGCTGGTTTCCTCGTTAATTTCTCCGTAATACGAACGCGGCGTAATCACCGGGCATTCTTTTGCGAGCGATTTAAAAAACCGAACTTCGCGACTATACATTCTCAGAATTGATGAAGTGAAAACTGCTGCTTCATCTAGCGCCGGAACCTTGATGATCACACTCGCGGGACAATTTTCTCCAGTTATCTTGGCGCGGTAAACCGCGCTGGCAACGCCTACACCCACACCGATTATGCCGATGTCGGCCGTCTTTATATTTAGACCAGTAGCCTCGGCCAACCATTCAGCGTTGACGTCATTGATCGAATTTGGTATTGCAGCAACCATCTAATCCCCCAATTAGTTAAGTTGCTCAAACTTAACCCACTAGACATCAGAATGTCACATCGGAGTCGACAGGTTAATTGCTACTTGTTATTTAAGGGCAGAAGGTGTTGGTCTTTGATTTGAATTTCTTTATTTTCGACATCTGCGCTTCATTCGTGCCGGTAACGGTTGTCAAATCAACATCACAAAAGATCGCACCAGTTAAATTTGCACCTTCGAGATTTGTGTCGGTCATTACTGCTGCCGTGAAGTCAACACCACTCAAGTCGGCGCCTGAAAAATTGGCTCGCCTTAAATCTGCACGGATAAATTGCGAACTCGCGAGATTTGCACTCGAAAAATTCGCATAAATTAATGATGCAGCACTAAAGTCAACAGTTTTGATTTGCAACCTTGAAAAATCAACCTCCGTAAGGTTCGCAAACTGGCATTGCGCAAGTCTGATGCACGATGCGTCGTTACCTGTAGCAGTAGCCGGAGGAACTGTCGTACTCGTTGTGCTGGTTGCACTCGTCGTAGTTGTCGTACTCGTCTCGCTTATCGTGTTAGTTGTGCTGTCTGTGGTAGCCGGCTCTAACGCAATGGTCGTATCAGGAATCGCAGGTGTAATCGTTTTAGAAATACCAATTTTTGATAAAGCATCAACCACGGTCGGGTTATCTTCGGAATACAGCCAAGTGACGAGCGCCCCAAGTGCGACAACCACAACGAGTACAGCGAGTGCCACGGCTACGCTTTTCTTTTTAACCATACGAAAGTATATTGAGCATGCTTCGTCAAAGTTCACACCCCGTAAATGGTGCTAGCCCTACAAAAAGTGCACATTTACACAAAAACTCGGGCAAACTCTATATATACCCATGAACGTTTTAACCATCTTGTCTTATATCACGGCTAAAAAGCCTGTTGAAGAAACTGGTTTCGCAAAATTTATGACCAATCCAGTGATTGCAATCGCAATCGTCCTTGGATGTTTTATTTTCACACGAATTTCGTACAAAATTCTGAGTCTTGTTGTCCGACGCATCGCTGATCGTCCGCCGTCCAACGCTGCCAACTGGTGGAAGAACAGTGTGCGGAGAATTGGCGCTGAAACTATCGAGGGTGGCGAGCAACGACGACGACAGCGAATTGATGCAGCAACACGAATGTTGCACCATTTCATCAGTCTCGCGGCGTGGATAATCTCGCTAATCGCAATTTTCAATGTGCTTGATTTAAACGCCGCATTCTTTTTGTCAAGCGCAGGCTTCTTGGGTGCGGGACTTGCCGTTGGCGGTCAGCACCGAGTCAACGACTATTTAACGGGTCTTGCCGTCTTGCTCGAAGATCGATACGGCGTCGGCGATGAAATTGAGGCCGAACTCGGTTGGCAGAAACCAGTGCACGGTTTTGTCGAGCACGTTGGTATGGTCACGACTCGGCTGCGCGATGGCGTCAGCACAGTTCATATTCCCCACAGTCAATTGGCAAGCGTGCGCAATCTCAGCCAAGAACCAGTCACGACAAGACTTGAAATGACGATTTCACCGAGTGGTGCGAGCGCAAATACCGTTTCAAATACAATGCGTGATTTGGCGGGTACCAAAGGTTTAACTACAGTTTTATTTGTTGATGATATTGAAGCCGCAGGCGAAGGTGATCGGGTTGAACTAAATGTACGGACTTCGAGACCACTCACTGCTCACGAACGCGAGTTGCTCGTCCAACGAGCATCCGAGGTCTTGTCTAAAGACAAGTAGCAACTAAAAATGTTCAGACGGCTGATTTTTGCCGTCTTTTTGTTTTCTGTCATCTTCAGTTCAAGTGTCTCGGCATCGTCAAGTGTCAAAGAACCAGATGATACGAAGTCTGAATTTAAATATGTCTTTCCATTTTCTCACGTCGCAGTAATTTATCCGCGCGATCATATCGACTACCCCGCAACAGACATCGAGGGTTGCTACGCACACGTACTTGCACCGACTTCGGGCGTCGTTTTTGATGTTGAAACAAAAGATCAGTGGGATCAGAAACTTAATATTCCTGGCACTCGCGGCGGATTAACGATCACAATTCATGGAGACGACCGCGTGCGGTATTTTTTCGCGCATCTGGGTCGAGTCAAAGTCAAGCGGGGTGATCGTGTCGAACCCGGCCAATGGATCGGTGTGATGGGATCATCTGGTAACGCTCGCATCACTCGCTGTCACACGCACTTTGGCATCTCTCGCATATGCCCTCAGAGTGAATACAAAGTCTTGCAAGGCGAAATTTGGCCATGGAGATTTTTGGATGCTTGGCGAAGCGGTATCAATAAATCGCCGGTCTCGGCAAAGAATCGCGTGATCAAAGAATCACCCGCTGCTTGCGAACTCGCAGCAGCCCAAAGCTGAACCCCACTACAAACATGGGTAGTACTCTGCCAAGGGTGAAACCAAACGTGCTGCTGATAACGCTGGATCAGTTTCGTGGGGACTGCTTATCGAGTGCCGGCCACGGGGTTGTTCGCACGCCACACCTAGATGAACTTGCCCGCAACGGGGTGCGCTTCGCGAACCACTACAGCCAAGCCGCACCGTGTTCTCCGGGTCGCGCAAGTTTGTATACGGGTCTGTATCAAATGAATCACCGCGTTTGCGCCAACGGCACACCACTTGACGATCGGTTCGACAATGTTGCTCGCATGTCGTTGCGCGCCGGCTACGAGCCGACAATTTTCGGCTACACCGATCAAGGCATCGACCCGCGAACAACGACTTCGGCTGATGATGAGCGACTTTCTAGTTATCAACATGTCTTGCCGGGCTTTGATCGCATCCTGAATCTTTCTGAGCCATATCCGCCTTGGATCGAGAATCTCAAAAAACATGGATACGACATGGGCGACGACTTCAATGGTGCACTAAGCACAGAACCAGATCGTCATGAAGATTTGAGTATTTCGAATTTTCTCACCGACGAGTTTTTTACATGGCTGACAAAACGCGACGAGTCAACTAGTGCGCCGTGGTTTACACACCTGAGTTATTTGCGCCCACATCCGCCTTATGCCGCTGCCGGCAAGTGGTCGCAAGAATATTCGCCCGACGAGGTTGATATGCCGATCACGCCAGTTGAAAGTCGACATCCATTTCACGAAGCCGTGATGCACTCTGGCCATAATGCTGCGCCAAAAACCGAGTCTGAATTGCGCAAGATGCGCGCGCAGTATTACGGCATGATCAGCGAAGTTGATTTCAAGTTGGTCGAATCTGCGAAAAACTTCGCGAACGAAACGAATGGCAGAACACGCTGATAATTGTCACTGCGGATCATGGCGATCAACTCGGTGACCATGGATTGAAAGACAAACTTGGGTTCTTCGAAAGCAGTTATCACATCATCGGGATTATTCGCGATCCAAAAAATCCACAAGCACATGGCAGTGTTGTAAACGAATTCACAGAGAACGTCGACATCATGCCGACAATTGCCGAAGCGATTGATGCACCAGTGCCGTTGCAATGTGACGGACTGCCACTGGGAGAATTTCTGCGCGGCAAAACGCCTGAGCGTTGGCGCAATGGTGCGTCATACGAATTTGACTGGCGACACATATATATAGATGACAACCCAAGTGGTGCGGCAAAAAACTGGCCCCATGATGGTCGACTTGAGCGACAACATTTGGCAGTGCGACGCAACCGCGACTGCGCCTATGTTCAGTTCGGTGACGGCAGTTGGCTGGCGTTTGATTTGGCATCTGATCCGACTTGGCGAACGACGATTGACGACCCGGCCAAAGTGTTGCCGATCGCCCAAGAAATGTTGCTGTGGCGTTCTCATCACACTGACCGCACGCTGACCGGAATGCTGCTCGAAAATGGTGGCGTCGGTCGATGGCCAGAAGGCGTTGCATGGCGCAACCAAAAATAAATCGTGTCACTCTCGCCACATTGCCAACCCCGCTCGAGTCGGGCGGCAAACTTCAGAGCGGTGCAAACCTGTGGGTCAAACGTGACGATCTGACTGGTCTTGGAGTTGGTGGCAATAAAGCCCGCAAACTCGAATTTCTTTGTGGCGAAGCACTTGATAACGATGCAACTTGCCTGGTCACTGTTGGTGCCGCACAATCGAATCATTGTCGGATGACCGCTGCCGCTGGTGCGCGACTGAATCTTGCGACTCATCTCGTGCTGTCTGGTGCGAAACCAAAACGACTTGAAGGAAATCAAATGCTCGCGGCAATGTTCGGCGCACAACTTCATCACACTGGCTTTGAGGCGAACGATTGGAAAAATCTCGAGACTGCGCGAGCCGAATTAACAAAAGACTTAATACGTGATGGTCAGCGACCGCACTCGATACCAATTGGCGGAAGCACTGCAGTCGGCGCGATCGGATACGCGGTTGCCTTCGACGAAATTATTGCGCAATGTGAAACCCAGAAATTTGTTGCCGATGCGATTGTGTTCACAACTTCAAGCGGCGGCACACATGCCGGGCTCATCGCGGGACTGGTTCGCGCCCGTGCAAAAGATCCACAAAAAGTTTTACCCAAAGTGATCGGCATCGGCGTGGCCAAGGGATTCGCCCTGAGTGCCGAAAGTGTTGCCGAATTAGCAAACGAAACACTCGCTCTGCTCGGTGAGACCGCGCGTGCAACGCCCAACGATGTGATTATTGACCCCAGTTACATGGGCAGCGACTATGCGGTGCCAACACAGGCCGCAACCGAAGCAACAACTTGGGCGGCCCATCGCGGTGCATGGGTGCTCGACCCCGTTTACAGTGCAAAAGGTTTTTCAGGATTACTCGGGCATGATGCCCAAGGCGAATTCGCCGCAGATTCGAACATTATTTTTATTCACACCGGTGGACTGCCGTCGCTGTTTGTGACGCACTAGTTTCGAATTATCTAATTATGCCGATTCAAAGATTTGCTCAACACTTACAGGCTCCATGGCCCAACGGTCGTGGCACGAGTTATGAAATCGCCAGTCAAACTCCTGGGGTTTCTGGTTGGACATGGCGAGTGGCGATTGCGCCAGTCGTCGAAGACTGCGACTTCTCGCACTTTGAAAATGTGCATCGACAGTTGCTCATTATTTCTGGTGGTGAAATGATTCTAAATGTCGGCGGCGAAACTGTTATTTGCAAGCCTGGCGAAGTTGCCGTGTTTGCTGGCGACATTGCGACAACTGCAAAACTCGTTGACGGACCAATTGTTGATCTCAATTTAATGACCGTGCGCGGCAAGGCTTCTGGCGTGATGATGCACTGCACTCGCCCTGGTTTGCTGCCCAAAGCCGAGATGCTCGTCGCTGTCTCTGAAACTGCCCAACTATCAGTAGACGGTGAAAATATTTCGCTGCAGCATCAAGATGCGTTTCTTGACGCCAGCCACAGTCAAATCACACTCATCTCGGGCGCCGTCGCCCACATCACCCTCGCGTAACTCACCATCGCCTAATTAAACATCTGAATTGTCAAGGTGTGGCGAAATCGGCGAGAATATAGAACATGAGCGGTCCGAGAGTTGTTCGATCACCACGGGGCACGCAACTGCACTGCGCAAATTGGCAAATTGAAGCGCCGTATCGAATGTTGCAAAATAATTTGGATCCGCAAGTCGCTGAGCGACCGGACGATCTCGTCGTCTACGGCGGCACCGGTCGGGCCGCACGAAGTTGGGATGCATTTGATGCGATGATGCGCACGATGCAGACACTGAAACCAGATGAGACGATGCTCGTGCAATCTGGTAAACCTGTCGGCGTATTTCGAACGCACGAGTGGGCGCCACGCGTATTGCTGGCTAATTCGAATCTTGTCGGCGATTGGGCAACTTGGGATGAGTTCAGGCGACTCGAAAATCTTGGTCTGACGATGTACGGCCAGATGACCGCCGGTTCGTGGATATACATCGGCACACAGGGCATCTTGCAAGGCACGTATGAGTGCTTCGCCGAAATCGCCCGCAGAAAATTTAAAGGCACGCTCGCGGGCACGATCACACTGACTGCCGGTCTTGGTGGAATGGGTGGTGCTCAACCGCTTGCAATCACCATGAACGACGGTGTCGCGCTGTGTATCGATGTTGACGCAACTCGCGTACAACGCCGAGTTGAAACTCGTTACCTCGATGAAGTCGCCGACTCGCTCGACGATGCGGTCAAACGGTGTGAAGCCGCAAAAAAAGCACGCAAGAAACTTTCGGTTGGTGTCGTCGGCAACGCCGCCGATCTGTTTCCGAAACTTTTGGCGCAAGGTTTCATCGCCGACATCGTGACCGACCAGACGAGCGCACACGACCCGATGAGTTACGTGCCCAACGATTTGACGATTGAAGCCGCAGAAAAACTTCGCACGACAAACCCACAGCACTACATCGACCGTTCGCGGGCTGCGATGGCCGCGCATTGCGCAGCGATGGTCGGATTCTTGGATGCAGGTGCAGAGGTTTTCGACTACGGAAACTCTTTGCGCCGTGAAGCGCAACTTGGTGGCTATGACCGCGCGTTTGATTATCCGGGTTTCTTGCCCGCATATATTCGTCCGTTATTTTGCGAAGGCAAGGGTCCGTTTCGATGGGTGGCACTTTCTGGCGACCCAGCCGATATTGCGGCGACAGATCGCGCCGTGCTCGATGAATTTCCGCAAGACGAAGCACTTGCAAAGTGGATGCGACTGGCCAGTGAGCAAGTTGCATTTCAAGGTTTGCCCGCGCGAATTTGTTGGCTCGGATATGGCGAGCGCCATCGACTTGGTTTGCGTTTCAATGAGATGGTCAAACGCGGAGAATTATCCGCTCCAATCGTGATTGGTCGCGATCATTTAGATTCTGGTTCGGTCGCGTCTCCATATCGTGAAACCGAAGCGATGCTCGACGGCTCTGATGCCATTGCCGACTGGCCGTTGCTCAACGCGCTGGTCAACACCGCGAGCGGTGCAACTTGGGTCAGCATTCATCATGGTGGCGGCGTTGGTATCGGGCGCAGCATTCACGCTGGGATGGTTTGTGTTGCCGACGGAACAGAACTCGCAACAGAAAAACTTTCGCGAGTTTTATTGAGCGACCCGGGGATGGGCGTAATTCGCCATGCCGATGCTGGCTATGAACTCGCGGTCGAAGTTGCCGATAAACGCGGTGTGCGATTGCCGATGCGCGAAAAATGAGTTCGGTTCACGCACAGTATGCGTGGCTCGGTGGTGAGTCTTGCTCGTCAAATGTTCGAATCACATTTACGAATGGTTTGATTTCTGTGATTGAACCAGAAGTTGAGCCGAATGCCGATGACTCGCGCGTTGCGGGCGTGCTGATACCAGGTTTCGTCAATGCGCATAGTCATGCATTTCATCGAGCACTACGCGGACGCACACATTCTGGTCTCGGAGATTTTTGGGCGTGGCGCACATTGATGTATCAAGTTGCGAACCGGCTGACTCCTGAAAATTATTTGGCACTGGCCACCGCCGTGTTCAGCGAAATGGCACTGGCTGGCATCACTCATGTCGGCGAGTTTCACTATGTGCATCACCAGCAAAATGGCAAACAATACAACGACCCTAATGAGATGGGCAAAGTAATTGTCGAAGCGGCGCATCGGCAGGCATTCGGTTGACCTTGCTAGACGTGGCTTATCTGCATGGTGGACTCAACGGCGAACAACTTGGCGACGAGCAAAAGCGATTTTGCGATCTATCCATCGAACGGTGGCTCGAGCGTGTTGAAGTTTCGGCAATGGTGACGCGATGCACACGATTGGTCTCGCCCCGCACAGTGTTCGTGCAGTGCACGAAGCCGAACTCGCACAAATCGCCAGATACCGAAATAACCGCGTTGTTGCATATTCATGTGTCAGAACAGCCTGCCGAAAATATCGCATGCATCAAAGCAACCGGCCGAACACCGACACAGCAATTGAGCGACGCCAATCTTCTTGGATCATTTACTACTGCAATTCATGCACCCATCTAACTGTTGAAGATATTTCACTTCTCGGTAAGTCAAAAACCACTGCGTGTTTTTGCCCAACGACAGAACGAGATCTAGCCGATGGCATTGGTCCGTCAAGTCAACTTGTTTTCTGCAGGTGCGTCACTTTCACTTGGTACTGATTCGCACGCCGTGACTGACATGTTCGAAGAAGCGCGCGCAGTTGAAATGAACCAGCGACTCATCACAAATAAGCGGGGGCGTTCACCGCAGTAGTGAATGTTGAGAGCAGCAACCATCAACGGTGCCAATTTCGCTTGGTTGCAATAGATACGGATTAGTCGTCGGTGCGCCCGCGGACTTTATGGCGGTTTCAACTGACTCGGTTCGGCTTGCATCATTTGACGCCAAAAATGGTGCAGCACATCTGGTGCACAGCGCAACTAGTACTGATGTACGCGATGTTTGGGTTGCCGGAAAGCAAATCGTTGATGATCACATACACCGTGAATATCCAAATATTGTGCAAGCACTGCGCACTGCAATTGATGCATTGCTTTAATTACACTTAGTCACTATGACTATTCTTCCAATCGCCACAATCGGTCACCCTGAGTTGCGCATTCGTGCCGCTGAAGTCAACCCGACTGAAATTGAATCTGCTGAGATTCAAACTTTTATCGACGACTTGGTTGAAACGATGCGCCACGCAAATGGTGCAGGGCTCGCGGCAACGCAAGTTCTGCGACATCAACGCATTTGTGCCGTCGAAGTAAATAACAATCCTCGCTACCCATATAAGCCACAAGTGCCACTAACGATTCTGATTAACCCCGTACTCACACCACTTGATGACGACATGTTTGAAAACAACGAAGGCTGTCTATCGGTGCCAGGTTTTCGTGGCAATGTTTGGCGCTATACATCGATTCGTGTTGAAGCACTCGACCGCAACGGCAACAAAATTGATGAAATCATTCGCGGCATGACCGCATGCACATATCAGCATGAAGTCGACCACCTAGACGGTCTTTGTTCATGGACAAAGTGAAAGACACCAGCACATTCGCAACTTGGGATTCGTTTGATAAATATAAACACCACGATTTTGTAGTCAGAGTAAAGGAACTTGTTGCAAAGTTTGGTTCGTGATGATTGTGATTACGGGCATCTCTTCGCTCGTGACAAACGATGCAAGTCTTGAACGCGGCAAACTTGGAATCATAAACAATGCCGCACTAGTTGTTGGCGACAACAACAAGATTGCGTGGACTGGCGAAGCAATAAATTTGCCGAGCGAATTTGGCGGCACAGCAATCAATGTCGGTGGCCGCGCTGTTATTCCGGGCTTCGTAGACAGTCACACACATCTAGTTTTGGTGGAGATCGCGCCACCGAGTTTGAAGCACGAATGTCGGGCAAAACTTATTCGGCTGGCGGAATTCGAACAACGATGGCAGCAACTCGGTCGGCGTCCGATGAGTCGCTAGCGATCAACGCCCATCGGCTCGCCAATGAAGCTTTGAACACGGGCACAACAACTCTTGAAGTTAAATCCGGCTATGGGCTCTCGGTAAATGACGAAGCAGATCACTGCAAGTTGCCGGCGTAATTACTTCTGAGACGACTTTTCTTGGCGCACATGTAGTACCACCAGAATCGACAATCGATGAATACGTCGATCTGGTTTGCGGGGAGATGCTCAACAGTGTGCGCCAATTGCAAAATGGATCGATGTGTTTTGCGATCACGGAGCATTTGATGTCGACCGCGCTCGCACAATTCTTGATGCCGGCGCCAAAGCAGGTCTCGGCGTACGCATTCACGCCAATCAATTGCAACACGGTGGTGGCGTTCAACTTGGCGTCGACCTCGGCGCCGCTTCTTGCGATCATTGCACACACCTGAACGACACAGACATTTTCTGCTCTCGCCGATACGAACGGGCGCACGGTTGCAACACTTTTGCCGACTGCAGAACTGTGCACACGATCCGCGTTTCCCGACGCAAGACGCCTGCTTGATGCTGGCATCACGGTTGCACTTGCCTCGGATTGCAACCCTGGTTCGTCGTATACGACGTCGATGCCACTTGTGATTTCACTCGCGGTTTTGAACATGAAAATGAGTTGCGATGAGGCATTATGGTCGGCAACTGCCGGTGGTGCTGCGCCGCCTTGAGACGAACCGACATCGGCGCGCTGCATATTGGTGCACAAGCAGACTTTGCGCTACTGAATACTTCGAGCCATGTTCATCTTGCATACCGACCAGGTGTGAAACTTGTCGACGCTGTTTTTTCGCGCGGGCAACTCGTGGCGGGTTCGCTGCGATAAAGTTTTAGGTGATGTCGACAAGCGCCAACCCTGCAGTTTTGATAAACAATTCGAATTCGCGCACATTCTTAAAATCGCGCGGTGACTGGCGAACATTGATTATCGCAGCGCTCGTCTACGCGGGCTGGTTTGCGGCAGTTTTCACGCACAAACAATTGCCTTGGTGGGCGACTTTTGCCTTATTAACTTGGTTCGGCGCGTGGCATCTCAGCCTGCAACACGAACTTGTACACGGTCACCCATTTCGCAACCCGAAACTCAATGCGGCACTTGCTTCGCTTTCTGTAACTTTATGGGTCCCATTTCTTTCGTTCAAACGTGACCACATCAGCCATCACAACGCCGTCTTGACCCACCCCGAACTGGACACCGAAAGTTATTATTCGATGCCAGAAAGTTGGCAGAAGTCGAACCGACTATTGCGCTCGATCTATTGGGCAAATCGCACGCTCGCTTTTCGCTTGACGGTGTGGTCAGTGTTTAGCGCGGTGCAATATTTTCTCGCTGATGCGTGGCGTGCGATACGCAATGTTGGCAATGCACGAAGCGCATGGATGCTTCATCTTCCAGCGCTTATCGCAATATTTTTTATCGTCACTCGCGCGGCCGACATGTCAATGTTCGAGTATCTGATCGGCGGCGTATTCGGCTCACACTCACTAAATATGATGCGCTCGTTCGCCGAACACAAGACACTCAGCAACGAGTCAACTCGAAGCGCCATGATTGACGCGGGCTGGTTGATGAGCCTGTTGATGCTCAACAACAATTTGCATGTTGCCCACCATGACGAGCCGTCTACGCCATGGTATTTGGTGCCGAACACAGCCAAACGCCTCGACGCATTCGAACGCGCCAAACAAATAGATGCGCTTTACAGTGGCGGTTACAGCGAAATTATTCGTCGCTTTACATTTCGGCCATACGATCAACCCGTTTACGGGCAGTCTTCGTAATATTTTCTAAATTGTTGTCCGACAACTAGAGTTCGGTCGTGAAATCTTCGCCAGTAACGGTCGGCGTTTCAGGGCTTGATCTCGAGTCGGTGATAGCAGTCGCCAGGCACAACTCAGAAGTGAAACTCTCGCCAAGTGCATTAGATGCGATTGCGAGATCCAGCAAAATTGTAGAAGATCTCGCCAAATCAGATCAGCCTGTATACGGCATCTCAACCGGATTCGGCGCCCTCGCGACAAAACATATTGCGCCCGAAGATCGAGTTGCATTGCAACAATCTTTGATCCGCTCGCATGCCGCGGGCATGGGTGACGTCGTTGAAACCGAAGTTGTGCGTGCGATGCAACTTTTGAGACTGCGCACGCTTTGTAGTGGTGCAACTGGTGTCCGGCCGGTGGTTGCCGAGACAATCGCGGCGATGTTAAATGCCTCGATCACGCCCGTTGTTTACGAATACGGATCACTGGGTTGCAGCGGTGACCTCGCACCGCTTTCACATTGTGCCCTCGCATTAATGGGTGAAGGCGAAGTTTTTGACAAGCTCGGAAACCGTCGAGCCGCACTTGATGTTCTGACCGAAAATAGCATCAAGCCGATTGTGCTGCGCGAGAAAGAAGGTCTTGCGCTAATAAATGGCACCGACGGAATGCTCGGGATGTTGTTGATGGCGATCGCAGATCTCAATGAACTTTGCACGCTCGCCGATATCGCCACTGCACTCAGCGTCGAAGCCCTGCTTGGCACCGATCAAGTTTTCGCCCCAGAAATGCACGAACCGCTTCGTAATCATCCTGGCCAAGTCGCAAGCGCCACAAATATTTTCAACTTGCTCAAGAACTCGCCGTTGGTTGCATCGCACCGCACCGATGACACCCGTGTGCAAGATGCTTACTCATTGCGATGTGCGCCACAAGTAAATGGCGCAGTGCGCGACACTGTAACGCATGCACTGAACGTTGCGCAACGAGAACTCGCAGCGATGATTGACAATCCGGTTGTGACGAGTTCTGGCGAGATTCGCTCGAACGGAAACTTTCACGGCGCACCAATCGGATATGTGCTTGATTTTCTCGCAATCGCCACTTGTGATCTCGGTTCAATCAGCGAACGCCGCACCGATCGAATGCTCGACGCGAATCGTTCGATGGGTCTGCCTGCATTCTTGGCTTTCAACGCCGGTGTCGACTCTGGTCTGATGATCGCTCAATACACACAGGCGAGCATGGTTTCAGAAAACAAGCGACTCGCCGTGCCCGCAAGCGTCGATTCGATACCAACTAGCGCAATGCAAGAAGACCATGTCTCAATGGGATGGAACGCCGCGCGAAAATTGCGTCTCGCGATAAACAACCTTCGGCGCATTTTGGCGATTGAAATTCTCGCAGCAACACGAGCGATTGATTTTCGGGCGCCACTGACTGCTTCACCAGCACTGATGAAAGTTGTCGCCGAGGTTCGTAAAGTCGTCGACGGGCCGGGCCCCGACAGAATTCTGTCTGAAGAAATGTCGCAGACTGAAAACTTAGCGAAGTCGAGTTCGATTCGCCTCGCCGCCGAGTCGGTGACAGGCCCCCTCTACTAAGACTTACTTGACGATGTAGGTCACCGTTTTGATCATTTGATCAAGATTCTTCGAGCCATCGGCTGAAAGCGTCACCAAGCAGATACCTGCTTTTCTGAACTGGATCACGACGTTTGAAGTGCCAGTGGTTGAACAGATTGACCGGGTCTCTGTACTCGAAACAGAAACTACCTGACCTTTGGTAGACACAAGTTTGCTCGCAGAAATTGAAACCGAACTGCCGGCCTTATATTTCGCACCATCTTTTTTGAGACCGAGACTTTCGAACGTCACATCTTGCGTAGGCAAAAACTTCAAAGGCACGATTGTGTCGAGTGCCGTATCTGTCAAACCACGATGATCGCGGTAAACAAAAATTGAACAATTTTTTGCACCACACTCATATGTTGTGCTGACATTCTTTGCATCGACTTTTGTAAAACTTGATCGCAACATCAAAGTCAATTCGCCTGTTGCCGATTGCGATCCACGTGAAGCATCTGTCGTTGCCCAAATCATCGTGCCTTGTTCAGTGATGCTGCCGTTGCAGATCAATCCGGTTGCAGTGCGCTGCCCTAGTTGGGGCTTGTAACACTGAGAAATATAAACGCCCTGTCCAGCAGGAACACTTGACAACTTAATTGAAACAACTTGAAGATCAGCAAGTTTCGTGGTCTGATCTATCGTCACGCCTACTGCAGCCGAAACCGGCGAGGCGACAAGCGAGAGTGCGCCGGTTACGAATAAAACAGCCAATGCTGAACGAAGTCTTGCTTTGCTTTTCACTTTGAATTCCTTTGTATCGGGGGGTACTACAAAATAACTTTTTGATCAACTACGGATTCGTATTAAAACTGATCGGCACAAAAACATCTTGCGTTCGATCTGTGTAGCGAAGGTGATCAGAGCGCGTTACCACCCCGCATTTGACTACGGTGCAATCCAAGGCTCCACTTTTCGCTACAACTAACAGCACGACACTAAACGATCCGTCGGGTTGAAAATCAGTTGTGAGCCCAACTCCGTAGCTCGGAGGCTGTGAATTTATCCACACCGAACTCGCTGATGAGCCGTCGATGTTTACACCTCCAACGCAGGTTGATTGAGGGCCGGGCGCTGCTTGAGTGCAGACAATTACGTACACGCCTTTCGAAACGTCATAACCGGATCCACGCACTGTGACTGAAGTCCCATTCGGATTCAGGTTGGTTGTCTGGCTAACCGAAAGTTTTGGTCGGCTGGTGGATGCAACGGTTGTCGGCGTCGATGCCGTTGTCGAAACATTCTTAGGTTGAACGGTGATTGTTGAGACTGACGAAGCGGTTTCTAAAACGGTTGGAGCAAGTGTGCCGGTGCTCAATGCAGTGGCTTGCGTTGAATTGGTTGATTCTGCTGACTTGGTGGTTGTAGTCATCTGCAAAGTCGTTGAGGTCACAACTTTCGATTGAGTGTCTTGCGAGACAGTTGAACAGCCCGCAATCAAAACAGTCATCAACAATGGTGTAGCAAGTTTCATCTCGCAAAATTCTACCAATCTGAATCTCACTAGTAGATTGAAATGGCTATGACATTTGGTCGCAACGCGAAGCAAGCACTGCGGGTTGCTGTTGCTGTCACTTTTTTAGTCCTGACAATTTCGGCTTGTTCTGGTTCTGGTTCAGGTTCTAGTTCAAGCAAAACCGACACTGAGATATCAGATGCGATCATTCGACCAATCGTCATCGCATCCGCTGATTTTGAGTTGCCGGTTATTGGTGAGCCAAATTCGAAACTACCAGTGACGGTCGAATCGGCCGATAAAAAATCCGTGACAATTACCGACACTTCACGGATAATCGTCCTAAACGATGCGATTGCCGAAATTGTCATTTCACTCGGCTTTCTGAAAAATATTATTGGTCGAGATGCAACAACGACCCTTGAAATACTCAAACCAATTCCGAAAGTTAGTAGCGGTCACGATGTCAGCGCCGAAAGCGTGCTCGCGCTGAGACCGACACTGGTAATCGGCGACACTCGCTCTGGCCCCCCAGAAGCGATTCAACAACTTCGCGGTGCAGGTTTGGCAATTTTGCTGGCACCAGAAGTGTGGCAACTAAGCGAGATCGCACCACGGATAACCCTGATCGCCAAAGCACTCGGCGTTGTTGAATCAGGCAACAAACTCTTGGACGGAACACAAACAAAAATTGATCAGGCTCTTTCCCAATCCGTGGCAAAAAAAATCAATCCTCGTGTTGCGTTTTTGTATGTCCGCGGAACAGCCTCGGTTTTTCTTCTTGGCGGTAAAGGCTCTGGAGCAGACGAGATGATCGCTTCGGCCGGGGGTGTCGACGTCGGCACAGATCTAGGTCTGGCCTCGTTCACACCACTCACAACCGAGGCAATTGTCAAGGCGAATCCGGAGATAATTATTGTTCTGTCGCTTGGTCTGAAATCAGTCGGGGGCATTGACGGTCTGCTCGCACTTCCTGGCATCGCCCAAACGCCAGCGGCTAAAACTCGCGCAGTAATTGCGATAGACGATGATTTGTTGTTCTCATTTGGTCCAAGAACAGGGTCGCTAATTGTCAGATTGGCGCAATCTTTTGACACACTTATGACGGCAATAAATTAATTGCCGCCATAAATCAAATGAACGACCTCCGACGCATCAACCCCAAAATAGTCGCCGTGGTTCTTTGCGTTGTGTTGGTCGTCGTCGTGCTAAACGCGCTCTCAACTGGCGCCTACACAATTTCGTTTAGTGAACTGGTCAAAGTTCTACTACAAGGACCCGTGCACAGCACGAACACTGACAGCGTTAGTCATGCCGTCTTCTGGAACGTGAGACTTCCTCGAGTCGCGCTTGCAATTGTTGTCGGCGCATCGTTGGCGGTTGCTGGCGTTGTGATGCAAGGTGTTTTTCGCAATCCGCTCGCCGAACCTGCGACTGTTGGTGTTTCGGGCGGCGCCGCAGTTGGTGCCGTAATTGCAATCACACTTGGCCTGAGCAAGATCACACTCGGCGTGCAACTTTTTGCATTCATCGGTGGCACATTGGCAACGGCTGTTGTCTATGGTTTATCGCGAGTCGACGGCAAAACCGATGTCGTGACTTTGATCCTGACCGGAATCGCAATCAATGCATTGTCGGGCGCGTTGATCGGTCTCGCAGTTTTTATCGCCGACGACGACCAGATTCGCACGGTTACGTTTTGGAGTCTCGGATCACTCGGTCTCGCAACTTGGCGTGCAGTGGCGATGGTTTTGCCCCTTGCAGTTATCGGCATTGCGTTAAGCACCAGATACTCGCGCACGCTTGACTTAATGGCACTTGGCGATCGTGCCGCATCACATGTCGGTGTGCCCGTCGAGCGGGTGCGTTTGCAAACAATTGCAATCGTCGGTCTGCTCGCATCAAGCGCCGTTGCCGCAACTGGCATCATTGCCTTCGTTGGATTAATCGTTCCGCACATTTTGCGCCTCGTGCTCGGGCCCAAGCATCGCGATTTGTTGTGGGCAGCAGCATTGCTTGGTGCAATCGTCACGCTTCTCGCCGACCTTGCCGCGCGCACTTTGCTCTCACCAGCCGAATTGCCGCTCGGCGTGCTGACCGCGCTCATTGGTGCGCCGTTCTTTCTGTGGTTGTTGCGCAAGATGCGTTCGGGCGAAAGCAGTTGGACATGAATCAAAACAACAACCCGATAATTCAGTGCCAAAATGTTTCAATCATTCGCGGCGAAAAAACAATCCTTGATGATGTCTCGTTGCATGCCAATCAAGGTGAACTGGTCGCGATTCTTGGACCAAACGGCGCCGGCAAGTCGACTTTGCTCGGAGTACTAGCCGGAGACCTCGCACCAGATACTGGTGCTGTACATTTCGGCGATGTTCAAATTACGAGTCTGACAAAACCTGAACTTGCACTGCGTCGTGCGGTGCTTCCACAACAGGTGACTGTTTCGTTTCCATTTACCGTTGAAGAAGTTGTCGAAATGGGTCGTGGACCGAAATCAACGGGTGCTGATCAAGATCTAGTCGAGATGGCGATGAAAAGAGTTGATGTGCTCGAAATGCGCAATCGTCTCTACCGCTCACTGTCAATTGGCGAGCAGGCTCGTGTCTCAATGGCGCGGATCTTGGCTCAAGACACTCAGTTGTTGCTACTCGACGAGCCGACTGCCGTGCTAGATATCGGCCAACAAGAAAAACTGATGATGATCGTTCGTTCTCTTGTCGACGACGGCCGAACAGTGATCGCCGTGTTTCACGATTTGAATGTCGCGATGTCGTTTGCCGATCGAGTCGTGCTGTTGCAAAAAGGCAAGCAAGTCGCGGTCGGTGCCCCGCGTCAAACGATGACTGCCGAGACACTGAGCACCATCTACGAACATAAAATTGATGTTGTCACCGTCAACGACGACACCGGACCAATCGTGATTCCGTCGCCTCGCGACCGCAATTAGTTAATTAGTTGCCAGCGAACTTAATTTTTCTTTGACTTTCGCTACAGATGGATTCGTCATCGCCTCGCCATCGGAGAACACGAGTGTCGGCACGGTTTGATTGCCGTTGTTGACGCGCTCAACTATCGCTACGGCATCTGGATCTTGTTCAAGATCAATTTCGGTGAACGTAATGCCATCGGCATTGAGCATCGACTTGAGTCGCTTGCAATAACCGCACCATTGAGTGCTGTACATCACGAAATCTGTGGTCGCCATGACCTAGATGCTAGTTCTCAAAGTTTTCGATTACGCGTCGAAAAGTTAGGTTGATCCGTGGCTCTTGAACTCGCTTTGTCTTCGCGACTTGATGCACCCAACATTGCTGCGACTTACCCGCCATAACCAACAAACTGCCTGATGTAAGTTGAATTTTGATCGTCTCGCCAGTTTTTCGATGACGCATGTCAAAGCGACGCGTCGCGCCAAGACTGACCGAAGCGATGGTCGGTTCAGGACCATTGCACGCCTCGTTATCTGAGTGCCAACCCATACCATCTTGTCCGTTGCGGTAGAAGTTGACGAGTGCAGAATTAAACCGTGTATCGGTAACTTCGACACACCTATCACGAATTTCACTGAGCATCTTTGAAAACGGTTGAGCACGGCGCATCACACCCGAATATTTGTACCCATCGCCGAGTTCGTTGTGCCAAGTCGAAAGTCGTGGCTCAAGCACCGTGTTGCCAAAAATTTTTATTTCAGGTTGCTCCCAATCGCTCTCATCTCTGATTTGATTGAACGCACGCGTGGCAAACTGGGGATCCAGAAAATTTTCGTATAAAGTCGCCGTGCCATCAAACGGCAGAAGTTGATTGACCAACAGTTGCATTAATTGGTTGCTCTAGCGATAAACGAGTTCAGCGACAACTTTTCCAGGATTCATGATGCCATTCGGGTCGAGGGCAGATTTGATTGCCCTCATCGCATCCACTGCCTCGTTGCCGAGTTCGCTGACAAGGTATTCGATTTTGCCGATGCCGATGCCATGCTCGCCCGTACATGTGCCCTCAAGACTCAGCGATCGTTTAACGAGTCGTGTGTGAAACTCTTCAAGTCGTTCAATCGCTTTGTGATCTGCTGGATCGCAAGTTAACAGAACATGAAAATTGCCGTCACCCACATGACCGACAATCGGTCCGAATATTTTAGAATCACTCAAGTCTTTTTTGGTTTCTTCGATACATTGCGAAAGTTTTGAAATCGGCACACAAACATCTGTCGAGAAAATTCGGCCGCCAGGTTGATGAGACCTGCAGGCCAAACCCGCATCGTGTCGTGCTTGCCACAGTTTTCGTCTTTCGGTTTCGTCAGTTGTTTGTTTGAAGCCTTGACCGCCGTGGCGCTCAAGCACCTCGCGCCCCTGAGCAATATCAAGTGCCGTCGACTCGGCCGACCCGTGAAACTCAAGCAATAAAAGATCCTTTTCTGGCAGATCTGTGCCCGAATATCGATTCACCGCAACTACGGCGTCTCGATCAACCAATTCAATTCTGGCTACATCTACGCCGAGTTGTATCGCTTCAATTACACCCTCAACGGCCTCACGCACACTTTCAAATTGCATTGTCGCAGAAGCAATCACTTCAGGGATACCAAACAGGCGCAAAGTTAACTCGGTGATCACGCCGAGCGTTCCTTCCGAGCCGACAAATAAATGTGTCAGGTCGTAGCCCGCGGATGTTTTTCGAGCACGACGCGATGTTGTAATTATTTCGCCGTTTGCAGTTACAACGGTCAGGCTCATCACGAGTTGCTTCATTGCGCCGTATTTGACCGTCGTCGTGCCAGATGCTCCGGTTGAAGCCATGCCACCCAAAGTTGCATCAGCACCCGGGTCAACCGGAAAGAACAATCCATATCGCGATAAATATTCGTTCAGTTGTTTGCGTCTTACGCCAGGTTGAATTGTGCAGTCGAGGTCTTCGCCGCTGACTCGCAAGATTTTGTCCATCTGCGAAAGATCCAAAGAGACACCGCCACGAATTGGGTTGCTGTTGCCTTCAAGCGAAGTGCCGGCACCCCACGCAACAACCGGTGTCAGGTGTGCATTACAGATTTTTAAAGTCGTCGCTACGTCTTGCGTGCATGTCGCAAACACAACCGCATCAGGCAAAGTCGGCGTGTGGAAACTTTCGTCCTTTGAGTGATGTTCGCGAATCGTCGCATTGAGCGTCACTTTTTCGCCAAGCGCGGCCTTTAATTCGTCAATCGCAGAACTGTGCACAATTGTCGTCATCTATCAATCCTCTGGCTGATTTTTGAGTTATACGAAATCTCTTAATTCAAAACTCTAGCGACTGGACGATTAAGGTGTTTTACTATGAGCTATCAAAATATCAAGCGTCGCCTAGACGCCGGTGAAGTAATTGTGCTGGACGGTGGCACCGGTACCGAGTTGCAACGCCGCGGCGCGCAGATGGACCCCTCGGCTTGGTGTGGGCCGGCGTCGTTGAACAACAGCGAGTTGTTGACGCAAGTTCACATCGACTACATCAATGCAGGCGCCGATGTGATCACTGCGAACACTTTTGCCTCATCGCGACTGATGCTCACGCCTGCTGGCTATGCCGATCGGGTCGAAGAGATAAATCGTATTGCAGTTGAAGCAGCGTTGCGCGCACGAGATTTGGCGACTGCGAAATCACCAAGTCGCAAAATTGCAGTGGCTGGTTCGCTCTCACACATGGTGCCCGTTGCTGCCGGCACGGCAAAAGTTGACCAGACTCGCGTGCCATCAAACGACGAGTTGGCGCATGCATTCGGTGAACTCGCGAATATTTTAAAAGACTCAGGCGTCGATCACATCATGCTCGAAATGATGTACGAGCCAAATCGCGTGCCCATCGCACTGAACGCCGCACTTGCCACCGGTCTGCCTGTTTGGTTTGGGATGAGCACTCGTCGCGCTGCCGACGGTCACGTGGTGACCTTCGATCAGCACCAAGAGATTCCGCTTGAAGAAGTGACCAAGTTGATTCCAAAATCCGGTGTTGATGTGGCGGGTGTAATGCACACGGGTGCCGAGTTGATCAGCGATTCACTCGCGGCGATTCGCAAACATTTTGCAGGCCCGATGTCGGCCTACCCAGATTCAGGATTTTTCGAGATGCCCGACTGGCGATTCGTGGATGTGATTTCGCCTGAGCGTCTTGAAACTTTTTTCAGTGACTGGATTAGTAATGGCGCGCAACTCATCGGCGGCTGTTGCGGCCTCACCGTCGACCACATCCACGCCGCCACCCGCACCCAAAAATCCCTCAACCGCTAGCCCTAAAACAAGTCTGAATACCTGACTAAATTAGTCGGGTTTAGGGTTATGCTGGGCGCATGTCAAAACGCTTTCCGTTTCCGAACCCAGCCAATGAAACCTCGGCCCGACTCGTCGCCGCAGGTGTTGTTTTAATCAGCACACTGTTCTTGCTTACGAACTCAACGCTCGTACTCGCCGCACTCGCATACGGGTTCGCCGCACGTGTCGCCGCCGGCCCAGCGTTCAGCCCGCTCGCACTATTCGTGACACGCGTCGTCACACCAAAATTAAAGTTCGAACACAAATTTGTGCCTGGCCCACCAAAAAGATTCGCCCAAACAATTGGATTAGTTTTTTCGTCGTCGGCGCTATTGCTTGCACTACTCGATTTTTCATTCGCCGCAAAAATAGTCATCGCTGGCTTGATTTTTGCCGCACTACTTGAATCAGTGTTTGCGATTTGCCTGGGTTGCATTGCGTTCAGCTATTTGATGAAACTCGGCGCGATCCCCGAAAGCATCTGCGAATCTTGCAACAATATTTCTTTGCGCGTACCCGCCTAGGTGGTTTTGTTTTTTGCTGTGACCAAATAGTCGCTCAGATCTGCATCGTGGGTCATTGACCAATAGTCGACAAATCGCCACGGCATCGGCGAAAAGATTCGACCTTGCGAATTTTTATACCAACTATCCATGCCTGGATGCGACCAAACAAGTTGATTGTGTTCATCGTCAACTGCCTTGTTATATTCATCGTGCACTTCAGGGCGCACATCAACCGATGAAATTTGTGACTCGATCATCTGAGTAATGCAACTCGTGACATATCGCATCTGGCATTCAGCCTGAAAAATCACACTGCCACCGTGAGCCACATTGGTGTTTGGCCCGTACAAGCAAAACAAATTCGGGAAGTTCGGCATCGTCATACCTTTATATGCACGCGGATTATCGTCTCCCCAAGTTTCACGCAATGTGATGCTGTTGCGACCCGTCACCGCTACCGAAGCAAGCATCTTGCCGGCCTCAAAACCAGTAGCCAAAATTATTACATCCGCTTGGCGTGACGAACCATCTAGTGAAACTATTTGATTGCCGTCAACGTGATCTACGCCAGACGCAATCAGTTCGACATTTTCACGCTTGAGAGATTTATACCAATCATTGTCGACAAGAATTCGTTTGCCATACGGCGGATAGTCGGGCAAAGTTTTATTTACCAAATCAGTGTGACCGTCAAGTTGCGCGAGCAAATATTCGGTGAGTTGCACTCGATGTTTGTCATTGCGTGAATTCATCGATCTGTGCTGATGTGGCCAAGTTTCATCTCGGCGCAGAGTTGGCAACAGACCATCTCCGAATCTCCAGAAGAGACCAAAGCGATACCAATCGAAATAAAATGGCACGTTCTCGAACAACCACATCGTTTGCGGTTTGACCTCACGGTGGTAGTCGTTGCTGGTCTCACCCATTGTGGCGACCGCTGAAAAATTGTCACCTGACTCGCCTGCGACGCAACCGTGCGTAAAATCTGCATCGCACTTGCCCCGGTGCCAATGATCGCAACTCGCTTGCCACTCAGATCGACATCGTGGCGCCACTGTGCAGAATGAAAGCACGGGCCCGAAAACGATTCGATGCCCTTGATGAAAGACTTTTTTGGACGATTCAATTGCCCGACGCCAGAAATCACAACATTGGCTCGAGTCTCGCGCAACTCGCCGCGCTGGTTGCGCAACACGACAAGCCATGTTTGCGACGCTTCGTCCCAAGTCGTAGACACGACTTCGGTGTTCAAACTAATACGGTCAGCAACTTTGAACTTCTCGGCGACCGACTTGCAGTAATTCAAAACATCGATTTGTTTTGAAAAATATTTTGGCCACCTATGATTCGGGGCAAAAGTAAACGAGTAGAAATGATTCGGTGTATCAACCCCGGCCTCCGGGTAATCATTGACGAGCCAAGTACCGCCGATATCGGCATTTGCATCGGCCATCATCCAGCGAATGCCAAGTTGATCGAGTTTGATCGCCGCGCAAATACCCGAGAATCCGGCGCCGATTATCAGCACATTGAAATCTGCCAGGGTTTCGCGCAAAACTGCCGACGAGTCTCTCCAACTCACATCGCGAGAGATAAAACCCATCGCCTCCATCATCATCGGCGCGTATTCGGGCGCAACTTCTTCGGCCACGCACAGACTCATCATTTTTGTAAATAATTCAGTTTTGGGTGGGGGCGCAATCTTGCGCTGTCCAGCCGATATTTCGCCAAGTACGGTCATGAGCGCGGCACGAATTTGTTGTTGCGACTCTTCGGAAAGACCACCTGACTCGTCGGCAAACAAGTTCGTATCTCGCTTTGGTAAAAATGGTTCTCGCAGCCACGATTCATCGCCGGTGATCTGTACGAGACACATCAGAAGCGTCGGTATTGAGGCTTCTTGAAAAGCCTGCTCAAGATCTGACGTCATGATGATCTCAGCGCTTTTTGTACCGCGAATACTCCGTAGGCACCAAACAACACGAACAAGAAAATAATCACGATGTAAAAATTAGTCGGCATTGACCGACCATTTGTCAATACATAAGCATCGGGTGTGATGTAACCACCAAAAGCCAGCATTCCCCAGAAAAATACGAGGCGTTTTTGCTTGTTGATGTGTTTAGCGACTGCTTTTGCTGAACTGATTCCATAAATTAACGAAGATGAAATCTCGATTGTGGCGAAAATTTTAGTGCTGATCCCATATTCAGATAGCCAAGTGGAAACCGCGAATATTCTCGCTAACGACCAAAGCATCACCAAGACGACCCATGCCACAGACAGTGTCGCATGGCGATTCACTAATTTCATATCGTTAATCAGAGTACAATCAGTCGGGTCGTGCAAAGCAAAATCAAATTTAAGGCAAATCAAGTAGACCTCTCGATACATGCTTTAACGGTCACCGGAATTCTCGCTGGCATGGCGGCACTCGTCGCGGTACTAGACAAGTCACCTACGGCTGCGGTCGTTTGGATGATGGTCGCCGTGCTGATAGATGGCATTGATGGACCAATCGCTCGTCGTTGGATGAGCAATACAGAACTACCAAGATTTGACGGATACATTTTGGATCTTGTAATTGATTATGTAACTTGTGTCGTAGTTCCTGCTGCGTTTATCTGGCAATTTGAAATCGTTGGGCACGATTTAATCGGCCAATTAGCGGTCGCAGCAATCCTCGGATCGTCGGCATTATGGTTTAGCCAAACGACCATCGCAAACGCAGAACATTGGTTCAGAGGCTTCCCTGCCGCATGGAACCTGGTCATCCCAACAATCTGGCTATTGGGTTTAGATACGAACCTGAACATAGCGATCTCTTTTCTTCTCGCGATGCTGACTTTGAGCAATGTCGAGTTTCCTCATACCCTGCAGGTTTTGCAATTTCGCAAACTTAATGTCTTGGCTACCTCTTTTTGGATGTTGTGCATCATCGCATTTTCATTTCGATCAGCAGAATTATCAACACTTGCGCACGGCGTGCTTCTAGTCGGACCAACCGCCATAAGCGCAATTGTGATTAAGCATAAATTTGAGAAAGTTGAACTCGCGATTGCCAACTGAAAACCTGTGCTTTGCTACAAAGATTTGTGAACAATCGTCTATGATAAGCAATTGGAGGAATTACTAAATGAAGCCTGAAACAATTTTACGAGTTACCACCCTTTTGTCGGCCGCTGCCAGCCTCGTGCTGAGCGTGTGGCTCTATTTTCAAAGTTCGTCGGTTGAAGATCGTCTAAACGGCATTTATGTTGGCGTCTGGGTGCCATCGATTCTCGCACTCGGAGCATTTTTATTATCTGGTAAGAGCACAAAGGACTGACCCATGTCGCTAGCTGCACTGTTTGGTTTTGGAAGCGTAATCTTCTTGATCGTTATGACTGGTGCATTGCTCTACGGTATGACGGCGCTCAGGGCTGCTGCAGATCGTGACAACTATCGACCAGGTTCAGCAAAAAACTAAAAATCAAAAAGCTAGTACGAAGCGCGTCGGGCAAGACGACCAGCACTAAGCGCGTTGGGGTAAGCCGACGCGGACTGGCACACCACTTGAGAACATCACATGTGGTTGACCGTTGTCGCTGAGCGTTGGCTTGGCAAGTCCAGCGGCCGCAACTAGCGAATCATCCAACGAAATAATCTCGGCGCGTTGCAGTGGCCATCTCGGATGAGAAATCGGTGCGTAACGCAAGTTTCCACTTCGAGTCGTCGTATATAACCCCAACGGGCACTCAGAAAAACCTCAAGCGGCGAGGGCTCGCAGATTGTTTCTGAAATCTTGAGATGGATATTCGTGTGCGCCTCACCACGTGGCCACTGACGCTTAACTACGGAGCGCAGTTCATCGCCAACTCGTTTGTTGCTGGCGCGACCAAAACAATAAGGCAACGTATACGTCGTACGCGCGACGATAGTCGGCAATAACCGATTGATATCGAGTGAACAAAACCAAACACCTGGAATGCCGTTACGACGAACATAAGTTCGAACATTGACCTCGGCGAATGAACCTAGATACGGCACCGCCGGCAAACCCGGCACGCCGATGCCACGCATTGAAACGGAATCAAACCAACCCACGCCGAGCCATCGCACACATCAACTTCAAGACCCGGCGGCAAAATGCGTGCGACATCTTCAACCTTGTAGCGATAGTGAATGTATGCGAGGTCGTACCAGCCTTGTTTCATTACCGCACGGCGCACGGGGTTCGGGCAATCTTGTGCATAACTCATCGTGTTGCTTACGCCCGAACTAGTTGCAAGATCATCACCGCGCACACGACTGATCGTGTAGTCCAAGCGATTGTTCGGGGCCAATTCGTGTCGACGAGTCGCTTGCCAATTTCTGCACTCGGGTTTGTCGCCATCTTTGCGTGCAACGGAACAGATACAAACACCGTGCTGCCGAGCGCAACTGCCAACATCACTGCGCCCGCCCACGGCAAGATTGGGCTCACACTGGTTAAATCACCCGCAAACTGATACGCCAACAGCGCCAAAGTCGTAAAACCTTCAACAGCCATGGGTAGCGCCAACACTTGACCCGTGCGTCGTTGATGTTCAGTGGCAACATCAATTGCGCCATCAACTGGCACGGTCGCAAGCAGTGGGTAGTGAACCCACTGAACAAACCAGATAACGCCGGTCATAACAGATGTTGCGACGAAATTAAGCAACAACACAACTTCGATCACGAATCAATCACATCCTCAGAATATCTTAAGAACCGATTGCAGTAACACTTGTGATTCCATGGAGCGTTCGCAAATGCGCGATCACCTCTTGCGAAACTGATGTTGTAGTCGAAATGCACATCAACGCACTGCCAACTGTCTCAGTATTGCCAACATCCATATTGGCAATGTTGATGTTTGCATTGCCAAGCACGGTAGCGACTCGACCAATTGCCCCTGGTTGATCATCGTTCTTGACTATCAACATGTGCTCAGAAGGTGGAATATCAGTCAGGTGATCATCAATCATCACAATTCTTGCTTCACGACGCCGACCTGTGAGCGTCGCCGACAAATTGTGGTTTCCAGAACGCAGCGTAACGAGATTGACATAATCACGATGTTGCGTTGTTGTTGAAGCAGTTTGATTGACCTGAATCTTGAGTTGTCGGGCAATAACGGGCGCGTTAACAAGGCTGACCGCAGAGTTTGTCCATATTGAAAGCGCACCTTTTAATGCACTGATCGAAATTAGACCTGGATCGTATGCGCCAATTTCTCCGGTGATGGAAATTTCAAAAATCTCAGGTGGCGCATCGACAAGCGAAGCAAAGACACGACCCAGACGCTGCGCCAAAGGAACAAAAGGTTTGAGCGTCTCATTGGCGTCGCTCGCCTCAAGATTTACGGCGAACGGCACAAACTCGTTGTTGAGCGCCAAACAAACCATGTCGGCGACTACTTCACCTGCACGGTCTTGTGCTTCGCGAGTGCTCGCACCCAAGTGTGGGGTGACCACGACATTGTCAAGTTTGAATAGTGGTGAGGCAGTAGTCGGCTCGGTGACAAAAACATCAACTGCCGCGCCGGCGATCGTGCCATTGCCTAAGGCTTGCGCCAAATCAGATTCATTGACGATTCCACCGCGAGCCACGTTGATAATTCGCAACGATGGTTTAGCCAAAGAGAGCATCGCGGTATCAATTAGGTTGACCGTCTGTTTATTTTTCGGCAGGTGTATCGTCAAAATATCCGACTGGGCAATCACTTGTTCAATTGACATCATCTCAACGTTGAGTTCTCGTGCGCGCTCGGCTGAAACAAATGGATCAAAAGCAATGATTCGCATGTCAAAAGCCAGCGCGCGCTGTGCAACGAGTGCACCAATTCGACCTAAACCCAATATGCCAAGTGTCTTTGACGCAAGTTCGATTCCTTCCCATTTGCTGCGCTCCCAGCGGCCTTGTGTCAGCGCACGATGCGCCTGTGGAACGTTGCGTGAAACGGCCAAAATTAAAGCCATGGTGTGTTCGGCCGCGGATAACACATTCGACTCTGGGGCGTTGACGACCATCACACCACAGGCTGTTGCCGCCGCTATGTCGACATTGTCGAGACCAACACCGGCGCGCGCCACGACCACGAGTTGTTTGCCTGCAGCCAAGAGTTGTGCGTCGACATTTGTTGCCGAACGGATAATTAACGCGCTGGCACCAACGATGCAATGACGCAAATCTTCTGGACTTTTGTCGAGTTGAACGTCAACTTCAAATCCGGCATTTCGCAATCGCTCCAAACCTGGCTCGGCTATTTCTTCGGCGACAACGATGCGCTGGCGAGTCATGAGATCGCCTCAACGATGAAATCAATGCAAGCAGTAAGTTTTTGAACATCAGTTGGCTCAACAGCCGGAAACATTGAGACTCTCAGCTGGTTACGGCCGAGTTTGCGATACGAGTCTGTGTCGACAATTTTGTTGGCACGCAAAACTACATTGACATCGTTGGCATCAACACCGACTAAATCAATCGCGCCGACAACCGGTGAGCGAAACTGCCGATCTGAGATAAATGGCTCGGCGAATTTTCGCTGCTCTGCCCAGTCATAAAGATATTTAGCCGAGGTCGTCGTTCGCTCGACACACCACGGCAGACCACCGTTGTTCAGCATCCATTTCAACTGTTCGTCAAGCAGAACGAACGTCGAGATTGACGGCGTGTTGTAGGTCTGGTTGGCTTTTGAATTCTCAAGGGCGATCGACAAGTCAAGTGAAGCCGGACACCATCTTTTAGATTTCGCGATTGACTCGATTCGCTCGATGGCACGCGGCGAGCAGAGGGCGATCCACGTGCCACCTTCTGATGCAAAACCTTTCTGCGGAGAAAAATAATAAACATCGACTTCATTTGCAGACCAAGCAATCGAACCAGCGGCAGACGTCGCATCAACCACGACGAGTGCATCATCGGGCCGGGCCGGTCGAAGTAAGTTCATCGTCGCCCCGGTTGATGTTTCGTTGTGCGTCAAACAATATGTGTCGACTTGAGAATCTTGGGCGAATTTCAAAGCCGGCACAGTGCCTGCCGGTGACTCAACAATTATCGGTTCGCTGAGATGTGGTGCGAGGCGAACGGCTTGGGCAAACTTCGACGAGAACTCACCGAACACATAGTGCTGACTGCACTTATGGATCAAACCAAAAGTTGCTGCATCCCAAAACAAACTTGCACCACCGTTGCCGATTAAAACTTGCCAACCGTCAGGAATAGCAAATAATTCAGAGAGTTGACTGCGCACCGAACCGATCAAGTTTTTGACGGGAGCCTGACGATGCGAAGTGCCCAGCAGATGGGTCGAAGACGAGATTAGGGCATCAATTTGTGATGCTCTAATTTTTGATGGACCACTACCAAACCGTCCGTCGCTAGGAAGCAACTCGCTCGGTATTCGTAAATTTGTCAAAACTGTTGAATTCACCCCAAAAGTGTCGCATGGTGGCCATCCGAAACAACTGTGATTTACGAAAAGTAAGAGATTTCTTCAACTCGTTTAGAACGTAGCCTCGTATGTGTGAAACCAGTTGCTGAACAAAATCAGCTTGTGCCTGAGAGCAAACTCGTTGACACTTTGAATGGTGTGAGCTTGCGAACAATCACTTGGGGCAAACCAGAAACCCATAAACAGACACCCATAGTTCTCGTGCATGGCCTGGCGTCGAATGCGATGTTGTGGGAGGGCGCCGCAATCGCGTTGTGTTCACTCGGACACCTCGTTACTGCAGTCGACCTACGAGGTCACGGTTTGAGTGAAAAACCAAATGACGGTTACGACATGACAACAGTGACGAAAGATCTTGCGGGATTATTGAGTGAAATTCAAAAAGACGGTTTTGTAAAGCCAATTGTTTGTGGTCAGTCTTGGGGCGGCAATGTCGTTCTTGAACTTGCGCACACTCGGCCCGAGTTGGTTCGCGGCGTCGTGTGTGTCGACGGCGGTTTTCTTGAATTACAAAATCATTATCCAATTTGGGATGACTGTGCAAAAGCCTTGCGCCCGCCGCCAATAGCCGGAACTCGAATCACCGATTTTCGAAACTACATGCAACGCAGCCATTCTGATTGGCCCGAGACTGGCATCAACGGTGCACTCGCCTGCATGGAGCATTTGCCTGATGGCACTTTGCGTCCATGGTTAACGCTCGAGCGACACATGCAAATTTTGCGTGGATTATGGGAGCATCATCCGACACATATATATAGTCAGATCTCGGTGCCAGTGATGTTCGCCCCGGCCGACGGCGCAAACAGTGTGTTCAGCGAGACAAAACGCAGTGCTATCCAACTCGCCGAGCAATTAGTGCCCAATGTGCGGGTTGAATGGTTTAGCCCCGCTGATCACGACCTGCATGCCCAACATCCTGAGCGTTTCGCCCAAGTTGTGCACGCAGCCTCAACCGACGGATTCTTCTGATGACTCTGCCACATATTCTTGCCGTAATGGGATCAGGCGAGACTGCGCCGACGATGGTCACGACACATCGAATGCTTGCGGGCAAACTTCAAAAACCCGCTCGCGCAGTGTTGCTCGACACTCCGTATGGATTTCAAGAAAATGCCCCAGAACTTGCGACTAAAGCCGTCGAATATTTTCAAACCAGCATCAATCTCGAGCTTGAAGTCGCGGGGCTCACCGAAATAATTGGCGCCGATGCGCTGACTGTTGAACGCGGTTTACAAAAAGTTGCAGATGCTCACTACATCTTTGCCGGGCCGGGATCGCCGACATATGCGTTGCGCCAATGGTCAGGCACGCCGCTGGCGGGTTTACTCAATAAAAAACTTCGTGACGGTGGAATAGTCACTTTTGCATCGGCAGCCGCGCTGACACTTGGTCGTTTTACTTTGCCTGTTTATGAGATCTATAAAGTTGGTGAAGACCCCCGCTGGTTAGAAGGTCTGAATATCCTCGGCGATATCGGTGTCAACGTTGCTCTGATTCCGCATTACAACAATGCCGAGGGTGGTCATCACGACACTCGGTTTTGTTATATGGGTGAACGACGACTCGCAATGCTTGAACGCGAACTGCCCGACGATGTTTTCGTACTCGGCGTTGATGAACACACCGGCATGGTGATTGATCTGGATTTGCAGACCGTGACCGTCGTTGGTAAGGGTGTCGTAACAATTCGAGTTCACGGCAGTTCTACACAAATCGCATCAGGCGAAAGTTTTTCTATAGATAGATTGCGTGACCCAGCATCAACAACACGAGATACAAACACAGGGGCAACGAGTCGATCAAAAACTCAGGCCGGGACTTCAGTAGCCGGGACAACCGTGACTGGTGCACCAGAGACTGGATCACCCGCGATTTTCGACAACAACCTGCGCGAGGCAACCGATCGATTGAATACGGTTTTTGCAACGGCTCTTTCAAACAGTGACGCCGATGGTGCAGCGCGTGCGGCACTCGAATTAGATGACGCGATCGCAGGTTGGTCGGGCGACACACTGCAAAGCGATGCGACTGATCACGCGCGAGCAGTGTTGCGCAGCATGATCACGCGCTTGGCTGCGGCGGCAACGGGTGGTTTACGCGACCCGCGCGACGTATTAGGGCCGTTTGTGCAAGTGCTGCTTGATCTGCGTGCTCAAGTACGAAGCGACAAACGATTTGATTTATCTGACATTATTCGTGATCGCTTAATAGCCCTCAATATTGAGGTTCGTGACACACCTGACGGTGCACAGTGGGGATTTCGAACTAGCTAATTAACGCGCATAACTAGTGCGCAGAACCAGTGCACGTAGGTAGCGCGCAAATTACAGATGTCCGAGCGACGCCATTTTGACACGGTTTCTCGTGCCAGCCACTGCATAGACAACAACGAACACGAGTGCGTCTAGCAAAATAATCGTTGCGCTCGCCGACGTATCTAAGTGATAACTCAAGTTCATGCCGACAAAACAAGTTACTGCGCCGATTATTGGCGAGATCCACAAAAGTCGCGAAAAACTGTTTGTTGTCATCCGAGCAGATGCCGCCGGAATCACCAGCAGAGCCGAAATCAAAAGCGTGCCGATTACGCGCATCGTTACCAGAATCGTCAGCGAGATCATCGCCAATAGCACAGCCTCAACCAGCGAAACTCGAACGTTGCTGACTTGGGCGACATCGCGATCAAATGTCGAGAACAATAACTTTCGATAGCCCAGCACGACAACTGCGAGACCCAACAAAGCAACGAGGGCAACAGCGTAGATATCTGCAACTTTCACACCGAGCACGCTGCCAAACAGCACCGCTTCAATACTTTTTGATGCTTGACCATAACGGTTCATCAGCGCCAGACCAAGCGCGAATGAAGCAGTCGTGACAACACCAATTGCGGCATCGGCACCGATCACGCGTCGACGCGCGACTCTGGCAATCAACAAACCTGACACGACACCCCAAATACCCGCGCCTAAAAAATAATTGACTCTAATAACTGCACTCGCCGCTGCGCCGCCGAAAACTGCGTGCGACAACCCGTGGCCGATATAACTCATGCCCCGCAGAATTACAAAAACACCGAGCAGACCGCACAGCGCACCAGCAATTGTTGCCACGACCAACCCGTTACGAAAAAATTGAAACCCGTACGGTGCCAAAATATCCAATGCGAAAATCATTTGCCTTCTCCGCGCATTGCAACACGACCATGATCAATCACGAGTGGCATGCCACCATGCTCGAGAACTTCCATTGGTGCCCCATAAGTTGCTTCAAGTACTTGCGAAGTAAGTACCTCTCGAGGATTTCCATCTGCCAGCACAGTTTTATTGAAGCACACCAATCGCGGAAGGTGGGCGGCCAAACCATTTAGATCGTGCGTAGTTAACAAGATCGTCAAACCATCTTGATGTAGATCTGCGAGAAGATGCAAAATCTCGTGTCGTGTTCGCACATCAACACCTGATGTTGGTTCATCCAAAACCAAAATATCGGGCTGACAGAACATTGCTCGGGCGAGAAATACCCGCTGCTGTTGCCCACCAGAAAGTTCGCGAATGTGGCGATGTGCAACGTCGGCGATGCCAAGTTTTTCTAGCACTTCACGCACCGCTGTGCGCTCGGTAGTCGTGATTCGTGGCCACCATTTTGTTTTGGCGCGAGTCATCACGATTACCTCTTCAACAGTCACCGGAAAGTACCAGTCGACCGTTTCAACTTGCGGCACATAACCAATCGTTAAGTGAGGTTCAATCGTTATCGAACCGTGCGCAACCGGCTGCGAGCCAATTATCGCCTTGAGCAGTGTCGTCTTGCCCGAACCTGACGGGCCGACAATGCCGACGAATTCTCGACGATTAATTTTCAGATAAACATCATGAAGCACCGGTGCGTTGCCATACGTACACGAAACATGTTCGCAAACGATCAACGGGTTATCAGTTTTACTGAGGATATTTAGCCTCATCTTTGACCACGTCTCGCACATCGAGAGCCTTCAGTGCCGAGGCATCGCCACCGAGAGCCTCGACCATTGTCGCGAAATCAAAACGCATCAAACCCAGCCACGAATGTTCTGGGTCGCCAGGTTTGCCGATCAAATCATCGTCGCGCAATACATCGACATACCGCACACCCGTTTCGGCACCAATTTGTTCGAGCACCGTCGACGGAAACACCTCGCTGCCGAATATGGCTTTAACATTTTGATTTTTCACTTGCGCGATAAGTTCGGCGATTTCTTTTGGACTTGGTTCATCAAACGACGACGGCTGAATCGCGCCGATCACCGTGAAACCATATTCGATTGCAAAATATGCGTACGCATCATGATATGTAAGAAGTTTGCGCTGACCTTCGGGGATGGTTGCAATCGACTCTCTGAGCGCATTGTCGAGTGCATCGATCTTCTGCGCAAAGGCGGCAAAGTTTTTTTCGTAGGTCGCGGCATTAGCCGGATCTCGAAGCACGAGCACATCTCGAACAACTTGGGCATATTGTTTTGCCATCGGTGGGTTTGTCCATAAATGGGGGTTCGGCTTGCCACCCTCCTTTGGAAACGAGAAGTCGTATAAATATTCAGACTCGGGCAAAATTTCAGTACCAAGTTCACAAATATTCGCAGAAGATTTTATGTTCGCCAGTGCAAGATCTTTTGTCGGTTCTTCAAGCACCAGGCCATTGATGAAAATAATGTCTGCAGATTCAAGCGTGGCCGCATCACTTGGCTTGGGCTCGAAAGTGTGCGAGTTGGTACCCTCTGGGACGACTCCGGTAATCACCGAAGCCGTGCCGCCAGCGATGTTTGCCACGATGCTCGTGATCGGCGCAACAGTTGTCGCAATATTCAGTGGCGTGCCCTGAATAACTTCACCCAGTTCACAACCAATACTTTGGCTGGTTGAGGTTTGCTCAGAACCAGCACAACCTGTCGCAACAACTAGCAGGACAGTGATTAGTTTAATTTTCATAATTTTCTACTTTTAATTAGGTCAACTAGCGATAATAGCGTCGAGAATTTGAGCAACTCTAAGCGAATCGGCCACGGGCATAACCCACCCTGAGTTATTCGCAACTTGTTCGCTGACGTGTTGAACCATCTCAACAAAAGCATCAACCGAATAAAAGTGCTCAATTCGATCTCTAATTCGCAACGAACTCGGCTCACGCCAAGTTGAAAAAGCTTCACCAGCGTCAGTTGCAATGATGCCAGAACTACCTTCAATCTTCAGTATCTGGGGTACATCTTTTTCAAACGAGCTCATCAACTGAACGCTTGTCTTGTTGTTGATCATCGCTTTAACTTCAGTCGTCAAATCAATTTTTGTGGGGCCAATTTTTCGATCAACACTGTTTATTTTCAAATCGTTGGCACCTTGAGTGAGTGCCACCCACATATTTGCTTGGTAGCAACCAATATCGAGCAACGCACCACCACCCAGTAATGGGTCAAGCCGATAGTTCTCTGTCATTTCTGATTTGAAACCCCATTGCGACTCGATTGATTTGATCTCACCGATTGCGCCAGATTCGACTAATTCGACAATGCGCTTAAATCTCGGGTGCCAGCGAGTCCACACTGCTTCAACCAATAAACGATTGCAGCGCTTCGAACACTCGATCATTTGTTGAACTTCAAACGCATTCAAACCTAGTGGCTTCTCACACAGCACATGTTTGCCTGCTTCAAGCGACTTCGTTACCCATTCAAGATGCTGATGATTCGCAAGACTGATATAAACAACTTCGATTTGCGGATCATCTAACAACTGTTGATACGTGTCGTAAACATTTTGTGGTTCGAACTTTGCTGAGCGGGCTCTATCACGGCTTGCTACACCAAAAAGTTGCGCATTATTGGCAGCGCGAACGGCTGGCGCGGTAGCTCTATTTGCAATCCAGCCAGCACCAAGAAAACCCCACTTGACGGTCATCGCGACGCGGGAATGGCGGCAATAGCAGAACCAGTATCAGTACTGATACGAAGACTCGGCGATACGGGCATCGCATTGTTGAGCGCCGATTCTTCTGCGGCTTGCATGATCGCTACAACGTTGCGCGACTGCGAAGCCGTGACCGACATCGGCGCGCCGTTTAGCAAATATTCAACAATCGACCTGTGAAACTCGAACTCATCCAGTTTTTCGAGTTCAATAATTTGCGAGTTGCCGTCTTGGCGATGCAATGTCAAAATAGCAGGAAGATCTGCAACTGCTGGTTCGGCGGCGGGGTTCCAATCTCCGACGATGGCACCCAGTGTGCCGAGAACGTAGAACTTCGGCTTTCGTGCGGCCGCCAAATCTGAGTGAACAAAAGTTGCTTGCTTACCAGTTGTAAATGTGATCGTCACTTGAGCGTGATCTGCATTTGTCGCGTGTGTCCAAACTCGTTTATGGTTCTGCCCGCTGACATGGGCAACGTCATCGGTAATTATGTTCAAAATTTGATCAATAAAGTGACTGCCCCAATCGAATATTGCGCCACCCGAGACAACTGCATCAGAGTGCCAATAATCGCACGGACGCGAGTATCCACCGACGAAAGTATCGAATTGATAAACCTCGCCGATTGCGCCAGACGAAATTAGCGATCGCATCGTCACAAAGTCTGCATCAAACCGACGATTTTGATAAACGACGAGTAATAATTTTTTGTTATCGGCTAATTTAATTAATTCATCGGATTCATCAGCCGTAAGCGCCATCGGCTTTTCAAGCACGACATTGATGTTTCGCTTGAGAGATTCTTTCGCCCAATGAAAGTGACTGTTCGGCGGAGTCGAAATCACGACCAAGTCGAGCAAACCAGAGTCGAGCATTTCTGTTGCGTCACTGAAGGCGACAAAATCTTGCGCGAGTTCGCGAGCCGCGGCGATTCGCTCGGGTTTTGTGTCGCAAACAGCAGTGAGGACTAAACCGTTTGTGTTTTGCACCGCCAGATTGTGCTCGTAACCAATCGCCCCATAGGCCAACAAACCGACACGAATAGGTTCAGTGCTCATTGCCGAAACAACTGTATTCTGACGACTGATGCATCCCACCGAAATAAAGACTTTCAATGGTGTAAGTGACAATAATGACTAGCCCAAATCGCGCTGGTTCTAACAGCGCTAGCCCAAATCGCGCTAGTTCAGCAAGCAAAAATGATTGGCAGGCTTTGAGCGCGCAAGCGTCATTGGCTTCGCACCGATTAGTGGGCTGGATTTACTGGGACCCAGACGCGATTGCGCGTTATGCGAATCTTGGTATCGAAAACGGCATGGGCTACTACATCGCCACGCGCTGTGCACCGTTAGCAAGTGTTGGCGACGAAGTCGTGATTGCCGCTTGCTACTCGATTCACGGCGACTTTATTCGTCTGGCGCTAAAACTTGCGCGAGAAAAAACAACATTTGAAGATGCCTATCGTGTGCGAAACGAAGCAGTTATTCGCGGACTAAACGAATATGTTCGCGAAATCGTCGATGATCTTGGCGCGATGGCAAAAGATCTATGGCAGGCTGCCGATAGTTTGCCGATTTCAGGACGAGCCCTTTACGCAGCGCATCTTGGTTGGTCACGTTGCGAAGATCAGCCGACGCTCTCGGCATGGCTGGCGATTAATTGCATTCGCGAATGGCGCGGCGATACACACTGGGCGATTCTTGCGTCCCATGACATCAGCGGAGTTCAAGCCGGCTTATTACACGACGCTTTTTTGGGATATCCCGGCGACTGGATACCAAGAAGTCGCGGCGCCAACGACACACAACTTGATGAAGCCTGGTCTTTGCTTGACCAGCGTGGTTTGTAACCGAAAGAAAAATTAACAGTGCGGGTTTAGAGTTTCGTCAGCAACTTGAAGATACGACCAATCAACTCAGCGAGCGCGCATGGCGAAATTTAGGCGAAGCAAAAACCCGTAAGTTCTGTGATCTCGTTCTACCGCACAGCCAAACACTGCTATCGCGAATCGATAAAACCGCTGGCGAAAATTGGATGCCTGCGGCCCGCGACTCTCGGCGAAAATAGTTTTACTTTTTAGCTACCCCATCAAACGGCATTGACAGAGAAAAACAAATCGCTCAGCAACTCACAAAAGAAACAAATAACACGAAACGAGAACAACAAAATGAACACACCAAATACATCACGAGCATTTACAATTGGTAAGACCGAATCTGGCTGGGCACGCAAAATCGTCGAGATGCCAATTGACCAACTCGGCGATGGCGATGTGCTGGTCGAAGTCGAATATTCGGGTATCAATTTCAAAGATGGTTTGGCCAGCACCGAATCTGGTCGCATCGCGCGCATTGATCCACTGATTGGCGGCGTTGATCTCGCCGGCAAAGTCGTCGAATCATCAAACCCGAACATAAAAATCGGCGACAATGTAATTGCCCACGGCTACGACATCGGCGTCGCACATCATGGCGGATTTTCGCAATTCGCCCGCATGCAATCAGCGTGGCTCGTACCCATGCCAAAAGGTCTTGATGCACGAACCGCGATGATGATTGGCACCGCGGGCTACACGGCCGCACTTTCGGTTGACGCACTCGAAAAAGCCGGACTCAAATCAAATACGGGACCGATTCTCGTGACGGGCGCAACCGGCGGCGTGGGCTCGGTTGCGGTCGGCATGCTCGCGATGCGCGGTTACGAAGTTGTCGCAAGTACTGGCAAACCCGAAACCGCCGAGTGGCTCAAGCAACTTGGCGCAAGCGAAATAATCGACCGCGCCGAGACTTCGGCCGAGTCACCAAAACCAATAGAACGCGAGCGCTGGGCTGGTGCAATCGACTGTGTAGGTGGTGCAACGCTCGCCTACATTCTGCGCACCTTGAAATACGGCTGCTCGGTAGCAGCAAGTGGCCTCACCGGTGGCACAAATTTGCCAACATCTGTATTGCCATTCATTTTGCGTAGCGTAAATTTGCTGGGCATCGACAGTGTGCAAACGCCGCTTGAGCCACGCAAGGCAATGTGGCAACGAATCGCAACCGATTTGAAACCAACATGGCTTGAAACGCAAAGCGTTGAGATCATTGGCCTCGACGACCTCAGTGCGCAACTCGACAAAATTCTCGCAGGCAAAATGCGTGGTCGCGTGCTAGTTGATCCCCGTTTATAGATTTATCGCGTCTACCTGAACTGCGTTATTATTTAGGCAAACGCACAAAGGACAACACGCATGAGCGCAGGCATAAATCCGGACCAACTTCAAAAAGCCAAGACCGAAAAGGGCTTTATTGCTGCCCTTGACCAAAGTGGTGGCAGCACACCAAAGGCGCTGAAACTTTACGGGGTAGACGAGTCTGAATATAAGAGTGATGCCGAAATGTTTGATCTTGTTCACGCGATGCGAACCCGAATAATCAAGAGCCCCGCATTCACAGGTTCGCGAATTCTTGGCGCGATTTTGTTCGAGATGACAATGAACCGCTCGATTGACGGCAAAGGCACCGCTGAATTTCTCTGGCAAAACAAACAAATTTTGCCATTTTTAAAAGTCGATAACGGCCTCGCCGATGAAACAAATGGCGCTCAGATAATGAAGTCGATCCCAGAACTCGGCACGCGGCTTGAGAGCGCCAAATCGCACGGCGTATTCGGCACGAAAATGCGCTCGGTAATCAAACTCGGCAACAAAACTGGTATCAGAGATGTGGTCAAACAGCAATTTGAAATCGGCAAAGAAATCCTCAGTGCCGGTCTCGTGCCAATTATCGAGCCCGAAGTCGACATCAAGAGCCCAGAGAAAAGTGCTGCCGAAACCCTGCTAAAAGCAGAAATAATCGCTCAACTTAACTCGCTGAATGCCAATCAAAATGTGATGTTGAAACTGACACTGCCAAACGAGACTGGCTTTTATGCAGAACTCGTCAAGCATCCACGAGTAGTTCGAGTAGTCGCACTCTCCGGTGGTTACAGCCGAGAAGAAGCCAACAAAAAACTGGCACAGAATCACGGAGTAATCGCTAGTTTCTCTCGCGCGCTCACCGAAGGACTCTCAGCCCAGCAATCCGAGACCCAATTCAACGGCGCGCTAGACGCAGCAATTCAGGCTATTTACGAGGCTTCTAATACGTAAAAATTAGTAGCCACGAAAACAGAACCTATAAAAGCCATATAAAATATGGGTTGCCTATCACCCAACTGTCCTAGGTTTATGCGTAACATCTTGGCATATGAAAAAACGTGACCTCATCCAAGCAGTAGCCATCCACGCCGACGTCGACAAAAAAACAGCAACTGCTGTTGTCGAAGGCACAATTGATGTAATCCTGGCGACAGTTGCCAGCGGTGACGTCGTCAACATTTCTGGCTTCGCGAAGTTCGCCAAGAAATCACGACCAGCACGCATGGCCCGCAACCCGGCAACTGGTGAGCAAGTGCAAGTGAAGGCAAAGACTGTTGCAAAAATTACTGCTCTAAAAGGATTCAAAGACATCGCGCTTGGCGTTGCATCACCACCAAAAATCATCACAGTGCGCAAGCCTGTTGCTGCTCCAAAAGGTGCTGTAGCCAAAAAACGCTAGAAAAAATCGCCAGCCGAAGATTGGCGTTGAGTTTGATTGCTTTAAATTTGATGAATTAATGCTTTGCCATGAGTGGTCGAAGGCAATTTAGTGCTAACTTCACGGGATGCTCAAAAAACCTTCCCTAGTAGTTCTATTCTCAATTCTCGTTGCGACCGCGAGTTTCTCAAATGTTTCAGCGGCACCAGCCACCGACATTAAGTGGCGAGAGACCCCGCTGCCACCGTCTTCCGTAATTTCTGTAAATGAACTTGCCAATTCAAATTCAAGTGGCAAAAAAACTTGGGCTGTCAAGGGCGACTGCTCGATAGATAAAGCAAAAACGCAGGTCACGACGATGGCCTCTGGTACTTGCATCGTGACTTTAAAGATTGCAAAAAAAGCAAGTTTCAAGGCGATCTCTGGCTCAAGGGCTTTTGCAATTAGCGGCGCTGGCGGCTCGACAACTGCAACTGGAGGCTCGACAACTGCGACGACAACTTCAACAACTGTTGCGACGACTGTGGCATCGACCAGCAGTGCGATCTATTACACGCCCGCACCATTTTCGGTGATTCTGAAGAAGTCACTGCCTGGCAAGACTTTGTCCGCGCTTTCAGCAGTTGGCAATCGAACGAAATTCGTGCTCGCCGATGCAAGTTCTGGTGCGCTTTCTTCGAACTTTTTGACAATTGATTCGTCGTCTGCTTATTCGGCACCGGCTGCAAGTTTTACGGCTCAAACTTACGAGAGTTACCTCAAGGGAATGTTCTCGGCGGTTTCAGACACCACAGACTCGACGCAGTTCAGAATTGACTCGGTGTTGCACAATATTTATTCGCTCGACTTTGATGCAGCAAATGCAAACAAACTAGTTTTTAAACTCAACTGGGGATGGACAACTGGATCGCCTGGTTTTATTTCGTTTAGTTATGACAAATCAACAAGTTTGCTGCAAGCGAAAAAGCGATACACATTGAACACTTCTTCATACACCCACTCGCTTGACGGGGGCTTCAGCGCGGCGAATTATTATGTGAAGCTGAGTGGAGGTGTTTTCTCGCTTGTCGCTTCTGCTGGTGACGCGACGAAGTTGTACATGTTCAACTCGCCGATCGACTACGACATGCCTCTTGACTTCAACCCAGACAGCATTGGTTTCGTTTCAAACGATCGAGTTTCACTTTCGACGATCACACGGAAAAATTCGATAACAGAATTGATCGGCAACGACACGAAGTTGAGAGATGTGAGTTCTACCTACAAACCCCAGGTTGCGACCACAGGTTTGAATTCGGCCACAAAAACTGCTGCCGACGCAAAACTCGCCGAGATCAAGAGACTCGTTGAAGCCCAAGGCGGAAAACTACGCTACGACACTTTGGCGTATCAGAATTTTCGCGAAGGGGCACTCGGTGTAACTCTGCAAAGCGACAGCATCGCCAACGGAACTCTCGGACAGTTGACGACACCGAACGTCTACTTCACAAACGAGAAAGACTCTGCGGGCACCTACCATCCGTTCATGATCATCGCAAGTTTCTCGATTTCGGATAAGCCGAACCTGCTCAACGATGTGCGTCGTCCACCGGGTGCCGGTGGAGGCGGAGGATATGCGTCTTCAAATGTCACTCGCGATGCGACTCTTCAGATTGCGATTACAAAAATCCCATTGCGAGATTACGGTTTGGTTTCGGCGATCGCCGAAAATACCTTGCCGAAGTCACTTTGGTCTGACACGGGCAGTTCTGGTGCGGTCACGACTTACAGTTATGCCAGCACCAGCACAAACGGGGTCGCCTATGACGGTGTCGATATTTATCCGGCGATGAACAACACCCTGTCGCAAAGTCAGGCGGCAGCCGAAATTTGTAGCATCGGCATTCACGTCGGTCAGGGCATGGGGCTTCACTATCATGCCGATGGTTTTAGTGCCCTAAGTAACGGACTGAGTCTTTACAACGCCGATGACTACACCGGTAAAACGCACCCACCGCTAATCGGATTCGCATATGACGGAATCGCCTTGTTTGGCAAGTACATCGCTTCAAACGCATCAATGCTTGGTTACGGAGTTGCCCTCGACGATTTCGGCGGTCATGATCACGACGGAATTGGATATCACTATCACGCGCATACTTCGTCAGCGACTAGCAATCTCGGAAAGCCATACACATTGCACTTGCTACTTAAAGGCGCTTGGCGCGGAAAGATCAATGCGATTCCAGATTTCTGGAAGCAATTCTCCGAAGCCAAAACCTATTACGGCAGCTAATTAGCGTCGGCTAGCGAACTTAAAAATTTGCTAGCCGACGATTGTCACGAGTTGGAAGATCGGTAAGTAGAGCGCGATAACCGCCGTACCAACCACGGCACCGAGTCCCAAAATGAGGTATGGCTCAATCGCTTTCGCGAAATCTTCGCCGTCACGCTTAAGGTCTTCTTCGGTGTCGACCGCGTAGCGAGCCAGAACACCCGCGAGATCTCCAGAGGCGTCTCCGACAGCGGCCAAATCGCGAAACACGAGCGGCAACTCATCGATACTTGAAAACGAGTCGGTAACAGATTCGCCTTGTGCAATTAAATTTTGGATCGCATGAAACGCCTCTTGAAACACGACATTGCCACTGGCTTCACCCGTCATTTCTAGCGAATCAAGCATTGAAACTTTCGCCGTGAGTAATGCACTCAATGTTCCTGCACTGCGAGTCGTGATTGAACGATGGATGAGCGTCCCGAGTCGTGGAATTTTCAGAAATATGTTGTCGGTGATGATTCGACCAGTCGGAATTTTTCTGAGCAGAAACACCAGAATAATTATCAAAATCAGTGACACAGGAACAGCCCAGGCTTGACTCGTAAGGGTGATGCTTAGGTCGACCACAAACTGAGTCAATGCCGGAAGCTTTGCGTTTAATTGCGAATACATGTCAACGAAGCGTGGCACCACAAAGAAAACCATCGCCAGCAAGACGGTGATCGTAGTAGACATAACTGCCAACGGATATTGCACGGCGCGTCGAAGATTTTTGCGCAGTCGAATTTGGGCATCGCATAAATCTATGATTCCTTTGAAGGTTGCGATCAGTGATCCTGTGGCTTCGCCTGCCCTGATCATCGCGGTCGGCACTTTTCCGAGACGGTTCTGCTGTTTTACAAATGCGTCGCCAACACCCATGCCCGCTTCAAGATCAAGTCGAATCCTTGTCATCACTCGTGCTGGACGCTTGCCAGGTCTTTGATCTGCGATCAACTCGCATGCCTCCGGGAGACGCAAACCACTGGTCAACAAACTTGAGAGATTGCGACAGATCCACAGCACATCTTCCAGTGGCAATCTTGGATGTATGAAATCTAAATCTCTTGAAAATAAATCAAAAAATATTCTTCGCCTCAGGCGCTTTACGTATACACCGCGTCGATACAACTTTGCTTTCGCCGATTCACGGTCAATGGCGACAACTTGACCCTTGCGTTTACGATCTAGTCGATCGGAACCTTTGAACAAATATGTATGGGACATTAATTATCAGTAAGTATAAATTAGTTTTCGCCGAGAACTCGGGCAACTTCTTCGAGCGAAGTCGCCCCTTGCCGCGCGAGTTGCAGTGCGTCGTGACGAATCGGAACCATTCCTGAGTTGATCGCCAAAACTTCAATTAATGCAGGGTCTGCCCGTGCGATAATTGCAGATCTGAGTTCATCGGTAACTTTCATCACCTCGGCAACCACGGCACGACCTTTGAAACCAGTTTCGAAACAATTTTCGCATCCACCAACGCGAGCACCCCAAAGCCGGTCTGGGCGTTCAAACGGCCACTGCGCTTCATCGAGTACTGACCGTCGCGGCACATACGGCGTTCGACATTGACGACAAAGTCGGCGCAACAAGCGCTGATTGATAACTCCACGAACTGCCGCCGAGACCATGAACGGTTCGATGCCGAGATCGATAAGTCGCAACGGGGCCGTGGCTGCCGACGACGCGTGCAACGACGCCATGACGACTTGCCCTGTTAGAGCCGCACCCATTGCAGTCTTGGCCGTCTCGGTGTCTCGAATTTCACCAACCAACAACACATCAGGGTCTGCGCGCAACACTGCTCGCAATGCTGCGGCGAAATCAAAATTTGCGGCGCGATTGACTTGCACTTGCAGCATTCCTGAAAGACGATATTCAACCGGGTCTTCAACCGTGATCGTCTTAACTAATGGCGTCGTAAGTTTTCTCAAGGCACTGTAGAGGGTTGTGGTCTTGCCAGACCCAGTCGGGCCGGTTGCCAAAATTACTCCACCATGAAGTTCGCACAAATGATCGAACTGAACTCGAACTGCCCGACTAAAACCGATTGATGCAAGTCGCGATCTGACTCGTGTTTGATCGAGCAAACGAATCACACACGACTCGCCACCCCACGCCGAAGGAATCGTGACGACTCGCAAGTCGACTGTGCGCCCGCCAAATGTTGCCGACGCTCGACCATCTTGTGGTGAACGCCTGTCGCCCACATCAAGTTGCGACATGATCTTGACACGGTTTACAAGAATCTGACCAAATTCAATCGGATACGAACCGGCCGCCGTCAAGATTCCGTCGAGGCGAAATCTGACATCGCAACGGTCGTTGTCTGGCTCAATATGAATATCAGATGCACCAGACAAAATCGCACGCTCGATCATCACATCGGCAAGTTCGGCAATTCGACCATCGGTCGCAAGTTGCTTTTCAACATCTTGCAATTGCATCGCCCGACCCAGAGATTCTTCGTCTGTCAAGTCGTCAATGAGTTCGGTATCTTCGTGTCGCTCGGCGGCGGCGAGCAACGCCGGTCGATTTGTAACCACGAAGCCAACGTCATATTCACTGAATCGAGCCCGAAGCTCATTCGTCACTTTCGTGTCACGCGGGTCAAGAATTGCGATTACGACGGTGTTGTCGCGCCGACCAACTGCAAAAGCGCCAAGATCTAAAGCTTCGTGTGGCGGAATGCGCTCAACTAGGTCCGCCGAGACGAGTCCGGGTAATTGGGCCAAGTATTCAAAACCTTTTGAAGACCAGATTGCGAGTTCAAGATCTGTGATTTGCAGACCCGCCGCGATCATCGCCCGCACTGGACGAATTCCGTTTAGCCAACCCACTTCTGCCGCCGCTTCGAATCTCGGAAGATCATCGACGATTCCGGGGACCGCATTTTGCAGCAGAGCAACGGCTTCTTTGAGTTCGGGCAGAAACTCTTTTGTCGTCGTCAAGGCAATGTAGTTTCGGGAGCGATCGCAATCTGCTGTTCGTTGAAACGAATACCGACTAGTTCTAGAGTTGCGACTGTTTGGTTGCCGGCGAACGAAAATTTGACACTCGAGACGCCGATTAAAGGACCGATAATTCGGGCGTCACGAGTCTTGTCGAGCAATTTAAGAAGCCGTGGAACATCACCAGTAACTTCAACAACTGCCGTGACAACTGTGAACAGTTCTGAAAGAGTCGTTGGATCAATATTCAAGGCGGCAAGTGCAGCCTCGTTTGAGATCGACTCACTACTTGCTTTTGCCTCGACAACACCCAGAGTCAAAATTTCGGCTTCTCTGCGAATAGCGCTGACCAAGTCTGCACTCGTCAATGTCGATGGCGCAAGAAGACTCAGATTTGGATCACCCGCTAGATCGATGTTGGCGGACTTGGCGCGAATAGCGGCGGCCTCAAGAAAAACCTGGTCTACGGTTTCTTGCAGGCGGTTGACGTGGTCACGACGATCAGTGATTAATCCGAAGATGCCAACGAAAATTAGCGCAACGAGAATTGCGGCCAAACTGAGAAACTTACTACGCCGACTCATGCGTCACCAAAGGGTACGAATGGTATGCCAAGTGGAAAAACGAAAGCATATTCAACTGGCCCATTTTCGGTTGCGTCAAGTGGCGTCATCGAAATTGATGCTCCGCTGGTCGCCAGTGCACGTTGCCACTCGTCGAGCATCTCTGCAGGGATCGTTGCCGTGAATCGCGCAGTGACGAGTCGGTTTTCGACGCTGAATGAAATCGAAGAGACAACTGGGTCTGCTGGCAATGACGACAACAACGCCACAACTGCCGCCGACCAAATTGGCGGGGTGAACTGTGATAAGCCATTTAATTGGGTCGCTGCGGCTTGCTTTCGGGCGGCCAGTTCTGCGGCGGCTTTGCTTGACTTAACTTCGCGTTGTGCCGTGGCGATTACGCGCTCAAGATTTGCCGCCGTGCGACCTGCCGAAACCCAAGCAAAGGTTGCGACTAATGATGCAACGACAACAACAGACAACGCAACTGCCAAGCCGCGCGGAACCTGAGAAATCATTGACGAATTAAAAGCGGGACGAGCAAACCCGCGCGAACCATCGCTGGTGATCACTCCTTCAAAAGGCTGCAGATTTTTTGATGGGCCCTGCTTTGCGATGCGACGAATGAATCGTCGGCCAAAATGTTTCGACAAATCGGCATAAGGATGAAATTCGAGTTGCATTGTCGCCGCTGCGAGCGCCCCGTAAGCACCGAGTCTTTCGGCTTCGGGAATCTGAGAGACGTCAAGACCGCTACTGACCGGCGCAGGCAAAACTTTAAAGCCAACATTTTCTAAAAATGCAGGAAGTTGAGGCAGTGTGGCCCCAGCACCAAACGTCCACAAGTCGCGCGAACAAGTGTCACCGTTGCGCTCCCATAATTCGATTGTTCGATGTACTTCGCGGGCAAGACTCGCCAAATAACGACGCAGTGCAACAACGTTTTCTGGTGCGAACAACGATTGTGTTTGCACAGCAGAATCACCTTGTGGCCACGGTGACGCACCACCACAATTGAGTTGACGAGACGTTACTGGTATACCTCCACGCACGAGTGTCATTTCGGCACATGACTCGCGCACGGCCAAATAAACGCCTTCGTGGCTAAGAGTGAACGGGGCGACAACCAACCCACAATTCGAGCTGATTAATTCGGAGCGAAGATTTCGTGCCGTTTCAGAAGTGATCGCACCGACCATTGCCGTAGGTCGGGCAACATCAAAACGCGACTGAACGAGACCGGCACCCGGAAGTTCACTGCCAGAGGGCACATGACGATTGATCATCTCGGTAATAACCGGCTGCATTTTGCGGGCAACAACCCCCGGCGCCGGAACTCGCTGCATTGTCACACCCGACGAACCCCAAGAAAGCAAAGCCTGCGTATTTTTGCTCTTGCCTTGATTCATGACTGAGGCAACGGCGGTGCTATTCAACTGGCGAAACTTTTCGTAATAAACGACCGTTCGACCCTCTAATCGAACGACCCGAAGGGTGGTGCCATCGATTTCGGCACCGACAATGGTCTGAGTTGTTCGACTCATGGGCTAATCCTCGGTTCGGGTAACAAGTTCACAACAGTGAGTGTCGGCCAGTAATGAACTAATTACCCCAGTCTATTGCACACCTCTATATGCAGATGATGATCTAAATTCGGAAAAAATTTCTCAAAGTGGGGAAGTTTGATGCCGAGTCCAATGCAAACAGGCCAACTCTTGGTGTTAACAGCAGAGAAGGGGTTCAAAGTGAAATCATTGTTAAAGAAAATTCGAACCAAGATAATCGGTCGTGACAGTGGGTTTACACTCACCGAATTGGCTGTGGCGATGCTCGTGGTCGGTGTTTTGGGCTCTGTTGCCGTGCCGAGTTTCTTGGGCTCACGAAACAACGCTTACGACAAAGAAGCGCAATCGTCAATAGGCGCTGTTCTCAAAGCGGCAAGTATTCTTTACGCGAACCAAGGCGACTTCTCTGATGCCTCAACTGCGCAATGTGGCGACTCGGTGACTCTGGCTGCAGATATTCAGAAACTCGAACCAGGCATTGACGTTGTTGCTTCCTCGGTAAGTTCTACTAACCCGCAGGTTGTCAGTGTGCAAGCAATGCAAACATGGAGCTCGAACGCCGAACTTCTTGGTTGCCAAGCGTTTTATGCCACTGCCATTTCACGAAGTGGAAGTTGCTGGATTGCGCGCTTCACGGTCGAAGGTAAATTTTTCGCTGCAGGCTCTTCGTTGCCTATTCAATTGGCGACACAGCTAAACACGCAGAACGCGGCAGTCGCCACTTGGACGCTGCTGCAGGTTAACGGAATGGCCTTTGCGTACATTCGTGGCCGAACAACTGGTGCTGACGGAGATAACACCAATGGACTTGCCGCAATCGGAACGACCTGCAACGCTAAAACACAGGGGACGGGCAGCGTCACTTCGACTGCCAACGTCATCAAATCGACCGAGTTCTACACCTCTTGGAAAGACGTACAAGCAGGCCTAAACGGATCGAACAGTTAACGGTCTATAAATCAATCGGGTTTGAGATAACTTAGGCAATTGAACTAAAGTTCATTCAAGAAAGGATCGCTTTGACAACTATTAAGCAAGCAAAAAAACAATCATCGCGACTGATCTTGTGTTTACTTCGAGTGGCTCTATTGCTTTCGACAATTTTGACCTTCTCGGTCGTCTCGTCGACAACGGTGTCGGCTGCCGATCCGACTCTCAAACCACGAGCAGATGGCCAGTTGGTAATTCAGAATCCAAAAGCGTCATATCTGTCGTTCGAGAAAATTGAATTCACTTCGGGTGGTTGTTCGCCATCTGGTGCAACAAGCCTCGAACTTCGCTCAGATAACCCGCAAACTGGCAACGTGATTTCTGCGTATGCGGCACCAAAGGTCAATGCAGCCGGATACGTGCGTGCGGCCGTAATGCTGCCAATCAACATTCAAAGAGGCACATATTATTTGGCGTTCACTTGCGTGGCACCGAATTCGGCACAGTTATCTTCGTCAGCGGCAATTAAAGTTGAAACCGCGGTTATCACCGCACCAGAACCACAGGTGCCTCTAGCGCCTGGCGTTGTAACACTGACGCCAACTGAACCCGTTGTTGTAGACACTGAACTAGCCAAGACTGGTCTCAACACGATCGTAGTTCTGCCAGTGCTCATAGCGATTGCGCTTATCGGATTGATCAATATTCAGTTCTCGCGTCGCCGAGCCGTTGCCACTTCTTGGTCGGCGACAGGTAATCGTTTCGATAACAGACGATAGTTAAAACAATCTGGCGAAAGTCGCCGTCATCTAGAACCATCGATCAATAACTTCTCGATTGTTGCGAGACGAGCCGCAAATGATCGTGCCGCGACAACTTCGTTTGCGTCTGGTAGATATTCGATCGCATGCAGCAACTCGCTGACGACTGGCAACCCAACAAAAACAGAAACTCCCAGTTGATAAAGACGCTCTACCGACTCTTCGGGTAGTTGCCAAGCGACCACGCAACCTATCCATGCACGGTTTTCGACATCAACAAGGGTGTCGACCTCGCTCGGCTCTGAGACGACCAAAACCACCGGTCGTTCGCCTGGTTCGGGTAGGGCGCCCTGCAATTCGAGTCCCAGTTGGCGGGCTACCTCACGAGCAGGTTCTCCAACATCAAGCACTCGAACATGCGCCAGCGCTTCGTTCGTGAAACTTTGTTCAGCAAATTCATCACTTTTTGGGATTTCGCCAGATGCGACCGGCTCTGAATCAGAGCCGTCGGTTGATTTGGTGCTTTTGCTCATATTTTTGTGGGTTTCGCTCTCTTCAGTTTGGCCAGTCATTTAGACAGTTGACTAAACAATAGTCTTCAATTAACAGTTCAATATCGATTTGTTCCTGGTGTACCACTTGTGTTAGGCATCCACCATTAATCGGGCATCTCTCACTATTCTCGTTAGTGCGGAGTTGAAAAACTCAAACTAGGGAGAACTCTGATGATTAGCACATATCGAAGAATTTTAAGTGAATTTAAATTAAGATTTTCTCGTCGCGAAAGTGGTTTTACACTCACCGAACTCGCGATCGGAATGCTCGTGGTCGGTATTTTGGCCTCTGTTGCGGTGCCGAGTTTCTTGGGCGCCCGTAACAATGCCTACGACAAAGAAGCCCAAGCGTCTCTGATCGCAGTGCTAAACGCCGCAGATATTCATTACGCAAACCAAGGCGACTACTCGGATGCATCGTCTGCTGGTTGCGGTTCGGACGCAAGCGCAACGGCACTTGCCGCAGATATTCAGAAACTTGAACCAGGCATTGACGCCGTTGGTGGTACTTCTGCTTCAACAAGCCCGCTAGTCGTCAGTGTTGACGCTAAAAATACCTACAGCTCAAACGCCGAACTTCTTGGCTGTCAGGCTTTCTATGCCACGGCTCTTTCTCGCAGTGGAAGTTGCTGGATTGTGCGCAAAACAGTTGAAGGTAAGTTTCTCGGAGCAAGTTCAACGTTGCCAATTCAAATGGCGACACAACTAAACACCCAGAACTCGGCAGTGGCCACATGGACCCTGCTACAAGTCAACGGAGCAGCGTTTGCCTACATTCGTGGTCGTTCGACTGGCGCTGATGCCGACAACACAAACGGTCTCTCAGCAATCGCCACCGCTTGCAAAGCCGCAACACAAGGAACTGGCAGCGTCAGTTCGACTGCCAACGTCATCAAATCAACTGAGTTCTACACCTCTTGGAAAGACGTACAAGCAGGAGCCAACGGATCTAACAGCTAATTAGCAATTCGTTAGTTCGTTAGTTCATCGTTCAAGAAGAAATTAGAGTTCTCGTAAGCAATGGGGTGCCAGTTCGCTGGCACCCCATTTGCATTACCGGGGGCTGGCACGGACCCTGGTGTGGTGCCTCCCCCCCCCCCCCAAAAAAAACGATAAACATTGCCCACTTGTTGTGATTGAACTAGTATTTAATTATCGTGCGAATAAAGAATTGAAAAGATTATCAAATCGGGTTTTAAAAAATTCAAAGGAAAAAATATGAAAAATGCTTTGAGAATGTTAAATAAGAAAAAATTAAATTTTTCGGCGCGATGGTGGTTTTACGCTCACCGAATTGGCTGTTGCCATGCTCGTGGTGGGTATTTTGGCCTCTGTTGCGGTGCCGAGTTTCTTGGGCTCAAGAAACAACGCCTACGACAAAGAGGCCCAAAATTCAATCAACTTGGCAATGAAAGCTGCGTTGCAGTCTTACCAGAACCAAGGTGACTTCTCGGATGCTTCATCGGCGCAGTGCGGAGACTCGTCTGCTTTGGCTGCAGACTTACAGAAACTTGAACCAAACGTTGACATGGTCGCCGCAGCAACCGCGTCGACAAGTTCTCGGGTTGTGAGCGTCACGGCAAAGCAAACATGGAACTCAAACAACGAACTTCTTGGCTGTCAAGCATTTTTTGCTACAGCACTTTCTTCAAGCGGCTCTTGTTGGGTTGCGAGATTCACAGTTGAAGGCAAGTTCTTCAACGCCGGTAGTACGGCACCAATCGTCATGGCTCCGGCTTTGAACACACAAAATGTGGCAATTACGACATGGACACTTTTGCAGGCCAACGGTGCCGCATTCGCCCAAATTCGCGCCCGATCAAACGCCGCAGATGCTGATAACACACAAAGTCTTGCCGGAACACAGGCTGCTTGCAACGCACGTAACCAGTCAACTGGTGTTGTTGCAAGTTCGCAGTACTACGCAGCACCAAGCGAGTTCTACTCGTCATGGCGTGACGCATCAGGTGCAGCAGGTGGAGCAGGCAATTAGTTAACCCGCAAACCTTTGTAATAATTTTAAACCCGAGTTTTAATGGGGTGCCAGTTCGCTGGCACCCCATTTGACGTTTCCCCAATTGATTGATATCCACCATCAGTCAGACGTAATTTATTATTCTTTTAGTGCGGGGTTGAAAAACTCAAACTAGGGAGTGCTCTCATGAATGCAAGTATTCAAAGAATGTTCAGCGAATTTAAATTTAAGTTTGCTCGGCGCGAGGGTGGTTTTACACTCACCGAATTGGCTCTGGCGATGCTCGTGGTCGGTATTTTGGCCAGCGTCGCAGTGCCGAGTTTCTTGGGCGCCCGTAACAGCGCCTACGACGATGAAGCCCAGGCATCGCTTAATGCTGTTCTCAATGCGGCAACGATCCTCTATCAGAACCAAGGTGACTTCTCGGATGCTTCGACTGCGCAGTGCGGAGACTCGACGACTTTGGCTGCAGACATCCAGAAAATTGAACCAGGCATTGACGCCGTTGCCGCATCGGCAGCTTCGACCAACCCCCAAGTTGTCAGCGTGCAAGCGGCACAAACATGGAGTTCAAATGGCGAACTTCTTGGCTGTCAGGCTTTCTACGCCACGGCTCTTTCTCGCAGTGGAAGTTGCTGGATCGTGCGCTTCACGGTTGAAGGAAAGTTTCTCGCATCAGGTTCAACATTGCCGATCTATATGGCGACCCCGTTGAACACCCAGAACTCGGCAGTCGCCACATGGACCCTGCTACAAGTCAACGGCAAAGCTTTTGCCTACATTCGCGCTCGTTCAACTGGCGCTGACGCCGACAACACAAACGGACTCTCAGCAATTGGCACGGCTTGCAAAGCCGCAACACAAGGAACTGGCAGCGCTGGTTCGACTGCCAACACCATCAAATCAACCGAGTTCTACACCTCTTGGAAAGACGTACAAGCAGGAGCCAACGGATCTAATAGTTAACTATTAAGTAACTTTTAAGAAGTGGGTGTCGGTTCGCTGACACCCACTTTTTTATTGCCCCTAATAGGCGGGCAACAGCAGTTCTAAATTTCTGAAAAAGAACCATAAGACAATAAAAAAAGGCACCGATCCGAAAATGTAGGCACGCAATCGTCCAAACTTCTCTGAGGCCGCGGCAATAGCGGTCATCACGACCAGCGTCAATAGTGCGAAGACTATCGACGGCGCAATTTGATTTGGCAGGCCATTGAGTGAGACTTGAAGAGTTTGAATCACCTTCGGAGCCTCGACGACGTTAAACGAAGGATCGATCTCGGACACTATGGGGTTGAGTGAAGGGTCAACGGGAGCCGTTGCAGCTTCGCCGTTGGCGAGCGTTGACGGTGTCGTGATCTGGGCAATTGACTTGCCGAATTCGGGGTTGAGCATTGCGAATGGTTCGCCAATTAATTGGGCGACAACCACGATTCTCTCTTCGGCGCTGAATCTAGGATGGCAAGCCGTCAGCGTGAGTCGATTGTCGCCGACATCTGCCAAGACGAACTCATCACTTGGTCCGACGATCGAATATCCGCCACCAATTTCGCGAACCGTACCCGCCCACAATTTTGATGCGACTACCGGATCCAGCACTTCATAGATTGCCGTACCAACGGGTGTCAATATATTAATTTTGTCGCCAGGAAGCAGATCGCCGATGCGACCAAACGGCGCGCCGTAAGTAGTTCGATGCCCGGCTAGAGCGACGTTGCCTTTGTCACCAATAAATGCGGTTCCTCTGTAGCGGCCAATCGCCGACCGTAAATCGGTGGCTCCAGCACCTTCAACGATGAACTTATCTAGCCCGATCGATGGTGCCATAATTCGCCCAATGACATCGCCTTGTGATGCTTTGGTTACCCGACTGACTGCGGCGACTGATTGCTCGACCATTGTCGGATCGATTACTGGGGGCAAGGTAGTTTCGCTCGGCACAAAACTCTCGACGGGCAAAGTAGTTTCGCTCGGCACAACCGTCGAAGTTGGCACCGGCGGCAATGTCGATGTTGTCGAAGTCGTGATAGTCGTCGTCGGCAGAAAAATCGGCATCGCTGTCAACTCGAATGATGGGGCGACAGCATCAAACTTGCCACTCAGGTTGCTTTGCGATTGATATGCAAACACGCCCGTTCCATAAAGTTGAAACAACACAAACAATATTCCGATGAAACTGGTCCACGTCAGCCCCATCCCGATAATTCGAAGCGACCGCCTAACCCTTGGTGGCTTTATTTGGGCTTGGCGAAAGGGTAAAGGGTTGTTGATCACCGAAAAAGTCTAAATTTAGATCGTCGTTTTTGGTGCTCTGCCAAAACAGGCAATGTATCTTCGACCAAGGTGTACTCAGACCGAAGTCGAACACTTGCGCCTGCCCCATCTGTTGAATCACCAGAACTGGTCATGCCCGGAAAATCGACCGCGTTGATGATGTTTCTCAAAGAAGACTTATTGACTTCTTCGTCCATAGGAATAAAAGGTGGCCGTGGAATTTCACCGGTGTTCTCGACTGGATTGACATCGATGAACTTAGATTTTGAAGTCGAACCGTCATCATGTTGCTTATTGCCGTGTTGGTTGAAGCCCGTCATGATTGCTCTTCGTCATCTTTCTGGGTGGCGACTTCATCTACTGCTCGTTTGATTGCCTTCTTGCGGGCCCTCGAGCTCATCGCCGACAAACCGTCAAGATGCGCTGCAATTCGTTTTGCCACTTCTTCTTCGAAATCGTTTTGAATCTGATCAAGTTCTTGGGCGCGATTTGCAAGTTGATTCTCGAACTTTTTGAGGTCGTCACGCTTCTTCTCAAAGGCGACGACTTTGTCTTCAAGATCGTTAAGCGCCTGCTGGGCATCAATTTGTTTCTCTTTCATATCAATGACTTTTGCTCGCGCCTCTTCGTATTGTCTCTGTGCGGTCGCCCGACTTGTCTCGAAATCGGCGACTGATTGTCTTGATTCTTCAATGGTTGATCGCATCGCCTCGGTTTCTTTGATTGTTCGCGCCTTTGCGCCCTCGATCTCGGCGAGTTCAATCGTCAAAAAGTCTCGCGAAATGCGAAGTATTTCGATCTGTGGATCTTTACCCAAGTCGGCGAGTTTTTCTAGTTCGGCATGAATCACTGTTCTCTCAGCGCGGGCTCGCTCGAGGGTCGCCAGCACTTCGCGTTGCATTTGCTGCATGGTCTCTAACTCACCTTGAAGTACCAAAGATCGTGCGGTCAAAGTTTCTTCATACTCTGCGGTTTCTTTCGCCTTCTCTGCCCGTTGAATATCAAGACGGATCAATTCTTGCTTGCGATTCGACACTTCAGATTTGACTTCGTTCAAAATCTGTTGAGAATTAGTCGTCTCGGCGATTACTTCGTTAAGTCGTGCATGAGCGGCTTCGGCGAGACGAATCGCTTCATCCGACAAACTGCGCTGGTGCGAAGCGTCAATTTCGGCCCTGGTCAAAGCCGACTGAATCTGTTCGGCTCTTGCCACCTGAAGCGTCATTTCGTCTCTCACGACTTGCAACGATGCTCGCTCATTAACGAGAGTCTCGGTCAGCGAGGCATGGTGCTTCATTAAATATTCGATTTCGCGACGAAGTGAATCAGCCTGATCTGACATAACTGCGACGTTTCCACGCTGAGCCGTGAGATCGGTTTCGATGGCAAATAACTCATGCGATTGCACCGCCATCTCGAGCCCTATTTTTTCGACATCTTCTCGCTTCGAAACTAGCGAGGCATTGGAAGTAAGAATATTCTGCTGTGTTTGACGAAGTTCATCGGCGAGGTCTGTAAGCGAATCTTTCGCCATTTCGATCTCAGCAATCAGGTAGTTCTTCTCGTTCGGCAAATCAACCGCCGAGAGATTGCCGCCTTCGTGGGCCTTTGAAATCGGTTGCATCGAGAAATTATTTTTGCAAGGTCGACCGACCCATGTTCAGAAATGCCGAATCCGAGAACACGCGACGACGAAACATGTTCGCTGTCAAGCATCGTTCGAAGATCGCTCGCGCCTTGTGCCGGGTTGCCGACGAGCACGAGGGTGCCGACGAGCTTTGCCGACTCGGCAGCATGTCGAAACACCAGCCGACCCGAAGCCTGCCAAATGTTCAACGTTGCAGGCGAACTATCTTCGAGTTCGACGCACATCCACCAGCGAAAACTTTTTTCTGCGACACCACTTTCGGCTATCGACTTCATCGGAAGTCGAATTTCTGAGAACAGTTTGCGCATCTCACGCTCTGATGTCACATTGTCAGGCACACAAGAGTTCACGATGACCAAATCAACTATTTCAACCGACTCCATCGCCGTAATTTTCTCGACGAGGTTTTTCGTTGACCCCAATTGTGGCGACCAGTCGATCAAATGTGAGTCTTCTGACCGATGTGCACGAAGTTTCTTGAGTTCGTCCATCAGAACCGAATTGCTACCGAGGACGATCAGACGATTATCGGCAAAATTCGGATTCTTTAACTGCGACTTGCTCGGTTCAGGCTCTGGGCCGCCAACTCCGAGTAGACGATTTAGACTCATGGCTCGAGTTTAGTGTTTTTGATTCCGAGTCTTTCGCGCCAGGCTGCGACCGTCCAGCGGGTGACATTTAATTTTCGAGCGGCAGCCGAGTTAGAGACACCTTGCATTGCGACTAGTTGCACCAATAAAGATTGATAACGGCGAAGCCTGCCGGGTAAAACCCCAGATTTTAAAAGTAACGGAATCGCAACTTCGGCTGACAATTTATTGATTGCAATTAATTCAACAATGCCAATCTTGGCAAGTTCTTCTGCACTCGTAACAAAGGACGGATTCAAACTTTTCGATAGCCAACTCTTGCGTTTTTCTTGGTTTGAGCAGGGCGAGCAGAGTTTTTCAAGATTGTGGTTTGCCAAAAAACACGAGCATATTTCGCATTTTCTCTCGCCTTGTTTTGGTGTCACCAACCGCAGCGGGCGTGAATTCATTTCAGGCTTCTATTGATAGGGATTGCGAATAAAGCTCGGCGAAAATTTCAGATGTCTCGAAATCATCGACTGCGTTCATCAAACTCAAAATATAAGGTTGTAGCTGTTTTTCAAGTCGAGCCGGCAGAACGGTGGCACGGGGCAATTGCATCCACTCAATGACCAAATTACGAATATCAACGGGAAGTTCGTTTTCGAGCCAGTTCTTTATTTTCTGCTTGACCATCTGCTGTTCAACTTCATCTTCGACAGATATTTGATCGCTCAATGAGTCGGGCACAATTGAAACCTCTCGTGGGTGCCAACTGATTAGTAAATCGTTCGCGACTTCTGCTTGGCCTTCTGCGATGACCAGTGCGATTCTTTCGCGGTCTTGAACTGTCATTGGGCTCTGTTGCTTTGTTTCTTCGGCAATACATGCACTTCTAAACTGCTTTCGCAGAACTCTCTGCTGACGCGACAGATAGTCGTCATCGCGTGCGGCCTCTTGAGCGGAATGTCGAACCAGTGAGCCGAGATACATCGGCCATTTCTCGATCTGCTGCCAGTCGATTTTCGCCACTGCCTTGAACGCAGCCTCGTGCATATAACTTGAGACACTTGAAGGATCAGCATTGACCGGTATGCGTCGAATGTGAGAAACGACTTGTTGGCGCACCCACGGCAAGACCAAAGTCAATAATTCGTCCTTTAAAACTTGCTCATCTTCGCCTTTTTTGAACCGCTCCAATAGCGGCAACAATACCGAAGGCACGAAATCGTCTGAATTGGGGTCAAGATCCACTTCTTTTAATCTTAAGCAAAATTGATAGTTCAAACCGTCATGTTCACAAGCGCAGTGAACGGTTTGGGCAGGTTAAACAGTCTAAAATCGGGTTTGAAAGCAGGTGGATGTTGTTATTGAAAATTGCCGAAGGAGCCATCGCCACACACGACCGTCGCGTTTTAGCCGCAATAATGGCCGTGGTCGGCCTGATGCTCGGCAGTTTTGCGACAGTTTTGATTCATCGTCTGCCACGCAACGAAAATTTCATAAAAGGTCGATCACAATGCCCATCATGCAAAGAACCACTTGCGCCGATCGACTTGATTCCGGTTGTTACATGGCTGTTCTTGCGCGGTCGTTGCCGACATTGTAAGGCGCGAATTTCAGTCAAATATCCATTAATCGAATTGACCTCGTGTTACATCGCCGTAAGCGTGATAAACCAACATGGGGCATCGATCGCCTCGGTCGTTCTTGCCGTGTCGTGTATCGGTCTTGCGATCACGGCGACAATTGATGCACTAACGCGACGACTTCCGAATCGGGCAATAATCACAATCGCAATCTTCGAGCTGATTGGTTTTTTTGCCGACGCACTTGTCAACGATTCGTGGCAAGACTTTAAGCGCGGAGTGATCATTGCAATTCTCGCCACGGTCGTTGCTTTAATTTTTTACTTTGTTTCGCGTGGCGGTCTTGGTGAAGGCGATGTCAAATTTGCGCCGATTGTCTGGTTTCCACTCGGCTGGCTGGGTTGGGGTGCCGCGTTCGGCGCTTATTTAATCGCGGCAGTTATCGCCGTTATATGGACGATCGTATTCGGGGTGTTGCAACGTCGTGTGCGCAAAGTTTCGATACCGCTTGGTCCAGCACTCGCACTCGGTGCAATCGTTACAATCATCGCCGACTTCAGTTGGAAAGCCGGAGTATGAGTTGTGATGCATGATGCGCAAACTATTTCAACGCGCGCACGGGTTCGCCATGATCGAAGCAGTAATCGCGATGGGTATTGTCGGTCTCGCTTCTCTGGCTCTACTTTCGGTCACGTTTGGCATGTCGTCACAAGCCAGACTTTCTAAAGATGTAATTAACGCTCGTCTAGCCGCCGAGCAAATCGCCGAGCGAGTTTTCGCTCTACGGATGCGGTATTCAAACGGCGCCGAAGCCTCGGATGTGATCGTTGCGGTAAACACACGATGCATAACGGCCCTGAGCCTTAGCGCTGGCAGCGTGATTTCTTGGAGACGTTTCACCGTCGGTGACGCGAAGAATGTCGTGTACTCTGCGACAGTTCGAAATACTTGGCTGCCGGGGTCGGGTGCCGATGGTTTGTCTGCCGTGACATGTACTGATCTGCAGACGCCAACATCACCTGCAACATTTGCCACGATGACACCAAATGTGATCAAGCGAGTGATCACCGTGTCGTGGAAGTTTGGTAGCGCCGACAGTAGCGCCTCTGACAAGTCGTATTCATTGACGAAATTTGAGTCGGTACCACCCGATGCCGCAGCATATTCATCGACTTTTGGAAGATTGATTGTCACCGGAATGACTTCGGCGCAAGCAGTTGATCTGCAAGCGATAAACAACACGACATATAAACTCCGCCGTTACGCGACAGTTTTCAGTGGCGATAGCGCTGGCACCTCGGGATGCGCCTGGTTTGCCTATCTCCCTGCTGGATCGTATAAAGCCGCGAAGTCGACGGCGTCAGCATTTGGTGGATCGTCGAATATTACGATCACCAATGGTGCGACAACTCAAATCGCCTATAGCGCACTGCCGTGATGAAATCTTTCAGATTGTCCGATCTTGTACGCAACGAGCGTGGTTCAGTCGGGTTAGTAGACATCGCGGTAGCGATGATGATCACCGGCATCCTCACGGTTGCGTTGATGGGTGTCATCTCGTCGGCATATTCGACTACATCAATGATCACTGACCGCGCAGATTTTATGGAGCAGAACTCAATGATTGATGCTCGGCTTCGTGCGGCATTGTCGAGTGCCTCACCGCAAGGAAGTTGTATCGACCGAATTAATCCTGCTGCCGCCATATCTGTAAGCAACTGCAGACATCTCACCGAGAGCACTGCCGTAATCGTCTCGGGCACCTCAAAAAAAGTTTGCGTGCTGGCGGGTCTAAAAAAGGTCTCGACACGGTTACGGGTGCGCCGAGCGCACCGGTTCTACTTAAGGCGCAAGACTTGACTTGTCTCGAATTGGATAGCGATGGGCTTCTCAAAAAAACTCGAGTGACGGCAAGCAGCACCGAGTACTCTTCAACCACTTGGACGGGCAACGTTGTGCAAAGTGAATTCATCACCGCTTTGGCAGACGATTCAACATTCAGCTATTACGACTCAACTGGCACGGCGCTTACTATTTCGACTGCGCTAACAAGCGAGCAAATTAAAAGTGTGAGAGGGATCAAATTTACGACAACACTCACCGCAAAAAATGAGCGTGCTAACGAAAAAGTTTCAATTGAAATCGCGGTTGGTGCTGGTCGTTTTGGTCTCGGAACAAAAATGGCAGGGCCGATAATGCGAAGGTATATAACCACCAATGGCGACAAGCAGTCGGGTCAAGCGATGATGTTTACGGTTTATTGCACTCGCCGTGACATCGGCGATTGGATTGGTGGCGATTAGTGCAGTTGTTCGCAGTTTGGCAACCGAGGGCAAACTGCAACGCCAGGCTGTTGTTGAGCGGTTGGCTGAGTCTGCGTCAGAAGAAGTCTTTGGGTCGGTTGGCGAAATCGGTTTCAAGTTTGAGTGCGGTTACTTCGCACCCGGGCTATTCGACGGGCACTGATGTGGGTACCGCATCAAGTGTGTGGGTTCGCTACGGCACAGACGGACAAGTGTGACATGCACACTTGGCACTCAGGCGTGTTTCACGGTTCGTCTTTCAGCCCACGGTTTCACGAGCGCAGGTGTTGCAACTGCCGATATTGATTTGGCGACAAGTGCTGTGAT
>BGOG01000012.1 GCA_003569125.1 Acidimicrobiaceae bacterium | reverse complement strand
AACTCAGCACTGCTTCAGTGTCGATATGTTTCGGCAATGGCAATTGCACCAAGATTCCGTGAACTTGCTTGTCGGCGACCAAAGCAGCAACGGTTTGTTCAACTTGTGCTTGCGTCGAGTTGCCGGCAGATTGATGCCTCTTGAAACCATGCCGGCTTCTTGGGCTTTTGGTGTTTGCTCTTGACATATATATGACTAGGCGCATCGTCACCGACGAGCACAGTTGCCAAACAAATTGCAGGTTTGCCAGCCTTGTCGATAGTCGTTTTAATTTTGGCAACGGTTTCATCGCGAAGTTGAACACCGTCGAGCAAAATTGCCCCACCAGTTGTTCGCGCGGCAACTTGGGTCATGACAATCCGACGATTTCACCGTTCGCGTCGAAGTCGATGATCGCTGCCGCCGGCTTGGTGCCGAGTCCTGGCATTGTTCGCATGTCTCCACAAATTGGATAAATGAAACCCGCGCCAATTGACGCTCGCACTTCACGCACGTTTAACGTGTGACCAGTTGGCGCACCACGTAGTGAAGCGTCACCCGAAATCGACAAGTGAGTTTTTGCAACACATATTGGGAGTTTGGCAAAGCCGTTGTCGGTATAAGTTTTGATCTGCTTGTTGGCAAGACTTGTGTACTCGACTTTTGCTGCGCCATAGATTGTCGTTGCGATCTTCTCGATCTTTTCTTTGAGCGATGCGTCGTCTGGATACAAGAAGTGGAAACTGTTCTTGTCGTTACACGCTTCTACAACCGCTTTTGCAAGTTCAACTGCACCTGCACCACCATCTGCAAAATGTGTACAAACTGCAACTCGAGCGCCCGCGCCTTCGGCGATTTTACGAATTGCCTCATGCTCTGATTTATGGTCGGTCGGGAAACCGTTGATCGCCACGACTGGTGAAACACCGTGCGCCTTAACATTTTCAATTTGTTTGACTAGGTTCGCGGCACCAGCAATCACATCGTCGGGATTTTCTTTGAGCAAGTCTTCAGGCAGTGCTTTGCCTGCGACAATCTTGTATTTGCCTGAGTGTGCTTTAAGCGCACGAACGGTTGCTACCAATACGGCGGCATCGGGAACTAGCCCAGAAGCACGGCACTTAATGTTGAAGAATTTTTCTGCGCCCATGTCGGCACCGAAACCAGCCTCAGTAATCAGATAGTCGCCCGAATGAATGCCGATCAAATCGCCAACTATTGACGAGTTGCCGTGGGCGATATTACCGAACGGTCCGGCATGAACAATCACCGGTGTGTTCTCAATCGTTTGCAATAAGTTCGGCTTGATCGCCTCACCCATGATTACCGCCATCGAGCCTGCGCCACTTAGTTGCTCTGCAGTTACCGGCTTGCCCTGTGAGTTGTAGCCGACAACGATTCGCGCGAAGCGTGCACGCATGTCTTCTTTCGAAGTTGCGAGCGCAAGAATCGCCATCACTTCTGATGCGGCAGTGATGTCGAAACCTGTCTGTCGAACTACGCCATCTTCTTTTGTACCTAGGCCGATAATTAAGTTTCGCATTGAACGATCATTGACATCCATAACTCGTCGCCAGGTGATGTTGTTAATGTCAAGGTCAAGTTCATTGCCTTGATGCAAATGATTGTCGACCATTGCAGAAAGCAAGTTGTGCGCTGCGGTCACTGCATGAAAGTCACCCGTAAGATGCAAGTTCAACAACTCCATTGGGATCACCTGGCTATAACCGCCACCTGCGGCACCACCCTTGATGCCGAAAGTTGGTCCCATGCTCGGTTGACGCAAACTGATCGTCGCTTTTTTGCCGATGTGCTTCATCGCTTGACCAAGACCGACGGTCGTGGTTGTTTTGCCCTCACCGAGTGGTGTTGGCGTAATCGCGGTTACGACGACATACTTTGCTTTCGGTCGAGACTTCAAAGAATCGATTGCATCCAAACTTATTTTGGCGAGACTTTTGCCATAGGGCTCAAGAAATTCGGCGCCGATACCCATCTGTGCGGCAATCTCTGGCAGAGGTTTAGCGGTCGCTTTGCGGGCGATTTCAAGATCGGATGGGAAACCCATGAATTCCTCTTTCAGTATTTTGATTTTCAGTAGTTTGATGCGACCATTTACTCTACAGACACGAGATAACTCTCTAGTCTTGCTAAAGTTGACACACTCATTAGCAGTAAATAACTACGGAGCAACTCTTCAAAAAATGACTCAAAAATTGACGAAGCAAAAGTTTGAGCCTTATATGCGTATCACCGAACCAATGGTTCGTGAAAACGGCAGATTGCGAGTTGCGTCTTGGCAAGAAGCCTTGACCAAGGCCGCGACCGGTTTGGCCAGTGCGCGAGATGCGTTCTCTCCATCAGCTGTCGGCTTTTTCTCTTGTTCAAAATCAACCAATGAAATGAATTTCATCGCCCAAAAGTTTGCTCGTGCGGTTATCGGCACGAACAACATCGACTCTTGTAATCGAACCTGACACGCCCCTTCGGTGGTCGGTCTGGCCACTGTTTTCGGAGCAGGTGGAGGAACAAGTTCTTACGCCGAAGTAGAAACCACTGATGTAGTTGTGTTGTGGGGCTCAAACGCTCGCGAAGCACATCCAATTTATTTTCATCATGTGTTACAGGGTGTTCGCAACGGAGCAAAACTATTCGTTGTTGATCCGCGTCGCACTGCTTCGGCGGAGTTCGCCGATATCTGGCTCGGCCTAAACATCGGCACCGATGTTGCGCTCTCGAATACGATCGCCCGCGAAATTATCCACGCAGGTTTGGCCAATAAACAATTCGTTGAAGGCAGCACAACTGGCTTTGCTGAGTATGCCAATTCAGTTGAAGAATGGACGCTCGAGCGCGGCAGCCAAGTAACCGGCGTGCCTGCAGATGCAATTCGCGAACTTGCTCACGCATATGCAAAAGCAGGATCTGCGCAACTCTGTTGGACACTCGGTATAACCGAACATCACAACGGTGTCGACAATGTTCTTTCACTAATCAATCTTTCGCTTTTGTGCGGTCATGTCGGTCGCACTGGTGCTGGGCTGAGCCCGTTGCGCGGACAAAATAATGTCCAAGGTGGCGGCGATATGGGTGCGCTACCAAACAAATTGCCGGGCTTTCAAGATGTTGTCGACGATGTTGCCCGCGAGAAATTTAATCGAATGTGGGGTTGCACGATCCCACCGAAAAACGGCTGGAATCTAACCGAGATGTTTGAAGCGATGGAGCGTGGAGATCTTCGCGCTGTATTTGTGATCGGTGAAAACCCCGCACAATCAGAAGCAGACGGAAGCCATGCGACACACTTGTTAGAAAATCTTGACTTCTTGGTAGTGCAAGATATCTTCTTGACAAAAACTGCCGAACTTGCTGATGTCGTGTTTCCTGGTTCGGCATCTTGGTGCGAGAGTGACGGCACCGTAACAAACTCTGAGCGCCGCGTGCAGCGAGTGCGTAAGGCGATCAACTCGCCGGGCAACGCCCGCGACGATATTCAGATCATTCTTGATTTGGCTCGCGAGATGGGACACGACTGGAAGTACGAATCATCAGAAGAAATCTGGAACGAACTTCGCTCGCTTTCACCGATGCATGCAGGCATGTCTTACGCGCGACTTGCCGAACTCGGCGGAATTCAATGGCCATGCTTCAGCGAGGACAAACTTGAGCCGTCATTTCTTCACGGTCGCCTTTGGGACAAAGACCCGGCCAAGCGTGGCAGACTCGCGCCGTTCAGCGTTGTGATCGACGACCCGCCAGTTGAAGCGACCACCCCGGAGTTTCCGTTGCGACTCACAACTGGTCGTCGCCTTGATTCGTATAACACGGGTGTTCAGACTCGTGGCTTCGACAGCCCGTTGCGTTTTGGTGAAACGATCGATGTCTCACCAGAAGATGCGATGCGCTTGGCGATCAAAGAGCAAGAAGTTGTTCGAGTCAGTTCACTTCGCGGCTCGCTTGAAGTACCGGTGCGAATCGACAACAGCCTGCGACCAGGTTTGGTATTTATGACGATGCACTTTCCGGATCAGGTGAATACGAATTTGATCACGATTGACGCCACAGATCCGAAATCGGGTACCGCCGAATTTAAAGCCGCCGCCGTGCGCATTGAGCGGTTGGATGCTCGCGTACCAGTCGCCGGCGAATAGCTAGTTAACTAGCCCATCAACTAGCCCGAGAACTTGCTCGGGAACGAGCACAAATTTACCGACATGTTTCTTCTCGAGAAACTCTTGTTGTGCCAAGGCGATCTCGGTTAATGCAAATGTTTTTGCCACTAAGGGCTTAATACGATTCTGCTCAACATACGAAACAAGGTTGCTGAACACTGGCTCGTCCCATGCGGTACAGCCAATAAGGTTTAAATCTTTCAGATAAAAATCTCGCAAATCAAGATTCACTATTGGCCCACCTATCGCACCAGACGATGCATATCGACCACCGCGGCGCAAAACTTTCAACATCGACCCGAATGACGACCCCCCGACATTGTCGACCACGACATCAACCGATTCTTCACCGAGAAATTTAATAATGTCTTCGCCACGCTCGATGATTGCATCGGCACCAATCGCACGCACCAGTTTTGCTTTTTGTTCGCCGACAATCGCCGTGACTCTCGCCCCGCGAAGTTTTGCGAGTTGCACCACGGCAGAGCCAACACCACCAGATGCACCAGCAACCAAGACATGTTCGTTCGCACCAACTTTGGCGCGATGCAACATATTTTCGCCAGAGCCATAACTGCACGGCAATGATCCCAACTCGGTATCGCTCCAGTCTGATTTGACCGCGAAAATCTCGCTGGCAGGTACTTTTACAAACTGAGCGAATGCCCCATCAAAGTCGGAGCCCATCCAGATGTTGCGCATCGAACCAAAACCATCTGGGCGCATGCACGGTCGAACAATCACTCGTGAGCCGATCAATTGCGAATCAACATCTGGTGCAACACCAACGACCCGCCCGCAACAATCGGTGCCCTGAATAAATGGAAACGGCGTGGCGATATTCCATCCGCCGTCTGGTTTTTGTGTCGCTGATTGCTGCGTGTCTTCGGAGACATTATTTGTGCCTGTCACGACACTTGACGAATACCAACCGAGGCGAGTATTGATTTCTGTGTTGTTTACGCCAGCGGCGAGCACTTGCAGCAAAACCTCACCAGCGCCAGCAACTGGCGTCGGCACGTCGCAATAGACAAGTTTTTCGTAACCACCATTGCCTGTCGTAACAACTGCTTTCATGGTTTTCATAATTGCAGTGCGGTTAGTCAATTAATGCATCGGCGCGCAAACCCGCACGCTCAAGATGAATCGGCAAGACTCGACCATAGAGCTCTTTGGCTCGCTGAGGACTGCTGACCATGCCAGGCTCGGCGACATAACTAAAAATTGCAACATAGCGTTTGCGTACACCACTCAGCGGCGTGACGCGATGCAATGAATACCTACCCTTGAAAATTTGCAAATCTCCCGGCTCGAGTTTCAATGTTCTGATCAAATCTTTATCACCGTCCAAAACTTTTTCGACGACCTCATAGTTCTCTTCAGTAGTCGACCGAACCATTGGGCTGTATTCAAAATCACCTCCATGTTCGGCGTTTTGAATAGCCAAAGTGACCGTGTAGTTATTCGTATCGAAGTGCCACGGAAACCCTCCACCCTGCTCGGCCAAATTCACGGTCACATCTGCCAAAGGGTCTGCATAAGGAAAGAACTTCTCTTCGCCGAGCACTTGTTTAATGAACGGCGAGAATGCTGGCCATTCAAAAATTGCGCGCAAGATGCTGTTGTTGCCGAAGTTATCTGCCGGCACAAACGCGTTCGAGCGATCGTAGAAGCGGCGCAACGGGTGACTCGTTGGCAAGTCCTCGCGGTCTTTCAAGAAATACGGATTAGTGCGGGTGAAGTTGCGATGACCATACATCTCAACGCGGTCGCACTCGTGCACTAGTTCACTTATTCGTTCGGCACGAAGAAACCCCTTGAGAACGACACAGCCACTCTCTTGCACGGCCGAATTTGATGCTTCTACGAGAGCTTTGCGCGCCGACCCGTTTTCTTCAATCGGATATCGAACCAGGTCGATGTAATCACTGGCAATAATTTTCACCACGAAACACCCCTTAAATAATCGAACCGACTATTACACAACTAGTACTAGTAAACGATCTTACGGAGAAGTCGCAGGTTGAGCGAATTAAGTCGTAAAGTCAAAGGCGCAATGGATCTAAAAATAGCGTCAGCGGTGGCTACGGCCGAAGAGAGAAATGCTGTTGATTCGTTGCTCGGGCTCGCACCAGAGACATCGCAAGGCGGTGAACGAAATGTGATCGGGCACCGTGTTGCTCGCGGCGGAGAATCCTTGCGCGGTTTGCGACATTTGTTGTTGCCGACGCTTCACGCTGTCAATGATCGCATCGGTTGGTTGAGTCGGGGCGCGATCAACTACATCTCGCAACGTCTAGATATAGCCCCTGCCGACATTTATGGTGTCGCGACTTTTTATGCGCTCTTCACGACGAACGAACGCCCCGCAAGACAAGTTCATGTCTGCGTCGATCTGGCTTGTCGAGCGATGTCTGGATGCAAAGAAGATTCAATCCCTAATGGCGCGGTTGCATCGCCGTGTCTTGGCGTATGTGAACGCGCGCCTGCAGTGCTTGTCATCGAAACAGGTTCGACACTTCGATATGAAGTTCTTGCGCCAGCAACGACGACCGAAATCAATGATCTTGTCGCCGGCAAATCAGCAGGCGTCGAACAAGAAATTTCTGCCGCGGTGCCACAAGCGCCTGATGCTTCACTGGTTTTGTTGTCTCGCATCGGTCGAGTCGACCCGTTGAGCATTGATGATTACATCGCATCTAATGGTTATGTGGCATTGCGTCGGGCGATCGCGATTGGCGCAGAACAAGTGATCACCGAAGTAACAGCCTCAGGCCTTGTCGGTCGCGGTGGTGCGGCTTTCCCGACTGGGCGAAAGTGGTCGGCTGTTGCAGGCCAGCCAGTTAAAACTCGTTATTTAATTTGCAATGCCGACGAGTCAGAGCCCGGAACCTTCAAAGATCGCGTACTAATGGAAGGTGATCCATTTGCATTGGTCGAAGCGATGACGATTGCGGCTTTTGCGACCGGCTGTCAACACGGATGGATTTATTTGCGAGGCGAATATCCGCGAGCGCTAAAAAATCTAACTAACGCCGTTGAGTCTGCGCGATCGCGCTCGATGCTCGGCGAAAATATTTTAGGATCAGGTTTCAGTTTCGACATCACAATTTTTAGAGGTGCTGGTGCATATATTTGTGGCGAAGAAACTGCAATTTTTAATTCAATCGAGGGCTACCGTGGCGAACCGCGCAACAAGCCGCCGTTTCCAGTTGAGGTAGGTCTGTTCGGCAAGCCGACCGTAGTAAATAATGTCGAAACCCTGCTCAATGTTTTGCCGATCATCAATGACACGGGTGAAAAATACGCCACATGGGGCACAACTGGCTCTAAAGGTAAAAAATTGTTTTGCGTCTCTGGCGCCGTGAACAAGCCGGGCGTTTACGAAGTCACATTCGGCGCAACTTTGCGAGAATTGATAAATCTTGCGGGCGGGCTCAAAACTGGATCGCAATTACAGGCCGTGTTGTTGGGTGGCGCCGCAGGCGGATTTGTTGGTCCGCAAGATCTTGATCTCGAATTGACTCTTGAAGCCGCTCGCGCCGCGGGCACGACATTGGGATCAGGCGTGATTCTCGTGCTCGATCAATCGGTCGACATGGTCGACCAATTGCAACGCATCGCCGCGTTCTTTCGAGACGAGTCTTGCGGTCAATGCGTGCCATGTCGAGTCGGCACGGTTCGACAACAAGAAGCCCTCGCTCGCCTGGTCAAGTCTTCTGGCACAGGCAATAGTGCCGTCGACTTGCAACTTCTGCGCGACCTTGGTCAAGTGATGCGCGATGCCAGCATTTGTGGTCTCGGCCAAACAGCGCACAATGCGATCGACTCGGCGCTCACACGGCTTAAAGTGTTTTCGGCATGAGCACACAAGTAACAACCGGCTTGCAAGTTCGTCGCAGTGTCGAATTGACAATTGACGGCGAGAAAGTTACCGCACTCGAGGGTTCTACATTGCTGGACGCTTGTCGCGCTTCGGGCAAAGAGATACCTACTCTGTGTTATGGCGACACGATCACGCCTAAAAATGCGTGCCGTGTGTGCATGGTCGAACTTGAAGGATCGCGAACTCTCGTGCCAAGTTGCTCGCGCAAAGTCGAAGCAGGCATGATCGTCAAAACAAATAATGAGCGAACAAGCCACAGTCGCAAACTCGTGCTTGAGTTGCTCGGCTCTTCGGTCGATCTTTCTTTGACAAAAAATGTTGCGCGCTGGAACGAAGGCTACGGTGCACAGCCAACACGATTCGGTGCACCGTCATATCATCACAGCGACCGCGATGAAGCGATCACCGGACACCACCACCAACCCGATGGTTCAACTGCCGAGACCGTGCATCAAGATGTCAAGGTCGACAACACACTTTATGTTCGCGACTATTCGAAATGTATTCTGTGTTACCAGTGTGTCGACGCCTGTGGCGAGCAATGGCAAAATACTTTTGCAATTACAACCGCGGGGCGTGGCTTTGACGCCAGAATTTCAACCGAATTTGCCGTTGATCTGACCGATTCTGCATGTGTGTATTGCGGAAACTGCATTCAAGTTTGTCCAACCGGCGCGCTGATGTTCACAAGCGAATATGAAATGCGCCAAGACGGCACATGGAACGAGCCTGAGCAGACGCAGACGGACACTATTTGTCCGTATTGCGGGGTCGGATGTGCGCTGACCTTGCACGTGCAAGACAACACGATCGTCAAAGTCACCTCACCTAGCGATCATTCGGTAACTCATGGCAACCTGTGCATTAAGGGTCGCTTCGGCTTTCAACACGTCCAGAACCGCGCTTCTGATTAACTAGAGCAATGGATAAGCGACTGCCGATCGTTGACATCTCGGCAATAATTACAAAGAACCCAGAATCTTTAGAGTTCGCCGAATCTTCGAAGTCTCTCTACCAAGCATTGAGCGAAGTCGGTTTTGCAATTGTTACCGGACATCAAGTTGCCAGCACGACGACCGCGGCGATGCGCAAAGCAGTCGCCACAGTTTTTGAGACTCCGCGAGAGGTTCTGCTTCAAGACATGGTGGTCAAGGGCAACTATCGAGGGTTCGTGCCATTGGGATTTTTTACGCCCAATTCGGGTAAAGGAAACGCTGACCAGTACGAAGCATGGAAACTGCACAACGAAACTGATCCAGACGATCAGATTTGCAAAGACTGCAATCTTTACGGGCCAAACAAATGGCCAGATATCGCCCAAGACATCAAGACCCCGGTTATGAGCTACTGGCGAGAACTAACTCGTGTCAGTGAATGCTTAATTGTTGCGCTTTGCAAAACCATGGGCATCGACGAAAAATATATTTTGCAATGCATGACTAATCCACTGACGAATATGACTCTGCTGAATTATCCGCCCACTCCAGCACTTGATGAGACTTGGGGACAACACCCTCACAAAGATTTCAATTTATTGACATTGCTCGCACATGATCCGGTTGGTGGATTGGAGGTTCGCACGCTTGACGATCAGTGGATAAAAGCCGAATGCCCGCCAGACGGCATGATCTTGAATGTCGGCGACATGCTAGAACTCTGGAGTGGTGGTCGCTTGATTTCGACACCACACCGAGTCATAAACCGAACCGGTAAACCTCGGCAATCGTTTCCATTTTTTTCTAAACCGAGGTGGGATGTAATCGTCAAACCACTGCTCGAGCCGTTGCCAGGCTTCGCCCGAGAGCCGTTGCACGTGGGAACGAGTGCGACAAATATTTGGCACTCAAATTGGCCAGATGAAATTTCTCCAGACACGACTCAACACACGAATTACAATTAGATATGACCAAAACAAATCGTGCAAGAAGTTTCGAACCAAATGATCGCAACACGATCACATTGCCGAGTGGACAAATAACGCATCGCGATCATGCCGGGCAAACGCAGCGCCTTGTTAAAAATTTCTATGAAGTTCGTCCAGGCGTTTGGTGCCTAGTCGGCAATGGATTATCAAATCAAACATTCATCGACGCACCAGACGGAATAATTGCGATCGATACTGGCGAGTCGAACGAAGAGATGACCGCAGCGATCACAGAATTGCGAACAAAAACTTCACGCCCGATCGTTGCGGTTCTTTACACGCATTTTCATTATGTCTCAGGCACACAAGCGGTTCTTGACGACGACCCAACTCAAGATGTTCAAATTTGGGGGCACGAAAAGATCGCCTACAACCGAGTCAGGGCGACCACCGAAATTGCACCTGCCTACGGTCGCGGGCTTGTCGAGCAATTTGCGATAACACTGCCACAAGATGGTCCTGACGGAATCGTCAACGTCGGACTGGGCAATTTCTACCGCAACCCACAGTTCACCACCCAGACCAACGGCTTCATCGCCCCGAAAAAAACTTTCAATTCACAATGCACGATAAGAGTCGCGGGCCTGAACATCGAAGTGACTCCGGCACCATCTGACGCAGACGATTCGGTGACTTTTTGGTTCAGCACACTCGGCTGCGCGGTCAACAATTTGGTTTGGCCCGTGTTGTTCAATATTTTTGCGATTCGCGGCGAAGAATATCGTGACCCACGAATAATGCTAAATGGCGTTGACCACTTGCTGTCGCTAAATGCGGATCATTTGATCGGTGCACATGGAATGCCGATCAGCGGCGCTGACGAAATCAAGAATCGCGTCACAAAATACCGCGATTCGATCCAGTTTTTATTTGATCAAACCGTGCGACTTACAAACCGTGGCTACACGAGCGTCGAACTTGGTCACACGATTCGACTGCCAGATTTTTATGATGACGACAATTTGACATCCGAATTTTACGGGGTCGCCGAACACCATGTTCGGCAAATTCGCACGGGTCTTCTCGGTTGGTTCGACGGTGACGCCGCGAACTTGTTTCCACTGCCAAGAATCGAACATTCGGACAGAATGATCGCTGGCTTTGGTGGTCGCGAAATCGTGCGCGAAATCACCCAAGAGGCGATTAAAAATAACGATTTGCGATGGGCGTGCGAACTCGGCTCTTGGCTTAGTTACAGCACCGACGCCGAAACTTCAGATCGCGCACTTTTAGCAAGCGCTCTTCGACTGATCGCCCAACGAACGACCGCGGCCAATATTAGAAACTGGTGTTTAGCCCGAGCCCGCGATCTAGACGGCACCCTTGATTTGACGCGATTCAATACGCATCGTCTCACTCGTAGACAAATTTTATCTGCATCGGCTGAGCGGGCAGTGCACATATTGCGAGTGATGCTTGATCCTGATCATGCTGTCGGTATCGACGCGAATATTTGTTTCGACTTCGTAGGTCACGACAAGACTGGTCTGCACATTCGAAACTGTATTGCCAAGCAAACCGACGGGCGCGACGCACAGATATATGTTTTTTGTACGCTCGAAATATGGGCGGATATTTTGACTGGCGTAATGACTTTGTCCGAGGCTATTGATTCGGGCGCATTAAAGATCGAAGGCAATCAAGCAACCGCGAAAAGTGCACTTGGCGTGTTCGACATCGACGGCCTGCGCTCGTGAGCCGTCTCGATCTTCCCAACGCAACACCAAAGTTCTCGGGTGAGATCAAGAAAGTCATAACCGACTCGACGCCAGAAAAACTTTTGGCCCCGAAGGCCCCTGACGACGCACCAAATATTTTATTGATCATGCTTGATGATGTCGGCTTCGGATCTTTCGGTAATTTCGGTGGTCCAGTTACAACTCCTGGTCTCGACAAAATCGCCAAAGCAGGATTGCGTTACAACCAGTTTCATACGACCGCGCTTTGCTCGCCGACGCGCGCCGCTCTGTTGACTGGCCGCAATCACCACACAGTGCACATGGGCGGCATCACCGAAATTGCCAATTCGTTTCCTGGCTACGACAGTGCGATCCCACCCGAGTCGGCAACTGTTGCCCAAGTGTTGCGAATGTCTGGCTACAGCACTGCATGTTTTGGCAAGTGGCACTTGACGCCATCTTGGGAGCAAAGCCCAGCAGGTCCTTTTGATCGCTGGCCGACTGGTCTCGGCTTCGATCGCTTTTACGGAATCATGGGCGCAGAGTCGTCGCAATACGAGCCGCCTGTTTATGACCAAACAACACCAGTTTCGCCACACGTTGGCAAACCCGATTATCACCTGACGCAAGATCTCGCCGATCAAACGATCACTTGGATGCAGCGACAAAAAGCATCGTCGCCCAACAAACCTTTCTTTTGTTATTTCTCGACACCAGCCGTGCACGCTCCACATCATGTGCCACGCGAGTGGATTGACAAATTCAAAGGCAAATTTGACGGCGGATGGGACAGTCTGCGCGAAGAAATCTACGAACGTCAGTTGAAACTTGGTGTCATTCCAAAAGATACGGCGTTGACGAAGCGCCCCGAACAAATACCTGCGTGGGACGACTACCCCGAGCGCTACCGACCAGTTGCCAGACGATTGATGGAGACTTTCGCGGGTTTTCTTGCGCACACCGATGCGCAAATCAAACGGGTGATCGATGCACTCGACGATCTCAAAATCGCCGACAACACGCTGGTTATTTACATCACCGGCGACAACGGCGCGTCAGCCGAAGGCACGATTCATGGCGCGTGGAGTGCGCCGTCATTTCAAAACGGTGTTCCTGAAGACCCCGAGTGGCTGCTTGAACACATTGAAGATTTTGGCACCGCCAAATGCGAAAATCATTTCAATGTCGGCTGGGCATGGGCGCTGGACTCGCCTTTTCAGTGGATGAAGCAAGTTGCCTCGCACTTCGGCGGCACTCGCAACGCCATTGCTATTTCGTGGCCAAAGAAAATTAAATGACCACGGCGCACTGCGAACGCAATTTCATCATGTAATCGATATCGCGCCAACTATTTATGACGTCGCCGGCATCAAGCCACCAACACATGTCAACGGCATCGAGCAAATGCCGATTCATGGCACGTCAATGAAATATTCTTTTGACAACGCTGAAGCGCCCAGCACTCACACATCTCAATATTTCGAGATTCTCGGTAATCGTGCGCTGTATCACGACGGCTGGATTGCCTCGTGCTTTCACGGTCGTTTGCCATGGATTCGTCTGCAAGGTTTCGAATTCGATGGCCCACAAGAACGCTGGGAGTTATACAACGTCGCCGAAGATTTTTCACAGGCTGTTGACCTCGCCCAAACCAACCCAGCGAAACTTGTCGAGCTTCAAGAACTATTTGATCAGCACGCTAAGCAATACGGCGTCTATCCACTGCGAGATCCGGGCTCACCGCGACACGGTGATTTTGCGGTACCACACTCACTGGATGGTATTTCTAAAATGCGATATACAAAAGCCCATACGCGAATGCCAGAGAGTTCAGTGATCAATATCAAGAACTGCTCATTTCGAATCACTGCCGATGTTCTACTCAAAAACAACAATGCCCAGGGTGTGATTGTTTGCCAGGGCGGCAACATGGCTGGCTGGTCGCTTTATTTGGATTCAGAATCGATACCAGTGTTTCATTACAACTGGTTTGGTCACGAGCACACTTCAATCGGTGGTGGTGCGAAACTAGCAACCGGTGCGCACATCATTGAAGTCAGTTTTGCTTATGATGGGGGTTTTGGTGCCGGCGGAAACGCATTACTTTTGGTTGACGGTCAAGAAGTCGACTCAGGTCGCATTGAAAAAACCGTACCTCTCGTTTATTCGATGAGTGGTGAGACTTTTGATGTTGGTCTTGACACCGGCTCGGCGGTTGGTCCGTATCATCACGGATTTGATTTCACCGATGAAATCATCGGCGTGACCATCGAACGACTCGACGAACCACCGCCACAAATTCGTCAGAAAATGCGCGAGGGAGAATTTCGTGCGAGTCTCAGCACGCAATAGTTTTTAAGAACTAGAAGATCCAAGTCGTTTGCGAACGGCGTCACGAACCTGGGCATCAAAACTCTGCACATGAGTTTCAGAGAGTTTGTAGGCAAGATCAGAATCACCAGATTCGAGCGCGTGCAATATTTCGACATGTTCGTCGAGTGCGTGACCCATGTCGGCGACATCGGATAAATAGATGTGCCAAAGCCGATCGCTCTGCGCATATAAAACATCAAGAGTGTCGGTCAAGAACCGATTACCGGCGGCGGCCCAGACAATCTCGTGGCACTGCGCATCAAAATGAATTTGATCTTGTGCCGTGATTTTCGGATTAGCGGCGGCATCCAGCACATCTCGCATTTGTTGCCAATGTTCGGGGCGACCTCGTTTACAGGCCAAGCGTGCCGCATACGGCTCTAAAATTGCCCGAGTTTCATAGAGCATCGAAAGTTCGGCGACGTCGATATTCGAGACGATCATTCCTCGACGCGGAATCACAACCAAAAATTGATCTCTAGCCAGCCTCTGTAACGCCTCGCGAATTGGGGTTCGCCCGATGCCAAGTTGCTGTTGTAGAACATCTTCGCGAATCACCGCACCAGGTGCCAGTTCGAGACGCACAATCTTCCGTCTAATTTGGGTGTAAGCCTGCTCGCTGAGGGACTCGGTAGCCATTTGATTACAGCCTACAGTGGTGATATCGTGCTGATATATAACAGAATAAGTTTTATAAAACTAAAATGACGGAGTCACGAAAATGAGCGAGTTTCCAACCAAAGCAAAATGCGTCGTAATCGGTGCAGGAATCGTCGGCAATTGTTTAGTCGGTCATCTGGCGAAACTCGGCTGGACAGACATGGTGCAAATTGACAAAGGTCCTTTGCCGAACCCGGGTGGCTCGACTGGTCACGCCTCGAACTTTATTTTTCCGACTGACCACAACAAAGAAATGGCGTTACTCACACTCGCTTCACAAAAGCAATACATCGAAATGGGGATGAACAACACATGTGGTGGCATCGAGGTCGCGCGCAACCCTGAACGTCTCGAAGAATTTAATCGACGAATGACCTCCGCAAAATCATGGGGCATCGACGCGAAGTTGCTTTCACCAGCAGAAGTCAAAGAACTTGTACCGTTCATCAACGAAAAAATTGTTCTCGGTGGTTTTTATACGCCAAGTGTTTCATGTGTCGACTCGTTGCAAACTGGCACGCTGATGCGTGAAGGTGCCGTCAAATCAGGCAACTTGAATGTTTTCGCAAATACAGAAGTTCTCGACCTTGAAGTTGAGAACGGCACGATAAAAGCGGTTGTCACAAATAAGGGCCGAATCGAAACCGAATATGTCGTCGTGGCTTGCGGCGTGTGGAGCCCGCGAATCGCCAAAATGGCAGGCGCGAATATTCCGTTGACTCCAGCGGTTCACCAAATGGCAGACGTCGGACCGATTGATATTTTGCAGAAAACGAACGCTGAAGTCGCTTACCCAATCGTGCGTGACATGGATACGTTTTGCTACGAGCGTCAAACTGCTGGCTCAATGGAAGTCGGCAGTTATGCCCACCGCGCAATCTTCATGCACCCGAACGATATTCCATCCAACGAAGCGTCGGCGCTCTCCCCAACTGAGTTGCCACTAACTCAAGACGACTTTGATCCACAAATGGAGCAAGCAATCGAACTAATGGAGATGCTCGGTGATGCCGAAATAAAATATGCAATCAACGGTTTGCTCTCGCTGACACCAGATGCGATGCCGGTGCTTGGCGAAACCGTTGAAGTAAAAAATCTCTGGTCAGCGGCCGCAGTATGGATCAAAGAAGGCCCTGGTATCGCACAGCTGGTGGCCGAATGGATGACATACGGATATCCACATTTGTGTGACCCGCACTCGTCTGATATTTCTCGCTTCTATGCACACGAAAAAACCGAACATCATATTTATGCACGATGTGACGAGCATTTCAACAAAACATACGGCATCGTGCACCCGCGCGAACAATGGGCGACGCAGCGCAACATGCGTCGTAGCCCGTTTTATGCGCGTGAAGAAGCAGCAGGTGCAACTTTCTTTGATGCACGCGGCTGGGAGCGCCCACAGTGGTTCGCCTCAAACGAGAAACTTGTCAAGAAATTTGCGACGGCGTGCGAGCCACGCGCACATGAGTGGGATGCCCGTTGGTGGTCGCCAATCAGCAATGCTGAACATCTTCAAATGCGCGAGTCGGTCGGCATGGTCGACCTAACTGCATTCAACGAATTCGACTTCACTGGCCCGGGCGCGATGAAGTTCTTGCAGTACATGTGCGTCAACAATGTTGATGTTGAAGTTGGTCGTTCGGTTTACACACCGTTGCTTACACCCGGTGGCGGTTTTCGCGGTGACCTAACGATCATGCGTCTGGCAACGGACCACTTCAGAGTGATCACCGGCGCATTTGACGGTGGACGCGACAACTACTGGTTCAAGCGTCATATGCCTCAAGATGGTTCAGTCGTGTTCACCGATATGAGTTCGGCATTGTGCACAATCGGAGTGTGGGGACCCAACGCAGAAAAGACGATGGCCAAGGCGACGCAGAACATCAATGCCGACGGCAAACTCGTGCCGTTCGATGTTTCGCAAAAAAACTTTCCCTACGGTTCGGTTCGCGAAGTACTTATCGACGGCGTGCCTGCAACGATGTTCAGAATTTCTTATGTCGGAGAAAACGGCTGGGAGGTTTACACAAAAATGGAGCACGGACTGCGCATGTGGGATTCGATCGCCAAGGCTGGCGAAGAGTTCGGCATAATCCCCGTTGGAATGGGCGTCTATGCGGTAACTGGTCGCATCGAGAAGGGCTACCGCTTGATGGGCGCAGAACTTGAAAGCGAATACAACCCAGTCGAAGCCGGTCTGGCGCGAGCAAAAGTTAAATCGGCTGAATTCATCGGCAAAGCCGAATATCTAAAAGCCCGCGAAGAAAAGCCATGTGCGGTTATGTGCACTCTCGAAATGATCGACAACACCAGCAAGTCAGGCATCAAACGCTTTCCGACTGGTGGCAACGAACCGATCTTGACAAAAACTGGTGAACGAATCGTTGATGCGAAGGGTCGCGTCTCGCGCGTAACTACCGCTGGTGCAGCACCATCGCTTGGCAAATATTTGCTTCTCGCCTACCTCACACCAGAACACGCCGTCGAAGGCAATGAACTGCGCGTGATGTACATGAACGAACTGTTCCGGTTCGTGTTGCAAGAGTTGGTAGTCAACCATTGTTCGACCCAACCGATACGCGTATGAAGAGCTAGCGGTAAGACGCTCAAATAATCATGAATATTCTTGTCTGTGTCAAACGTGTGCCCGCACCTGGCGCGCGAATCAACATAACAAGTGATGGTCAGCAGGTCGACACGGCGTTCTTGGGTTTCACCGTCAGCCCGCACGAAGAGTGCGCCGTCGAACAAGCAGTTCAACTCGTAGAAAAACACGGCGGAGAAGTAACCGTGCTGACACTTGGCCCCCCAGAAGCGCAAGAACAGCTGCGAACTGCAGTTAGCACCGGTGCAGCCAAAGCAGTTCTCGTGCCGATCGATATATCAGATTACGATGCACAGCGAACCGCACAAGCAATCGCCACCGTGATCGAAGAACTTGAAGTAGCCAACGGTAAATATGATTTAATTTTGTTCGGCAATGAATCTGCCGACTCGTGTGGATATCAAGTTGGCATTCGGACGGCACTAAAACTTGGTCGACCAATCGTTAATGGCGCAAAAGGATTAGAAACCGAAAACGGTGTCGCCACCGTGCGTCGCGAGAGCGATGCAGGCGTCGAGATTTATATTTTGAAAATGCCAGCCTGCATCGGCGTAAAAGAGGGCATCAACTTGCCGCGATACCCAACCATGAAGGGTCGCCTTGCATCCAAAAAAGTCGAGATTTCTCAAAGTACGGCAACTGGTGAAGTTGGCGGATTAAAACTAATTACATTGCGTCGTCCACCAGAGCGAGCCAGCAACACGAAAATTCTTGGCAATGGCCCAGAGGCTGCGCCAGCCGTGGTTGATCTGCTTGAAGAGTTGGGCGTTTTTAAATGACCGTTCTCGCAGTTGTTGAACATGATCGTGGCACGATCACGCCAGCGTCTTTTGGGGTATTGACCGCGGCACGCGATCTCGCCAAACAAATGGGCGCAAAGTTTGAGGCTCTGACAATTGGTGCCAATGCCGATGGTCTTAGTGAAGTTGTTTCAAAATATGGTGCGACGACAATTCATCAGGCGCACAACTCTGCGCTGACCGATTTTGGTCCAGAAGCGTGGGGAGAATCAATCGCTCAACTGGTGCGCAAAATTTCGCCGAGCGTCGTCATTGGTTCGGGCACCGAGCGTGGTCACGAAATAATTGCACAGGCGGCGGCACGACTAGATCTTCCGGCGGCGATGAATTGTTTCGAGTTTGACAAAGAATTCAACGGCACTCAGCCGCTAAAAGTTGTGCGTGCCCGTTGGGGTGGTTCGCTGATGGAAGAATCTCAAATCGATGCGCCAATTAAACTCGTAACACTTGCAAATCACATCGTTGAAGGCGTAGAAGAGCCGGCTTCATCAACGGTTGCCGTGCTTGAAGTTGAACTAGATGACTCAGTCAAACAAACATTCGTGCAAGACCGTGTTGAGCGTGTCGCTGGTGTCACGCTTGCGACATCACCAGTCGTGGTTAGCGGTGGACGAGGTGTTGGTTCGGCAGAAGCATTCGCCCCACTTGAAGAACTTGCCGGGCTTTTGAATGGTGTCGTGGGTTGCTCTCGTGCCGTGACTAATAACGGCTGGCGCAATCACACCGACCAGGTCGGCCAAACAGGTACACGAATTGCACCAGATATCTACATCGCTTGCGGTATTTCAGGCGCGATTCAACACTGGGTCGGGGCAATGGCTTCAAAAAATATCTTGGCGATAAATATTGACGCACAAGCGAACATAGTCACCAAGGCTGGATACGCGGTGATCGGTGATCTGCATGTTGTGGTGCCAGCAATATCGGCAGAGATTCGCAAGCGCCACGCCAAATAAAGCGCACACTCGGCACATAACAGACACACGGTTGTCGAGCCATCCGAAATAGTGCATCAAGTTCGCGGAGAAGGGGGCCTCAAATGCGCTCAGATTGCTTCAATAAAACTAGAGTTTGAGCCGTGACTACAGAGAATCTTGAACCAAGTCGACGGCGCGGACGCGCTCGCACTGCAACTACCGAAGTTAAGTTGCCCGAGCAAAAGCCTTTCAAACAGCCACGAATGCGATACGCCCCGACAAAAGTTCTCAGCGATGACGAACTCGAGTCGATCCATCATGCAAGTCTGCGAATTCTCTCTGACTATGGCATGGATTTTCTCGATCCAGATGCGCGAAATCTGCTTCAAAAAGCTGGCGCCAAAATCGAAGACCAACGCGTGCGGTTTGACCCCGAGATGGTACTTGAAACAATCAAAACCTGCCCGAGTGAGTTCAAACTTCATGCCCGAAACCCTGCACACACCCTGAATGTCGGTGGCGATTGGATGGCCTTTGGCTCGGTAGCCAGCACGCCAAACTTCATCGGACTAGATGGCATTCGCCACCCTGGCACTCGCCAAGACTTCAAGAACTCCTCAAGTTGACCCAGGTCTTCAACATCATTCACTTCAACAGCGGCTATCCGGTTGAGCCGATTGATTTGCATGCTTCAATTCGTCACATCGAAACTACATACGACATGCTGACGCTCACCGACAAAGCAATTCACTGTTACAGCCTTGGGCGCCAACGAAATCAAGACGTACTCGAGATGTCACGAATCGCCCGACAAGTCGACGACGAAACTCTCGAGCGTGAGCCATCCGTTTTCAGCATCATCAACTCGTCGTCGCCATTGCGACTTGACACTCCGATGTTGCAAGGCATCATGGAGTTCTCTTCGCGCAATCAAATTATTATTATTACACCGTTTACTTTGGCTGGTGCGATGGCGCCGATCACACTGGCTGGTGCGCTCGCCCAGCAAAACGCCGAAGCGTTGGCTGGCATGACTTTCACACAAGTCGTTCGACCAGGTTCGCCGGTCGCGTACGGCGGTTTCACCAGCAATGTTGACATGCAATCAGGTGCGCCAGCATTTGGCACGCCCGAATATATGCGCACTGCAATGGCTGGTGGGCAACTTGCCCGTCGCTACAACATTCCGTATCGCTCTAGCAATGTCTGCGCCGCCAACGCTCTTGATGCTCAGGCTGCATACGAAAGCGTGTTCTCGTTGTGGGGAGCAATACAAGGTGGCGTCAACTTCTTGATGCACGGCGCAGGGTGGATGGAAGGTGGCTTGCACTCTTCGCTTGAGAAGTTTGTTCTTGACGCCGATCTGCTTGGCATGGTGGCTGCATATCTTGAGCCGATCGTTGTCGACGAAGCGACTCTGGCCCACGAAGCAATCGGCGAGGTCGGCCCAGGTGGTCATTTCTTTGGCGTGCAACACACACAAGATCGTTTTCGAGATGCTTTCTACAAACCGATGATTTCTGATTGGCGCAACTACGAAAGTTGGCAAGAAGGTGGCAGCCCGACTGCAGTGACCAAAACTACTGAACTCGCCAAGACTTGGCTTGATGCGTATCGCGCCCCTGCAATTGACGACGCGGTACATGAAGAACTAAAAGCATTCGTTAAGCGTCGTGTCACCGAAGGTGGAGTGGCAACTGATTTTTAGTCATTATTTATCGCGAGCATCTAAAATTTTTAAGACAAACAGTCACCGAAAGGTAATTAAATGAAATCATCAGCAAGAGTCGTAGTAATCGGCGGTGGCGTGGTCGGCGCTTCAGTGCTCTATCACTTGACGAAAGCAGGCTGGACAGATGTCGTGCTGGTCGAACGCAAAGAATTGACTGCTGGTTCGACCTGGCACGCCGCCGGTGGAATGCACACATTAAATGGTGACCCGAACGTTGCTCGCCTACAGCAATACACGGTGAATCTTTACAAAGAGATAGAAAAAGAGTCCGGACAGAACTGCGGCATTCATTTGCCTGGTGGCGTTCAACTCGCAGACACACCAGAACGACTTGATTGGCTAAAAATGGCCCATGCTCGCGGTAAATATCTGGGCATGAAAATGGAAATAATCTCGGTCAAAGAAGCAAAGGTTTTGAAACCATTGCTTGAAGAAAAATATTTCGTCGGCGCTCTCTACGACGAAGATGAAGGCAGCGTCGACCCATACGGCGTTACTCATGCCTACGCGATCTGCGCACGCAACCGTGGCGCTGAGGTTTATACAAATACTTGGGTCACCGGCCTGAATCACCGTGCTGATGGCACATGGGATGTAATCACCGACAAAGATCACACGATTCATGCCGAGCATGTCGTCAATGCTGGCGGCTTGTGGGCACGCGAAGTTGGCAGAATGTGCGGTCTCGAACTGCCTGTTTTGGCGATGGAGCATCATTACTTAATGACCGAACCGATGGAAGAAGTAATTGACTTCAATCGAGTCAATGGCAGAGAACTTCCCCACATGATTGACTTCGCTGGCGAAATCTATGCCGCCAAGAGGGTCAAAGTATTTTGCTCGGCACATACGAACAAAACAATCGTCCATGGTCGCCGAAAGAGACACCATGGGATTTCGTGTTTCAATTGTTGCCGCACGATCTTGAGCGCATTGCGCCAGAACTTGAGCGGGGCTTTGCTCACTTCCCTGCTGTTGGCCGCGCTGGCATTAAAAAATTCGTCAACGGACCGTTTACCTTTTCGCCAGACGGCAATCCGTTGGTTGGCCCGATCAAGGGCATGCCTGGCATGTGGTCGGCTTGTGCCGTCATGGCCGGCTTGTCACAGGGTGGCGGCGTAGGACTATCTCTAGCTAATTGGATGGTGCATGGCGACCCAGGCGCTGACATCTGGGGCATGGATGTTGCGCGCTACGGCGACTTTGCAACTCTCGAGTTCACAAATGCAAAGGTTCGCGAAAATTATTCGCGTCGCTTTCGCATTACCTTTCCTAACGAAGAACTAACTGCAGCACGACCTCTGCATACGACGCCGATCTACGATCGTTTGCTTTCGCATAATGCAGTCATGGGCGCTGGCTTCGGTCTTGAACACCCACTGTGGTTTCAAGACAAGGGCAAAGAGCCAATTGAAGATGTAACTTTTTATCGCTCTAACGCGTTCAATAATGTCGGCGAAGAATCGCGGGCCGTGCGCGAGCGTGTCGGATTCTCGGAAGCATCAAACTTTGCAAAATACAAAGTCAGTGGCGCGGGGTCATCAGTATGGTTGCAAGGTCTATTTACAAACGCGCTTCCGAAATTGGTCGCACGGCGTTAACTGCAATGCTCAACCCTGAAGGAAAGATCGTTGGTGAGTTCTCTGTGTCGCGTATTGGTGACGAAGAATTCTTTTTATTCGGATCTCAAGCCGCCGAATTCATCATCCGCGCTGGTTCTTGGCCCACCTGCCTGCAAATACGCAGATTCGTTTGAGACACTTGCGCTTTCGATGGTTGGTCTAACAGTTGCTGGCCCGAGGTCGCGTGACGTGTTGCAAAAACTCACCAGCACTTCGCTGGCGACAAAAGATTTCTCATTTATGAGTTCAGGCGAGTCAACATCGGCAATGCGCCTGTGTGGTTGTCACGAATGACGTATACGGGCGATCTCGGCTACGAAATTTGGATCGCCCCTGAGTATCAGCGCTATTTGTTCGACCTAATTTGGGATGCGGGCAAAGAGTCGATATGCGCCTGTTCGGGTTCAGAGCACTGATCACCATGCGCTTAGAAAAAAACTTCGGCACTTGGTTCAGAGAATATCGACCGATCTATACGCCACTCGAAGCAGGCATGGAGCGTGCAATGAAGTTCGACCATGAGTTCATCGGTCGCGCTGCTGTTGAAGCCGAAATGAAAACTGGCCCTGCGCGCAAACTTGTGATGTTCAAAGTTGATGTCGATAAAACTCGCCCAGCCGACGTGATCGGTGATGAGCCGGTGTTTCACGACGGCAAAGTTGTGGGTTGGATCACCAGTGGTGGCTACGCGCACTTCAGCGGCGTCTCGCTCGCAATGGGCTACATCCCTGCAGAACTCGCCAAGTCTGGTACGAATGGCTTTGAAATTGAAATCATTGGCAACATGCGACCTGCAACTCTGCAACTTGAGCCAGTGCTTGACCCATCAGGGTCGCGCATGCGCGCCTAACTCTTAGTTAAAAAACTAATTCTGTAGTTGCTTTAGTTTCGCCACAGGTATGTGGCAACGCATGAAGTGCCCAGGCTCAACTTCTGTAAGGTTTGGCTCTTCAGTTTCACAGAGCTTTTCATAGCCAGAGCCGGCCTTGCGCGGGCATCGTGGGTTCAACACACAACCACTCGGCGGATTACTCGGACTCGGCACGACACCAGTCAATGGAATGCGCTTGCGAATCGAACCGTCAATATTTGGTACCGACGATAGGAGCGCTTCTGTATATGGATGGAACGGTCCGTTAAATACGCGTTGCGATGTACCAAACTCGACGACTCGACCCAGGTAGAGCACGGCGATGCGATCAGAGATATACCGAACGACACCCAAGTCGTGCGAGATGAAAATAAAACTCACACCGTCTTGCTTTTGCAAGTCAACTAATAGATTCAAAATCGCCGCCTGAACCGAAACGTCAAGAGCCGAAGTCGGCTCATCGCATACGACGATTTGTGGTGAGCCCGCAAACGCTCGAGAAATTGCCACGCGCTGTTTCAAACCACCCGACAACTGAACAGGTCGTGCACTATGCAAGGTTGCGTCGACCCTCATTCCAGATAGCAATTCGTGCGCACGATTAATTGAGTCTTTGACATTGAAGCTACGCAGACGCTCGACTGCTCGACTGACAATTCGAGTCACGCTATGACGGCGATTTAATGCTTGATCCGGGTTCTGAAACACGATCTGCATTGACCCGACATCGTGCACATCGCGACGATTAAGTGTTTTGGCGAGACCCTTGCCATCAAGGGTTACGACTCCACCTTCTTCTGGTGACACGAGACCCAAAAGAAGTTTGGCAATCGTCGTTTTGCCCGAACCAGACTCGCCGACCAAACCGAGTGTTTCGCCAACTCCAAGGGTCAGAGAAACATCGTTGATAACACGAACCTTGTTCCCGTCTTGTGTAAACACCTTTGACAGATGACTGATCTCAAGCAACAATTCACCGACATGAGTGGCCTTGTCTGCACTTTGCGGCGCAAAATCTACTTGCTCAACTAAATGCGGCAACGAACCCGCTTTGTCGCTACGAAAACATCTTGCAACATGCGATTCGCTGATCGTCACCATTTGCGGCAACTGTGTTCGACATTTGTCATCGGCCAATGCGCACCGCTCGGCGTAAACGCAGCCATCAAAATGTAAGCCCAGCGCGGGTGGTGTGCCTGGAATCGTGTCGAGGCGATCGGTACTCTTGTGCAAACCACCGCGCGGTATACAGCGCAACAATCCAACCGTATACGGATGACTCGGATTATTGAACAATTCAGCCGTAGCACCTTGTTCAACTAGCGCACCAGCATAAAGAACACCGACGCGATCGCACATATGACGAATCACACCAAGATTGTGGCTTATAAACAAAACCGCTGTTCCGGTCTCGCGGCGCAAGTCGCGCACCAAATCAAGAACTTCTGCCTCAACCGTTGCGTCAAGACCAGTCGTAGGTTCATCCATTACTAGTAACCGTGGATTAGACGCCAGCGCCATTGCAATAACCACGCGCTGAGCCATGCCCCCCGACAATTGGTGTGCATAGCGACGCATCACCTGAGCCGGATCGGCAATCTGAACCTTGACCAGTGCCTCTTGAGCCATCGCGAATGAATCAAGTTTTGAGACACCACTCAGCTGAAATACTTCAGCCACTTGATCTCCAACACGAATCGTCGGATTCAAAGCAGTAGCCGGGTTCTGATAAACCATCGAAATCGCGGATCTACGCAAGGCCGAGACGTCGTCGTCGCTCAGATCGGTTACGTTCTTTCCTTCAAACAGAATAGAACCACCGGTGATCTTGCCATTACGAGGCAAATAGCGCATTGCGGCAAATGCGGCAGTTGACTTGCCACAACCCGACTCACCTACTAGTCCGTATGCCTCGCCAGGAGCAATAGAAAGTGAAACGCTTCGCAACACTTCACGGTCGATACCGCGAACCGTATAGGCGACCTCTAGATCGCGAAGTTCAAGAGTCGGGACAGCACTCATATTTCGAATACTTCCAACAGGCTGTCTGAAATCAAGTTCACGCTTACCGCGAGTGAGGCAATCGCTAGTGCAGGAAACGCAGTCGCCCACCAGACATTCGAATAAATACTTCCCCAGTTTTCTGCAATCTGAGTGCCCCAGTTTGGCGAACCGTATTCAACGCCGGCGCCCAAAAATGACAAAGTCGCAATGGCAAAAATTGCGTAGCCAAGACGCACGGTGAACTCGACGATTATCGGTGGCAAAACATTCGGAAGAATTTCACGAAATAAAATATGTGGCGTGCGCTCGGTGCGCAATCGAGCTGCCGCAACATACTCGAGTTCGGACTCGCCCAATACGGCGGCACGAACCGTGCGACCAATATTTGGCGTAAACACAAAGCCAATAACTATGACCGTCAAAGTAGGTGACCGACCTTCAAGCGCGGCGATTGCCAGTAAGGCGATGATCAAAACTGGTATCGCCGAAATCGCCTCAATCAGTCGCATCACGATCATGTCAAACTTGCCCTTGAAATAACCCGCGGCCAGACCAAGTGCAGTGCCAGCGATTGTGCCAAGTGCAGTCGCAGTAAACGACATCACGACGATCAATCGCGTTCCGAGAATTACTCGCGACAATACATCTTGCCCGTTGGCATCTGTGCCAAACCAATACTTCAACGACGGCCCTACCGAAACAAATTCAAAGTCTTGGTCACCGGCACCGCGCGGCGCAATCAAGTTGCCGAAGATCGCCATAATCACCCAGAAGCCGAGCATCGATGCGCCGACCAAAAATGTCTTGTTGCGCAAAACTAGTTGCATCCGCTCACTTCGAATTTGTTTGCGCTCAGCGTTCGATTTTTCAGCCAGCGCACTCAACTTTTTATCGCTCATTCCGAGACCTTCTGTCTAATTCGAGGGTTTAAAACGGCGAACAAAATGTCGGCAATCAATTGAAAACCAACGATTACGAGACTCGAAATAATCACGCCTGATTGCAACACAGAATAGTCGCGGGCATCGACTGCGCCCTTCAAAATGGTCCCGAAGCCTGGGTAGTTGAATACGATTTCCACCGCGATCAAACCGCCAATCAGATACGGCACCTGCGAAGCGATGACGGCAATCGTCGGCAGCAATGCATTACGCAGAACGTGCTTAGTTACAGCCTGGCGGCGCGTGAGACCCTTCAAAACGGCCGTGCGCATGTAATCAGACTCAAGGGCTTCAATTACGCCAGCCCGAGCGATTCGTGCGATGTAGCCGAACAATACGAGCAACAATGAGATCGAAGGCAAAATCAGATACCAAATCTGATTCAAAACATCTCGGTTTCCTTCTTCAGGAAACGCAGTCACCGGAAAAATCTGGAATGTGACGCCAAATGTCAATACCAAAACAATCGCCCAGACGAACTCGGGGATGACTGCAGCCGACAAACCCCCAACAGTAATCAACCGATCTACCTTCTTGCCGCGATTCATCGCCGCAACGACTCCACCCAAAATGCTTATCGGTACGATCAAGAAGAACGCCACACCAGCCAACTTCGAAGAATAACCGATTGCCGGCAACAATAAATCAGACACAGGACCGCGATACTGCATCGATGTACCCAAATCACCCTGCAACAAGTCTTTTATCCAGATGAACAATTGTGACAACAGAGATTTATCAAGACCAAATACTCGCCTGAACTCAACCAAGTCTTCTTCGGTTGCTCCACGACCCAAATATTGGCGCGCGACGTTACCTGGCAAAATATGGGTCAAGAAAAAAACTATTACGGCCACCAAAAAAACGGTGATTACCGACAAACCAAGTCGCTTTAAAATAAACTTTTTCATGACTTCAAAGAGTTTATATTCTGCAGCCAACAACGAGACAATCGGCACAAAAAAAGAGAGTCAGGGCTTTCGCCCTGACTCTCTTAAATTATTCTTAACTAGTTATTGGTTATTTATTTCGCGGCGCGGGCGTCGTATTGACCCATTCCGTTAACAACCATGCCGGTCAATGACTTTCGACCTGCAGTAATCAAGTTTGAAGTGTAAGCAAGAATGTAAGGAGTCTCGTCGAGCGAGGCTAATTGAATCTTCTTACTTGCCTTCTTCTTGGCAGCAGGTGTAAGTGCCTGCAAGTACTCGTCAATCGCTGCGTCCATGACGCGACTGTCAAGCATTGCACCACTCCAGTCACCAGTTGAACGCCACTCACGCATCAAGTACTGGTCTGGAACGCCACGGCCTGCCCAGTCAACGATGCCCAAATTCGAAGCCAACCAAGAGTGGTTGTCGAATTGGTTAACTTTGCCTGGCTTGGATGGATATGGATCGTATGTGTAGTAAACAGCCGAACCACCATCTGAACCGTCAATAAACAAGTTGACCTTGATGCCGATTTTTGCAAATGAAGTCTTGATGAGTTTTGCGTATTTGTTGATGTCGTCACGTGCCCAAGTTGACAAGTCAACTTTGAAACCGTTTGGAACACCAGCTTCTGCCATCAAGGCCTTCGCTTTGCAAGGTCCTGCTTTCGTTGCGGTACTGACTTATCTGCAGTTACATAAGGATCCATGACGCTGTCGTTACCGACAATGCCACCAATACCTTTCATTACGCCATTTACATAACCTGGACGGTCGATTGTAAGTGCTGCTGCTTCGCGAACTCGCTTGTCCTGGAAGGGACCGAAGTTCGTGCGCATGTGGACGTGGGCAAAACCTGCACCAGCAGGAAGCGTATTAACCGTGAACTTCGCCTTATCAAGCGTAAGCGCATCTGCTGCTTCCATTGCACCGATGTAGTCAAGTTTGCCTGTCTTCAATAGCGGCACTGCAGTTGCTGCAGAGACGAATTGAACCAGTTCAACTTTGCTGTAGGCAGGGTTGAAACTTGGATCCCAGTAGTACGGGTTTTTCTCGTAGACGGTGATTTCAGTTGGAGTGTGGCTGACCATCTTCCATGGACCGGCCGCGATCATTGTCTTTCCCAACCTGCACCACCGAATGCCTTGTTCTTGATTATGCACATTCCGTAGCATGCCGACGAAACGAAATACGGGAAGTTTCCGTTTGGTTGAAGCAAGTTGAATTGAACGGTGTTCGCATTAACTTTGACTACACCCTTGGCATCAAGAATGTTGTCATAATTTCCCTTGCTTCGTGAGACGCCCTTGGTGATTGTCTTGTCGAAGATCGAAGTAAATGTGTAAACAACATCGTCAGCAGTAAGCGGTGTACCGTCATTGAACTTGACACCTTGGCGAATGTTGAAAACCCATTGTTTCGCGTCTGCGGACGATGTCCATGACTCGGCAATACGTGGCTCAAGTTTGCCGTTTGGCAACTGCCATGTAAGCCACTCGCCGACCATGCTCAACGCGAAAAGACTTCCGCCTGAAGTTTCCCATGGTGCGATTACGTGCTCTTGTTTGCCCGAAGCCAAACGTAAGGTTGTCGACGCTGCGCCTGCTGATGATCCTCCGACCATTTGTGCAAGGGGTATTGCTACACCTGCCGCAGTTGCTGCTTGGATAAAATGACGTCGCGACAAACCGTTTGTCGAAACTTCATTTGTTGTTTGCTCAATTGTTGACATTTATGTCCCCTTGTTGATCTGGATATTTATTTGGCGTAGTTAAATAATTTCTCGGCCCACCACGCCGACCCATAACTATATGCCAAATGCCACAACCTTCGCAAGCGTCAAAACCTAATTTGCCATTTTTTGCACAATGACACTATTGGCTTAATGGCTTTGAGGCTCTAAAGCTCTAAATTTAAGCCAAAACCCTGTCTTTGGCCATTTTGGCACCGACCTTGCCGATTCGCTCAATTCGCTTAAGCAACGCCTCGCGGGCTTTTTCGGCTTCATCGCTCAGAGCTGTTAATTGTTCGAGTTTCCAATGTCGCAACACGACTGGCACCAAAATCTGTTCGTGGTGAATCGCCAGGTCGTAAATGCCAACGCGAGCAATTTCTCGCGACAGTTTTTCAAAATCTGTGATGCCAGTGCCGGGCATCGCAAAAGTTCGTACTGCCCGCTCGATACCTATGACCATGTTCGAGGGATCAACGGCGATCGCCGCCGTTGCCAAATCGCGGTAAAAACAAATAATGCAAGTTTTCGTCGTTGCCCACGCGCGACATGATCGCCTGACCAACTTCGTCGGCCATCGCTTTGCCAGTGTTGCGGTGCGCGATTCGGGTTGCAAGTTCTTGCATGCTCAAGTATGCGAGCGCTTCATAAAGATCTAATGGCGCCGGCACTTGCCCAGTGCGCACTTGTTGCATACGTGCCCGCTCTAGAGCAATCGGGTCAATTGCCCGCGTCACTGTGAGATAATCGCGAATCACAATTGAATGTCGGCCCTCTTCTGCTGTCCAGTTGCGACCCCATTCACCGTAAGCACCGTCGTTGCCGAACAACTGATCAATGTCTCGAAAGTAATACGGCAAATTATCTTCAGTCAGCAGATTTACGTAAAGCGATGCACGCACGGCATCTGACATTTCGTTATTAACCGCTCCGAAATCAGCATCGCTATCTTTCCATTGTTCGCCAGCCACAAAATCTTTGCCGCGGCTATACGGAACCATCTCATGCGGAAACCATTCTTTGGCCACACCCAGATGTCGATTTAATAACTCGCCAGCAACTGGTTCGATTTCTCGCAACAGAGATTTTCGATCCACAACTAAACCTTAACTCGTCAGAGCATCTACAAGTCGCTGTAGCGGTATGTGATAGTCGTCAAGCATCGTCAGGTTTGCCTGACGCATTCGCGCATTATCTAACACTGAATTTGCTGGGCGTTTGGCTGGCCTTGCAGGTTGAAGCAACTCTGTTGTCGTGGCGATCACTCGATTCGGATCTTGGCCCGCTGCACTCAGAACATCGCGTGCAAAGCCGAACCAACTTGTTGAGCCTTGATTCGTTAAATGCCAAATACCTGCACTATCGCTAGTTGCCAATTCAACGATCGCTGGTGCAGCATCGCTCGTAAATGTAGGCGAACCAATTTGGTCATCGACAAATGTCAGCGTCGGATTAGTCGCAGCTAGCCGAAGAATAGTTTTGACCATGTTTGCGCCGTGTTCTCCGCAGACCCACGAGATTCGAATTATTTGGTCAGTCGTTAGATCTAATTGTTGTTCGCCGGCGAGTTTGCTCGCACCGTAAACAGATTGCGGATTCGGCAAATCACTCTCTGTATAAGGTGTGGGTTTTGTGCCGTCGAAAACATAATCAGTGGATATATATATGACTCGCGCGCCAGACTCGCGGGCCGCCGAAGCAATATTCGCTGTGCCGTCGCGATTCACCGCCATTGCTTTTTGTGGGTCTGATTCGCAAGCGTCAACGGCTGTCCACGCAGCCGCATGAATAATCGCATCGGCTTTTGCTTCGCCGACAACCCGATCGACCTGCGATTTGTTCGTGATGTCTAGGTCATCGTGGCTGGTCGCAACAACTTGATGACCAGATTTTTGTGCCGACAAAACTAAATCTGTACCCAGTTGTCCAGATGCGCCGGTGATTAGCAGTTTCACTATTTTTTGGCTTTCAGGGGCTCCCACCACCAGCGATTATCGCGATACCAATTAACCGTTGCTTCGAGCGCTTCGTCAAGTGAACGAGTTCGCTTCCAGCCCAGTTTTGTAATCTTCGAGATATCAACTGAGTAGCGACGATCATGGCCAAGTCGGTCGGCAACATATTTCACACTTGATTCGTCTTTGCCAAGTTGCGCCAAAAGTTTGTCGACTAGAACGCGATTCGCGGTTTCATTGCCGGCGCCGATGTTATATATCTCGCCAGCTAGGCCGTGCTCAAGAGCCAAGTGCACGCCCGAACAATGATCGTCAACATAGATCCAATCGCGTTCGTTAAGACCATCACCATATAGAGGTATCTGTTTGTCGTCAAGCAGATTTGTCGTAAACAACGGAATCGCTTTTTCTGGATATTGAAACGGGCCAAAATTGTTGGTGCAACGAGTTACAACAACTGGTGTACCGTGCGTCGAAAAATACGACAAAGCAATCAAATCAGAGCCGGCTTTAGATGCCGAATAAGGACTGCGCGGCTCAAGTGGATCGCTCTCGCGCGATGAGCCGGTCTCTACAGAACCGTAAACCTCGTCGGTGCCGATATGTAAAACGCGCGAAATGTTCAGTCGTCGCGCTGCATCGATCACGACATTCGTGCCAAAACAATTCGTCAAAATAAAATCTTCGCTGCCAGCAATAGACCTGTCTACGTGGCTCTCGGCGGCAAAGTGCACGACTGCATCGTGGCCAGCCATCGCCGTTTCGACATCGCCAGGTTGACAGATGTTGCCTTTGATGAATTTGAATCTCGGACTGTCGTCAACGTCTTTGAGCGTCGACAAATTGCCGGCGTATGTCAACGAGTCGTAGACAGTTACTTCGTGGTCTGTGTTGGCAAATACCCACCGCACATAGTTCGAACCAATAAAACCTGCACCGCCTGTTACGAAAATTTTCATAAATTAGTTATGTCCGCATTGGCCAAAAAGGTCGCACCTGCGCATCAATCGCATCTCTCGTCGGATTAGCCGCGTCGCGATCAGACAGAATCGGTGATGCAACACCCCAGTCGGCATCAACCGCTTTGTCGTTATATGCCAAACCCAATTCATCTTTCGGGTTGTAATAACTGTCAACCAGATATGTGATCGCCATGTTGGTGAGCGACGCAAAACCGTGCGCCACACCAGGCGGAATAAATATTCCACGGTGATCGTGTGTGCCGTCAGCCCGAGCACCAATATCGATTACTTGAGTCGCACCATCGGTCGGTGAGCCAACACGCAGATCGTGCAATACAACGCGGCAACTGCCGATCGGCACGTACCAGTAGTCGGCCTGATGCAAGTGATAATGCAAGCCAACGACGCATCCCGCCTGACGGTCACCACGATTGCCCTGCAACATTTCGCGACCAAGCGGAAACCACTCGCGCCGATATGTTTCGATGAAAGTTCCGCGTGAGTCGCCGAACGCCTGAGGCTCGACTATTTGCACGCCCTTGATCAGTGTTGATTCTGTGATTTTTGCCATTATTCGAGTTCTACTTTCGAGTCATCGCCGAGCATCAAGCGAAGTGCCCGTGGCTGTTGGATACTTCGGATCACCTCAACATCTTTGCCGATCAGCGAATCAGTGAGTTTTGAAACGCCCACGATTGAACTTCCGTCAAGCACAACCGAATGATCCATCTCAGATTTAATAACGCGACAATTATTGCCAAGCGATGTATACGGACCAATATAACTGTCTTCAATAATTGCGCCCGCACCAATAACCACTGGGCCACGAATGCGCGAGTTCGACACCTTTGCGCCTGCCTCAATGGTCACGCGGCCTTGAATCTCTGACGCTGCGTCGACGGTGCCTTCCATTTTAGTTTTCATCGCGTCAAGCACCAAGCGATTGCATTCAAGCAACGGATCTTTCTTGCCCGTATCGATCCACCAACCTTGCAAAACTTTATGTCGCACCGGAAACTTGTTGTCGACGAGCCACTGAATTGCGTCCGTGATCTCTAGTTCTCCACGTGAAGACGGTTTGATAGAGCGCACCGCTTTATTGATCGTCTTGTCGAACAAATAAACTCCGACGAGCGCAAGATCTGACGGCGGATCTTTCGGCTTTTCGACCAACCGCACAACGTTGCCGTGTTGATCAACTTCGGCAACACCAAATTGGCGAGGATCTTCAACATGGCAAAGCAAAATCTGCGCCGCAGGTTTATCTTTTGCACTGCTCGCTCGTGCACTTTCAAACTCGGTCACGAATTCTTCGAGACCTTGTTCGAGCATGTTGTCACCGAGGTACATAATGAAATCATCGTCACCAAGAAACTTGTCGGCGATCAATACGCAGTGAGCCAAACCCAGCGGCTCGTCTTGTGGAATGTATGTGACTTTTACGCCGAACTGGCTGCCGTCACCAACTGCGGATTTGATCTCTTCACGAGTTGAACCAACGATGATTCCGATTTCACGAATGCCCGCACGTGCCATGGCCTCGATCCCATAAAACAAAATTGGCTTGTTGGCGATCGGCACGAGTTGTTTGGCGCTCGTGTGTGTGATTGGTCGCAAACGCGTGCCGGCGCCACCAGAAAGAATCAGCCCCTTCATACGTCCATAAGCCTATTAGGGCAAACTGAACTAAAGTAAATGAAATGACGAGCGCCGCGAACCGAACCAACGCATTTCTTCACCCTTTTGCCAAACCAACAAAAGATAATTTCATCAAACTTGTGCGGGGTCAAGGTGCGCTCGTTTGGGATGAAAAAGGCAATGAACTAGTTGATGGCATGGCAAGTCTTTGGTATTGCGCTGTTGGTCACGGTCGAAAAGAAATTGCCGACGCGGTCGCAAAACAAATCTCGACACTTGAGGCATATTCGACATTTGATCCGTTTACAAGCGAACCAGTCGAAAAGCTCGCGGCGAAGTTGGTTTCACTTTGCCCAATGCCTGATGCTCGCGTATTTTTCTGCGGTAGTGGATCAGAAGCCGTCGACTCGGCGATGAAACTCGCACGCCTGGCGCATGTTCAAGCGGGCCAACCCGAGCGAACCGTGATCATCTCGCGAACGCGTGGGTATCACGGCACCAACTATGGCGGCACGAGTGCGCAGGGCTTGCCACTAAACAAAATCGGCTACGGACCACTAGTTCCAGATGTTGAGCAAGTTGCGAGTGATGATCTTGAGGCGATGTCAGTTTTTAATGTCGCAACGGGGCAACACAATTGCGGCAGTTCTCGCCGAACCATTGCAAGGTGCCGGTGGCGTCTACCCGCCTGTACCAGGATATTTAGAGGGTTTGCGCAAACTTTGCGACAAACATGGCGCGTTCTTGATTTTTGACGAAGTGATCACCGGCTTCGCTCGACTTGGCACTTGGTTCGGTGCGAATTTTTACAAAGTCAACCCTGATTTGTTGTGCTTTGCCAAGGCTGTCACTTCTGGCTATCAGCCCCTTGGTGGCGTGTTCGTCGGTAGCGCAGTGCGCGAACCACTCGAGGCTGACGCTGATTTCATTTTGCGACATGGCTATACATACTCGGGTCACGCTGCGGCTTGTGCGGCGGCGATCACCAACCTCGAAATAATTGAGCGCGAGGGTTTGCGCGATCGCGCCGTGCATATCGGCAAACGAATTGGCGAAGCATTAACAGCATTAGCCCGAGACGGCGTGATCGATCACGCTCGTGGAGACGGCGCCGTTTGGGCTGCCGGTTTGCACTCAACTCAAAGCAACATCAAGATTCGTGACCGAATGCTCGAGTTGGGCGCGATCACCCGCGCGATAAACGCCGACACGAATACTTTTTGTCCACCTCTAGTTATTACCGACTCGCAACTCGACAAACTGCTCGACGCATTTGCGGCAGCCGCCTCAGGCAAATAGCGCGCGTTCTCTGGCTCAGCGCGAGCATGATCGACTTATTTCTCGGGGTGCGTTAGAAGTTTCATCAGGCTGCTGGTATCCCATCGGGCGCCGCCCATGGCTATTACTTTGGCGTAAAGTGCATCGACGAGTTTCGTCATCGTCAAGTCTGCGCCGTTATTTTTCGCTTCGTCGAAACAAATGCCGAGATCTTTGCGCATCCACTCGGCGGCAAACCCAAATTCAAACTCGTCACGAACCATTGTCTTCGAACGGTTTTCCATTTGCCATGACTGCGCGGCACCTTTTGAAATCACTTCGACAACTTGATCTGCGTCAAGCCCGGCTCGAACCGCGAAGTTGAGCGCCTCTGCCAAACCCGAGACGACGCCAGCAATACAGATTTGGTTGACCATTTTCGTTAACTGCCCCGACCCCGCATCACCCATTCGCTGACAGGCTTTGGCGTAAGCATCAAACACAGGTCGTACGCGATCGAAAACTTTTTGATCATCACAGCCACACATCACGGTAAGCGCACCGTTTTCGGCACCGGCTTGACCTCCAGACACTGGTGCATCAATGAAGCCAATCTCTTTTGATGCGCAAATCGCAGAAAGTTCTCGAGCCAGGGTGGCCGACGCCGTTGTGTGGTCAACCAAAACTGAGCCAGTTTTAGCCCAGCAAGTACACCGTCTGCGCCGAGCACGACACTGCGAACATCGTCGTCGTTGCCGACACAAACCATCACGATGTCGCTGGCTTGGGCAACTTCACGAGGCGTCAAGGCAAAACTTCCGCCATGATCTGCGACCCACTGTTTTGCTTTTTCGGTATTGCGGTTATACACAGTTATGTCGTGGCCTGCAGAGGCGAGATGTCGCGCCATTGGCGAACCCATGACGCCGAGTCCGCAGAATCCGATCTTCATAATTTGGTTACGCTTTCTTAAACCCAAATATCTTTTCTGCGATCACTTCTTTTTTGCGACAGCCTTTGCGACTTTGGCGGCAGGCTTGGCAACTTTCTTGGCTGCAGCTTTCGCAACTGGCTTGGCAATTTTCTTGGCTGCGACCTTTGCAACCGGCTTAGCAACGGTTTTGGCAACTGTCTTGGCAGGTTTGAGCACACCTTTTTCGAGCGCCTTGTCAAGATAAATCTCGGCTTCTTCGGTTGTCACTCGAAGCGCTGGTTGAATCTCTGAAATTAGATTGACACGCGCACGGTCATACATGGTTTTTTCTGCGGCCGACAATGCCGAGTCGCGATCGCGGGCCGCAGAGGTTTCGAACAACTTCTGCAACTTGATAGACATCGCCACTTTTGAGTTTTTCTTGGTGATTTTTAAAACGGCGCGACCAGTTTGCGGGCACACGAGGGTCTGCCTTGGCCAGCACCGAAACCAAATCTTGAAGCTCGCTCGAAGAAACTGGTGGACGAACACCAACGGTAGAAATTTGATCAACCGGAATCGACAGCGTCATCTCGTTGATTACTGTTTTAAGAATCAAATAATCTTGGGTCTTGCCGAACGCCTTCATACGCTTCATATTCAGAACCACGCATGCACCGTGTTGCGGATAGATGACAGTGTCACCCTTCTTCGGCTTAAATTTCACTAAACAACCCTTCTAAAGTCAGACCCCACATAATACGCCAGATATGGGTGATTAACGCCTCTTAAGTTGATTTTCAAGAACGCAGTCGATCATTTTTCGGGTCGAACAGTGGTTCGAGTCCAATCGTTGCCAATTTTCGCGAGCCGAAAATTTCGATCTCAACTTTCGTACCTGGTGCCTCAAATTCTGGACGCACATAAGCCAACGCCACGCTCTTGTTCAACGTGAAACTCCAGCCACCAGAAGTGATAATGCCTATTCGTTTTTCGCCGCTGAACACTGACGCGCAGAATGGTGCATCCGCATCGCCATCTTCGTCGAGAGTCATTGGCACGAATCGATATGCCGAGCCTCGAGCCTTTTCGGCGATCAATGCTTCGCGACCGACAAACTTTGGTTTGTTTAGATCAACGAATCGATCTAGCGATGCATCAAACGGAGAGAAACCAATTTCGAGATCGGCTTTCCATCCGCGATAACACTTATCAAGACGCAAACTGTCGACTGCATAAATGCCCATGTCGGCGATTCCAAATTTCTCGCCAGCCTTCCAAATCGCATCGTAAAGCGCAACCATTTGATCGTTTGATGCATGCAACTCCCAGCCGAGTTCGCCGACGTAGTTCACGCGCAATGCACGAACTGGGCCGACCGCCGTATCTATCATCTGCGCCGACAACCATTTGAAGGATGCATTATCAACTGGTGTCGTCGTGACTTGCGATAGAACATCACGTGATCGTGGGCCGACCAAAATAATTGAGCCGTAATCTGCAGTGACATTTTTTAGCGTCACCGAACCATCGGTCGGCAGCGCCATCTCGAGAACATCCAGATCGTGCCACTCAGAACCCGCGGCACCAACGAGATAGAAACTATCTTCTGCGACTCGCACGACCGTGAACTCGCTCAGAACTTTGCCATCTGACAACAACGCATAAACAAGACTTATTCTGCCAACTTTCGGCAACTTGGTGCATAACAAATTGTCGAGATACGCAAATGCACCAGGCCCCTTTACTTCAATTTTCGTAAAGCCTGGCAGATCAAGAACCGCGACACCATTGCGTGCCGCATGCACTTCTTTGGCCACAACTTTGCGCCAGCCGTTGCGTCTAAAAAATGACAATGAGTGATCTGTAACTTCGTTCTTAGGATCAAAATAAGTTGGTCGCTCCCAACCACCGCGCGCACCATACGCCGCACCTTTTTTCTTCAACTGCTCATATAACGGCGACATGTATGCAGGTCGACCCGCTGGACGTTCTTCAAATGGAAACCCCATCGCGTATTCGTTTTGATAAACCTCAACTGCTTTATCGACCGTGTACTGCGTTGTCGCGTAAGCCTTATAACGACGACGATCAATCGCCCACAAGTCAAACTCTGGGCGACCTTCAAGAATCCATTCGGCAATTGCTTTGCCTGCCCCGCCACCTTGAGCAATACCGAAACTAAATGTGTTGCAGTGAAAGAAATTTCGCATGCCTCGCTCGGGCCCTAGATACGGGTTGCCGTCTGGCGCATATGGGATTGGTCCGTTGACGACGCGCGCGATACCCGCATCAGCCAAAACTGGCACTCGCTCACCCGCATCAAGAATTTGTTTCTCGAGTCTTTCAAGTTCGTCTGGCCACAATTGGTTCGCGAATTGATCTGGGATTCCGTCAAGCCACATCGGTGTTGCTTGCCATTCGTATGGTCCGAGAATAAACCCGCTGCGTTCTTGTCGCAAATAGTAAGAGGTGTCCGGATCGCGAAGCAACGGCAACGGCTCGCTGCGCGCTGCAAGTTCGTCTATTTCTTCTGTGATCAAATATTGATGAGCCATTGTCATGATCGGCAGATGACGGTCAATTAACTGCATCACTTCGCCCGCCCGGTAACCAGCGGCGTTGATGACAATTTCGCATTCGATTTCGTTTTCGACGCCGGCAGCGTTGGTCGTGACTGTCCATTCAAAATTTTTGTGTTGACGCAATGCGGTCACGCGTTCGTTACGACGCACACGGGCACCAAGTGCACGTGCGGCACGAGCCATCGCCTGAGTAACTTGCGAGGGGTCGATATCGCCGTCCAGTGGATCCCAAAGTGCGCCGAGTAAATCGTGAGTTTTAATCAACGGATATCGGTCAACGAGATCTGCAGGTGTGAGCATGTCGTACTCCATGTTGTTGGCGCGCGCCATGCTCTTGACGTGGCGAAACTCGGCCATGCGTTCTTCGCTGTGTGCAAGGCGAACAGATCCCGTCACGTGATAACTAATTGGAAAGTCTTTGTCTTTGGCCAACTCTCGGTAGAGCGCTGCAGAATATTTCTGCACTTGCATCACGCTCCAACTAGTTGAATAAGTCGGTACGTTTCCCGCGGCGTGCCAGGTAGAACCCGATGTCAGTTCATCGCGTTCAAGCAACAGAACATCGGTGCAACCCATTTTGGCGAGATGGTAAAGCGCGCTGCAACCGGCGATGCCGCCACCAATAATTACAATTTTTGCTCTCTCGCTCATTTTCTAAAACCTGTCTTTTCATGTTGTAGTTTTCTTAAATTCAGTGCCAAACTGTAGCGTTATCGAGGCTAAAGAGTTAATCAACGCTGATGAAACAAATTGTGATCGAATCAAGAGGCATCAAATGGCAGATTTACCGAAAAATGCGCGCGTAGTAATAGTTGGCGGTGGCATTGTCGGTTGCAGCGTGGCGTACCATCTTGCACTTCGCGGTTGTACCGACGTTGTATTACTTGAGCGAAAACAACTCACTTGCGGCACTACTTGGCATGCAGCCGGCTTGGTCGGTCAGTTGCGCGCGACTCATAACCTGACTCGTCTCGCGCAATACACCACGAACCTGTTCAAAACTCTTGAAGCCGAAACCGGGCAAGCAACTGGGTTTCAACAACGTGGCTCTGTGGCAGTCGCACCCAATCACGAGCGATTCGAAGAACTAAAACGCGGTGCTTCGATGGCGCGAGTTTTTGGTTTAGACGTGAACATAATTTCACCCAAAGAAATTTCGGAGTTGCTTCCACTGGCAAGAGTTGATGACCTAGTTGGTGGTGTGCACTTACCGAATGATGGCGTAGTGAACCCGATTGACACAACGCAGGCTCTCGCCAAAGGCGCACGAGCACTAGGGGTAAAAATCGTTGAAAACATCAAAGTTGATTCGATCATCGTCGAAGATGGCCGCGCAGTTGGCGTTAAGACGACTCAGGGCGATGCCGGCAACGCTCAGGCAGATATTCGTGCCGAGTTCATTGTCAATTGCGCTGGCATGTGGGCGCGCGATCTCGCCGACGCAGCGGGCGCAATCGTGCCACTTCATGCCGCCGAACACTTTTATATCGTTACCGAGGCAGTGCCTGATATTTCGCCAAACATGCCGGTACTGCGCGACCCAGACGGTTGTGGATATTTCAAAGAAGATGCCGGCAAACTTTGGTCGGTTGGTTCGAGCCAGTTGCCAAACCATGGGGCATGAAAGGAATCTCTGAGGACTTCTCCTTCACATCGCTACCAGAGGATTTTGAACACATCGAACCACTAGTCGCAGCCGCAACACATCGCATGCCATTGCTCGCCAAAACCGGCATCAGATTATTTTTTAATGGCCCCGAGTCGTTCACGCCCGATGACAGATACTTGCTCGGCGAATCACCAGATGTTGAAAATCTTTTCGTCGCCGCAGGTTTCAACTCGATCGGCATTCAGTCGTCGGGCGGTGCTGGCAAAGTTCTCGCCGACTGGATTCTCGACGGTCGCCCACCAATGGATTTGTGGGACGTGGATGTTCGCCGATCAATGCCGTATCAACGCAACAAAAAATATCTGCACGACCGCACGGTCGAGACACTGGGCTTGTTGTATGCGATGCACTGGCCATTCAGACAACCAGAAACCGCTCGCGGAGTTCGCAAATCTGTTTTGCACGATCGTCTTGCCGAACGCGGCGCTTGCTTTGGTGAAGTCGCGGGTTGGGAGCGCACCAACTGGTTTGCACCTGCGGGCGTGAAACCTGAATACATATATACATATGGCAAACAGAATTGGTTTGGCTACTCGGCGCAAGAGCATCACGCTGTACGTAACGCCGTCGGCTTATTTGATCAGTCGTCATTCGGCAAATTTATTTTGCAGGGACCAGACGCGATGTCGGTGCTCAATCAAATTTGTGCCAACGAGGTCGACGTGCCGGTCGGCAAAATCGTCTACACACAATGGTTAAACGAAACAGGCGGTATCGAAGCCGATCTCACCGTAACGCGCCAAGCACTCGACTCGTATTTAATAGTCACTGCGGCAGCCACACAGGTTCGCGATTTCGCTTGGTTACGCGACCACATTCCTGCAACGGCGCGGGCGATGGCGATTGATGTTTCGTCAGGGCAAGCGGTGCTCAGCGTGATGGGCCCAAACTCGCGCGACTTGCTCTCGTCGCTTACGCCTGACGATTTATCGAACGAGGCATTCGCTTTTGGCACTTCAAAAATTATCGACTTGGCTTATGCCCGCGTGCGTGCCAATCGCATTACTTATGTCGGCGAACTTGGCTGGGAGATCTACATACCCACCGAGTTTGCGATGTCTGTATTCGACGCGATAACAAATGCAGGCAAAGAGTTTGATCTGCGCCACGCTGGGTATCACGCACTCAACTCGTTGCGCACCGAGAAGGGCTACCGCCATTGGGGTCACGATGTTTCACCCGACGACACACCACTTGAAGCGGGCCTTGGTTTCGTAGTGGCGATGAACAAGCAGGATGGCTTCATCGGCCGCGATGCACTCGCCAAGCAAAAAGAATCTGGGCTGACCAAGCGCATGGTGCAGTTTTCGCTCGCCGACCCCGATTGTTTGCTTTATCACAACGAACCGATTTGGCGCAACGGCGAAATCGTCGGCAGCATCACTTCGGGTATGTTCGGCCATACGGTTAATGCCTCACTTGGCATGGGTTACATCACGAACAAATATGGTCTCGCTGACAAAACATTTGTCACAGACGGCAATTACGAAATCGAAGTCGCTGGCGAACGCGTTGCCGCCAAAGCGTCGCTTGACCCGTTCTATGATCCCAAGAGTTTGCGCGTCAAGTCGTAATATGATTGCATCATGACAAGTTCTCAGCAACCAAGTCGCCGCGGTGGCCCGGGTGCGCGACGCGCACTTCGAGCCGCACCACTCGCCCTTGATATTCGCCCAGTAAACCCAGGCATGGAGAGCGGTCGATACAAGCCTCTAACAGATGCCGAAGTTTTGAAAGTTCACAACGCAGCGATTGATGTTCTCGAAAATATCGGTCTCGCCGATGCGATACCAACTTGTATCAACGCGTTGACGCCACTTGGTTGCACACTCTCACCCGAAGGTCGTCTGTTGTTTCCTCGCAGTCTGATCGAACACACGCTGTCAATTGCTGCTCGCAAGTTCACGCTCTACGGTCAAGACCCAAAATACGACATGGAGCCTTGGGGTAAGAAAGTTTATTTCGGCACTGCTGGTGCCGCCGTTTACATCGTCGACCCGAAAACCGGCGAATATCGCGAATCACTTTCGCAAGACGCCTACGATATTGCGCGACTCGTCGACCAAATGGAACATATCCACTTTTATCAACGCACAGTTGTGCCTCGAGATTTGCCAGACCCAGCCGAGATGGATATCAACACTTGCTATTTGAGCGTCAGCGGCACGACAAAACACGTCGGTACATCATGGGTACACCCAGACCATCTTGACGCGTCGTTGCGAATGTTGCACGACATCGCCGGGGGCGAAGACAAGTGGCGCGCTCGTCCGTTTGTTAGTCAGTCAAATTGCTTTGTAGTGCCACCACTTAAGTTCGCCACAGATGCGTGTCGTTGTTTAGAGACTGCTGTTTACGGCGGAATGCCTGTGTTGTTGTTGTCGGCTGGTCAAGCCGGTGCAACTGCACCAGCGGCTCTTGCAGGTGCACTCGTACAAGAAGTTGCTGAAGTGCTCGCAGGTTTGGCATATGTCAATGCACTAGTGCCTGGTCACCCTGCAATTTTTGGTACTTGGTCGTTCGTTTCTGATTTGCGCTCGGGTGCAATGTCTGGCGGTAGCCCTGAGCAGGCGATTCTTTCGGCAGCAAGCGCGCAAATGGCACACTTCTACGATCTCACTGGTGGCACATCATCTGGGATCAGCGACTCGAAAATTCCTGACGCACAGGCAGGCGCAGAAAAAGGTTACAACCACGCACTGGTCGGTAACGCTGGCATGAACTTGATCTACGAATCTGCCGGTATGCACGGCAGTTTGCTCGGCTTCTCACTTGAAGGCGTGGTGCTCGACAACGACATCGTTGGTGCAGTGCAACGCACGATCAAGGGCATCGAAGTTACTGACGAGTCTTTGTCAGTTGACACGATTCGCGCCGCAGTTATCGGCGGCCCGGGCCACTATTTGGGTGCGAAACAGACTCTTGACATCATGCAGACCGAATACATCTACCCTGCTGTTGGTGACCGCTTGAGTCCAAAAGAATGGAACGAAGTCGGTCGACCACAAATCATTGATGTGGCGATCGCCAAAGTCAAGCAAGTTCTCGACAACAATTTCCCGAGCCACATTCCCGAAGAAATTGATGCCAAGATCCGCGAATACTTGCCGATTGCACTGCCTCGCGAAAACATGATTCACCCTGCGCTGCGCGGCGAAACTGCCACTGTTTAACTACAACGTTTTGGCGCCCTCGGCAGGATTTGAACCTGCGACCTACGGATTAGAAGTCCGGTGCTCTATCCACTGAGCTACAAGGGCTAGTCGACCTAAGACTATCTAGTTCGTGATTCTGTGAGCGTGAGTATAAATATTCGCCGTGCCATCACGCACAAAACCAACAAGCGTGATGCCGAGATTTTCGGCGGTTTCAACGCTCAAACTTGACGGCGCGCCAACTGCAGCAATGAACGCGATGCCTGCCATTGCCGCTTTTTGAATTATCTCAAAAGACAATCGACCGCTCACGACCAGCACATGATTGCTGATCGGAAGTTTCCCATCCAGAACTGCTTTGCCAATTACTTTGTCGACGGCATTGTGTCGACCAATGTCTTCGCGCACGCAATATGCATCACCCGACGCGTCTACCAACCCTGCAGCGTGCAACCCACCAGTGCGATCAAAAGTTGGTTGCATCTCTCGAATGATCTCAGGAAGAGCAACAAGCAATTTCGCAGTCAAAACTGGACCCTTGTTGGGATCAATACCACTTACTGTTTGCGCGAGTTGTTCGATTGAAGTTGTACCGCAAATACCACAACTTGCCGATGTCACCATTCCACGACGCGAAAGGGCTTCGTCAAATGGTGCCGCCAAAGAGACAGTCACGACGTTGAATTGCTGTTCAGCCGAATCTGGCAACTGGCAATAACGCACAGTGCGAACATCATCTGAATGCTTGATCATTCCTTCGGTGAATAAAAACCCGACGGCGAGTTCAAAATCGTGACCTGGTGTGCGCATCGTCACTGCAATCGGTTGCACCTCTTGACTCGGCGATTCGGCGCGTATTTCGAGCGGCTCTTCGGTTACCAAGACATCAGGTTTTGTCGCTCGCGAGCCGTCTTTGCGCACGACGGTAACCGTCCAGTTGGCGACCTTGCGACGCACGACAGCCGCAATATTTGCCATAAGTTAAGGATACCTTGCGTAAAACAAGGGGTTTTACAGGTCTTAAAAGTTCGCATTTAGCGTCTATCCCGAATTATTATTTAGTCGAGTTCAAAAAGGGCGACATTAGTTGTCCGGAACTTGATAGATATTTCTGGGAGGAATCTAAATGGAAATGGAAAAGCTCGTAACGAGCAATGACCAGTTAGTTTACAACGCGCTTTCTTTCGCTGTAGCAGCGATGGCAATCTCGTTCGTTTACTACTTGGTGTCACGAAGTCGAGTATCACCTGCGTATCGCAGTGCAGTAACAATGTCAGCGATGATTTGCGGTATCGCCGCTTATCACTACTGGCGAATGTTCAGCAATTTTGCTGAGGGTGCACCATGGAACGACGGCTACCGCTACGCAGACTGGCTCTTGACAGTTCCACTACTTGTAGCAGAACTTGTCGTCGTCTCAGGCGTCGCCAAGGAAAAAGCAAGTGGTCTGACAACAAAGCTTGCAGTTGCAGCATTGTTGATGATCGCATTTGGTTACCCAGGTGAGACTGCAGCAGCAGGAAGCGACGCCAGCATGATCTGGTGGATCGTTGCAATGGTGCCATTTGTCTACATCCTTTGGGAGCTTTTCGCAGGCGGTGTCGGCAAAGCACTGAAGAGTCAATCTGGCGAGATCGGCAAGAAACTCAACAACCTTCGATATGTGTTGTTGATTACTTGGTCGGTCTACCCAATTGCTTACCTCTTGGGTGACAGTGAGAGTTTCTTGGCCAAGGCAATTGGACTCGAAGCACTCCAGTCGCAGACATATATTCAAGTCGGTTACACAATCGCCGACGTGCTTGCCAAGCCAGGTTATGGTCTTTTGATCTTGGGCATTGCAATCGCACGCTCAAAGGCAGAAGGTTACAAAGAAGCCTAAATCGCAACACCGAATTGAATACGAAGAGCCCCGGCTTCGGCTGGGGCTCTTTGCTTTCTCGGGTTACAGGTAATTTGCGAGTTAATCTCACAGTGTCATGATGCGCAAACATTTGCCCGGTCTCGGTCTCTGCGCCATTGTTGTTGCGGTTGCATTCACAATTGAAGCAGTGGTCAAAACCGCAACACCAATCGTGATTTCGCCGCTCGTGGTTGCCGTCGTACTCGGGGCTTTGATCTCAAATTTTGGTTTAATTCCTGAAATTTGTCGCCCAGGTATTCGATTTGCTGCCCGTAGTTTGTTGCGACTTGGCATCGTTTTGCTCGGCTTGCAACTTTCGTTTGCTCAAGTTCGTGAACTTGGTGCGCCTGGTTTGATTCTCGTGATTGTCGTAGTTGCAATCACTTTCGTCGGTACTCAGTGGCTGGGCAAGAAACTTGGTCTCTCACATGGGCTGAGTCTGCTCGTAGCAACAGGTTTCTCGATTTGCGGAGCCTCGGCAATCGCCGCAATGCGGCCAGTAAGTGATGCCGATGATGACGACATGGCTTATGCAATCGCACTCGTCACAATTTGCGGCACCCTGGCAATTTTTTTGTTGCCGGCATCAGCCGAATTAATCGGTTTCACTGGTGCGCAATTTGGTTCGTGGGTTGGTGCGAGCGTGCACGACGTCGCCCAAACGGTTGCTACAGCATCATCAGGGGATCAAGAAGCCCAACACGCTGCGATCATCGTAAAACTGACACGCGTGATGTTGCTCGCACCATTGGTCGCAGGCGTGAGTTTCACCCGTCGCCGAAAACTTGCGTCAACTCATTCAGTGCCCTCGAGCGAAACGGCGACACAGGTCAAACTTCCGCCCCTCGTTCCACTTTTCGTTGTTGGTTTCTTGGCGACAATCGCTCTCAATTCGATTCTTGAATTACCGGAAGTCTTTCTGAGTGACGCCAAATGGATAGAAAAAACGCTGCTCGCCAGCGCTCTCGTCGGCCTCGGTGCCGGGGTCGACGCACGCAAACTTCGTAGCATCGGCGCTCGCCCGCTAGCGCTTGGTTTAATCTCGTGGCTACTTATCGCCACGATCTCGGGCGCCGGCGTCGCAATTCTCTATTAGCAGTCGACTGGCTCGAGCCTGCCGGTGTGTACATCGAAAATCGCTCCGGCAACGACCAGGTTTTTTGGCAACAACGAATATTCACGAATGCTCGCGACGTCAGCGGCTAGAGCCGCTCGTTGGTCTGTGACCATTCGAAACGCAACACTTCGAGTATCGATGCCATGTTTATCTTCGATGCTCGCGTGTATTGACTCTTCGTCACCACTCGCCATTCGACAATCGGTATGGGGCATGATCAGCACGCGCTCAACAGCCAAAAGATACGTCGCCAAGACCAATGTTCGCAACACGTCGTCTGTGACTCGGGCGCCTGCGTTGCGCAAGATTTTTGCGTCACCTGACTTCATTCCAACCACAGCGAGAGGATTAATCCGCGAATCCATGCAAGTGACGATTGCGAGACCCTTGCGGGCGGTGCCCGTTAGGTGTTCATCTTCAAATGACTGCGCAAACTTTGAGTTGGCGCCCAACACATCGACAAATGCATCAACCGGAAATTTGCCCATCGCAAAATACTACTAGTTGAGATGTATTTCTCTGTCGCATATTTGATCGACATCTTGTCTGTCGTGAGTCACAACGAATTTGTAACCCACGATTTCTGTCAGTTTTTCACGCAGAAACTTGCGTAACTCTGGGCGTGCGTTTTCATCGAGCGCCGACAATGGCTCGTCAAGCAGAATAATTTTCGGGGTACAGATGAATGCACGGACTAGCGCCACACGTTGCGCCTGGCCCCCCGACAGGTCTTTCGGCATTAAATCTGCAAGATTAGAAATTGCGTGAATCGAAATCGCCTCTTGCGCGAGTTCGCGAGCATGAGTTCGACTGACTCGAGACATCCGCAACGGAAACGCAATGTTGTCTCTGACCGACAAAAACGGCAAGAGAGTCTCGTTTTGAAAGACCATTGATACCTGGCGTTGATGCGCAGGCACAAAACTGTCTGTCGTGGCGTCGTCATAAACCGAATTGTCGACCACGAGCGTGCCTGTCGTAAGTTTCACCAAACCAGCCAGCACACGCAACAGAGTTGTTTTACCGACACCGTTTGCACCAGTTATCGCAATAATTTCATTGTCGGCAACAATATTGGCGTTCAAAGTGAATGCTCCGAGAGTCGCTGTGCCTTCAAGTTTCAGAGTCATCGTCGCGACCCCAGCCATTTGTCCCGCATCGAAACCAAAACCCCGACACAAATAATTAACAACACGAAACTCAACGCATATGCAGCCTGCGGATCGCTCTCAAGCAATAAATACACCGCCAGTGGCGTTGTCTGAGTTCGACCCGCGATGTTGCCGGCAAAAGTGATCGTCGCACCAAACTCACCGAGTGCCCTCGCCCACGCCACAGCAATGCCGGCCACTAACGACGGCCGCAATAGACGAATTGTCACTTGAAAGAACTTCTTTATTTCATCGGCTCCCATTGTTGATGCAAGTTCTTCGTAACGAGTATCAATTGATCGCAACCCGCCTTCAACTGCCATGACCAAAAATGGCAATGCGACGAATGCTTCGGCGATAACGACGCCCACCGGTGAAAAAGTAAGTTGCAGACCGAAACTGTCGTAGAGCAATGTTCCGATTAGTCCATTGGTTTTGCCGTATGCCGCAAGAAGCGCGACTCCGCCGACTACGGGCGGTAAAACCATCGGCAACATTACAAGTGCACGAATCAACGAACTGCCGCGAAACTTGACTCGCGCCAAAACCCACGCCAGTGGCAAACCGAAAATTACTGCGACGACCGTCGCCAAAATCGAAGTAACAAGCGATAGTCGCAAGGCATCACGAGTTGGACCATCTGATATTTGCGAGACGAGTGAACCCCAAGAAATATTTCGCAATAAACCCAATAGCGGCAGACAAATATAAACAAAGCCCAAAACAGCGCCGAACCCGACAAACCATGGTGGGCGAGAAATCGCTTGGCGTTTGTTCATTGTCGGCGCACTATCTCTTTGCAAATCCAAATGACTTCAACACTGCTTGACCATCACTCGACAATACATAACTGATAAACGCTTCCGCCAAGTCTTGGTTTTTTGATGAACGAATTGCACCAAGCGCATATGCGGTCTTGACATTTTGAGAACTACCAATTTCGACTCTGTCGACATATTTTTTCGCACTTAAGACATCGGTCAGATAGACAATTGCCGCATCTGCATCGCCGAACGCCACCGCGTTCAATGTCGCTCTGGCATCGACCGCGCGAGTGATCTTTGATTCGTTGATCACGACCAGAGCTTTGCCCAAAACCTGCGCGGCATAGATGCCACACGGCGCATTGATAGTGCAAAGTGCGATGTAGTTCGCCCGCGGAAAGTCACTGATTGAATTAATTTTCAGTGGATTGCCGAGCTTTACCGCTATCGCCATCTGATTATGGGCAAACACTTGTGGATAGTCGACCCTCGACATTGCACCAGATTTGACGAGTTTTTCAATACTCTCGAGATCGGCTGATGCAATAACGTCGCTCGGTGCACCTGCTTGAATTTGCGCAACTAGCGAAGACGATGACCCGAAATTGAATCGAATTTTGGTTTTCGGGTTTATTTTGCGAAACGATTTTGCTATCACAACGAACGGGTCGCTCAACGACGAGGCCGCCGACACGGTGATCGTGCCTTGCAGAACTCTTGCCTTGCCTTGTGCATCTCTCTCTTGGGCTTTGAGCGCAGAGTCGCCAGCGTGTGGCGACAACGCGACCGCAAAGAGATCACGAGCACTAGAAGACGTTTTCGCAATTTCTGCCTTTCAACGGTAAGTCAGCGTGAAAATCTGTATTTGAGCCTATAACCAAACGAACACCAACTAGATTTCACTGGTGGTAAAAAACCAGCGACTGATCGGAACCTTGTTCGTGATGATGTCGAGTCTCGGTTTTTCGTTGGGGCCGAGTTTGGCGAAGCACGCCTACGACTCGGGGGCGAACCCGCTGGGAGTGATGACCGTAAGGTTTACCATTGCGAGTTTGATAATGCTCGCGTTGCGCCAAATCTTATTGAGCAAAGAACCACTGCCAACAAAAAAGATAATCCTTGAGATGTTCGCAATTGGAGCCCTGGGTATCACAACGGTTTCATTCGCATACTTTTTGGCGATCGAGACGATCGACACTGGTTTGGCAATCGTGCTTTGGTATTGCAACCCACTAATTGTTGTTTTGCTGTCTTGGATATTTTTTAAAACTCGACCAACCCGTAGTATTGCGGTCTCGTTGGTATTCACGTTGATTGGCATTTTCATCACGGCAGACCAAATTAAAAGTGGTTCAAATAGAGCAATCGCCCTCGTGATGGTTTCTGCGGTCATGTTCTCGGTTTATTTGCTGACTGTCGCACGCACACTAAAAAAAGTCGGCTTGCTAACGGGTGTCACTTTTATCAATACGGGCGCCGCACTCGGCTATTGGGTCTTATGCCTCGTATTGCCATTCAATCTGAAGGTCGAATACCCGAGCAATACTTCTAGTTGGCTTTTGATTATTGCTTTCAGTGTTTTCGGTACCGTTGCACCATTTCTTTTTTCATTTGCCGGCATGAAACGCGTTGGCCCTAGCACTCTGGCGATAATCACAACAATCGAACCGGTACTTGCAATCATCATGGGAATTATATTTCTCGACGAAATACTTACTATCAAAAAAGTCATCGGAGCATGTTTCGTGATAAGCGCGTTGTTTATAGTTTCGGTCCTCGGGCGGCGCGACGAATCAATTATTAGTCACCAATAATTCGTGAGCGGACGCCAGATCGGCGCCCACTCACGACCTCGTTTTGTTGGCTAGCCTTTCAGCGCTGCTTTTTGCTCTGGCGTTAATTTATTTACGAATGCAGGCTTCAATGCTTTTTCTTGAGCCGGTGTCATCGCAGCCAACGTGTCGTTACTAAAACCTGCAGCCGCTGCTGGCGAAAGGGCGCCAACCGCGGCAGGTTTCATGGTTGCAAACGCAGTTGGTGGCAAAGCATCAACTTGATCGGCTTTCAGACCCGATATCGCCTTGGCTGGCAGAGCACCAACTTGTTGCGGTGTCATTGTCGCCATCGCCGCTGGTGGAAGAGCACCAACTTGATTTGGTTTCATCGCCCCAAACGCTGCAGCCGGCAATGCGCCAACTTGTTCAACATTCAATGAACCAACTGCTGCTGGCGAAAGGGCGCCAACCACGGCAGGTTTCATAGCCGTAAACGCAGCAGGCGGCAACGCATCGACCTGATCCGCTTTCAAACCAGCCATAGCCTTCGCAGGCAACGCACCAACTTGTTCAGGGCTCATTGTCGACATCAATGCGGGTGGCAGAGCACCAACCTGATTTGGTTTCATCGCCCCAAACGCCGCAGGCGGCATCGCACCAACCTGATCGACATTCAATGACCCGACTGCTGCTGGCGAAAGGGCACCAACCGCCCCAGGTTTCATTGCCGCGAATGCAGTTGGTGGCAACGCATCGACCTGATCCGCTTTCAAACCAGCCATAGCCTTCGCAGGCAACGCACCAACTTGTTCTGGGCTCATTGTCGACATCAATGCGGGTGGCAGAGCACCAACCTGAGTGGGCTTCATCGCCCCAAACGCCGCAGCCGGCAACGCAGCGACCTGCTCGCTATTAAATGAACCGAACGCGTTATTTGGCATTGATGCCAACTGAGTTGGTTTCATCCCAGCAAAAACTTGTGGCGTAAGAGCGCCAACTTGGTCAGGTTTGAAACCAGCAAAGGCATTGGCAGGCATTGCTTTGAATTGTTCTGGATTCATCGCCGAGAAAGTTTCAGCAGAAAGCTTGGCGGCGTCAGCAGGTTTAAAGTTATTGAAAGCATTCGGCGGAACTTTGTCGATGTTCCAACCGGTTAGAGCACCGGCCAGTGCGTTTGCGTTACCAATATTTACCGGCGCAGCATTAGCAGCCGGGTTCAGTGCCTGCTGTGGCAAAGCGTTGCGTTGCTCAGGGCTCATCGATGCAATCACAGCCGGAGTCAAAGATTTAAATTGACTTGGCGAAATCACAGCCAACGCCCCGACAGGCATTGAATCCATTTGTGTTGGAGTAAACGCACCCATCGCCGCAGCCGGAATAACTTTGAACTGATTTTGCTGCATTCCCGAGAATGCCGCGGGTGGCAAAGCAGCCATCTGATCTGGCTTAAAGCTGATCATCGCACTTGGCGGCAAGGCAGCAAATTGATCAGGCTTAAAACTAGACATGGCCGAAGGTGGCAAAACTTTCATTTGACCTAGGTTGAAGCCTTGCATCGCCGAAGGTGGTAACGCAGCCATCTGATCGGGCTTGAACCCAGCCATCGCAGTCGGCGGCAATACTGCAAATTGATTTTGATTAAACCCACCCATCGCCGCAGGTGGCAAAGCAGACATCTGATCAGGTTTAAAATTTGTCATTGCACTCGGTGGCAACTGAGCGAACTGGTTCTGATTAAAACCAGCCATTGCAGTTGGCGGCAATTGCGTCATCTGCTTAGCATTGAAACCCTGCATCGCCGACGGTGGCAACGCAGCCATCTGATTCTGGTTAAAACCTGCCATTGCAGTTGGTGGCAAAGCAGACATCTGATCAGGCTTGAACCCAGCCATCGCCGACGGTGGCAACGCAGACATCTGATCAGGCTTGAACCCAGCCATCGCAGTCGGCGGCAACGCAGCCATCTGACTCGAATTAAAACCACCCATCGCACTCGGCGGCAAAGCAGACATCTGATCAGGCTTGAACCCAGCCATCGCCGACGGCGGCAACGCAGCCATCTGACTCGAGTTAAAACCACCCATCGCACTCGGCGGCAAAGCAGACATCTGATCAGGCTTGAACCCAGCCATCGCCGACGGCGGCAACGCAGCCATCTGACTCGAGTTAAAACCACCCATCGCCGACGGCGGCAACGCAGCCATTTGACTCGAGTTCATACCGGCCATTGCAGTCGGAGCAATCTGCCCCGCCTGAGCAGGATTAAAACCCCTGAACGCATTCGGATCTACCGCACCCATGTTTCCCGCGGTCAAAGTATTGCCCAGTGGCACACCACCAGCACCAAAAGTCGGAGCCGGCCCAATGATCTGTGGAGTACATGGTGGTGCGGGTGGCGGACCGCAAGACACGGGTGCCGCACCAGTTGTCGGCGCTGGCGCACCACCGCCACCACCACCATCACTCGGCGGTGGCGCACCAGCCACTGGTGCAGCTGAAGTTGTGAACTCATAGGTACATGGATGTGAACTGCAAGTCGCCATACCTGCGTAATCGTTTCCTGAACCGTCCCTGAACGCTCCTGCTTCGATCAAAAGAAAATATGTAGTGGAGAATCCAAGATCTGCAGTCGGATTAATCGTCACCAAACTTCCAGAAACTGTTACCTCCGAACTGGATTGCAAAGTAAAAGTCTGCACTGGTGTTCCGCAAGCGACAGCACCCGTGCAAAGTTTAATCAGTTTGGTCGCAACGTCGACAACCGTCTCACTGAACTTGAGAGTGATATTTCGACTCGGTGTAAAAGTAGTCATGCCATTTGGTGGGTCAGATTGCGAACTGCTCAAAGTCGGTGCAATCGTGTCTGTGCCAGTCGAGAAACTCCAAGTTTGTGGTGTTGCTGAAGGTACTCCGGCATAAATGTTTGGTGCAGTAGCGAGGTCGACAATCGCCCCAGACGAAATCAGAACATGATACGCAACCCCAAACAGCATCTCGCCACTTGGATTGATAGTCACTTGGTCATCATTTGGAAAAGACCCAACTGAAACTTTCGAGTTATCTGATGGAATAATTTCAGATGTTGTAATCAGATTTGTTGTGCCGTCATTCTTGGTGGCCGTATACGCACAGCCAGTGATTGCCGCCGAGGCAATGTCAGCATTTGTCTTTGCAAACGAAATTGTGCTGCCGCTTATCGTCGTTATCGCCGAGGCTACGTTGTTATAGACAGCATTTGAGCAACTCGTGGTTGTGATTTTGTCACCCACGACGAAGCCAGGTGCTGCACTAAAAGTAAGCGTCGCAACGTTGCCTGTCAGCGAGCCCGTTGTGATCGTCGGAGTAACCGAACGAACCAGAGAAATGGTTTTCGAAGAATCAGTCGTGAACTTCGCGACAGGTTCACTGAACCTGATCACCAAGTTTGCCGCAATGCCAGCCTGCGTCTCACCTGTAAAAGGTGTTGCATTTAAAACAGTTGGTGGCGAACTATCAGTGCCAATCGTTATCAGTGAACCAAAAGGCATGCTCAAGTTATCAACGGCGTCTACTGCATAAAGTTTGTAGTTTCCTGGGTTGAGCGTTGTTGTCAAAAGCGCCGTATTCGTATTTGCTGCAGAAATAGTTACCGCATTGAAGTCAGCGTCAGCAGAACCCGTAATATTGGCTTTGGTCGTTACAGGTATTGACGACAACACTAGATATGCAGTGCCAATCTCAGAGCTTTGCACCGAGATTCGCGAGTTATTGCCGAGAGGTGTACTCATTGGCACCATCCCCACAAATGGCGTTACTGCATCAATCGTCACCGTATTCGTCGATGCGACCGAAAGATTGCCCGCTGCATCCTCGGCATAAATCTTGTAGGTGCCGTCTGTCAACATTGACGCTGGCACATTGGTATTTGTGTTGATGGTTGCAACAGTGGTGCCGTTCGAACGCTCGTTGGCCGGCAATGCCATAATCGCATTTCTTGAAGTTGGCGAGTTGCTGCTCTTGACCAAAAACAAAGTGCCGAGTTCGTTGCTCTGTGCGACGGCATTGAGTGTTACGCCTGTTCCATTTGGGCCGACAGTCACGGTAGTGACCGATGCCGTCGGTGCCGTGGTGTCAATGATGATTGCATTGTTTGCTCCAAGCGAATTTGCAGCGCCAGGTGCAGGAAGTGTCAACGTCGCGTCTTCGGCTGCGCCATTTTTGATCGTGCCACCGTTAAGTGCCAGGGAAGTAGTTGCCTTGTAGTCGAGGTCAGGAGATGTGTCTGGGTTCGTTGTTGTTGAAATTGTGTAGTTGAAAACCAGCCTGTTTGTGCCAGAGCCTGAAGAATAATTAAGGACTCGATCAGTGACACCGGTTTCCAGCTCCAATGTTGGTATTCCGGTGACATTTACGATTTCACTAAATTGCACTCGAATTTCAATAATTGGACTACCAACCTTGTAAGAACCTGCGGTAGTCGGTGAACCAACGCCCGTGATAGTCGGCGATGCGGCATGCGCAGGCGTGACCTGAAACATTGCCACCATTAGCGCGGCAATAAAAAGCGAGACTTTACGGCTCATAAACCCCCGAAAAAAGTTTATTCTTAAATATATTTACTACTCTTATTAAGAATAGTAACTATACTTAATATTGTCAAGGTCAGATCAACTAATTCATCTAGGATTCACCGTCTAAATGCCGAGCACACAGCCCAAAACACCCGTGATGGCCCGTCGGGCACCTTCGGCGAAATCTCAGGCCAACACCGCCAAGATACTTAAGGCTATTTTGCGTAATGCAGTAGACAAGGGGCTGGATGAGTTGAGCATTAACGACGTGGCCAAACTGTCGGGTTTGACCACCGGTGCCATTTATGGGCGATTCGAAGATCGCGACGAAATGGCGATCGAATTGTGGCAGTCGGTTGTCAAACATCCATTCAGAGCCCGACTGCAACGCAATGTCGAATTTTTTTACGCCCGACGAAACGCACCCTCGGATAGAGACTTAGAACCACCAAATCTCGAACAATCAGCGTTGATCGGCAAAGACTTCGAAGAACCCGATGAAATCGCCAAACTCGGCGCCGAATTTTTAGTGGTCGCCCGCCGCAATCTCGCAATCGGCGAAGTCGTAATCCCCGAAGTGACTTCTTGGTTCTCTGAACTGGGTTTGTCGAAAACAAATCCTGCAATCGACAATGCGGCGATTGCCATTGGCTTGTCGGCGTCAATCGGCACAGCCCTGCGCACTTTCGTGATGAAGTCAAACCCGAACTGGTCGGCAATTGCCAACGGCCTGCGCTCTGCCACAACTCACGCCACACCAATTGAATTATCAAAAGAGTCGCCACCACCAAATTGGGTGAACCCAGAAACAGAAAACCCTGTGCGCACGGCGCTGATTAACGCTGTCGCAGAAGTCGTCGCCAAGTCGGGTTACGCCAACGCAACGATCTCGCGAATTGTGCGCCGCGCCGGCTTGACCAATGGATCGCTTTACAACCTGTACACAGACAAAGAAGCCCTCACCGATGACGCGATGCAGATATTTTTGAATCTTTCTTCAGAAGTTAATCGCGAAGGCAATCGCCGGGCAGCATCAGAGTTGCGCATCGATCGTGGTCTTGCCGACAGTTTCGCCCTGGGTTTGTTGCCGAGTCGCCGTATGTGGCTTAATTTTCGCCTTGAGTGTTTAATCGCATCACGCAATCACTTGCCAACGCGAAAAAAGTTCAAACAAAGTCTCGAACTATCTCGAGACAATCTCGGTGCGACGATGCCCGACTTGCCAACTGGAATAATCAATCTTCTTTCAAGCGGCGAGCAAGCAGTCGGTATCGGGTTTACTGCCCTCGAACCATATACTTCTATGCTCCGTGATTGTGATTTCTACTCGATTATGACAAAACTGTCCGAGCAGAACCAGTTGCTGCGACGAGGCAATTAGCCGGCGCGCGATAGCACGTTAATATTTTTACGAAAACGGTGGCGCCCATATATATTGCGTTATCGGCTGACCCGCCATCACGGTCCACTGTGAGCCCGCGATTCTTTCTGTGAGTGCACGCATTGCGAGATCGCCGGCGACCGAAACATCCATCACACCCATGCTGAAAGTTTTCGCATATTCGCGCGCGAGTTCGCTGACTAACGGCGTGTCTAAAAAGCCCGGGCAAAGCGCACTGATGCAAACCCCGTGCGGTTCAAGTGCCGGGCCGAGCGACTTCACGAGACCCACCATCGCGTGCTTGGTTAATCCATAAATAGGATCAGGCGCAATGGCGATGATGCCCGCCAGCGATGCGGTCACCAAAATATGACCCGTCTTGCGTGCGACCATGCCAGGAATGACGGCTCGTGCGCCGAACACGACACCGTCGACATTGATGCTCATTATTCGCTCGTAGGCGTCGTTGTCGACTTTTTCAAGCGGATAGTTTGAGACGTTGCCAATCACATTTTGGTGCGTCGAGACACCCGCATTCAGGCAGACGATGTCGAACGGCTCGAAGGTCGGTATCAATTTTTGCCAGGCTTGCGAGTCGGTGACATCGAGATGCACATATTCGCCGCCAACTTCAACTGCGATCTGTTTACCGAGAGTGTCGTTGACATCGGCGACAACGACAGTCGCGCCTTCACGAGTAAACCTGCGCGCCATTTCGGCGCCAACGCCACTTGCGCCTCCCGTAATAAAGGCGCGCTGACCGGCCAACTGGCGAGTTGTCTTGGCTGAACTGCTTTGACTGACTGACATATTTCCTCCGTTAGTGATAACGCGCCTTAAGTTTATTCGGTCATCGCGTGTCAAGTATCAGCCGAACGCAACGCCGGTGCGAGCCGAGTATCAGCCAGGCGCGAGCCGAGTGTCAGCGCCCAGCGATATTCGCGTATGGCGTCATATAAACCGTGATTTCGGCTTCAGTCTGATCAGAAGTGAAATAGACCTTGAAATCAGCACTATTGGGGTTCGAGGTATTGAACCACATTCCGCATGATGTTGCCGAATAAGAGTACGGGGCGTTAAAAACTTTTAGATCGCTGCCGTAAAGATTTGTCGTTTTATAAACGATGACATTTGCCTCGGCTGGGTTTCTCGTAATGTACACGCTTCCCCACATCCGAATGTTTTTGAAAAAACAACCAGCCCAAGTGCCCGAGCCACCCGGGCTCGGTGCTACACCTGCGTTTGTTGCTGGTCCACTAATTGTCGTCGCGGTCGTTACACCAGCCACGGCACAAGTTGAAGTTGACCACGCCGAGTTGCCGAGTGAGTTAGAGGCAAGAATCCAATAGCAATAATTTCCACCTCGTGCGAAACCCTTGACGCCGACCGTCGTGGTGTTGTTTTTTGATTTATACCAAGCCTTATCAAGTGACTCAAGTTTCAGTGGCTCGATCGATGAGATATAAAAGTTGTCCGCGTTCGCAGATTTATCGGTCCAACTTAGTTTGCCTGTGCCGTCAAACGGCGATGTGAATACGAGTTTAAAATCAGTTGGTGTGCTCGGCGCACTTGAAATGGTTGAAATAGTTGTCGTTGTGGCTGGCAAAAGTGATGCATCTTCGCACACTGAGCCTGATTTAGTCGTGCCGAATTCGTTGCCCAGAGATAACGAGAAACACAACGGGATCGAACCGGTCTTTAACCACTCAAATCGATAACTCGTCGCGCCAAATGCAAGTTTGACCGTCGTTATTGCCGTGGGCGCGGTGCTCAACCAATAACTTACATACGGATAGATGACGTTATTTGACGGCGACTTCCATGACACATCAAAAAAATTGCGATTCGGGCTGGCTTTATCCTTTGATCTAACGATTGCAAGATTTGTTGGCGCTATTGGAGCAGTTGCGACATAACGCGCCCAGGCTTTGCGTTTTCCATTAAGTGTGCAGATCATTTTTTCGCCATAACTGTTGACGGTTTTCTCACCAGGGTTGAAGCAATAGTCGCCCGGGGTTTGACTGGTCAATGCCGATGCGTTTGAAACCCAAGACATCGCAACCAATGCGCTCAGCGCGGCAACGGCGATCACACGAGCACGTCTCACGAACACAATTCTACGACTATTAATAGTGCTCACCGAACCAATGCCACCTAGTTGAGTTTTACCCACCCGCCCACAAGGCCACTCATGAAACCACCATCAACTTGTACATCCGTGGCGTTCAGCCATTCAAGTGTCGGACTTGATAAAAATAAAATCACCCGAGCGATGTCGGTGGCAGTGGCATTGCGACCTGTTTCGCGCGTGACCAAATCGAGTAGCGGCCCGATTGAGTCGCGAAAATCTTTCAGTATCGGCGTTTGCACCGGGCCAGGGCTGACTGTGTTGACACGAACACCTCGCTCGCGCAACCACTTGCCTTGTTGCTTAGCCAAGACAACGACGCACTCTTTTGAAAAATCGTATGAACGCTTGCTATCCATTGGGTGGTCTCTTAACCAATCGATGCCTGCTGCATAATCTGGTGTCGCCAACAACCTTTGCACTTCATCGAGGTGCGCCGCCCATTGTGCGCCAGCGATTGACGCAACATGTGTGACCGAGCCACCACTGCGAATACGGTCAATCAATAAATTGGTGAGCATGCGCAGACCGAGCACATTAACTCGCATCACCACTTCTGGATCGACCGTGCCCGGCACACCGGCAATGTTCAATAGCACGTCTATTTCGCCGTCAATTTTTTTTGCCGCCGCATCGATCGTTTGAGGCTCGGTCAAATCAACCGAAATAAACTGCTGTACCTTCAGGTCACTTGGGTTGCGGTCTAGTGCGATCACTTGAGCGCCTGCTGCCAACAAGAACTCTGTCGTTTGGCGGCCAATGCCAGATGCTGCACCCGTAACTACGACGCGCTTATTTTATATGTTTCATGCTCGCTCATGCATCAAAAACTAACACGCATCTAAACACTCAGACCGCACAACTGTGCGGTCAAACCAACAAGTGGTGGGCGCTGAGGGATTCGAACCCCCGACCCTCTCCTTGTAAGGGAGATGCTCTAACCAACTGAGCTAAGCGCCCAAACACCAAGTATTCTTGCGAATTTATTGGCGAATGAAACTCTTAGTGTATTGGATTTTTTTAAATTCGCTATAAACGAATTACCGAAATAATGGCTAATTACTTCGTCTACATTATTTTGTGTCGATAATTAGAAATGCCTCGGCGGTGCGACCCTCGGGCAACCCACCTGCCTGCGCAATCATCTCGCCCCAACCACGCATTCGCGCAGGCAAACCAGCCGGGTCAGGATGCTGACTGTGATGACAGAGCAAAGCCGCAATCTTTTATCCAATACATCGGTGGTATCAACAAAATGTTTTGGATTAGGACCAGCCATAACCCAAGTTTCGGGCACGGCATGCGGTGCCAACCCTCGCTCGCTGAGCAATTCAGGAAACGCAAACTCATTTCGCGCATCAGGATAAATCGCACAAATTGTTGCTTCACCGGTCGCGAGGTGATCAGGATGGCTGGCATAAATGCGACTGTAATTTCGCTCGGCAGACTGTGTCAGCACACGATCTGGTTTGACAATGCGAATCACGGCACTGATCTCACGGCGCAAATTGAGATCAGCTTCGACAGCGCCGTCTTGAAACCCGAGCCAATGTAATTCGGTAACTCCGAGCATCTTGGCTGCAGCGGTCTGCTCGAGTCGGCGCATCTGCGCGACTTGTTCGCGCGTGACCGTGTTGTCAGAACCACCTGCCTTAACCCATCTGTCACGAGGCAGTAGATAACTTCATCACCTTGTGCGACCCAGTTCGCAATGGTGCCACCCGCACCAAAATCAACATCGTCAGGATGCGCCACCACCACCAAATCTTCATCGCCACAACCTCAATCGAACTCTCCATTAATAAACTTGTCAAAAAACATAATGTCTATTCGATCAAGCTCAAGATGCTCAGTCGCGTCAAGATCAATCT
>BGOG01000011.1 GCA_003569125.1 Acidimicrobiaceae bacterium | reverse complement strand
GCCTCAAAATCTGGCTGATCTTGTGGCTAGTAACGAATGTATTCGCCGAGCACTGACGTGGTTCGCTTCAGAGATATTTGAAGCTCCGAGCGTGTAGCAGCGTTGAGTTCTTTATTTTTTAAATCACTAACAACCGAGCGAATCTGCCAGCCGGCAACGCGATCAACCCAAGTCGGTGTGACTACTGGTTTGGCGACTAAAACCTTGTCATCAGTCGTAACTGTAATTTTTGTGGTCACGATTGCGCCATCTTGAGTGCTGGCTGGCCAGGGTGGATCTTTCGGCGCTGTCGGCATATCAGATAAAAAGTTTCCGAGTCCGTAGATGACCCAAGTGCCGTTGACGATCTTGATGGGCTGCAACACATGCGCATGACTGCCGATAATTAAATCAACCTCACCGGATTTTGTGATTGCGTCGGCAATTTGTGTCTGATATGAACTTGGTGTCGACTCGCGTTCGTTGCCCCAGTGCATACTCAGCATGACAACTTGCGCGCCAAGTTTGCGGGCTTGCCGCACATCGCGCAAAATACGATCTGTGTTGATTAAAGCAGAACGCCATGTTTCACCGTTCGCCGCAGGTAGGCCGTTGTAACTAAATGTGTATGACATATGTGCAATCGAAATGCCGTTTACCAAAATCAACTTTGGATTAATTTCGTCGGGTATGCGTGCCATCCCGGTATGAGAAATTCTGACTCGGTCGAGGGCGTTCAAAGTTGCGTCTATGCCTCGTGCACCGCGATCCATCGCGTGGTTGCTTGCCGTGCTACAACGGTCGTAACCCGCGTAAGCAAGTGCATCAGTGATTTCGACTGGCACACCAAAAAATGGAAAAGTTGATAACTTTTCACCTGCCGGGGCAACTGGTGTTTCGAGATGACAGATTGCGAGATCAACACTTGAAAGAATTGGTTTGACCAGAGCAAACATCGGCCGAAAATCATAAGCGTCGCGATTTTTATCACCGCTGGCGATCGCGTTACGTTTGGCACCTTGCCATAATCGGCTGTGAGGCAAAGTATCGCCGCTAACTGCAAGTGTGAATGAAAGTTCTAGCGGCGCAGTCACGGTCGCAGTCGCAGTCACGGTCTGAGTTGCAGTCGCCAAATTATTAGTTGCTGTGGTGCGCGAACCTGTCGAGCCCGTCGCACACGCGGTCAGCGCAACAACGACGACGCAAAACTTAGTTATGCGTCGCAAAGCAAACCAACAAAAATCCAACGGTAATTTTTAGGCTTGTGGACCGCGCACAAGTTTGCCTGGTAATTCACCAGTGAACTCGTCGTGGTCGACAGTTTGTACACCATTGACAAGAGTTGCAACATAACCGTGCGCCGTCTGCACGAGGCGACGTCCATTCGCGGGCAAGTCAAAAACCACTTTTGGATTATCAAACCCGAGTGAATCAAAATCGATCACGTTGATGTCGGCGCGCAAGCCTGGCAAAATTGCGCCGCGATCACATAAACCATGCAACTCGGCAGTGTCAAGAGTCTGTCGCTTAATCATGTGTTCAAGTTCAAGCCGCGGCCCGCGCTCGCGATCGCGTACCCAGTGAGTGAGCATAAACGTCGGCATACCACCATCGCAGATTACGCCACAGTGTGCGCCGGCATCGCTCAAGCCGTTTCGAGTGTTCGGGTGTTGCAACAATTCGTGTGTCATCGACAAATCGCCATATGCATAATTTAAAAATGGACGATAGATCATTCCGGTGCCGCCACTAGAAAGCAAATGGTCGATGATTACTTCGAATGGCTTTTTGCCCGTGCGAGCGGCGATGCCTGCAACAGATTGTTCGCGCGTTGGTTCGTAATCGATTGCTGCCGACGTAATCGGAAACATCGTGTGAAAATTATCGCCGACGAATTGTTTGAAGAAGCGATGTGTCGGTTGTTCTTGAATCAATCGCTCGCGACGCGCCGGTTCTGCCAGTGCAACCGCGCGCTGAGCAATTGGTAAATTGGCAACTTCGATGTATGCCTGGTGCATCATCAGTGGGTGCACGGTGCCCTGCAGGAACATAATTAAACCGATGCTGCGACCAGCAACTTGCGCTTCTATTTTTTCACCGAGGTTTGCCGACTCCTCGATCAAAGTCAAAGTTTCGCGCCAAAGTTCGGCATCATCGGCTGGCTGATTTAAATTAATGCTCATCTTGACACCAGTGCGTCGCGTGAGTTCACGCATCCAACCCCACTCATCACTTGGCACGCGCCAATGTTCGGCAGCCATCTGAAAAATTCCGTGACCAGCACGACGGATTCCATCGGCGATGCCATACAACTCATCTGGCTGAGCACTCGTGCCTGGCACGAACTCTCCACTTTTGCTTTTGTGCAACGAAGTTCGCGAAGTTGAAAAGCCTAGAGCGCCGGCACGCAACGCTTGTTCAGTCAGGTCGGCCATCTTGCTGATGTCTTCAGGTGTTGCGTTCTCGTTGTTTGCACCGCGATCACCCATGACAAATGCACGCAACGCACCGTGACCAATCTGCGAGCCCAGATCGATCACTCGTTTGCGCTTGTCGAGTGCATCAAGATATTCAGGAAACGATTGCCAATCCCATTTGATGCCTTCAGTCATCGCCGCACCAGGAATATCTTCGACGCCTTCCATTAATTCAATTAACCATTCGTGTCGTTCGGGCAGCGCCGGCGCAAAACCCACGCCACAGTTGCCCATTACTGCTGTCGTAACGCCGTGCCAACTGCTTGGCGTCAGCCAAGAATCCCAAGTTGCTTGTGCGTCATAATGTGTATGCACATCGACCCAACCAGGCGCGACGAGCATCGAGTCTGCATTTATTACACGCGATGCGTGACTAGTCGAGGCCTTGAGTGCCGGAGTGATTTCGACAATGCGACCGTCGTTGATCACGATGTCGGCGGGTCGTTGCGGTGCACCTGTGCCATCAACAAGCGAAGCGTCGCGAATCACGGTAGTAGCCATGACGCAAGCCTAGATGCGTAAGTAAGATCAACGCGAAGGAGATTCGACAATGGAAATCAATAATTCGTTCGAAGTAAGGGCCCCACTTGATGTTGCTTGGCAGACTCTGACTGATTTGGCGAGAATCGCGCCGTGTTTGCCAGGGGCGACTTTGACCAGTATCGAAGGAGACATATATAAGGGGCATGTAACCGTGAAGGTTGGTCCGATTGTCGCCAAATTTGGTGGACAAGCGATTTTTCAAGAGCGAAATGATGCTCTGCATCGCGCCGTATTAAAAGGCGAGGGTCGAGATTCGACTGGAAAAGGTAATGCGTCGGCAATTATCACGGCGCAACTCGAAGTTGTGGATGCATCAACGACCCGTTGCACCGTCAGCACTGATTTGACAATCACCGGCAAGATCGCTCAATTTGGTCGGGGCGCTCTCGCCGATGTGAGCGACAAGTTGCTCAAACAATTTGTCGTCAATCTTGAGACGACCGTTTTGACTCAAGATGCGAATCAAACTGCAGCACCCGAAAAGATATCCAACACAGCGAGCGAAAAAGTTGTAACGCCTTCAAGCGACGCAACAACTACGCGGCGCATAATCACACCAGTTGAAAACGCTCCGTTAGATTTGTTGGGTTCAGCGGGCATGTCGTTGGCGATGCCAATTCTCAAGCGTGTATTACCGGCCGTAATTGGTGTAGTTGCAGGCATTGCTGCAATCGTTTGGTTTATCGTTCGCTAAAAATTTGGTGACTAGCCAATCGCAACTAGCAACTAGCTAGCAACTAGCAACTAGCGACAAAATTATTTCGGCAGATAGGCGAGTGTTGCGTCGTGCAACAAATTATTTGATGTAATCAGCGAGTTAGCGCGCCAATCTTGCAAACCAAATCGATCACTGCACTTTCCGCCTGCTTCTTGAACAATTGGCACGAGCGCGGCAATGTCGTAGGGTGCCAAACCTATGTTGTCTATAGCAACATCAACCGCGCCTTGTGCGACCAACATGTGTTGCCAGAAATCGCCGTAGCCACGAACGCGAGAAACATCGCTCTGCAACTTCGCCAGCGATGCGGTCGCACCGGTCGAATCCCAACTTCGCGTGGCTGTGATACTCAGGCTTGCATGACGCAGTGTGTCAATTTTGCTGACACGAATCGGTTGAGAGTTGTAAAACGCACCGCCACCAAGATGTGCCCACCACCGCATTTGTAAAGCCGGCGCGGAAACGACGCCCAACACGGGCACGTTGTCTTCGACGAGCGCGATTAACGAAGCCCACACAGGCACGCCGCGCACAAAATTGCTCGTGCCGTCAATCGGATCGATCACCCATTGCATCTTGGCATCACTTGGCCCGACGATGCCGTGTTCTTCACCGTAGACACTGTGCTCGGGGCGTTCTGCTCGCAAAATATTTGTGATCGCAGTTTCAGTCGCACGATCGATTTCGGTCACTTCGCTTTTGTCGGCTTTGCGCATCACCGAAAAATTGCGCGAGTTGAACCCGGCAAGACTCACCGAATCGGCAGCATCGGCAACTTTCAGCGCCAATGCAAGTTCACCGGCAAATTCTGCATTGATTTTGCCGCAGTTAATTTGGCTTAACGGTTGCCAGTTCGGCGATAGTTTCGGCGAGTGAGTTTGCATCAAGACCAAGTTGCTTCAAAATCGCGTCAGGTTTTGCTTGCGGCGTAAATTTAGTTGGCAACCCCAGTACTTCAATGTGTGGATGCACCGAGCCATCTATGTTTGTGACCGCGTCGGCAAGCGCCATTCCGACTCCACCGTCACGGATACCGTCTTCGATTGTCACGACAACACAATGTTTTGATGCGTCTGCGATCATCGTTGCGTCGGCTGGCACGCAACAGCGCACATCCCAAAGCGTGATTTCGATTCCTCGTGAAGCGAGAATCTCGGCTGCTTGATCGGCGGCACCGACCATTTTGCCGATAGCCAAAACGCAAACATTCGGCACTTTTGATGTGCGCAATTTTCGGGCTTGAAAACCCGAACCGATTTCGTGTTCGCCGACAACTCGGGCGATACCTTTTGGATAACGAATTGCGACCGGCCCTGTATCTACAAGCGCTATCGCATCTTCGAGCATCTTTGCCAAATCTTGTGCGCTGGATGGCGCGAGAAGTCGCATGCCCGGAACCTTCGAAAGCAACGCCATGTCGAAAATGCCGTTGTGGCTTGGTCCGTCGTCACCAGTTATTCCGGCGCGATCTAAACAAAACACGACGGGCAGGCGGTGCAGCGCAACGTCGTAGACGACCTGATCCCAGGCACGATTCAAAAAAGTCGAATATAAAGCAACTACTGGCCGCAAGCCGCCCATTGCCATGCCGGCGGCCGCAGTCACGGCGTGTTGCTCGGCGATGCCCACATCGATGAATCGCTCAGGAAAATGCGATTGAAAAGGCAGCAACCCAGTTGGCCCGGGCATCGCCGCGGTGATTGCAACCACTCGAGAATCTTGCTCGGCGATTTTTACGATCGCATCGGCAAACGCCTGGGTGTAGCCAGTCGGCAAAGATTTTGGTGGACCAGTCATCGGATCAAAAACTGGTGCGTCATGAAGATTCTTTTCGTCGTCATCTTCTGCCGGTGCGTAACCGCGACCTTTTTGTGTGATCACATGAATCACCAATGGCCCTTCTTCTACGTTCAATTTCGCGGCGTTGAGCGCGTCTTCCAACTCTTGCTGGTCGTGTCCGTCAATCGGCCCGACATAACGAACACCAAGCGCTTCAAAAAACGCGGTGGGCTGCAAAAATTCACGGATGCCAGCCTTGAATGCTTCGAGCCCACGCTCGGCTTGTGGCCCGATGACCGGTAACTGATACAAAAACTTTTCGAGTTTGCGCTGACGACGAACATAAACAGGGTTCATCCGAATATCGGTGAGCGCTCGTGAAAGTTTTTTTGTCAGTCGATCTTGCGGGCGTGGCAGATCACTTGTTTCATTTAGTGCGCTTGGTGCCTTAATTTTTTCAAGGGGACTGATCAGATTAGAAATTGTCGGAGCATACGAACGGCCGTTGTCGTTCAGCACGATTATCACGCGTCGCTGAGAATGCCCAAGATTGTTGAGCGCTTCGTAGGCCATTCCGCCCGTTAACGAACCGTCACCAATCACGGCGATGATGTGTTGGCGATCAGGGGTTTGACCCGCGTCTCGTGCAACCGCGAGACCATATGCATAACTCAGAACTGTTGATGCATGACTGTTTTCGATGAAGTCATGCACACTCTCTTCGCGACTCGGATAGCCAGAGATACCACCTGCTTGACGCAAATTACCGAACCCTCCGCGTCGACCGGTGACGATTTTGTGCACGTAAGCCTGATGACCCGTGTCCCATAAAATTGCGTCGCGAGGTGATTCAAAAACTCGATGCAGGGCGAGCGTCAATTCGACGGCGCCCAAGTTGGAACCGAGGTGACCACTGTTTTTGGCAACCGATTCAACGATGAACTCGCGAATTTCGCTCGACAACTCGGCGAGTTGTTCGTAACTTAAGTTTGCAAGGTCGCTCGGTTGGCGAATGTCTGATAACGCCATGGGTCTCTAACGCTAGTCCCGAGCAGTCTGCTGAGACATAGCGAACTTATCTTTGAAGCGACGATGGTTCATATAGTGGATTTCAGTGCCGATGAAATATGCCACAGCGAACACGATCAGCCCGCCAACGCCATCAATCCAAAAATGATTGGCGGTGACGATGATGCACAGCATTGTCACACTCGGATAAACGAACAATGCGATTCTCATCCACAATTTTCGAGCGATTGGCCACAGCCCGAATACACACCACATCGACCAGCCGATGTGCAGTGATGGCATTGCTGCATATTGATTTGTAAGTTTGCTGGCGGGGCCACTGTCGAATGCCCAAGGTCCACCGAACTCTTTTATTGTGTCGATGAAACCAAAATTTTCTGCACCATTGCGTGTGCGCAACTCGCTGACGATGCATTGAGCGCCAAAGCCCGCATCCGGACAAGGAGCATCCAACAATCTTGGGGGCATCAACGGAAAAAAAGAAAACCCTACGATCGCGAGCGCGGTCATCACCGCGAGCGTGTTGCGCCACTGACCAAAAACCGAAGGCCGAAGTTTATAGAGAGCGACGAACACGCCCATTGTCACAAAGAAATGTGCCGTGCCGTAGTAGACATTCATCGTTTTAATAAACCAACCGTGTGGCAAAAACCACTCTTGAATTGATTCTTCGTGAAATAAACCAACCCATCGTTCAAAACGAATAACTCGTAGCGCATTAGTGAAAGCATGCTCAGGAATTGCAACACCCTTGACAAGTGTCGAACCAAATCTGTTCCGAATCAATGTGTAAGCGGAATAAAAAATGCTGATGATTATTGCTTCTTTCCACCACACCATTCGATGCTCGAAATCAGCTGGCAAAATCGGCCGACGACCGCGCTTTTCTGTTGGTTCAAAAGTCGCGTTTTCCACATTCAAACTTTACGAGCGACAAGACTCAGATATGCCACCACCTCTAGGCTGTGGGCATGACCAAAACTCAGACCGCAGAACCGCTAGTTGCTTCAGATGTTTTAGAGCGTGTGTTGGCCAAGGGCCGCAGCACTGGCGCCGAGTTCGCAGAGGTATATATAGAGGACAAGCGGTCCACCTCGGCTGGTCTAGATGACGGCAAGGTCGAGCAAGTTACATCGGGTCGAGATCGTGGCGCAGGTATTCGAGTCGTGTCTGGCGAGACAACAGGTTTTGCGCACACTTCTGATCTGTCAGAGCGAGGATTGTTGGCCGCAGCCGAGGCCGCTGCGATTGCCGCAAAACAGGGCGGCGGCGGGGTAAATAAAGTTCAACTCGGTGCTGTTTTGCGTCATTCAGTGAACACGGTGAAGATTTCTCCGGACGGAGTCGAGAAATCGCGCAAAGTTGATTTGTTGAAGCGTGCCGATGCTGCGGCGCGCTCAGTGAATTCAGCAATCGTGCAGGTTTCTGCCGGCTACGGCGATTCGCTGCGCCGAATTTTGGTCGCCAACAGCAACGGCGTGTTGAGCGCAGACGATCAGGTGCGCACACTTTTGCGAGTCAGTGTTGTCGCAACCGGTGATGGCGGTATGCAAACGGGCTACGACTCACTTGGTCACACGATTGGTTTTGAATTGTTCGATGAAAATGATGTCGAAGAGTTGGCGATTCGCGCGGCAAAGCAGGCCGTGACGAAACTTTCGGCACGACCTGCGCCGTCGGGTGCGATGCCGGTTGTAATCAAGCGTGGCAGCGGCGGCGTTTTGTTTCACGAGGCATGTGGTCACGGACTCGAAGCCGACCTGGTCGGCAAAAGCGCCAGCGTGTATCGGGGCAAAATGGGCGAACTCGTTGCATCGCCACTAGTGACGCTCGTCGATGACGGCACGATGACCGCAGAGTGGGGCGCTATTGGTATTGATGACGAGGGTCATCCATCGCAGCGCAATACCTTGATTCAAGACGGCGTGCTCACCGACTACATGTGGGATTATTTGCGCGCACGCAAAGAAGGTCGCGCACAAAGTGGTAACGGCCGTCGCCAGAGCTATCAGCACTTACCGATGGTAAGAATGACGAATACTTTTGTGCTGAACGGCACGCAAGACCCCGACGACATTGTGCGAGACACCAAGCACGGCGTTTACATCGCCAAACTTGGTGGCGGACAAGTCGACACGGCGAGCGGTGATTTTGTTTTCGGAATGGCCGAGGCTTATTTGATCGAGAACGGCGAGATCACCGAACCTCTTCGTGAGAGCAACTTAATCGGCAACGGCCCGGAAGTTCTGAAAGATATCGATTTGCTCGGCAATGATTTTGCGATGGGCAACCCCGGCATGTGCGGCAAAGACGGCCAAGGCGTGCCGGTTGGTGACGGTCAACCAACACTGCGCGTGCGGTCATTGACAATTGGCGGTACCGCAGCATGAGTGTTGGGGTACCTGACCTTCAAAAACTTGCCGACTCGATAGTTGGCAAAGCAAAATCTGGCGAACAAATCGAGGCATACATTTCTCGGGGCGGCGAAACTTCGGTGCGCGTTTATGAAGGCGAAGTCGAACATTTTGTTTCAGCGCAGAGCGAAGGCATCGGAATTCGAATTATAAAAGATGGTCGCACAGGTTTTGCCTATGCAGGAACGCTCGAAGCCGACGCGATTACCGAAGTGCTGGCAGAAGCACGGGACAACATTCAGTTCGGCACGGTTGACGAATGGGCGGGTCTCGCCGAGCCGGACGGTGTTGCGCAGATTCCACAAAAGTTTTGGGATGACGAACTTGCAAATTATCCAACTGACAAAAAGATTTCAATCACGAAAGAATTAGAGAAACTAACTTTGGCCGCCGACCCACGAGTGCGTGCAGAAGAAGCCAACTACGAAGACGGTTGGGGCGAAACCGCTGTTGCTACTACGACTGGCATTCGTGAGAGCGGGCGAGGAAATTCTTGTTACGTCTCTGTGTCGACTTTGGCCGATGATGGTGATGAATCGCTGACTGGATTTGGATTTTCGGTTGGTGACTCGCCGAAAGAATTCGATCTGAAGAAAGCAGCCGATGATGCAGCAGATCGCGCCACGCGATTGTTGGGTGCGACAAAGCCAGCCAGCAAACTCGTGACAATCGTGCTTGACCCATATGTCACTTCTCAATTCGTCAGCATTTTGTCGAGTGTTTTAAACGGTGAAAGTTTGGCAAAAGGCAGAAGTTTGTTTGCTGACCGCCTTGATCAACAGGTGGCCAGTGCGAAGTTCACCCTTGTTGATGATCCGACAAACCCGCTGGCGTATACGGCGACAGATATCGACGGCGAAGGCTTGGCGGCGCGAAGAAATGTGTTGATTGAAAACGGCGTGCTTAAAAAGTTCGTGCACTCGAGCTATAGCGCTCGGCGGATGAACACGAAAAGCACGGGCAATGCAACTCGCGGCGGTTTCGCTGGTTCGCCAGGTGTTGGTTGTCTTGCAATGCAAGTTCAACCGGGCACGAAGTCTCAGGCTGAACTGATTAGCGGCATCAACGACGGCGTACTGATTCAAGATGTTTCAGGAATGCATAGCGGAGTGAACACGATCTCCGGAGATTTTTCGACCGGTGCATCTGGCATTGTGATCAGCAACGGCACGCTTGGGGCTCCGATTCGTGAGTTCACGATTGCATCGACTTTACAAAAAATGTTGTTGAACATCGTTGATCTGGGCAACGACATCGACTGGCTGCCAATGCGAGCAGTCGGGCTTTCGTTAGTAATTAGCGATGTGATGATGAGCGGCGCTTAAACGCATGTCGATCCTGCACGCAATCGTGCTGGGCATCGTGCAGGGGCTCACCGAATTTTTGCCGATCTCTTCTAGCGGTCACTTGGTGCTCGTGCCGTGGATATTTGGTTGGAGCGACTTCGACACGGCACAGACAGCCAAAGCATTCGACACGGCACTGCACTTGGGCACACTTGCGGCCGTTTTGATTTATCTTCGCAAAGATTTGATCATTTACATTACTCAAGGCTCGCAATTAATTTTCAACCGTAAGCAGCCGGCAACCCAAGCTGGTCGACGAGCATGGCTGTTGGTTTTATCCGCCGTGCCTGCAGGCATCGTCGGTGCGGCATTTGAAGAAAAGATCACGGAGAAACTTGGCAGTCCGGCTTTAATTAGCGTGAGTCTGATCGTGTTTGGCGTCGTGCTTATTTGGGCCGATCGTCGGGCAGTTTCAAAGAATTATTTACAAACAGTTGATTCGCTGACAATGCGCGACGCACTCGTGATTGGCGTTGCACAGGTTCTTGCCCTCAACCCGGGCACTTCGCGCAGTGGCATCACGATTACTGCTGCTCGGCTTTCTGGTTTTTCTCGCGAGGCCGCGGCACGGTTGTCGTTTTTGATGAGCGTGCCAATTATTGCTGGCGCAGTTTTTTTCAAACTCGCAAAACTTGTGCGCGACGGAATACCAGATGGTTTGTTTATGCCGATGCTCGTCGGAATCGTTGTGGCCGGAATCTCTGGATGGCTGGCAATGTGGTCGATGATTCGTTTGGTGCAGACGAAAACTTTTGCACCGTATGTGGTTTATCGCTGCTTGATCGGCACAGGCGTTTTGATCGCAGTTGCTTCAAACTGGCGCTAACTAGCTAATTAACTGGCCAACTAGCCAATTAACTGACTAGCCAACTAAAACTAAAGCGACGATGCCGAGCGCGGCGGCATCGGCAATTTGTGGAGCGCTTGTAAGTGGCACCGCGAGCACAACTGTTTCTGATCTACCAGGTTGTGATGCAACATCAATCACCAACACGCGATCAAGTGCAACCGTTGCATCAATGATCACATCGACGAAATCACCAGCGCGAAGATCTGGTAACGGCCCGATACTCTGCATCGCCACTGCCCGAAAACCAGCAGGAATTTCGTAACGAGTGTCTTGGGTTGTTGAAATACTCGAACCAGCAGTAAAGCCGAGAGCAGTCACTAAATAAAAAAGCGCACTTAAAGCTGAAAGCGAGATGATTACGAGTCGTTGTCGTGAAGCGTCTCGACACAGGGCATACCACTGATCAATTAGTTTTGTTTGCATGGCTAGATGCCATGTGTACGGGTCATTCGCTTTTGGCTGGGCTTTTTTTCGTTTCGGTTTTGTCTCGCCCTTGGTTTCACTTTTTGTTTCGGTTTTGCCGGCTGAGTTTGAATTTGCATCACTTGATGCGCTGCTGGTTTCGCCACTCGAACTGCTTGCTGTTGTACTAGCTGATGTACTGGCCGTTGTACCCGCTGATGTGCTAGTTGATGAATTGCTGCCCGACTTCGAATTCGCAGCGCTGTCATTTTTATAGAAACCGCCGCCCTTGAAAGTGATCCCGACAGGTGTGAAAACTTTTTTGACCGGGCGCATCGTGCCATCTGATGGGTGCGAGGCCTCGGTTAGTGCATCGTCGGTGAACGCTTGGTGAACTTCAATGGTCTCGCCAGTGTCAATGAACTTGTAAACATAAGTTGGCATAGGGCTTTTGATTCTAGGATGTTGTTATGGCTGTACGCACCGTAGTGATTCCCGCAGCCGGAATGGGCACGCGGTTCTTGCCGGCTACTCGGGTGACCCCAAAAGAATTGCTACCTATATACGACACGCCGGCTATTCAGTTCGTAATTGACGAGGCCATCTCGGCGGGATCGAACGAGTCATCATCGTCACCAGTCGAGCCAAGCCTTCGATTGAGGCCTATGCGGCGTCTGCAAGTACCGACAAAGTTGTAGTCAGCGTCGTTTATCAAGATTCGCCGTTGGGTCTTGGCCACGCAATTAGTTGCGCGCGCAAGGCAGTCGGTCAAGAGCCGTTCGCCGTGATGTTGCCCGACGAGATTATGGGCGATTCATCGCTAATGAAATCACTGATCGCGGTTTATGAGCGAACCAGCAGTAGCAGTATTGGATTAAAGAAAGTGCCCGCAAGTGAAGTCTCGAATTATGGCAATGTCAAAGTTGCCGACTCGACTGGCGACACGGGTGCGAACATAGTTGAGATTTTGCAGGTAGTCGAAAAACCTAAACCCAGTGAAACAGTCAGCGACCTGGTGATTATCGGTAGATATGTTCTGTCTCCTCGCGTTTTTGATCATCTTGAAGCGATCAAGCCAAGTGCCAACGGCGAATTTCAACTGACCGACGCGCTTGCTCTGCTTGCTCGCGATAATCAACTTGTTGGTATTGTTAGTGAAATAACGAGATACGACACTGGCACACCAATGGGTTTGCTGCGTGCAGTAATCGAAACCACATTAAGTCGCAAAGATATTGGTCCACAATTACAAACTTGGCTAGAAAATAAATTTCGCAACTGAAAAAAATGAAAGCAGCATCGTAATGAGCACAAATAGAAGTTCAAGTTTTGGGGCATCAGTCGACGCAAAAGAAGTCGGTCTTGACGCAACGCGACTAAAAAATATCGACAAACACTTCAATAGATATGTGGATGAAGGTCGCTTGGCTGGCTACGCGGTTGCGGTTGCACGACACGGCGAGGTTGCCCACTTCTCGATGTATGGCCACAAAGATTCTGAGACGGGCACACCGGTCACAAACGACACGATGTATCGCATCTATTCGATGACCAAGCCGATCACGTCTGTTGCGTTGATGATGCTCGTAGAACAGGGCCTGTTGCAACTCACAGACCCAGTGAGCAAGTTCATCAAGTCGTTTGGTGAAACTCGAGTTTGGAATACGGGCACGATTTTGAAACCGATGACTGCGGCGCTAACCGAGCCAATGAGGGTTTGGCATTTATTGACTCATACATCGGGGTTAACTTATGGATTTAATTATGCCGATGTCGTGGATGATATGTATCGACGAGCAGGCTTTGAAACAGGTGTTGCCTACAAAGATTCGCTTGAAGTTGTCTGCGACAAAATTGCGGCATTGCCGTTGGTGTTTCAGCCTGGCTCAAGTTGGAACTACAGCATGGCGACTGACGTAGTTGGGCGAATTATCGAAGTGGTTTCGAAAATGCCGTTAGATGAGTTTTTAGAAAAAAATATCTTTGCGCCTCTGGGCATGAAAGACACTGCGTTTTGTGTGCCAGGAGAAAAACATTCTCGGCTTGCATCGCTTTATCGCTATGACGAAATTAATCATTCAAAAATCAAGCTTGAGAGTTTTGGCAACAGTTCGCTTGAGAAGCCGAAATTTCTTTCTGGCGGTGGCGGTTTAATTTCGACTGCTGGCGATTATTTTAAATTTATTAAAATGCTTGAAGGTCGCGGCAAACTCGGCGAAGTTCGCCTGTTGTCGTCGCGCACATTGAGATGATGGTGATGAACTATCTGCCAAATAATGCCGACATCTCGACTTTTGGTCGACCACTCGGCGAAGAAATCTTCTACGACGGACTCGGTTTCGGGTTGGGTTTCTCGGTTGTTGTCGATCAAGCAAAAACTCGAGTTGCCTGCCCGAACGGCACATTCGCCTGGGGCGGAATGGCCAGTACTGTATTTTGGGTTGATCCGGTTAACGAGATCAGTGCGATGTTCTTTACGCAATTGATTCCGTCAAGCACGTACCCAATTCGTCAGTATCTGCGGTCACTTGTTTACGCAGCATTAGTCGACTAGCTAGTCGACTTGCTAGCTGACTAGTCAGCTGACTAGCTAAATAACTCGTTTGAAAATATTTGGCTCGTCAAGCACGAAACCATACTCATCAACTTTGACTTCTACTTCGCAACCAGCGCCAGAGTTAAAATATCGCCAAGTATCTTGTGCAACTTTCGTGTATTGATGTGTTTGTTTCGTAATCCCCAGTGTTTCGATATCAATTAGAGCCACACTCAGTGTCGCGCTGTGGCCAACGAGCAGGGGCAGTCGTCGAATCGGAATGCAATTCGTGAATGGTGTGTTGGCGAAATCCAAATCTGTGCAACCGTCAAGTTCGGTGCGGTGAGCGCCATTTACTTCTCCCCACCGACCATGACTGTCTGTGCCGAGCCATAGATCTGGGTCTTCAAGATCGCGAAACAATAAGCACTGCTGTACAACCCAACCTGCAGACAAACGAAGCACGAATTGAGCGTTGTCGATGCCGAGCGTGCCTTCGGCTGTCCAACCTTCATTCTCCCAACGCAAATTTATGGCGCTCGTAACAGGATTTTGTGCAGAACCTAAAGTCTGCCACGAGGCCGCATGACCAGAGGCCGAAAGTGATTGATATGCGTTTGAGTTGGCGTGCATTTGTGTAAATGTCGGCGTTGATTTCGGCGTTATTATCTCGTCTAAATCCGACGTTAATTTAATATAGCCCGCGACCATCTCTATGGCGCTACCGTCAGCGATGTGATTTCTCTCGTTGAAGCGCAAGAAATTGTTATTGGTGGTTGCCAAAAGTTAGAGCCAGTCTTGACCGATTGTCAGCAAATGACGGGTCGAGTCGTTGCACAAGATGTCGTCGCAACTGAATTTATTCCACCGTTCGCAAATTCGGCAGTAGATGGTTTTGCGGTGCGGGCACAAGATGTCACACAAGCAGGTGTTGAACTCGAAGTCTTGGGTGTGATCGGTGCTGGTCATATCGCAAATTATGAAATTGGCGAAGGTCAGGCTGCTCGAATCATGACTGGTGCACCGGTGCCACAAGGCGCCGATGCGATTGTGATGATCGAAGATGCAACCGTGATCGACGAAACTCGCGTGCGATGCAACAAACCAGCAAAACTAGGTGAAGCGGTTCGCAATATAGGCGAAGACGTAAAAACCGGCGATGTTGTATTTGCTTCGGGCTCGGTGATCAACTCGGCGGGTGTCGGAGTGTTGGCGGCGATCAACGCTCGTCAAGTTTTGACATATCCACGACTTCGCGTGGCGATGCTTTCAACCGGTGATGAACTCGTGATTAACGGAGGTGAGCTTAAGCCGGGTCAGATTCGCGAAAGTAATTTGACGATGCTGGCGGCGATGATCGAGGCAACCGACTGTAAAGTTATCAATCTTGGAATCATCGACGACGACGAAGCGAAACTCGAAAAAATCTTGTGCGATGTCGCCACGCGATGTGACGCGATTGTCACCAGTGGTGGTGTGGGTCAGGGCGATTTTGATGTCGTCAAGATCGTGCTGTCGAGAATCGCCGAGATGCAATGGATGCAGATGGCAATTAAACCAGCCAAGCCGTTTGCTTTTGGCAGACTCAAAACGAGCGACTCGCGGGTGATCCCAGTATTTGGATTGCCAGGCAACCCGGTTTCGTCAATGATTAGTTTTGAAATGTTGGCGCGCCCGGCCTTGCGCAAGATGATGGGACATACGCAAAATTTAACGCGACCAAAAGTCAAAGCAATAGTTGATAAACAACTGAAGCGTCGTCGCGATGGCAAAATCCACTTGATGCGCGTGTTTGGCACATTTGAAAATGATGGTCGTTTGCATGTTCGCGACACGGGCCCACAAGGCAGTCACCAACTTGCAGCAACTGCACTGGCGAACGGGTTAGCCCTCGTGCCAGATGGCGAAGGTCTTGCCGCTGGCTCAGAAGTTGAAGTGATGTTGCTGAGCTAATTGGCTCGCAATAGGCTCATTTAATGGAGTTGCAACCGTGGAACTGATTGATCCTTTCGGCAGAACCGTTCGTGATTTGCGGATCTCGATCACCGATCGTTGCAATTTCAGGTGCACTTATTGCATGCCAGAAGAGGGCATGGCATGGCTTGATCGCAAAGAGATCTTGAGTTTTGAAGAGATTCATCGCTTGGCGCAAATTTGTGTTGAGCGTTTTGATGTCGACAGCCTTCGATTAACCGGTGGTGAGCCAACGGTGCGTGCTCACTTGCCAGTTCTGGTCGAGAAACTTGCAAAACTGCGAGTGCCAAAGACGGCGAATTCTCCACTGGCAGGTAAAAATATCGATTTGGCGATGACAACCAACGGTGCGACACTTCGTCTGATCGCCGACGAACTTAGGTCGGCTGGTTTGTCGCGAATCAATATCAGCCTGGATACTTTGCAACAAGAAAAATTTCTCAAGATCACGCGGCGTGATCATTTATCAAATGTCTTAGACGGCATTGATGCTGCAGTGCACGCTGGTTTTGCGCCGGTAAAAGTAAATGCAGTTATTCAACGCGGGGTAAACGACGACGAAATTGTTGCCCTCGCAAATTTTGGTCGCGAGAAACAAATTGAAATACGATTCATCGAGTTCATGCCACTAGATGCGCAAGGTCAGTGGCAACGCAACGACGTTGTCGGGCAGGACGAAATCGTTGCAACAATTAACGGTGTTTATCCGCTTGAGCAGGTTGCCAGTCGCGGTGCCGCCCCTGCAGATCGCTGGAGATATCTGGATGGTGGTGGCACAGTTGGTGTGATTCCGTCGGTGACAAAACCGTTTTGTGGAGATTGCGATCGTGTGCGTTTAACCGCCGAAGGTCAGTTTCGCACCTGCTTGTTTTCGACCACCGAGTTTGATTTGCGAGAAATGTTGCGTGGCGGCGCCACCGATGATGCGCTTGCGGCCGAAATAAAACGAGCAGTTGGCACGAAGTGGGCGGGTCATGCGATTGGCAATGTCACGTTTGTCCGTCCAAAACGCTCAATGAGCCAAATTGGCGGCTGAGCAGCACGATCATGTCTGATTTAAATTTTTCGCACTTAGATCCGATGGGTCGGGCGCGCATGGTTGACGTGACCCCAAAAGAACCGACTCATCGTCGCGCGATTGCGCGATGCAAAGTTTTCATGAAGCCGGCAACCACAGCCGCGATCGCCAATCGTGAAGTCAAAAAAGGCGATGTTTTGGCCGTTGCTCGTGTCGCGGGCATTCAGGCATCAAAGCGAACTGCCGAAATGATTCCGCTTTGCCATCCGCTTTTAGTTGGCGCCGTTTATATAAATTTTGAGATCGGCGATGACCACATCTCAGTCGAAGCCCAAGTCGACACGATCGATCGCACCGGCGTCGAAATGGAAGCCCTGCATGCTTGCTCGGTGGCCGCGCTGACTATTTACGACATGTGTAAAAGTGCCGATCGCGAGATGGTTATTGGAGAACTGACTCTTTGGGAGAAATCGGGTGGACGCCAGGGCTTGTACCGTCGTGAAACTGGTACCGAGAAGCTTTAAACCTGTTTAATCGCTATTTTGTAGGGTTTCGGCCCTTATTTCACTCGCAGAACTGATGGCATCGCGACGTTGTTTCAACTTTGGGCAATCACTAATAGACTTGAGCAACCCATGAGCAAACTAATTCTTTTGATCGTTGGCGCAGCCTGGCTTGCGGTTCTTTTGCCGCCGCTGATTCGTGCGAAAATAAACAGTTCGCCGTCAACATCCATCAACCAGTTTCAGAGAAAGAACAATTCTCTGCGAGATTTAGGTTCGACTAAATCTCATATGCGCGGGATGTCAAGGGAACTTTCACCAAATCGGCAGAACCGCAGTGGCTATGGATACCCGTCAAGCCGACAAAACACCAGCAACCCGCGGGGGGCCAATCGTACAAACCACTTTTCGAACCTGACTGATCCAATTTTGCGCCCACAGGGCACAAGATCGCATCGGAACCGTAATCAAGAATATTACGTTCGGCAAATGAAGCTTCAGCGCCAGCGGCAATGGGTGATCGGGCTGGCCTCGGGAACGGTAATTTCGCTGTTTTTAGCGTTGTCGACTGGAGTGATGGCGTTTGTTTGGGCTTTTACCCTGTTTTTTATCGCTTCGGGTTTTTACTTCTATGTTCTGAGGCAAAATTGCGTCAGCCGTGAAAATAAAAACAGGGCAGCGCAGCTTCGTCACCGCAGTTACTAATTAACACAATTACGAGCGTAAAACCAGCGGACTGGTTATCGTCTAAAGCGCGTTTGGGGCTGTAGCTCAGTTGGCAGAGCGGTACGTTCGCAATGTACAGGCCAGGGGTTCAATTCCCCTCAGCTCCACTTATCTTGCCATAATAGGTGAAATCAAAAATGACTAGTTAATCGACTAGCTACTTAGCGGGGGATTTTTAAATGGCAATGACTTGGACCGAAGCGAATCTTGCCGTTACTGCACCTGGGCAAATTTTTGAGTTGATTGATGCCGAAGTGATGGGCGTAAAGATGCAGGTTTTCAAAAACTCGCCGGCACATCTCGGTCAGGTTTTCGCTGGCGCGCGCGGTCATGGCGACAAAACTTTTTTGGTCTACGAGGGCGAGACATACACATTTTCTCAAGCAATGGATCACATCGACGCGCTGTCGAATTTGCTCGTTAATACTTATGGCGTCAAGAAAGGCGACCGTGTGGCGGTCGCGATGCGCAACTACCCGGAGTGGGTTATGTCTTTCGCGGCGATCATTTCGGTTGGCGCCGTATCTGTGTCGATGAACTCGTGGTGGGTCGAAGACGAAATGGATTTCGCGTTGCAAGACTCGGGTGCCACGGTTTTGATTTGCGATCAGCAACGCTTTGATATCGCGGCGACGAGTTGCAAGAATCTTGGCGTCAAAGTCTTGGTTGCTCGTGCCGAAAAACCGCTACCAAATGGCGTTGACACTTGGCAAGATGCCCTGGCACCGCATTTGAAAGCCGCCCTCAAATGTCCGGTCGTCGAAATCAAACCTGACGACGACGCGACGATTCTTTATACATCGGGCACAACTGGCGACCAAAAGGTGCAGTGTCGACGCATCGGGCGATTATTTCTGCGTTGATGGCTTTCTCGTCGCGCAATGCAGTGTTGACTATGTCGGGTACGAAATTAAAAGACGTGACCGGCCCAGAAGTTCCAACTTCATTTATTTTGATCGTGCCGTTGTTTCACGTCACTGGTTGTGTGCCAGTAATGATGAGTTGCTTCATCGCTGGTCTGAAACTTGCGATCATGTACAAGTGGGATGCAGAGAAGGCGCTCGAAATGATCGAGCGCGAACAGATAACTAATTTTCGTTGGAGTGCCAACGCAAAGTTGGGATCTCGTCAACTCGCCCGGCGTTCGATAAATACGATACGACAGTATTGCGTGCGGTCGGCGGCGGCGGAGCGCCATCGCCAACTTCGCTGGTTGGCAAAGTCAACGACAAAGTCAAGAACGGCAGTCCACAATTGGGTTATGGCAATGACCGAGACGAATGCGTCGGCCCTGGCATCACCGGTTCTGATTATCCTCTCGCACCCGACCAGCACCTGGTCGTGCAGTTTTGCCGATGCGCGTCGGAAGTGCGCGATGTGAAAACTTGAAGAAGCGTTGCCGACTGGACAGGCAGGTGAGATTTGGTTCTTTGGCCCGATGTTGATTCGTGGATATTGGAACCGCCCAGATGCAACTGCCGAGACGATCGTTGACGGTTGGCTTCGCTCAGGCGACATCGGTCGTCTTGACGCCGACGGTTTCGTTTATGTTGAAGATCGCGTCAAAGATATGATTCTTCGCGCCGGCGAAAATATTTATGGTGCCGAAGTTGAAAGCGCGATCTATGATCACCCTGCGGTGCACGAGGCTTGCAGTTTTCGGTGTGCCACACGAACGCCTCGGTGAAGAGGTTGGCGTGGCGATTTTGCCCAAAGACGGCGTGGCTCTTGATCCAAAAGATTTGTGGAAGTTTCTGGAGGGCAAGATTGCCGCGTTCAAGGTGCCGAATCATGTGATCGTGATGAACGAGCCGTTACCACGCAACGCGGCTGGCAAGTTCTTGAAGCGCGAATTGCAACAGCGGCTAGCCAAGGGCGAACTCACCGCCGAAACGCGTTGAGTAACTACTGTTCTTCGGGTGGCCGAATGTGGCGAAATTGCCAAAGCAATAAAAAGTCATAAATAATTTTGCAGGTCGCACAAATCAGCAACGGCCATGCGAAGCGAGATTGATCCAGCATCCAGCCGGCCGCGATTGGTGGCAATGCCGAAGCCAAACTGCGTGGCACATTCGTGACGCTGGCTGCTGCTGCTCGTTCGCTGGGCTGAACAACAGCCATGACATAACTGGTGCGAACAGGTACATCCATCTGGCTCAATAGCCCGCGCAAGATAAACATGGTGACTGCGAGCCAAACATTTGGCGAAAGCGCAACACCGATCAATAGCACACTTGCCGGAATGTGGGTGAAGACCATTGTCCGCACCAGGCCGATGCGTTTGGCGATGCGCACCGAAAGAAGCGACGAGATTGCCGAGAGCATGCCTGTCGCAAAAAAGACGACGCCAAGAGTGCTGACAGATAGGTCAAAGCGTCGAAAAATCCACAGTGCAAAAATAGATTGCACAGCGAAACCGCCACCGAAAGAATCAAGACTAAATAGTGCGGCGAGTTTAAAAATTATGCGACGCGAATCGCCGAGCGCAGATTTGGTGCCGGTCGGTTTTGCTTGTGATGTACTCGACATACGTCGATAAATTACGAAAGCCATAGATCCAGCGAGGGCGTAAACAAAAATATAATTCGATAGCCAGCGATGGTGGTGAGGTTTCGCTCGCGAGCAAACCACAACGGCACGGCCGCAGATAAAGCGCCAATCGAGCCAATCAGAGCGCCACTCAAGTTATACAACGCAAACATCTCCGTGCGTTGATCATCACTTACTGACGCAGAAAGACTTGCTTGCTCGAGCGGCAAGAATGCACTCACATCACCTGCAGATGGATTCATCGTGCCAATCACGCCGACAAAAAGCAGCGCGATAAAACTTGATGCAAGACCAAAGGCGATGCCTGTTGCGATCATCAACAACGCCGCCATGGCCAGCAATCGAGCCGGCGCAATTCGTTTCCGTAGATGCCGACAAGAATTGTTGCTACGGCAGAACCTAAAAGCGATGCAGTCACAACTGCGCCGATCTGCACGCCAGATAAGCCGAGCACTAGTAGAAAGCCTGGCAAGACCACATAGACCATGCCGTCGACGAATGCTCGCACTGAACGGGTGGCGATTAGCTTTCGACCATCTGCTGTGGCGGTTGTTGGCGCCGCGAGAAGTTTGAAAATCACGGAGTAACGCTAGTTCATGAAATTAACGCGACTATCCAAAATCAACTAGTGTTTCATCTCGTGCCACCAGTAGATCTCACAGGTTCAAGCGGTGTAAGTCTAGATTCGTTAACGATTGGCAATGCTCTCGTTGATGTTTTAGCGACTGTTGACGAAGGGTTTTGATTCGCGAAAAAATAGTCAAAGGTTCGATGAATCTTGTAGATATTGCGCGCTCGAAGCATTTGCATTCACTCGTTAATTCGCGTACCGAGATGAGTGGTGGCAGTGCCGCCAACACTGCGTATGGGCTGGCAAGCCTCGGTGGAAAAGCAGGTTTTATTGGCAAAATTTCTGCTGATCGGCTTGGTGAGTCGTTTGCCAAAGATTTAGTCAACGTAGGCGTAAATTTTTTCCCTGGCGTTACATGTAAAACAGAAGATACTGGTCGGTGTTTGATTGTCGTTACTCCAGACGGCAACCGCACGATGAATACATTTCTTGGCGCTGCTTCGCTGTTGGATGCGGCGGACATCTCGCGCGAGGCCGTGCAAAGTGCGGCGGTCGTGATGCTCGAAGGCTATTTGTTTGATCGCGACGCCGCCAAAGAGGCTTTTCGTGTGGCGGCAGAATATGCGCACGCTGCAGGACGCAAAGTCGCACTGACACTTTCTGACTCGTTCTGTGTTGATCGTCACCGAGACGATTTTCTGTCGCTGGTCAAAAACGACATCGATATTTTGTTCTCAAATGAAGACGAAATTAAATCGCTGTATCAAGTCGACTCGATTAATGATGCGCTGCATCAGTTGCGAGACGACTGCGAGTTCGCGGCGGTTACGCGCAATGAGCACGGCTCGATTGTGATTGACGGTGAAGAAGTCGTGATCATTGATGCCGAGCCGGTTGACAGCGTTGTCGATGCCACGGGTGCTGGCGACATGTATGCGGCCGGGTTTTTGTATGGTTTTGTTCGTGGCAAACCAATTGAGCAATGCGGCAAGATCGGATCAATCGTCGCATCTGAAGTTATTTCGCACATGGGCTCACGGCCACTCGTGCCGCTGATTACTGTCGTGCCAAAAAATTTACATTAGCGCGCAAAGCAAACTAAATTTCGTCGGCTGGCAAAAACTCAAGTTGTAAATCACCGAGTTTGACGAGCGTCGATGCAATCCATCCGCCCAGTGTCGAGAAATGTTCGTCGAGTAATTTGCTGGTGCCGTCTTGCAAAGTCTCTTCTGCGAGTTCGTAGTCGCCCGAATATGTAACTTCGATCGCGTAATCGATGTGTTCAGGCGGTTGCGAAGGGTGAGTGATCTCGACCGTGATGCTTTCTCGCTCTAGTTGGCTGGCGCTAATTTGTGGACTCTTGAGTGGTGCGATGCCATCAACCAACGATGAGTCGGGTTGACCCGCAAGTCGTTGCACGCGGAACACGATTTCCATTTCGATTTCTGGTGACTCATGAAAAACTTCTTCGGTGTACCACGCTCGATAATTTGCCTGACTCCAACTTGGCCAAGTCAATGTGATGTGAGCGACAACCCTTGGTGGTCGGCCCTCGCCTGGCAGGCCGTAACTTGTCTCCCAGACAAGATCGCCGAGCAACATGTCGGATTGAAAGTGCTCATCAAACGCCTGGCGTTCTAAAAACGCGTTCGTAAAGGCATCGCGTAGTGCGCCAATGGCATCGCTAAAGACATGATCAAGCATGTGGCTATAACGCTAACAATGTGCCAAACTAAATGCTCATGAGCCTGATAATCCTTGAGCGTAGTGAGGGTGTTGCAACCCTGACCCTTAACAACCCAGCCGAACGCAATACGATGACCGCCGAATTGGTCAGCGACATCAAACAAGCAATGGATGAAATTGAAGCCGACGAATCAATTGGCGCAATCATCGTCACTGGCGCCGCTCCCGCATTTTGTGCGGGGGCCAATTTGGGAAACCTGGCCGAGGCAGATGGTGCATCGCTGACCAAAATCTATGAAGGTTTCTTGCGCATCGCGCGAACACCACTGCCGACGATTGCGGCCGTCAATGGCGCTGCAGTTGGTGCGGGCATGAATCTTGCGTTGTGCTGTGATGTGCGAATCGCCGCCGTTCGTGCAAAATTTGATACTCGGTTTTTGCAGATCGGGCTACACCCGGGTGGCGGTCACACATGGATGTTCCGCAACATCGCTGGACCGCAAGCCACGATGGCCGCAGTTGTGTTTGGTGAAATTCTCGATGGTCACGAGGCGCAACGAGTTGGCTTGGTCTATAAATGCGTGCCAGACGATGAATTGATGTCGGCAGCGAGAATCATGGCTGTGCGAGCCGCAAGTGTGCCGCGCGAGTTGGCGATCATTACAAAACGCACAATTCAAGAGATGGCCAATGTCTCGACCCATGACGAGGCGGTTGCCAAAGAACTTGAGCCGCAAGTGTGGACAACTCGTCAGCCTTGGTTTGCCGAGCGTTTGGCTGCCTTGCAAAACCGCATCAAAAAATCATAATTCTGGCGAGTTTTAGTTTCTTTTGGCAGGTTTAAATTCGGTCGTCACAAATGGTGTACGGTGACGGTTGAAAGCTAAAACATTCAAGTATTTCCATGATTGGGAGGAACGATGAGTCAGCGACACAGGCGAATTGAAGCGATTCCGCCGCCACGACAAGAGTTGCGAGCACATGCTCACAACGAGCGACATCGAATTCATTCTGAACTGCATTTGATAACCGAACAAGTTCAGCACGGAGTCGAGCCAGAAGACATTGATGAACCAGGTGCAAATTGGAAACCACTTCATCATCACAATCCGCATGTTGCGGCGCAACATAATCGGGGCGAGAACTTTAAACATTGGAAGTCAAAGTCGTGGAAGCGTCGCAAGGCGGTGCGCAGAGCACGCAGTGCGAAAATTTCAGAGATTTAGGTTTTAGCGATAAGCCATTGTTGGGTTAGGGCGGCTTTACGGTTGTGCCATTCTTCGATCGTGAACCCATAACGCAGGTGATCTTCCCATACGCCGTTAATTTCTAGAAATCTTTCCGCTAGACCTTCAACACGAAACGCAAGTTTCTCCATGACTTTTTTGCTGTTTATATTTCTCGGAATAATGCACACTTCGATTCGGTGAAGTTTTAATTCTTCAAATGCAAATCGAGACAGCACGGCGACACCCTCTGCGATGTAACCGTGCCCGGCACGCGCCCGGTCAATCCAATACCCGACCGTCCCTGTTTGCATCGCGCCACGCACAACATTGTTCAGATTCACTTCGCCCGCAAAAGTATTTTCAATAAACAAACCCAGCGTGTAAGAACTTCCGGCTAGTCGTTCGCGATCGCGGGCGGCACATCGGCGCTCGAATGCTTGGTAGTCATTGGCAGGGTCGGCAATAAAATCTGATCGCCTCGGCTCCCAGATTGACAGCCACTCGCCATTTCTTAAACGCACTTCGCTCCACGCTGCATGATCACTTGGCACAAGTGGTCGCATCGTTACTCGCTTGCCTTGAAGACGCAAAGTCGTCACCTGTGCCCCTGCGGGGTGATGACTTCTGATAATCGGACTGGCTGAGCTCGCAGAGCCCGCCGTGTTTCGTGAACCGCCACTCATGACGACTTGACTCGCAGAGTTTCGATTATGCCGTCCAACAAATTGTGCTGGCTGACAGTCAGCTCGGGTATTTGCAGTCTTCGCATCACTGCTACAAGTAAACAACATCCACCGACGATGATGTCGGCTCGGTCGCGAGGCAGACCTGGGTTGAAAACCCTGTCAGCCAGAGGTTCTGTCGCCAGTGTTCGAAAAACATCTTCAACCGCTTCACGGGTCAATCGCATCGCATGCAATTTTTCGGCATCAAATTGTTTGAGCCCAAGTTCGACCGCGGCGATCGTCACGATCGTTCCGGCGACGCCGATGATTCTGTCGGCATTGGCGAGTTGCGGGTTCATGTGAACGGCATCGTCAACAGCATCAGAGACGAGTGAAATAGCGTTTGTCAATTCTTCTGGCCGAGGTGGATCACGATGTAGTTCGCTTTCGCTCAGAGTGACCGCACCAAACGGAATGCTGATCGCCGTTTCGAGCGAACCCGCGCCGATCATTAATTCGGTTGATGCACCACCAATATCGATTACCAAAGTTTGTGTGTTCGCTGAATTTGCAAATGATTTGGTTGCCCCGCGAAAAGCCAGGGCACCTTCTTGTTCTCCCGAGATAATCTCAGGTTCAAGACCCGTTGATTTTTTTACTTTTTCGAAAAACTCCGATGAATTGTCGGCGACTCTGCAGGCCGCTGTGGCGACGACTCGCATGTTCGTAACTTTGTGTGTTTTCATCAGCAATGCATATTCGCTGATGCACGACACCGTTCGTTCGATTGATTCTGCGCCAAGAGAACCAGTTTTTATGAGACCGGCACCGAGGCGAGTCGAACGCACGATTCGTTCGAGTTTTTCGCCGTAACTATCGGTGATCAATAAATTTGTCGAGTTACTACCGATATCAATCGCCGCGAATATTGAATCCATTGATACCGAACCTTAATCTGAGCGCGAACTATTCGGCTAGCTATTCTGCAAGCTGTTTGGCGACCCAAGCCCCGACGACATCTTTGCCGCCAGCAAGCCAATGTGCGTAATGAGCGTGTAGGCACTTCACGCCAGTTCGTGTGCCGGCGACGCCACCGTGTGGTCGCGGTCCGGTATGTTCCGCTGGTATTTGACTGTCGCGCTCTGTGGCATACATCAAGTGCGTTTGTACAAGTTCTTGTGGATCAACTTCGCTTTCGGCAATGTCAATGCACCCCGCAGACTCCAAACGACTGACAAGCAAATGTGGTCGTGCACCGACGAGCCAGAATCTTGTCGGCATCGGTGTGCCGTCAAAAAGTAGCGGCTCGTTTTTCACGACAACCGGGTCTCCATCATCATCTCGCACGACAACTTCAAAATCGCCTTGTGGTCGGCGACCGAGTAATTCTGTGACTCGGGCAATGTCTTGATCAGTCGCTTTATTCATCGCTAGTCGCTAATCGGTGGCGAATATTTGACGGATATTTTCGAGGTCGGACACTGTGTCTACATCTTGGGCAGAACCCAGACAGGGGATTTCTTCGATCAAGTCTCGATGTGATCTAAACAGTAACCGTGCACCGTCGTCACCGGTCTCGGGCAACAACTGCCAGAGTTCGGCATGCAGACGCACAGGGTTGCCGCGGACGCCGTCGTAGGTTGCGACCGCAAGCGGGGAAGTTGACGCAGCAACTTGTCGCCATGCCGTCGCCAGAACCGCTGGTTGATCGGCGAGACCAACGACAACTGCTTGCGCCCCCAGGTCTCGGGCGACATCGATGCCACACTGCAGAGAACTTGCCAGACCAGATTGCCACAACGGGTTATGAATCATTTGCACGGACTTGCTGGAGTTATTTTTTTCGATTTCGAGGGCCTCAGTCAAATTAATCGCCCCAGTTACGACGACTATTTTTTCGAAATTTGCCTCAAGTAAATGTTGTAACGACCACGAGCAAACACTTCGACCCGAAATGAGAGCAGTTAGTTTGTGCTCAGTTGCCTCGAAACGACTACCACCACCCGCCGCCAACAATATTGCGACTGTCGGCGAACTGGCTCTCACGAAAACTCTCGCGAGTATCTGTTATTTGCGTGTTGTTTTGCCACTACCCAACAAAGTACTTGGTGTGATCTTCAAAACGACGCACAAACGAGTGATCGTGTCAAGCGTGGGCGAGAAGTGACCATTTTCGATTCGATTGATTGTTTTACGGTCGATGCCGGCGAGAGTGGCAAGATTATCTTGGCTCAAATCTGCGGCTATTCGAAGTTTTCGCAACTGGCTCGCAACTATTTCTTGTTGAACTGAAATTTTAGTCTGCAGGGTTCGCTGGGAAATTGCCATGGTTAAGTAGTCCTTGTTGAATGAATTTTATTAAGCCTCATTGTAGGTACTGAGTCAATCATTGGGTAGTCAAAGATTTTGCAACTTTGTCACACTGTCAACGGCGTCGGCTATGAATGCATTTCAGCAACTTCACTTATGAATTGGTCCACTACTTTCTCGGAGTGATGGCACGACTCGCCCGACGCGGCGCCCAATGATTTCGGCACAAATCGAGATTGCCGTCTCTTCTGGAGTGCGCGAACCGATGTCAAGGCCAATCGGCGACATCAGGCGATCTAGGTCTTTTCTGTCGGTGACCCCGACTTCGGTGAGTCGCTCAAGTCGTTTGGCGTGCGTCTTGCGACTGCCCATGACACCGATATAACCAACGTTCGTGGCGAGTGCCCCTTGTATCGCCGGCACATCAAATTTAGGGTCATGGGTCAAAATGCAAATCGCATCCCGAGGCCCGAGATCCGAGCCTCGAGCAGTTAAAACTGGTGTCGGCCATGTGACCAGTACTTCGTCGGCCATCGGAAATCTTCGTTTCGTGGCGAAAACTTCACGAGCATCGCAGACCAAAACGTAATACCCGAGAACTTTGGCGACTTTTGCAAGCGCTGCGGTGAAATCGACCGCACCAAAAATAATCATTTGCGGCGGTGGAGAAAATGATTCAACGAACACTCGCACCGTTGGCGTGTCGTGCAAATCTTCGGGCGTGACTTGACCAGATGGTCCGTAACTGCGCACGCTCGTGCGACCTGCCTCGAGTTCGCCGAGCGCGTCACGCACCGCAACACGATCTAATTCAGCATCACCAAGCGTGCCAAGATTTTCTAGATTTGGTGTCGCCAACAACGTCGCACCAATATTTGGACCGTGAATAATCGTCAGTAGCACGACTGGTTTGTTATGGCGAATTCGGTCGGCGAGCGTTTTGTAAATCATCGTTCTGCGCTACCAGTTGAGCGGCTGAATAAACAGGTGTACGACCCCGCCGCAAGTTAACCCAACGGCGAACGCTTCATCATCCGAGTAGCCGAACTTAACGAGTCGTCCAGGGCTGTCGCTGGCCAAAATCTCAAGTGCCTCGGCGACCACCGCACCTTCGACGCAACCACCAGAGACAGAACCACTCACTTCACCGTCTTGATTGACAGCCATCGCCGCGCCGGGGTCGCGTGGACCAGAGCCTTCAATATCTACGACTCGAGCAACAGCGATGCGTTTATTTTGCGAGCGCCATTGGTCGATGTCGTTGAGAATTTCACGCATATTCAACCAGCCTTTGTTTTTCGTTTGAGTTTCGTGAAATTACCTCGGTCAAGTGTTGCAGAGCGTCAAGCGAATGCCCCTCAACGAAGTCGTCTATGTAAGGTAATGCCGCCGCCATGCCTCTGGCTAATGGCGCGTAACCAGGGCTCACTTTGAGTGGATTAACCCAGATCATTCGAAACACCACGCGGTTCAGTCGCCGCATCTGCTCGGCCAATACTTCTGGGTCGCCACGATCCCATCCATCTGAGAGCACAACAAAGATAGAACCGCGAGCCATCCCACCGATGCCCCAGTGGTCATTGAAAGTTCTCAGACATTCACCCAGTCGTGTGCCACCACTCCAATCTGAAACCTGCGTCGAAGTTTGTGCGAGTGCTTTATCCGGGTCACGACTCGTGAGTTCTTTCGTGATTCGCGTCAATCGTGTACCAAATGTGAAAGCTTCAACGCGTTGACGACCGACAACTGCAGCGTGCATAAAACGCAACAACGCCCGAGCGTATGGCTCCATTGAACCAGAGATATCCAGCAACACGACCAGTCTTCGTAGGCGAGTGCTCGGCTCACGCCAATATCTTTCGATCGGCTCGCCATCATGTTGCAATGAAGCGCGCATCGTGCGACGAATATCGTGACGAGCACCGTGACGATTAGCTTTCACGAGTCGCAAAGATTTTTTCGGTGGCCCTGCCAGGCGAAGCCGAGACATAAATTGCTCGGCTTCGCGAAGTTCGGCATCGTTGTATTCTGCAAAATCTTTTTCGCGCAAAGTCTCGATGCTCGAAAATCGAAGCGTGATCGTGTTTTCGTCGTCGATCGGTTCGGCAGTTTCGTCGTTGTTGTTTTTTTCGTTTTCATCGTCGACCAACAAAGTCATCGAAATAGTTTCTGGTTCGCCTTCTAATTTGTTCAGCGCAATTCTTTGATCCCAGAAAACTGCGAAGGCTCGATCAAATATCGGGGTGTCTTCGTGCCTGCGAACCAAAGTTGAATGTGCGGCCCAGTAGACGTCGTCGCGATTTTCGAGACCGAGTTGCTCTATTGCATTGACGAAAACAATCACAGAATCGAGCGGAGCGTCCAAGCCTGCACCACGCAAAACACGCGCGAACGCCACCGCCATATTGTGGGCCGGCGATGCTGCTGTTGCAGTCGTCATTAGTTGTTGTACAGCCCTCGCTCAAAGGCTTGTTTAACGAGAACGGCGACACCGTTGTCACGAACTCGCTCGTGGTCTTCGCGATATTTGAGAACGGTGCCGAGTGTTGCTTGAACGACTGATTCATCAAGTTCGCGCACGCCGAGTCGGCCCAGGCAGTCGCCCAGTCGATCGTCTCGGCGACACCAGGTGGCTTGTACAACTGCATCTTGCGTAGCGCCTCGACGGCGGCGCTGACTTGTCGCGCGAGTGTTTCGTTGACTTTCGGCACTCGTCTGCGAACAATCTCAACTTCGCGTTCAAAATCAGGGTGCTCAACCCAGTGATACAAACATCGACGCTTAAGCGCATCGTGCACATCGCGAGTGCGGTTTGATGTCAGCACAACCAACGGTGGCGTAGTCGCTTTGTAGGTGCCTAGTTCTGGAATCGTGATTTGAAAGTCTGAGAGTACTTCTAACAAATAAGCCTCAAATTCATCATCAGCACGATCAATTTCATCGATCAACAGAACGGGAGAAACACCTTGATGTTGATCGATCGCACGCAACAGCGCTCGGCGAATCAAAAACTTTTCGCTGTAGAGCTGACCTTCGAGTTTGTCGGCACCGAGTGACGATGCTTCGCCCGTCGCTTCAACCGTGCGCAGATGCAGCAACTGACGTGAATAATCCCAGTCGTACATCGCTTGTGCGGCGTCGATGCCTTCGTAACATTGCAAACGAATCAGTTCGCTGTTACGAATTGTCGCCAGAACTTTTGCCAGTTCGGTTTTGCCGACACCCGCTTCGCCCTCAAGCAACAACGGTCGGTTCAATGACATCGCCAGAAAAACCGCTGTTGCTAAGCCGTCGCTGGCTAAATAGTTATGTTCGTCGAGCGCACTGCGCACATCGGCAACACTCTGCAAACTCATCTTCTCAGGATAATCACCCTGAGATGCAGTAACAGATGCGCTACAGATGTGCCCAGGATGCTTTACGAGTCGAAACCCAATCCGAGACGGTCTAGCAGACGAAGCCAAATATTGCGCTTGCCCGTGCGGTCTTCGTAGTCGAGCGACCAGCGCGTGGCTTGAATGCCAATAAACCGAAATGGCTCGGGCGGAAACGCCCGTGGTTTGGTCTGTACGAATTCTGTTCGAGTGGCACGAGTCGAGTTTTCTGCGAGTAGATCAAGCATCACTTCGCCACCAAATCGAGACGCCGCGACACCCAGACCCGTGTAGCCGATCGCGTAGGCGACACGATTTTTATGATGTGTTCCCCAGAACACGCTGTAACGCGAACAAGTATCGATCGGCGCACCCCACATGTGCGAGAACTTCACGCCGTCGAGTTGCGGGAAGGTCGTAAAAAACTGACTCGACAACATCGCCCAACTTTCTGGGCGCGATTCAAGTTCTTTGTCCATCTGGCCACCGAAGTAGTAGATCGCGTCATACCCGCCCCACAAAATTCTGTTGTCGGCGGTCAATCTAAAATAGTGAAATTGATTTGACACGTCGGCAAGACCCTGACGGTTGCGCCAACCAACACTTTCAATTTGTTGGGCTGTCAGCGGCTCTGTAACCAGGCAGTAGTCGTAAACAGGTGCGATGTATTTGTTCATCTTGCGCAACAGTGGTTTAAAAGTATTTGTTGCAAGGGCGACATTTTGTGCTTGAATTTTTGCCAAAGCCGTTTTGATCTCGATGCCTGATTTGGTTTCAGAAATATCTGCTGCGCGTGTATCTTCGTAAATTCGCACTCCGAGAGTTTGTGCCACTCGTTTCAAGCCCCAGGCCAATCGCGCCGGGTCGACGAGTGCCGAGGTATCTTTTGCCCACAAGCCACCAGTGAAAACCGGTGAGTGCACCTCTGCGTTCATCGCATCGCGGTCAAGCCAAACAACATCGTGACCGAGATCGCGCAAAATCGAATAATCTTCCTTCAACTCTTCCGTGTAGTTTTCTGGGTGCCAAGTGCTGGCAACTTCGATCGCGCCGTTTCGCTCGAAGTCGCAATCAATTTTGTATTCACGAATAACTTTTTCGATTTCGGCGATATTTTCGCGACCAAGTTGCTCGAGAATTTCAACTTCACCGGGAAATCTTTCTTGAGCATTGGCGATGCCATGAGTCAGCGAGTAGTCCATGAATCCACCATTACGACTGCTCGCGCCCGAGCCGATCTCGTGTGCTTCAATCAGAACGACATCACGATTTGCGTCGCGTTGTTTGGCGATGATGGCTGTCCACAGCCCGGTGAATCCGCCACCGACCACGCACAGATCGCAATCTTCGTTGTGCACTGCAGTTGGGTTCGAGTCGGGCTCGTCAACGTCGTCTAACCAATAAGGAAACGTGTCCGCATCGGCTATCGCATCAAGGTAACGCTCACTCGACCGCGGCGGGTTTGCCGATCGGTCCATTGGTTCTCACCACCTAACGCAGGTTATTCTATGCGACAACAACTAATCGGCGAAGTAATCTAGATGTTTATGGATCTTGGACTTTCTGGGCGAACGGCAGTTGTATCCGGTGGTTCGGCTGGTCTGGGTTTTGCAACCGCTCGGTCTCTTGTCACTGCTGGCGTGCGTGTCGTCATATGTGGTCGTGACGCCAAGCGTTTGACTGATGCTGCCGCAAAAATCGGTAACTCGTGCATCGGCATTGTCGGTGATGTTTCAAGTGTCGCCGGCGGTGAAACTTTTATTAATCAGGCGACTGCCGCACTCGGGCACATTGATATTGCCGTTCTGAACGGTGGAGGACCGCCAGCGGGAAACTTTGCCAGTACGAGTGTCGCGAATTACGAAACCGCCGTGCAAAACGGTTTGCTATCGATGATTGCGATGACCAAACTCGTCGTGCCGCAGATGCAATCGCGTAAGTGGGGGCGAGTTGTGGCGATTACATCTATTTCAGTGCGCCAGCCAATCGCTAATTTGATTCTGTCCAACACGATGCGTGCAGGTTTGACTGGTTTTCTCAAGACTGTTGCCCGCGAGGTTGCCTCTGACTGTGTAACAATTAATACGGTGCAACCAGGAACTCACGCCACAGATCGAATCACGCAGTTGTACGGTGCGACGCCTGATGCAAAAGCCCTGGATATTCCGGCCGGGGTAATCGGTGATCCGAAAGATTTTGGTGATGTTGTTGCATTTTTGTGCAGTGAGTCGGCGAAATTTATTACTGGTGCGAACCTTCAAGTTGATGGCGGCCAATACTCGGGTTTGATCTGATGTTGCAACATGTCGTGGCGATCACCTGGAACGATCAAGTGCCAGCGAATTATCACCAGGTAATTGACGAAGTTCTACGAGACATGGTCAAACAAATCAAGACTGTGCGCAGTTACCACTGCGGACCCGATTTAGGTGTTTCAGCCGCGACCAATGCAAATTATTTGATCGCCGCAACTTTTGATGATGTTGCGGGCTGGCGTGCCTACGACGAAGACCCACTGCATAATGAGATTCGTGCGAAGTATTTCAAGCCGTATATTGCCAGTCGCACTGCGTCACAAATTAGCTACTAGTTATTAATTGCTCGTTGCTCGGTCTTCGGTCTTAACAAGTTTTCTCTGCTCGTAGCGAGTCGCAATATAACTTGCACCGCCAACATAAAGCCAGCCCAACAAAATATCGGTGACGTAATGCTCACCGAAATATACGAGCGCGAAGGCCATAGATAATGGCAGTACCAATGAGATAATTCTCCACGGCATCGAAATCCATTTGAAGAAGAACACGACGACTAAAAGTGAAAATGCTGCGTGCAACGAAGGCAGCGCGGCCACTGGGTTGGTTATTTCTTTGCCGCGGTCAAAAACTTTGGACACAGTTGACAGTCCAATACGGCGCCAGCCGCGAGCGGTGATTCGAACAATGTGCGCCATCTGGCCGTCGCGTGCAGCCATCCACGGTGGTGCAACCGGAAACAAAATATATGTGGCCACACCAGAGCCGAGTAGCAGCGCGAACCTGCGCATATAGCGAGCCCATTGCCCGCGATTGCGAAGCCACAGTACGACCGCCACCAGTACGGGAAACACGAAATGAGTCATGTAGACGGCCGCCAACGGAATTTCATACCACGAGACCTTGCGTGAAACATTGAAGTGATTTTGCATCCAGACGTTCGGATCGTTGCCGAAAAATAAAAATCGATCAATGTCACGAATCGCCGTCATGTGCACTCGCGTACCAAGTTGGTCAGCGATGCCACGGCTGTATTCGTAGGCGAAAAGCAGGGCAACCAAAATGCCCCAGTCGCGAACCATCGCGCGTTGTTCTCGCAACGGTTTGCCGAAGTTGCCACAAACAAGTGCGCCCAACAGCCACGACACGACGGCGATGCGATCGACCGGAAGCCCGAAATGTTTAACCGACCAAAGAAAAACTGTGCTGAAGGCGAAAACTAACGCTGGTCTAAAACGAATTAGACGCACAAGATTCTGAATATTCGATATTTATTTCGAAGCAGCCTCGAGTGCCCGACGAACCAATACAGACGCCAGATGTTTGCGATATTCGGTTGATGCATTGAGATCGCTTTGCGGCTCAGCCTCATTAGAAGCCATTGCCGCCGCATCACTGATTGAAGCACCCTTGGCGATTGCATTGGCAACGCTGGTCGCAAGAATCGGTGTCGAGCCCATGTTTACGAGCGCAACCCCAGCCTCGCCTTTGCGGCGCCAAGCAGCGACACCAACGATCGCCCAGTCTTGCGCGCGGCGATTGAACTTTTGAAAACTCCAACCAGCGCCTTGCATTTTCGGCACGCGAATTTCAATCAGCATCTCGTCGGCGGCAAGATCGCTTTCAAGAAAGCCTTTATAAAAGTTTGCTGCTGCGATTTCACGCTGACCTTTTGGTCCTTGGACAACATAAGTTGCTCCAAGCGCAAGCGTTGTTGCTGGCAAATCACTCGCAGGGTCGGCGTGAGCGATCGAGCCACCGATTGTGCCACGATGTCGAACTTGCGCATCACCAACATGACTAGCCGCTTTCGACAAAAGAGGAGCATGTTCGTGTAGAACTTTCGAATTCTCGACATCCATGTGCTGTGTCAGTGCACCAATAGCAATGTGATTGCCCGCATCTTTGACGTATGAAAGATCTTTGACTCGACCGATGTCGATCAACATCGCAGGTTGTGCAAGACGAAGTTTCATCAGCGGCAACAAACTGTGACCACCTGCAAGAAACTTCGCGTCACTGCCGTACTGGCTGATCAGCGAGATTGCTTCAGCCGCCGATGAAGCACGCTTGTAGTCGAATGCTGCAGGAATCATTGCTTACCTCCACGAGTTGCTTCGTTAATCGTTCTCCATACTGTTTGCGGTGATGCAGGCATCGCCATCGTGGTCACACCGAGACTTGAGAGCGCATCGATAATTGCAGTGATCACAGTCGGTGCCGCGCCAATCGTGCCTGCCTCACCGATTCCTTTGACGCCGAGTTGATTTGTCGGCGAAGGTGTCACGGTGTGAGCAGTCGTAATCGCCGGCACATCACATGCAGCAGGCACGAGATATTCGGCGAGGTTCGACGACTTCAAGTTGCCATCGCTGTCGTAAACGGCTTCTTCAAACAACGCTTGGGCGATACCTTGCACCACACCGCCGTGCACTTGACCTTCAACAATCAGCGGATTGATTTGATTGCCACAGTCATCTACGGCAATATATTTAAGAATCTCAACAGCACCCGTTTCTGTGTCGACTTCGACGACACACATGTGAGTGCCAAATGGCCACGAGAAGTTTGGCGGGTCGTATGAAACTTGGGCCTCAAGGTTCGGTTCGCAGCCGTCTGGAAGGTTGTGTGCGGTGAATGCACCGAACGCAATTGCCGCGAGTGGCAGAGCACGATCGGGCGAGCCTTTGACGCTGAATGTGCCGTTTTCGAACTGAAGGTCGTCGGCAGAGCACTCAAGTTGGTGGGCTGCAATCAGTTTTGCTTTTTCAATCACCTTGTCACAGGCGAGCGCAATCGCGACGCCACCAACGGGCAGGCTTCGCGAACCGTAAGTATCAAGACCCAAGGCCGAAATCGCCGTGTCGCTGTGCAAAACATCCACATCTTCGGGTGCGACTCCGAGTTTTTCTGCGGCGATCATTGCCCACGATGTCTCGTGTCCTTGACCGTGTGGCGATGTGCCCGTGATGACTTGAACTTTATTTGTCGGCAACACCCGCACGGTCGCGGCTTCCCAGCCACCCGCCGAGTAGTTGAGTGATGCCAAAACGCGCGATGGTGCCAGACCGCACATTTCAAAATATGAACTCATGCCGACCCCGAGCAGTTTCGTCGCACCAGGAACATTTTGCTTTTTCTGTTGTGCACGCACACCAACGAGGTCGGTCATCTTGGCGGCTTTCTCGGCAGCCAGCAGGTGATCGCCAGAGTCGTATGTCAGGCCACTGAAAGCCGTATACGGAAACTGCTCTTTTTTGATGTAGTTGCGCTTGCGCAACTCGAACGAGTCGATTTTCATTTCACGAGCGAGGGCTTCAATTGCCATTTCAATTGCGTATGTCGCTTCTGGTCGACCTGCGCCACGATATGCGTCTGTTGGCGTCAAGTTCGTGAACACCGAAGTGCACTCAAAATCGTAAGCCTTCGGAATGTCATAGACGCCTGCATACAAAAACGCACCAAGCAAAGGCACACCTGGTGTGACGAGTTGTAGATAAGCACCCATGTCGCCGACGATGCGCACACGAACTGCAGTTATTTTGCCATTTTCATCAGCGGCCAATTCGATGTGCTGAATTTGACCGCGACCTTGAATAGTCGCCTGGGTATTTTCTGAACGCTCTTCAACCCAACGCACAGGGGCATTGTGTTTGCGGGCGAGTGCCATGCACAAAAGTTCTTCGGCATAGACGTCGAGTTTCGAACCGAAACCGCCGCCGACACTTGGCGCAACGACGCGCACCTGCTGCTCGGGTATGCCGAGTGTTATTGCAGTCATCACTTTCAAAATGTGCGGTATCTGTGTCGAAGAGTAAAGCGTGATGTCGCCACCAAATGGCTGCGGTACGGCGGCGATCGCCCTTGGCTCCATCGCCATCGGGATCAATCGCTGTTGTACGTAGCGTTCTTTGACTTTGTACTTGGCTTTTTTGAACGCTTCGGCAACACAACCTGGTGTTTCTTCTACTAGTAGTGGCCAGGTGTAACTCTTGTTCGTGCCGAGATCTTGGTGAATTATATTTTTGTCACTCAAAGAATCTTCAAGATCGACGACTGCCTTGAGCGGTTCGTATTCAACATCGATTGCATCGAGCGCATCACGCGAAGCCGTTTCGTTAGTGGCTAAAACAGCGGCGACACCGTCGCCGACATAATTAACTTTGTCGATCGCCAGCGGAAAGTGCGGCGGATTCTTCATGTCGGCGGTTACCGGCCACGCGCATGGCATCGGTGCCGCCCATGCCGATTGCAAATCTTTGCCCGTGTAGACGGCGATGACACCGGCGATTTTTAGAGCGGCCGAGACATCGATTGATTTAATTTTCGCGTGCGCATATGGTGAGCGCAAAACTGAAAGGTGCAACGCCCCTGGAATATTTAGATCGTTGGTGAACTTTGCTTCGCCGGTTAATAGTGGTGGGTCTTCGCGACGCAACAACCTTGTGCCAATGATGTTGGCTGGTTTGTTCTCGGTGATTGTCATGATGGCCCCCTCTACTTCGCACTCGCGGCTGCGAGCACAGACTTGACGATGTTGTGATAACCAGTGCAGCGACATAAGTTGCCTTCAAGACCCATGCGTACCTCATCTTCGGTTGGCTTCGGGTTTTCGTTCAGCAAACCAATCGCCGCCATCACCATTCCTGGCGTGCAATAACCACACTGCAGGCCGTGGTTCTCCATAAATGCTGTTTGCATCGGATGCATCACACCATTTTTGGCGAGACCTTCGATTGTTGTCACTTTTGACCCGTCGGCTTGCACCGCGAGCATCGTGCAACTCTTGACTGCTTCTCCATCCAGGTGAATCGTGCAAGCACCGCAACTTGATGTGTCGCAACCGACATTCGTGCCAGTCAGACCCAAAGTTTCGCGAATGTAATGCACGAGCAAAGTTCGTGGCTCAACATCGCTGTGATGTTCTTTGCCGTTGACCGTGATTGAAACTTTCATTGACAACCCCCCGTATTTAGTTCGGCGTCATCGCCGAACATTTTCCCCTGCAACACATCATGCCCTCGAGGGGCACGTGCATACAAATCGGGCTAGTTATCTATTTTTTTGAGGCTCCGCAAAGCGAAGATAAGGCTGAGAATACTGAGTATGGCGATCGCCAAGAGCCCGCCGTAAACACTTGACCAACTCAAGTGACCCGGGTCGGTTGAATTGACCCAGCCAGACCTCGACAACCGAAAAATATTCGTTATCGGGTTGAACCGAGCAACAGTGTGCAACCATCCGGTCATCACATTCAATGGCACCTGTGCAGTTGACATAAACATTGTCAGAAAGATCGAAAGTTGCATGATCGCGGCACCACGCATATCTTGAAATCGATATCCGAGACCCAGACCCCAGCCCGCACCGATTGTCGAGATGCCGAGTGCTGCTACGAGCGAGCAAACATAACTCATCACGCCTGCAGTGGGTCGTGCACCAAGTAAAAAGCCCGCGATGAAGACGACGATCGAAACCAGAGTCACTCGAATCCATGTGGCAAGTATCGGACCAACGATCAGTGATACACGCGACGTCGGCGACATTCGCAAGCGATCGTAGAAACCATTTTCTAAATCGCGGATCAGCGAGAAGCCCAGACCAACTCCGCTGAATGCAGAACCCATTGCCAGCCCAAGTGGCATAAACCAGTTGACTGATCTGTCGGTTGGAAACCCGGGCAATTTCGTGAGCGCGAAGAATGTGCCAGAAAAAGAAACCATGTTAAAAATTGGCATCGCCAAAGTTGGAAAGAATGCAGACGGAAGTCGTCGAGTGTTGATCAGACTGCGTTTTATCAACTGTCCAGCGCTACGCATAGTCGTGGTGTGAAGATCTTTTTCACGAATCGTTGTCTGCACAAGAGCGCCCATTAGTTCGACTTCAATCGTGACTGAAGCTGAGTGTTGGCGATAAATAAGGCGACGACTGCTATTGCCAACGGCACGAGAATCGCCCGAGCCGTCGCCGATGCGGTGAAGCCCTCAAGCGACAGTGCACGAATGCCTTCAACAAGATGCGAGATCGGGTTGAAGCCGGCGATTGTTTTATAAACACCGCTCATCGTTTCGCGCGGAAAAAACGCACTAGAAAAGAACAACAAAATAAATAGCAACGGAAATGTTCCTTGAACCGCCTCGGACGAACCGGTTTTCAGTGCGACTGACGACATCAGCGCGCCAACGGCCAAAGCGATCAAGGCGCCACTGAAGATCATCGCGATGATTCCGCGAATTCCGGCAGATACATCGGCACCAAACGGCAACAAAGCAAAAATGAAGACGGCCGTCTCAAGGGCGCCAAATAAGACGCTTCCGGCTAATCGACCAAACAAAATACCCGTGCGCGACGTTGGTGATGCAAGAAGCCGATCAAAAAAACCGTTCTCGATGTCTGTTGCAAGTGCGGCTGCGCCAGTTACCGAGCCGAACAACACGCCTTGTGTGATCGTGCCGGCGAGTTGAAACTGTAGATACGACGAAACTTTTGGAAACCCGGGTAACGAAGTTGTTTTGCCGAATGACGAGTTTCCGAGAAATGAAAAAAACAACGGAAATATCATGCTCGGCACCACGATTGCCGGCTGACGAAATAATTCGAGCGTCGACCGCTTGGCCAACGCCAGAGTTTGCCGAATCGCACTGGTCGTCACTTTCGCCCTCGGCGCGATTTCTTCTTCGTCTGTGGCTCGTCTGCTCCGTTGTCACCAGCAGACGGCGCGTTGTCAGAACCCTCGAGGCGATACCCGGTGGCTTCGGCGAAAACATCATCCAAACTTGGTTCGTTTATTTCTAGATGCTGAACATGAACACCAGATTCGTCGAGTTTGCGAATCACTTCGGTAACTTGAGCCGCACCACCACGCAAGCCGACACCGAGCGCACCCTCTGCGCCCGGACGCAAGTCGCCAAAAGTTGCCAGCACCAAATTCGCTTTGTCAATCTGGTCTGTATGTGTTTTGATAATTAAAGTTGGCGCGCCAACACTTGCTTTCAAATCAGCCGGTTTTCCTTCGCGCACGATTTTGCCGTGGTCGATAATTGCGATTCTGTCGGCAAGTTGGTCGGCTTCCTCAAGATATTGTGTCGTCAACATCACGGTCGTGCCTTCACGATTCAGGCGACGCACTTCTTCCCACAATGTCAGACGGCTCATCGGGTCAAGACCGGTTGTTGGTTCATCCAAAAACAAAACTGTTGGTTGATGAATCAATGAAAGTGCGAGATCAAGTCGGCGACGCATGCCACCCGAATATGTCGATACGCGGCGAGACGCAGCAGCGGTCAGACCGACTCGCTCAAGCAATTCGTCGGATCTTTTCTTCATCATTGTCGCCGGGATGCCGTAAAGCACTGCCTGTAGCGCGAGTAGTTCTGCGCCGGTCATCAATGGATCAATCGCTGCATCTTGTAATGCGACACCGATACTGCGTCGCACCATATCTGCATCTTTGACAACGTCATAACCTGCGACACGAGCGGTGCCCGAAGTCGGTCGCAACAGAGTCGTCAACATGCGAACTGCTGTGCTTTTCCCTGCACCATTCGGCCCAAGAAAGCCGAAGACTTCTCCGGCTTTGACTTCTAAGTTGATTCCTTTGACGGCTTGAACATCACCGAAGTGACGCACGAGATTTTCGGCGATTATTGGCGAACTAGTCACCCTGAGATTTTAAGAGAGAATACCCACCGCTATTTAAGCGGAGGCTTCGGCTATCGCGGCCCAAACACGCTCTGGGGTTGTTGGCATATCGATGTGACGAACGCCCAAGTGCAAAACCGCGTCTATCACCGCAGATTGCACCGCAGGCGTCGAGCCAATCGTGCCCGACTCACCGATGCCTTTTGCGCCGAGTGGGTTTATGAATGTTGGCGTCTCCATGTGCACCACTTCGATGCTCGGCAATTCGACGGCCGAAATAAATGTGTAATCAGCGAAGTTCGTCGTTATCGGGTTGCCATCTGCGTCGTAGCGAAACTCTTCGAGCAATGCTTGTGCCGTGCCCTGGGCGATGCCACCATGAATCTGTCCGTCAAGAATCAGCGGATTAATAACTTTGCCGGCGTCATCGCAGGCGATATGTCGTCGGTGTTTCACTTGGCCCGTTTCTGTGTCGACTTCGACAATCGCGACGTGTGCGCCAAACGGAAACGTCGCTGAACTCGCGACGAATATTCCTTCATGCGTCAAACCGGTTTTTGCATCTGCCAACTTTGCGACATCAGACCATGATTTAGAAATAGACGGAGTGCCGGCAACATGAAAAGAGCCGTTTGATTTATCTATTACGACATCGCTCTCGTTGGCCTCAAGCAATTGTGCGGCAAGTTTGCGTGCTTGGTCGACAAGTTCAATCGAAACTTTTTGAACTGCCGCACCACCTTGCTGCAGTGACCGTGATCCCATCGTGCCACCACCATTGGGCACTAGATCTGTATCTCCCCAGACAACGTCGATGTCCGCGATATCGATACCAGTTTCACTGCTGGCAATCATCGCCCATGAAGTGACATGTCCTTGACCGTGTGGTGAGGTTCCGGTAAATACCACCGCGCGCCCGTTTGGCAAGATGTTTATTTTTGCGTGTTCTTGCATCGGGTCGACGCCACCGGTGATTTCGACATACACACTCACGCCAATACCGAGTTGAACTTTGTCGCCGCGTTTGCGACGTTCGGCTTGTTCTGCGCGAGCCTCAGAATATTTTGCAATAGCCAGCGCTTTGTCGAGCGCGGCGCCGTAGTCGCCAACATCGTAAGCGTGACCAATTTTTGTCGCGTATGGCTGCATGAATTTCGGAATCAAGTTCATTCGGCGAACTTCAACGGGGTCTTTGCCAATTTCGGCGGCGAACAAATCCATTGCTCGTTCAATTGCCGCAGTCGCTTCTGGTCGACCAGCGCCACGGTAGGCGACGATCGGCGTCGTGTTGGTGACAACAGAGGTAGTCCGACATTCCATTTTTTCGATGTCGTAAACACCTTGAGCCATTGGTCGAGTCATGAATGGGGCGAGCACCGTGCCCACTTCAACCCAGCCACCTGAATCTTGGATCGCGTTCAACTGATACGCGGTAACTCGGCCGGCTTTTGTGCCACCAATAGTTATGTATTGCAGTTGCGCGCGACCGTGCCCCAAGCCAACCATTGATTCGCTGCGTGTTTCGCGCCAGCGCACTGGTTTGCCAACATGTTTCGAAATATTGCCGAGTAATAGTTCTTCTGAATAAGCACTGATCTTTGCACCGAAGCCGCCGCCCACATCGGGGGTAATAATACGAATCTTTTCTGCATCAATTTTGTTGGCTTTGGCAACTTCGTTGCGCACGCCTTGTGCGTGTTGTGTTGAAATCCATTGGTGTAGTCGACCGTCAATCCATGTCGCAGCCGAGCCACGCGCCTCAAGAGGGCAAGGTGCGACTCGTTGGTTCATGAATCGACCTTTGACGACGACTTCGCAATCTTTGAAAAGTTCATCACCTGTGTTGTCTGGCATCCCCATTTCGACGGTGCCCATGACGATGTTGCTGCCGCACTCTTCGTAGATCAGCGTTTTGCTGTTCATCGCTTGTTCGAGATCGATGAGTGGTTCGAGTGTTTCGTATTCAATCACGGCACGCTCGGCTGCGTCTTCGCCTTGGTCAGCACGCTCGGTGACGATTGCCGCAACTAGTTCTCCAACCCAGCGCACCTTGCCGATCGCCAAATGTGAGCGCTTGGCGGCGGCGTTAAAATTCGATGACTCTTCTGCGAGACCCAAATCTTGGGCAGTGAAAACAGCGATGACACCGGTTGCAGTTTTACAATCAGACAAATCAATGCTCGTGATTTTTGCGTGAGCCACGGTCGACCTCACATATGTGACATGCAGGGCGCCGGCGAACAACGGTTCGTCATTCATGTCTTCGATGTACTTGCCACCAGTCGTAAGAAACTTCGGGTCTTCTTTACGTAGAACACGATTACCAAGAACACTTCCAGCCACGATTACTCCTCGCGAAAAATTGATTTATTATCTCGCCTTATATTACGGCTGAAGTGAGTCTAAAATTTCAATACTTTTGTCACGCGCCTGTTCTTCGGCTTTTATTTTTAAGATGTTGTTGACGAGCGAATACGGCCAGCGGTCAGGCAAATTCGCCGATGCCAATGGCGAATCAAGTAGCGGAACCCGTTTTTCACTTGGCGATAAGTAGCCCAATTGTGATCGGATGGCTTCTCTGGCACCTTGCGGGGTTTTTAGATTGTCAACTTCTTCTTGAAGCGAAGCGTTTATATCTTCAAATGCGGCAAGTTGGGCATTGCGCTGCATCACCAGAGTGTGTTGCTTGTTCCATGTGCGCAACGGAAGAATAAATAACGCCATCAGAAATGCGCCAACTACGAATGTCCCAAGGGGGACTATTGCGAATCGTCTGCGACTCTTGCGTGGCGCACGACCCGATTGGTCGGCGTTTAGTGGCCTTGGTCGCGGGGCTGATTGAGACGTATTTCGCGACACTCATATATTCTGGCTCAAGAAAACGACTATTTGGTGGAGTGCTTGAACAAAACAGGATATTTGGCGTTTACGCCGAGATCTTGTTCGATGCGCAGTAACTGATTATATTTTGCGACACGGTCGCTGCGGGCTGGTGCCCCGGTTTTTATTTGACCACAATTTGTCGCAACAGCCAGATCAGCGATAGTCGAGTCTTCTGTTTCACCACTGCGGTGGCTCATCACGCTCGTGTAATTGTTGCTCTTTGCGAGCGAGACCGCGCTGAGCGTCTCTGACAGGGTGCCAATCTGATTGACTTTTATCAAGATGCTGTTGGCAATTTTTTGATCGATGCCTTGCTGCAATCGTTTCGTGTTCGTGACGAAAAGATCATCGCCAACCAGTTGAATTCGCGCACCGAGCGCTGAAGAAAGTTCCGCCCATCCATCCCAGTCGTCTTGCGCCATGCCATCTTCGATTGACACAATCGGATATTTATCAACCAGTGACACCCACCATTCAACAAGTTCGTGACTGGTAAAAATTCTGTTTTCGCCAGCCATGTGATACCGCGAATCTTTGTAAAGTTCGCTGGTCGCCGGGTCGAGTGCGATCGCAATTTCTACACCCGGTTTGAAACCTGCGCGAGTGATCGCGTCGACAAGAAATTCAATCGCTTCTTCGTTATTCGCGAGGTTAGGGGCAAATCCGCCTTCGTCACCAACGGCAGTTGATAAACCTTTGGCGCGCAACAAAGATTTCAAAGTGTGATAGATCTCGACTCCCCATTGCAGACCTTCGCTGAAACGAGAAGCGCCGATCGGCATGATCATAAATTCTTGCAAGTCAATGTTGTTGTCGGCATGCACACCACCGTTGAGTACGTTCATCATCGGTACCGGCAGTGTGGTTGCATCGTCGCCACCAATTGATTTGTACAACGGCAGATTTCGACTGCTAGATGCTGCGCGAGCAACTGCGAGACTCACCCCGAGTAGAGCATTTGCTCCAAGTCGTGATTTATTTTCTGTGCCATCAAGAGCGATTAATTTTTTGTCGAGCGCTTTTTGATCCAAGCCGTCCAGGCCGACCACCGCATCACAAATTTCATTGTTGACATTGGATATTGCTTTCAGCACCCCTTTACCCAAGAACCGTTTGCCGCCATCGCGCAATTCAACTGCTTCGTGTTCGCCGGTTGAAGCCCCGGACGGCACAATGGCTCGACCAGATGCCCCAGATTCGAGCAACACTTCGACTTCGACAGTTGGATTACCTCGCGAATCCAAAACTTCGCGCCCGAGAATATTTGCAATCGCTGTCATTGCAATAACTTTATCTCATTCCAAAGTTCGTCTAGTTCGCCGAGCGAGCATTTGGCTAAATCGATATTTCGTCGTGATGCCAATTCGACAACTTTTTCGAATCTCGTTTTAAATTTCTCTGATGCACTTCGAAGAGCCGTCTCTGCATCTACTTTGAGGTGACGGGATAAATTGACGACGCTGAACAGCACATCGCCGAGCTCCATTAAAATTGCTTGAGGGTCACCTTTTTGCTTTACAGCCTCACGCAATTCGGCTATCTCTTCTGAAATTTTTTCGTAGGCTCCGTCGCTATTTGGCCAATCAAAGCCCTGTTCTGCCGCACGCTTTTGCAGTTTGGTTGAATACATCAGCGCTGGCGCGGCGGTTGCAACACCATCGAATATTGATTTGCCGTCAACTTCGCCACGTTCTTGCTGTTTAATCGCATCCCAAGTAGAGACGACTTGGTCTGCTGAATCTGCGCTCACATCGCCGAACACATGTGGGTGCCTGCGCACAAGTTTGTCGTGTATTGATTTGGCGACATCGGCGATGCTGAATCGTCCTTGTTGTTCGGCGATGGTCGCGTGAAACTCAACTTGATACAGCAAGTCGCCCAGTTCTTCAATCAATGCCTCATCAGTTGACGGGTCTTTCGGGTCGAGTTGATTGATCGCATCGACAACTTCGTAGGTTTCTTCGATCAGATATCGAACCAGCGATTCGTGTGTCTGTTCACGATCCCATGGACACTGATCGCGCAAAGTTCGCGCCAAAACATGTAGCCGTGCCATTTCTGCGGCAACAGGTTCAGCAAGTTTTGGAATGTACAGAGTCGTCAAATGATCTGGTTCTATTTCGCGATCAAGGTTCTGCCAAGTTGTTTTGATCACGCGCTGATCATCCAAACCCAGATGATGCAAGATCACGACGGGTTCATCTCCGGTCGCTGACTCATGTGCAAGTTTGATATTCGATAAAACCCATTGCGCATGGCATTGTGCGACAAGTAGCGGGCCTCTCTCACCGGCACTCAGTTCGGCGAAACTATGACCGTCGATCATGCGCACACCAGCATCAACAGGATCTATTTTTAGTTCACTCCATGCGACATCCAAGAAACTCATCGCGGGCACCAACACGACTTCGACAGTTTCGTCTTTCAGCAAATGTTGCACGGTTTGTTCGAGCACCAGCGGAGAACCCGGTACAGCGTAAAGAATTTCGCGATGTTGATGTGCCGCCGACACGAGTCTCGCGGCGATAGCCAAATAAACATCTTCGAATGATTGATGTCGCTCGTATTCGTCATCGAAACTGACAGCATCTTTTACAAGATGCGAAGTTGGATGACGAGTCGTTCGAACGTATCGAAATTTGATTCTTTCGATGGCCTGAAGCGTCTCTTGATTTATCGACCCTGCCGAGCCTGGGCCAAGACCAACGATCGTGATTTGCGCTGTCATGCGCCTGTCAACTTAGTTTGCGATAATGGCACCACGGGCTGAGTTCCAGCGACCGTAGGCAGAATCGACCTTGATTTTTGTCGTCGCAAGGTATCCGTTAAAAAGAAGTTCTCCGGCGTTTGCTTCAAGCAACGCCGAGATGTCTGTTGCTACTTCGACGAATGGTCGAATCAAAATTACGTGATACCCGAAACTTGATTTAACCGGGCCAGTTGCAATGCCGGGCTTGGCAAGCAATGCGCCGGCGGTGAAATCAGGATCAAAGCCACTTTGATATTCGCTCAACTGCATGCACGCGTTTTTCTCACCAGAGAGAGCGCCGCCAGATTCTTTGGCGTTTGGCTCGATCGAATATTCTCCGGCAATAGTTGCGAAATCTGCACCATCTGTAATTTTCTTCAGAGCCTCTTTAGCTTTTGCCTCTTCTTTGACAACCAAATGTCGAACACACATCACGCCGAGTGAGGCAGGTGCGTCGTTGTACATTTTCGCGGCTGTTTTGGCGTCTGGTGCGACAACTCGTTTGAGAGCAAGGGTGCCTGCATTGAGGTCAATAATCAAATCTTTCAGATGTTCTGTAAATTCAGTCGTATCAGTATTTTGACTAACCGATGCGAGAGATCTCGTCGCGGTCGGCTTTGGTTATTTCTTGGTCGTAATTCTTGAGTAATTGTTTTGCAGCCGCACCTTGCACCAGTGCCGTAAGAATGCTTCGCGCCGTATCGCCGGCGATTTCGCCGTCAACAACCGGAGTTTGTCCGACATCGCTGAGTTCGGTAATCGTGAGTTCAAGTTCGTCGCGTGAAATTTTCGCACCACCAATTTCGGCCGCAGAGTTCGACGTTGAGCCGCAACTTGAGACAACAACTGCGAGAGTCACGAACGCGGTTGTTGTGAGTCGGAAAGTATTTATTTTGTTAATTTTCATCGCCCTTACCCTAGTGCCACTTCTTCAACAAGTTCTTGCATGAAGCCAACCAGATAGGTGGCTGGCTCTTGTCCGCGCGGAATCGCAATGCTCAGATCATTGGATTGCTCTCGATAGGTTGCCGATGGCGACAATCGCACAAGTCGCATTGACTCGCTGGCCTTGAGAGTGATCGGCGAGAGTTTGGCCCGATTATCTGAAACAATTATTTCGCGCAATCCGATTCGATGGCACTCGGCGCGAAGCGAACCAACCATTAATAGCGACTTGGCTGGCTCAGGCAATTCGCCGAAGCGATCTTGCCATTCTGCTTCGATGTCTCGAACATCGGCGTGAGTTCGAACAGCCACGAGACGTCTGTAGGCATCAAGTCGTAATTCTTCTTTTGCGACATAATCATTGGGTAAAAATGCCGTGATCGGAACATCAATTTTTAGTTCGACCGGAATCTTCGGCACTTCACCCTTCATTTCGGCGACTGCTTCGGTTACAAGTTGGCAATACAAGTCGTATCCAACTGCGGCAATGTGGCCACTTTGCGCCTCGCCGAGCAGGTTTCCTGCCCCGCGGATTTCAAGATCGCGCATCGCGATTTTGAATCCACTGCCCAGTTCGGTCGCTTCACCGATCGTGCGAAGTCTCTCGTAGGCATGTTCGGACAATGCCCGATCGCGAGGATGAAATAAATATGCATACGCGCGTTGCCCACTGCGACCAACTCGGCCACGAAGTTGATGCAATTGCCCGAGACCCAATAAATCGGCGCGTTCAACAACGAGCGTGTTCACGGTCGGCATGTCGATGCCACTCTCAATAATTGTCGTGCACACCAGCACGTCGTATTTTCCTTCCCAGAAATCTTGCACGGCACGTTCGAGTTTTGCTTCGTCCATTTGTCCGTGCGCGACGATAATTCGTGCTTCTGGCACCAACTCGCGTAGTTCGCGTGCGCGGTCTTCGATTGAGCGAACTCTGTTGTGCACCCAAAACACTTGACCGTCACGCAACAACTCGCGCCGAATCGCCTCGGTGGCGACGCGATCGTCCTCTTCGCCAACAAAAGTAAGAATCGGCTGTCGATCTGCTGGGGAGTATTCAGCAAAGATAAATCTCGAATACCTACAAGACTCATTTCGAGCGTGCGCGGAATCGGCGTTGCGGTGAGGGTCAAAACATCGACGTTTGTTTTAATTGTTTCATTTGCTCTTTGTGTTGCACGCCAAATCTTTGTTCTTCGTCGACGACCAACAAGCCAAGATCCTTGAACTTCACGCCTTCTTGAAGCAACCGGTGTGTACCAATCACACAATCAACAACTCCCGACTCAAGACCTTGCAAAACTTGTTTGGCCTGTTTGCTCGTCAAAAATCTTGAAAGCACTTCAACGCGAATTGGATATCCGGTAAATCGCGAAGTGAAAGTCGTGCCGTGTTGGGTTGCGAGCAATGTCGTCGGCACCAGAACTGCAACTTGTTTTCCGTCTTGGATGCATTTGAATGCGGCGCGAACAGCCACTTCGGTTTTTCCGAAACCTACATCGCCACAAACAAGTCGATCCATCGGCACTTCACGCTCCATGTCGGCTTTCGTATCAATGATCGCGACTCGTTGATCGGGTGTTTCAACGAATTGAAACGCCGCTTCCATTTCGTGTTGCCATGCAGTGTCGCTGGCGAAAGCATGACCGGTTGCTGTTACGCGGCGCTGATAGAGCACGACAAGTTCTTGGGCGATTTCTCGCACAGCACTTCGCACGCGCGCCTTGGATCGCGCAAAATCAGAACCACCCATGCGATTGAGGGTCGGGGTTTCTCCGCCGATGTATTGCCGAATGGCGTCGATGTGATCGGTCGGCACATAAAGATTTCCGTTGTTGTACTGCAATTGCATGTAGTCGCGTTCGACGCCACCCATCGATTGCTTCGACATGCCGAGATATCTGCCGACCCCGTGCACATGGTGAACTATGTAGTCTCCAGGTTTGAGATCTTCAAAAATACTCAGAGAGTTTCGTTTAACTGGTTTGGTGTGACGATGTGTTCGGCGCCGACCAGTCAAATCACTTTCGCTGATTATCGCCAGATCGTGGGCGTTGATGATGCAGCCGCTGTGCAGTGGCGCAACAACGATCGAAACACCTGGGCTCGTGATCGCCGTCGCCTGTTGTTCAAGCGACCGCACCGTGACACCTTCAAGAGTTAGTACTTCAAAAAATCGTTGCGCCGAACTCTGCGTGTCGGCAGCGATAATCACGCGAAATTTCTTGGTGACGAATCGTAATATTCGGTTCGCGAGGGCTTCGGTGTCGCCGGTGGCCTGCCCCCAAGTCGAAGTCTCGATGCTCGTGGTACCCGGAGAATCGGCGACTGGGCTGAGCGAAATTATCGATTCGGCTTTTGTGTTTTTAAGAAACGATTCAATTTCTGAGTGCAGTCTCGGATACTTCTGATCGGGATCTCGCGCCCAAGTTGACGCCAACGCTCGCGCTAAATCGTCTTCTTCGGCGATCAGATCGCGGGCGCGGTCGCGTAATCTTCGCGGCTCGATAAGCACGATGTGGATCGACGCTGCTCTGGTGCAAACATCGGTCAGCACTTCGCTGTCCGTTGCCACCCATGGCAACCAAGACTCCATGCCGTCGAAAGTCGCACCTTGGGCGATGCGCTCCCAATTTTCTTGGCCCCAAGGTTCTTCGGCGATCAAGTTTTGTGCGCGTTCGGCGACGTCCGTATTGATGATCAATTCGCGAGCCGGAAATATCTGCACGCTGTCTAGGTCGTCGGTGCTGCGCTGATCGTTGACATTAAACGCGGTCAGTCGATCGACTTCATCACCCCACAAATCGATGCGAATTGGCGTATCGGCGGTGGATGGAAAGACATCGATGATTGAACCACGTCGCGCAAATTCGCCACGGTGTTCGACGAGTTCTTCGCGGCGATAACCAAAACGAGCGAGCGTCGAGATCAACGCATCCATATCAACTTGCGATTTTTGTTTTATCAGCAACGGCTCAACCACCGTGTTGCTGAGATGCTGCAGCAGTGCGCGCACACCCGTGACGATTATTTTTGGTGGATCATTTTTGATTCGCCACAAGACTTCGAGGCGACGACCCATAGTCTCAACGTTCGGACTGACTCGTTCAAACGGCAAGGTCTCCCATGCAGGAAAGAGCGCAACATCTCGCTCTGGCAAAAATGCAACAAGATCATCGCGAAGTTGTGTAGCGATCAATCCAGTTGGTGCCGCGACGATAACGATTTCGTTTTCGGTGCGCTGCGCGAGACCCGAAAGCAACAACGGCCAAGTGTGGTCAGCACAAACGATCGATGCGCTTTTCTCTCCGAGTGCGGCGCTTAGCGCCGGATCAAAACTGAGCGTCGAAGCGAGAGCACCTAAAACGGTCATCGCAGGTTGCCCTAACGGGCGTTGATGTTGCGCATTGCGGCATCAAGACCTTCGGCAATAATCAGTTGCACCGCATCAGCGGCAACTTGCACCGAGATATCAAGCAGTTCGCGTTCGCGCACAGGAATCTTTGACAACACGTGATCAGCACCAGCCTCTTTTGACGCGGGCTTGCCAACACCAATTCGCACGCGAATAAAATCTTGAGTTTTCAAATGTTGCTTGATCGATTGCAAACCGTTATGACCGGCAAGCCCACCACCAGATTTGATTCTTACGACACCCGGTTCAAGGTCGAGTTCGTCGTGCACGATAATAATTTTGAGTGGATCAGTAATCGAGAATCGTCGCGCCAGTGGCCCGACTGCGTTGCCCGACTCGTTCATATAAGTAGTTGGGGTAGCGATCAGAAAATGTTTACCCGATGCATTGACTTCGGCAGTGAGCGCTCTGTCGCGACTGGCTTTTAGCGCGACGCCAGTGCGTGTTGCAAGAAGTTCAATTGTTTCGAAACCGACATTGTGTCGCGTGCGCGCGTATTTAGAACCAGGGTTTCCTAATCCAACTATCAACGCGTCAAACGGTGTGCCACGACGCTCAAGATGCTCGGGCCGCTTCGTGCGACCGAACAGCCCCATTTAGTTTTAGGCTGACGGTTTGGCGTCGCCCGCTGGAGCAGCGCCCGCTTCTGGAGTAGCAACGGCAGCGGCGGCACCTTCAACTGCAGCGGCGACAACTGGTGCGACCTCTTCAATCTTGGTTTCGAGCACTGTTACGACAACAAGATCAGGATCGCCTACCGCGCTGACGCCGTTCGGCAGAACAACATCCGAAAGACGAATAACATCCTGCATTTCCATTGCCGTTACGTCGATCAATATTTCGTTCGGAATATTTGCCGCTGTCGCGCGAACTTGAATTGTGTTGACGGTCGCATCGACTAATCCACCTTCTGAGAGAACTGCTTTGGCGGTTCCGGTGAGGTGAACTGGAATGTCCATCGTGATCAGTTCAGTGAGCGAAATTTGCATGAAGTCAATGTGTCGCACAACTCGTTTTACCGGGTCACGCTGAAGTTCTTTCACGATTGCGGGATATTTTGCATCGCCAACATGAAGTTCAAGAATCGTGTTGACACCCGCTGGGCCAGCAAGTGCCACGCGCAAGTCGCGACGGTCAACAGTGATTTTCACCGGAACCATGCCGTGACCGTATATGACGCCTGGAATGTGGTCTGTTGCCACGAGGCGACGAGATTCGGCGCTGCCAATTTTGCGACCGATTTTGGTTTGAAGGGTTGTAGCCATGAGAACTCCGAAAGTCGTATTAGACGTCAACTGATTGACGGCTTTTTAGTCTATGGGCGGGTAGTTGCAGTTGCCACTCGGCTTTTGAGCAACTCTCTAACTGGCAGCGATGAAAGCCACTGCTTTGAACCAGAATTTACGACTGGTTTTCGCCCCCGAACAACTCGCTGACGCTGGTGTCTTCAAAAACTGCTGAAAGCGCGTCGGCAAGTATTTTTGCAACCGAGAGGATCTCGATCTTGGCGATTCGTTTCTCGGGGGCGATCGGCAGAGTATTCGTCAAGATCACACGACTTATTTTCGATTTTTCTAATCGTTCGATCGCAGGACCAGACAACACTCCATGGGTTGCCATCGCCCAAACTTCTTTTGCTCCACGGGCATACAACAGATCGGCGGCACTACAGATTGTTCCACCCGTATCGATCATGTCGTCTGCCAAAATGCAGAGTCGGTCTTGAACATCTCCGATTACTTCTTTGGCTTCGGCGACGTTGGTTGTGTTCTTTGGGCGACGTTTATTGATGAACGCGACATCGGCGCTCATGTCGGTTAGATGTTGGGCAAATCGCTCGGCAACTTTTACTCGACCTGCATCGGGTGAAACAATCACGAGACCTTCGCGTGCATTTTTTCGAACGTACTCTTCAAGAACCGGTATCGCAGTCAAGTGATCAACTGGTCCTTCGAAGAAGCCTTGAATTTGTCCGCTGTGCAAGTCGATTGAAACCATTCGCTTTGAACCAGCGGCCTTGAACATGTCGGCGATCAATCTTGCCGTGATTGGTTCGCGACCTTCGGCTTTGCGATCTTGTCGTGCGTAACCATAAAACGGACATACTGCCGTAACCCGTTTTGCAGATGCTCGATACGCAGTGTCGATCATGATCAGTTGCTCCATGATCGAATCGTTGATGCTGCGCCCATCAGAGCCACAGTGCGTTTGCATAATAAACACGTCTCCACCGCGAATGCTTTCACCAAATCGTGGTCGAAGTTCTCCGTTTGCAAACTCGACTATGTTCGCTTCGCCGACCTGAATGTTCAAGTGTTGCGCAACTTCCGTTGCCAGCGCGGGGTGGGTTCGACCCGTATAAAGCGCCATTCGCTTTGTCGTTACCTTGTCGATAGTCTTCTCGACTTCTCTCGGCGGAGTCATTGCTGACCATCATAGAACGAACTGGTGATTGCATTGTCAGCAACGGCGCTTCCGGGCTCGAGGCTCGCGAAAGGTCCAACTTTGGCATTTTTGCCGATCGTCGCACTTCGCGCGATCGTTGATTCAACGTGAGATCCAGAGCCAACTACAGAGTCGACTAGTCGTGTGTTCGGCCCAATTTCGCAGTTGTCGCCTATTGCTGTCGTGCCCTGCAAAATCGTGCCCGGCAACAAAGTCACGTCTTTGCCGATAGTCACGGTTACATCAATAAAGGTTTGACGCGGATCAAACATCGTCACGCCGTCAATCAACCACTGTTTGTTGATCCGTGCGCGCAACTCACGTTCTGCGAGTGCCAATTGCCAACGGTCATTTACCCCTGTGACTTCGTTGGCTGGGGCAGTGTGCGAGCCAACATGGTGACCCATGCTCGCTAAAACTTCAACGACATCCGTCAAATAATATTCGGACTGCGAATTTTTGTTCGAAATTCTTCTCAGTGCGGGGCCGAGAAGGTCGCTTCGAAAAGCATAAATGCCGGTATTGATTTCGTTGATTGCGCGAATCTCCGGCGATGCATCCCGCTCTTCGACGATTTGCAAAACACGATCATCTTTAGCCCGCAATATTCGACCGTAGCCAGTTGGTTCATCGACGAATGCAGTCAGCAATGTTGCAGCGTTTTTTGATTGTTGATGCTCTCGCACGAGAGCTGAGATGGTCGAAGTTCGTAACAACGGAGTGTCGCCAGGCATGACGATAATTGTTGAAGTGTCGTCAATTTCTGTTTGCGCTCCAACACTTTTATCAATCGCGCTCAGACCGACGATAGTCGCATCGCCGGTGCCACGCTGAACTCGCTGCTCGACGAAAGATATATTCGACCACTTTGGTGCTTGAGAACCGACAACTTGTTTGACCTGCTCTGCGGCATGACCAACGACGACAACTGTTTGCGAAATTTCAATTTCTTGTAACGAATGAATCACATGAATCACCATCGCGCGGCCACACATCATGTGCAGCGGCTTTGGTCGAGTCGATTGCATTCGGGTGCCCTCTCCTGCGGCGAGGACGACGGCGTAAATTCTCACGCCTCTTTTATACACGATTCAAAGTTCGCGGGCGTGAGACCAGTTCTCACGCCACTTCTAGTTCCGGGGAGAGGACTCGAACCCCTATATACGGGACCAAAACCCGTTGTCCTGCCATTGAACGACCCCGGAAAGGTCATTTCTTAACGCCTAACGGTAGTCAGTTTAGGTGCCGATTCTCATCTTCAGCAGATATCGTATTGCGAGTCATGGGATCACTGGTCAAGCGCCGTCGCAAACGAATGCGCAAGAAGAAGCACAAGAAGATGCTTCGCCGTACCCGACATCAACGCAACAAATAGCACGCTTCGCGTCGTGTCTATGCGTCGTCAACGCAACAAATAGCACCCCCGCCAAATCCTCGCGTCGTGTCCATGCGTCGTCAACGCAACAAATAACTAGTTCGTTTGCGTGCAGATGACCGTGGCGTCGGCGAGTTGCGAAGTGAGATCTTCGTACTTTCCGTCCAGCCACCAGGTTGATCCGCTACCGGCAAGAGTCGGTTCGACACCACACGCTTGGGCGATTTTCTCTTTCCAAGTTGCGAGTTGCGGTTCAACTTTTATCGCCGCCAGTTCTAGATCGTTGACACCAGCATTTTTCAAACGCAATTTGCCAAAATCTGTGAGTTGATCGAACGCACGATAAACCGCTGGCGTTGAAACTCGAAACGGTGGCACGACGAGAGTGATTTCGCGTGCAACTTTTTTAAGTGGATTAACAACTTCGCCGATGCCCGACACCCGTGCTCGGCCACCAACAACACAAAACGCGATATCCGCCCCAAGTTTTGCTGCGGCAACCAGATCAGTGAACCCTGCCCACCGCAGAATCGCCGCCGCATCAGCGGAGCCGCCACCCAATCCGCCACCACTCGGAATATTTTTTGTGATCGTTACATGGGCCTTACGACCAGCAAGTTTTAGTGCTCTAGAGACAAGATTATTTGCCAGATTTTCACCAGGTACATCTAAATCGCCTGCAAACTCTCCGATAATTTCAAGACCATCACCCTGCGGATCGACCTCGAGCACATCCGCCAAGTCGAGTGTCACCATTTCGGCATCAATTAAATGAAAGCCGTCGGCACGTACGCCAGTAACACGCAACGAAACCGTGAGCTTGGCTGGTGCGACGAGCGAAATAGTTTGCGCACTCATGATTTGCGGTTGCCGATGTTGCGGTTGCCAATTGCTTCACAGAGTCTGCCCCAATCGGCAAGGTCAAGTTCTTCGGCTCGAGATTCTGGGTTGACCCCGGCAATTGCAAAATCGTCAGGCGTCGCAATGTCAGCCAACGCGCGACGCAACATTTTTCGCCGCTTTGCGAAACCCATACGCACGAGTGCGAATAATTCGCGAGGTGCGACATGTACGACAGCTGGTTCGTTGCGCCGACGAATATCCACGAGCGCCGACTCAACACGAGGTTGCGGAAAAAAAACTGTTGCCGGCACTTGCCCAACGATTTTAGAACTTGCCCAATAGTTGATTTTCACACTCACCGCGCCGTACGCATCGCTACCTACTCGAGCAACGAATCGATCGGCGACTTCGCTTTGCACCATCACCAATAGATGTTCTACCTGGGGTAATCCATCCAAAATGTCGGCGACAATCGGGGTCGCCAAGTTGTACGGCAAGTTCGCCACAACGTGCCAGTGCTTCGACTTTGCGAGCAACGGCTGCCAATCAAGTTGCATCGCGTCTCCGTGGATTATTTCAACATTTGGCAGTGACGCGGTATTTTCGCGCAGCACGTCAACTAATCCGTTATCGATTTCGACGGCCACGATCTGTGCGCCAGTTTCGGCCAGCGCAAGAGTTAAACAACCCAGTCCGGCGCCGATTTCGATTACAAAATCACCCGCGTGCAGATCGGCAAGTCGAGCAATTTTGCGAACCGTGTTGGCATCGACCACGAAGTTCTGACCGAATGCTCGCCTTGGCGCCAGACCATGTTTGGTTAATAACGCAGTGACTTCAGTTCGTGTGAATGTCACCAGGTGACGTTGACTGGGATCGGCGCGTCAACGAGATTCGAAATTGCTTCAAAAACTTTGGTGTGCAACAACGCTGTTGCTCCTGCTGGCATTATTTCACGGTAGACGTTCGTGCACCTGGTGGTTCTGCCGTTATTGATATTTTTGATCGTCAAAGTGATCCCAAAAGGGGCTGCCGGAACAAAACAAACCACAGCCGGCGCGTTGTCGAAGTTACTGAAGGTGGCCACCAACTGTATTCCGCTGGTTTCGGTGGCGGGATAAGCGATCTGCGCCGAGCCGTCTTGAACAATTGGCGCCGGGCCGCTGAGAATTATCGGAGCAGGTGACTCTTCATCTGAGACAACTCCAGAACTTGGAGCAATCGTGCTGTTGGCCGGGTCGATGGTCGTCGTCGAGTTGGCAGAATCAACAGCATTGCTTCCACTGCAGGCGCGCAAAATCGGAAACAAGATAATCGTCACTATCGACAGAACGACGAGTCGTCGGCGCTGAAAGGTCGTAAGTAACAATCTAGATTCTCCCTGTTACTGATTGAGTTTCACTGAACTCTGCTGAACTATCACGCTACGCACCGAGCCCCGCGAAAGCAATCAACGCGTTGCTGGTCGTCTGGCTAGCGATCTCATCAATCGAGACATTTCTCACTTGCGCCAAACATGCACCAACGGCAACAAGGTATGCCGGCTGATTTGAAACTCCGCGATGTGGCACTGGCGCAAGAAACGGGCTATCTGTTTCGACGAGCATTTTTTCTGCACTACATATTTTTGCCGCATCCCGAATTTCTTCGGCTTTTTTGAAAGTCACGATTCCTGAAAATGAGAGAAACGCATCACGATCCAAACACTTTTGGCTTCGACAGGCGAACCCGTGAAGCAGTGAAAAATCGTTCGCGCGGGCACACCGCACGAATCGAGAATCTCGAATGTTTCATCCCATGCATCGCGGGTGTGAATCACGAGTGCGAGGTCGTGCTCGTGTGCGAGTGCGATTTGTGCCGCGAAGATCTCGCGTTGCACCGCACGATCGGAGTGATCATAGAAATAGTCAAGACCGCATTCACCGATCGCCACGACGCGGGGCTGTGTGATCAATGCGTGTAAGCCGTCAAGCCCATGTTTGGCATCATGCGGATGCAAACCCACCGTTGCCCAGACGTCTTTATGCTGTGCAGCGAGATCAATCGCGGCGCGCGAGGTTTTTGCATCTGTGCCGATTGTGATCATCTTCTTGACGCCAACTTCGCGAGCGGCAACTAATGCGGCCTCGGCACCACCAGGAATGTCTTCGTAGGTCACATGACAATGCGTGTCAATCCACTCGGGCAATTCGTTTTGCAAACTTGTCATCGCTATATCTTTTTACGAGGAAACAGTGGTTCGCCTTTTGTCACGGTCGTGCCACCTGGGTAGCGCCCCCACTGCGTATCTGTGCCGACGCGTTGATCAGAAACTTGGCCGATCATTCCGAGCCGTTGCCAAACATCTTGAGTTGTCGCCGGCATTGCTGGGCTTGCCAAAATCGTCACGATCCGCAAGGCTTCAAGCGCGTCGCCCATAACCAAGTCGAGAGCTTTGCCCGGCTCCATCTTCCAGGGTTCGTTTGTTTCGAGATATGCATTCGTTGCGCGAATGAGTGACCAAGTGGCATCAAGTGCGCGACTGGGTTGAACGTTCTTCCATTCGGCGATTGTGTCACTGACACTTTGTGCGGCGATTGCCGCTAGCGGACTAGTTGAAGCCGGCACGGGTCCGATGCCGCCACATTTCTTTTCGACAACTGTTGCCACGCGCGCGGCCAAATTGCCAAAATTGTTTGCGAGATTCCGCGTTGTAGCGCGAGAGCAATCCTTCGTAAGAAAAATCGCCATCGTTGCCGTAATTGGTGTCGGCTAAAACGTAATATCTAAAACCATCTACACCGATTTCATCGATCAAGTCGAGTGGATTGACCACGTTGCCCGTCGTCTTCGACATTTTTTCGCCACCAACCAAGAGCCAACCGCCGACCGCCCAACCCTTTGGCGGCTCTAAACCTGCCGACATCAACATCGCTGGCCAGTAAACGCAGTGAAACCGAATGATGTCCTTGCCGATGAAGTGATAGTCGACGGGCCAGTTATCAGCAAACTGTTTGTCGTCTGTTCCGTATCCGTGTGCCGTGATGTAGTTCGCCAGCGCATCGAACCACACATATGCGACGTGAGAGTCATCCCACGGCAACTTGATGCCCCAGGTCAAAGTTTTTCGACTCACCGAAAAATCTCTGAGACCTTGCTTGATGAAACCGGTCACTTCGTTGACACGGTGGTCTGGCTTGATCGCATCCGGGTGATCTGCGTACCATTTCAGAAGTCTTTCTTCATATCGCGACAGGCGAAAGAAATAGTTTTCTTCTTCAACGTATTCTGCCTGCGTGTTATGGATCTTGCATCTGCCGGTGTCGAGTTCTTCGGGTGTGTAGTAGGCCTCGCAGGCGACGCAATAGTGCCCGCGATATACGTCAACTTCGATATCGCCCGCGTCATAGCAGGCTTGCAATAGTTTCTGCACGCCGATCTTGTGTCGCTCTTCGGTTGTACGAATGAAATCACTGATGTCGATGTTCAAGCGATCCCATGCATCTCTAAAGAGCGGCGCGATTTTGTCGACGAATTGTTTGGGCGAGATACCTTCGGCGTCTGCGAACTGCTGAATCTTCAAACCGTGTTCGTCCGTGCCCGTTAATAGGTGCACATCTTCGCCGCAAAGTTTGTGCCAGCGACAAACAGCGTCGGCGATGATCGTCGTGTATGCGTGGCCAAGATGTGGTTTGGCGTTGACATAGTAAATTGGCGTCGTCGCCGAAAACTTTTGCACGTGATTAGTTTACGCTTTTTGGGTTGTTGCTAACGGTTGCATAAGCGGATGCAATAGCGCTAGTTAATTATCGTCGCGAACTTGTAATGCAAGTTCGTATACGGTGCGCTTGGCAACGCCAAATCGAGCCGAAACTCGTGCGGCAGAATCTTTGCGACTTACACCTTTGGCAATTTCGGCTTTGATTGCCGTGACCAGTTCTTCATCAGTTGGCGGAGCAGGTGGTTTGGCTGGTTCAAGAATAATTACATATTCGCCACGCGGCTCGGTTGCAGCCACGAGCATGTTTGCATCTTGCAGAGTTCCGCGCCAAATCTGTTCGTGAAGTTTTGTTAGTTCGCGTGCCAGCACCACGCGTCGCATCGCACCACACGCAGTCGTCAAATCGCTCAAAGTTTTTGCGAGGCGATGCGGCGCTTCGTAAAACACGATCGTGCGCGACTCTGTTGTCGTCATTGCCAGCCGATCGGTGCGATCAGCCCCACTGCGCGGCAAAAAACCCTCGAACACGAATCTTGATGTCGGCAAACCACTGATTACTAAAGCCATTGTCAGTGCCGATGCCCCAGGCACAGCGGACACGCGATAGCCAGCGTCAATAACCGCGACAACTAACCGTTCGCCCGGGTCGCTGATGCCTGGTGTTCCGGCGTCCGTGACTAGTGCAACTGTCGACCCAGACGAAACTAACGAAACGATTTCTTCACGGGCGTCGTATTCAGTGTGTTCGTTAATCACGATAAGTTTTTTGCCAGTTACGCCAAAATGTGCGAGCAACTTGCCAGAGTGTCGCGTGTCTTCACAGCAAATCACATCTGCGTTTTGCAGCGCTTCAATTGCCCGTTGCGTGATGTCACCAAGATTGCCAATTGGCGTGGCTACGAGCACCAGCACGCCGCCACTTGTCGCGCCACGCATATCTTTTGAAGAGTCGCTTGTCATGTCAATCTGGCCTCAAGTGTGTGGCCAACTACGAGTCCCCATTTTTCGAATGTTCCGGCGCCGGCCTCAAGCACATGGCTTGCGCCAAACACGGGCAATGCAACGCGTCGTGGTTTGATTGTTTGAATCTTGATCACCTGAAATTGAGCATCAAGATACGCGACATCAAGAGAGCATTTCACGCCAAAAGTGTGAATCCACTTACAACAGTCGATCAACAACGGCGTTTCAATTTCACTCTGACCGATCAAACCGCGTCGCCGCGTTCGCGCAGTGTCAGCGATATTCAAACTTGAAAGCACCTGCGCCTGACACACCAGCCAGCCCGTTTTGAATTGTGTTGGCGAATTCATCGCTAATTAAGTGTTGTGGCGAATTTCTAGTGTGTCGCCGTCGACGACTTCGTAATCTTTGCCTTCAACGCGAATCTTGCCAAGATCTTTTGCTTTGTTCCATGAGCCGATGCTCAAAAGTTCATCCCATGCAATAACATCGGCGCGAATAAAACCGCGTTGCAAGTCGCTATGAATTTTGCCAGCACACTCTGGTGCTTTCGCTCCGGCGTGAAATGTCCAGGCACGAGTTTCTTTTTCGCCAGTCGTGAAATAAGTTCGGAGTCCAAGCAGATGATAGGCCGAGCGCACCATTCGTGGCAAGGCACCTTCGCCTAGCCCGAGTGCTTCGAGCATTTCTTTACGATCTTTGGGCTCTAGCTGCGCGGATTCGGCTTCAAGTTGCACGCTCATGCCAAGAACTTCGACCTGATTCTCGCTTGCAGAACCCGGTGGTGCAAGTTCTTTGCGCACGATTGCTTCAAACTCCGGAATTCGTGCCAAGTCATCTTCGGCGACGTTGACGACAGCCAGCACGCGGCGCGTCGTCAGCAAAAAATGTGGTGCGAGCAGTTCTAAATCATCTTTTGAAATCACCGCTCGATACAGCGGCCGACCTTCGGCAAGATTCGCCTGCGCACGGGTCAAGGCGCCCAGTTCATCTTCGAGAGATTTATCCATTCGGGCAGCCTTCTGCATCCGATTAATTTTCGTCTCGACAGATTCAAGATCGGCGAGCGCAAGTTCGATTTCGAGTACTCGCAAATGTTCGAGCGGGTCACTCGGCCCCGGAATGTCATCGTCGGCGAATGCGCGCAAAACATAAACGATCGCATCAACTTCGCGTATGTTGGCGAGAAATTTGTTTCCGAGTCCTTCACCTTTGCTCGCACCTTCGACAAGACCGCCGATATCGACAACCTCGACGGTGGCATAAACGGTTTTTTGGGTTTTTGACATTTCGGCAAGCGCATCGAGTCGCGGGTCAAGAACTTTGGCCATGCCGATATTCGGATCTTTGGTCGCAAACGGGTAGGGCGCAGCCAAAGCATTCGACCCGGTTAGCGCGTTATATAATGACGACTTTCCCGCATTAGGTAAACCGACAAGCCCGAAGCGTTCCATGAGAGGCGTCAGGCTATCTGTGCCGAACTACCTGTCTAGGCTTGAGCATTTACCACGGGTAATTGTTACTATGCGGATAGTGTTAATTAGTTAGCTAATTAGCCAGTTCTAGAAACAACGGCACAGGAGAATTTGAAGTGACATCATTCGATTTAGATCTGAGCAAGTACCAACTCGGTTGGAGTGACAAAGTTGAGTATGCCTTCGAGCCTGTAAAAGGATTAAACACGGGCGTCGTCGAGCAAATCTCGTGGTGGAAAGGCGAGCCAGAGTGGATGCGCAAAATGCGCTTGCGTTCGCTTCAGACTTTTGACCGCAAGCCGATGCTCGATTGGTTCGCCGTCAACATGCCCGACATTGATTTTCAAGACATCTACTACTACTTGAAGCCAGCAACCGCGCAAGTCGACGAATGGGAAGACCTTCCAGAAGAGATGCGCAAGACTTACGAGAAACTTGGTATTCCCGAAGCAGAACGAAAATATCTCGCGGGTGTCACTGCGCAATACGAAAGCGAAGTCGTGTTTCACCGCAACCGTGAAGACCTCGAAAAACTCGGAATTCTTTTCTGCGACATGGATACAGCATTGCGCGAATATCCAGATCTTGTAAAGCAATACTTTGGTTCGGTTATTCCACCGGGCGACAACAAGTTTTCTGCGCTGAATACTTCGGTGTGGTCGGGCGGTTCTTTTATTTATGTGCCGCCAGGTGTTGAGTGTGAAATGCCGTTGCAGGCCTATTTCAGAATCAACTCAGAAAATGCCGGTCAATTCGAGCGCACACTAATCATCGCCGACGAAGGCTCAAAGGTGCATTACATCGAAGGTTGCTCTGCGCCGGTGTACACAAAAGATTCGCTGCATTCGGCGGTTGTCGAAATCATCGTCAAGCCAAGTGCTCATGTCACCTATACGACGATTCAAAACTGGTCACCGAACGTTTACAACCTGGTTACAAAGCGTGCGCGCGTCGAGACAGAAGGCCACATGGAGTGGATCGATGGCAACATCGGCTCAAAACTAACCATGAAATATCCGAGTGTTTATTAATGGGACCAAAAGCCACGGGCGAAGTTTTGTCGGTTGCCTATGCAGGCGCAGGGCAGCACCAAGACGCCGGCGCGAAAATGGTTCATGCGCACCCGAGACGACTTCAAAAATTGTTTCAAAGTCGATATCCAAAGACGGCGGAATCACCGCATATCGCGGTTTGGTTCGTGTCGAACAAGGTGCGACAAACTGCAAGAGCCATGTGCAGTGCGACGCGTTAATTCTTGACGAAGACAGTGAGAGTCGAACCTTTCCATATATGGAGGTCGGTGAGCGCGACGCTCAAATCGGCCACGAGGCGACTGTTTCGAAAATCGCCGACGAACAACTTTTCTATCTGCAAAGTCGTGGTCTCTCACAAGAGCAAGCGATGAGCATGATCGTCAACGGTTTCATCGAACCCGTCACGCGCACGTTGCCAATGGAGTACGC
>BGOG01000010.1 GCA_003569125.1 Acidimicrobiaceae bacterium | reverse complement strand
GGGTAGCGGGTGGCGGTGACGCGTTGACGCGGTTCACTTCGTCAACTGGAAGCGATTTTGCAAAGGGTGCCGGAAATGTCGTGAGTACTGCGGCGTGCAAGAGCGCCGATGGCGTCGCGGCAGGCTTTTTGGGTGATTCGCAAGTGGTGAAAGTTGCATCTGGCTATTTGGCCTACGCGCAAGACATGCAAGCAACAGGCAAGGCACCGTTCAAGCGTCAAGTTTGTGCGCTGACATCGTCGGATGGCAATACATGGACGCTTGACGCTTCGAAAACTTACGCACCGCAAAACGATGTGCAAACCAATCCAGAAACATATCGAAACGCATCTGGAATTATCGAACAGATTTTGCCGATTGATAAAATTGATATGCAGACTGGATTGCGATCGGGGATGCAGATTCGAACATCAACGAACGATGGTGCTTCGTGGACCGACTTGAGTGAACTAAGTTTCTTCGCCGCAGACCCCGACCGTCTCGACCTCGCAAACGGCGATTCGCTTCTGGCTTTTGGCAATTTTGATCAGCGCCAAGGTGGACTGCTCGGTGTTGCCAAGAAAATTTCGACCAACTACAAGGCGAGTCGTACTGAAACCAATTTGGAAAGCGTCTCATGGACAATCAGTGGTGCTGCACAGTCTGCGATCAAGGTAAAAAATCTTTGTCTAGATAAAGACCTGACTTCCTCGGTGAAGTTTGCAACAAGCGGATCAAATATCACGGTGATGTACACGGCCGAGGCAGGCAGCAAAGGCTTCGCATGTGTCTACGCACTGATCGGCTCTGAACAAGCCATCAAATAACCAAACCCTCAACAGGGTTTAATCTACGGGGTGGTTTTAACCGTAGTTGTAGTCGCAGTTGCGAGTGTTGTCGCGGTCGCAATTGTTGTGGCTGTTGCGATTGTTGTCGTGGTTGTTGATGTGGTTGTTTCACCAGGCAAAGTTGTCGTTGCTGAAGGCACGGTTGTGGCGACAGTTGTCGTAGTTGCTAAAACGGTTGAACTAGTGGTTGTAGTGGTCGGCAAGGTGGCGATCCAATATCGTTCGTATATCTCTCGTGCCAGCGTCTGGTATAGCTTTGCGCGAATCGCGTAACCAGTTGGTGTGAGGTGAACTTTATCCCAAGCCATTAACTTCGGATTGTCGTTAATTATTGCAGACCAATCCGAGAGAGCCAGATTTGGATATTCGGACGTGAGTTTCACGAGAACGGTATTGAAAACGACACTTCTTGCAAAGATCGCCTTGGTATCTCTTCGATTGATAGTCAGCCAAGTTACGGGCACATTGCCAATTGTGTTCATTAGATCTCGAATGATCTTTTCATAAATCTCGGGTTTGGTTTCAAGAGCGACATCGTTACTGCCGAGCGCAACAATTACTGCATCGGGGTTAAGTCCTTCGCCTTTGAGCTTTAAGTAGCTCTTCACTCCTGACATGCGAATAGAAGTATTCGGGGTCGGAAAGGCAACTCGTCGGGAGTATTGGCCATCTAAAACGACGTTTACCCATTGGCCATCACCGGCGACTAGTTTTTGTGCCTTCGCAAAATAATCTGAGCCCCAAGTAATACTGTCGCCAAGAATTAAAAGCGATGGCCCTGTATTGGGCGTGAACGGTGTACTGCTACCGGCGCCAATCGTTATCGCAAAAGTGAGTGTGACGAGTAGCAACTTTCTTATTGGGTATTTTCTATTTTTAATTAGAGGCATCAACTAGTTGGATCTCCCCAGACTCGAAACACGAGTGAAGGCCCAGCGAGTTGCAGAGATTCGCCGCGACGCAACACACATGCTTGGCCCTGGAGCAGAGATCCTGCTTGGCCTTGCACACATAAATATATTTCTACTTCGTGTTGCGCAGTAAGCGATATGGTGCCAGTCACGCTGAGTCGTTGCACACTAAAAGGAGCGCTTGAAATCTCGTAGATCGCAACATCGCCCGTGTTAACTGGTGGAGTAGCGGATCGTGGAGTTTCAGACGCAAAGTTGGCAGTCGCAAAAAATTCTTTCATGTCAACATGCTTCAAAGTAAAAGCAGCGCGCATTACATTGTCGCTGCTTGTCATCACTTCAACAGCCAGTCCACTCAGGTAAGAATGCACATTGCCTGGCTCGAGAAAAATAGCATCACCAGGTTTTAGAACAACATGGTTCATCAATAACGCAACGAGGATTCCGCCTGAATTTGGGTATAAAGATGCGAGTGACTGCAGATGAACAGGCAGATTTTGCGGGGTCGGATGCGATTTTTCATCCAGTGCCCAGCGCACGGTCTTTTCTAATCCATCTCGTTTCAAGTGTTCGGCAAGTTCGAGCCAGCCATTTTGTTCGGCGCGGGCGAGCGACTCGGTTTCAGGCGCAAAACCGCAGAGCATTTGAAAATCAGAAAGTGCACAGAGCAATTCTGGCTTTGCAGCCTCGTCTTTATAGACGCGGTTGGCTGCAGTGCGAGCAACACCGAGTTTATTTTCGCGAGCGAAACCTTCAAGCGCCTGAGCCGTTGTCGGGTGAGTTTGCAGTGAAAGTGGTTTGGCAACGGCGATGAGTTTTAATAAAAACGAAAGATCACCTACGACATTTTTTAGTTGAGTCTCGCCATTGCCTGTTTGCAAAGTTGCACACCCGTCAGGGTGAGTGCCAAACCACAGTTCGGCCCACGGCTTTTGATCGCGGGGCACACCCAGCAAATCTGGCAACGCCGCACGGTCGCCCCATTCATAGTGCTTTATTGCTGGTTTAAGGATCGCATTCATTTTGTGGGCACTCTGCTTTATTTTATCGGCATTGCAACAATGTGCATTGCAGCATCAGCAATTGCGACATCACTTGAAGTTCCGTCACGGCGATTGCGAACTTCAACGACACCCGTTGCAACTCCACGACCCGCGATGACGATGCGTGGTGTGCCAATCAATTCAGCGTCTTTAAATTTGACGCCCGGCGAGACACCTTTACGATCATCGAGCAGCACAGTCATGTTTTGATCGTGCAATGCGGCTGCGAGTGCTTCGCCAACTGCAGACGTTTCGTCACCAGGTTTGCCTGCAACAACAATATGTACATCGGTCGGTGAAACAGCCGAAGGCCACTTCAAACCAATTTCATCGTGATTTGCTTCGGCGATTGCGGCAACGGCACGCGAAACACCGATGCCGTAAGAACCCATCGTGACGGTTTGAGTTTTGCCATTTTGATCGAGCACCGTGAGCCCAAGTGCTTCGGCGTATTTGCGGCCAAGTTGAAACACATGGCCAATTTCAATGCCACGACGAATCTGTAAGTTCGCGTTGCATTTCGGGCATGCATCGCCATCGCGAACATCGGCGGCGTCAACCACGCCGTCGCTCGAAAAATCTCTGCCGTAAACGAGACCCGCAACGTGACGGCCCTGTGCGTTAGCGCCAGTGATCCAAGCGCTACCAATTGCGATGCTGCGATCAAGCAAATATTTGATACCACTTGAATTATTCAACCCGAGTGATTGGGGCCCGATGTAACCCTTGACGAGATTTTTGTTGGCAGCAAAATCTGCTTCAGTGAATTCAACAATCTCGGCTGGCGAGACTTGTGCTTCAAGACGTTTTGTATCGACATCACGATCGCCCGGCACACCAACAGCGAGTGGCTCAGTGCGACCATCTGGATAACGCAAATTAACGATGACGTTTTTGAGCGTGTCGGCGGCCATCCACTGACGATCGGCGTGCTTTAAATCAGATCGTGTGTTGAACAAATCAACCAGGGTCGCAATCGTCGGCGTTGCCGGCGTGTCGTATACGACAGCCGCACCAAGATTCGAGTAATCAATCTTGGCTGGCTCGCCGACTCGCACGGCTTCGGTATTGGCCGAGTACGAGCAGCTGTTGCAACTAACAAATGTGTCTTCACCCGAATCACACGGAAACAAGAACTCTTCAGATGCCGAGCCGCCCATCGCGCCAGACATCGCCGAGACAACTGCATATGGCAACCCCAGCCTGTCAAAAGTTCGCAAATATGCGGCGCGGTGTGCGTCGTAACTGCGTTGCAACCCTGCGTCGTCAATATCGAAACTGTACGAGTCTTTCATCAAAAATTCGCGACCACGCAACAGGCCAGCACGCGGACGCGCTTCGTCGCGAAACTTAGTTTGAATTTGGTACAGCCACAGCGGCAAATCTTTGTAACTGCTGTAAAGATCCTTCACCAATAAAGTGAACATCTCTTCGTGTGTTGGACCGAGCAAAAAATCGATGCCGCGTCTGTCTTGCAAGCGAAACAAATTCGGGCCGTAATCTGTCCACCGACCGGTCGTCTCATAGGGTTCGCGAGGAAGCATCGCCGGAAAGTGCACTTCTTGTGCGCCGATTGCATCCATTTCTTCTCGGACGATCGTTTCAACTCGGTTCAGGGTTCGCAGACCAAGCGGCAACCATGTGTAACCGCCAGGGGCGGCGCGCCGAATGTATCCAGCCCGCACTAAAAGCCGATGGCTCGGTACCTCGGCATCAACTGGATCATCGCGTAATGTCCTTAAAAACATTGTTGACATCCGCAAAATCACGAGCCCTCACTTGGCGGCGCGAGCATTAGCGCCATCTGAAACTTTAGTTCCGTGCCCCTATACTTAAGGCGACCTAAAAGTTCATTGAACCGAAGGCGTGGGTTTAGGCCCACGCCTTTTGTTCTCTATCGGGTGTCTTTTTAGGGGATAAAAAAGGCGATTTGACAGCGATTTAGCAGTGTTATCAAGAGAAAGGAGAGAATCTAATGACCCAGAGTGCAGGAGAGAGCGTAGGCACGAATGCAATAGTCACGCGTATCAGCGAACTTGTCACACCGATCGTCATTGATCTCGGCCTTGATCTCTACGATCTTGAATTTGTGAGCGGTGTTGTGCGTGTTGTCGTCGATACACAACCTGGCATGCTGGGCGAAAACGGCAAACCAGCAGGTATCGACCTTGAGAAGATCGGGTTATTGACTCGTTTGATTTCAAAAGAGTTCGACCACTCCGAGCCGGTGCCTGGTCGGTACACACTTGAAGTGACAAGCCCCGGACTCGAGCGCAATTTGCGATTGCCGCGCCATTACATCCGCGAAGTAAACAAAGTTGTCAGTGTGCGCTTGACTGCGCCCCTCGAAACCGGTGGCGAGCGTCGCATTCAGGGCGTATTAGTCGGCGCTGATGATCGCGAAATCACCGTGCGCAACGCGAGTGATGTCGAAATCAAAATCAGTTACTCGACGATCGATCGTGCTCGAACAGTTTTCAAATTCGAGACGACGTCTAAAGAAGATGCGCGTCATTCAAAGAATTCGAAACACAAGTTCGGCAATACAACGGAGGCCAAAGCATCATGAGCAACATGGACATGTCAGAAGCGCTGCGCATGCTCGCAGCAGATCGTGGTATCACAATCGACGCACTGTTGCAGGTGCTGGTCGAGGCTTTGGCGACTGCCTATAAAAAGCGACCTGGCGCAGCAGACGAAGTGATCGTTGGGGTAAACCCAGACAATATGGATATTACTTTTACCGCGTACGACGTGAATGACGACGGTGAATGGATCAACGAGCGAGATGACACACCAAAGAAAGACGAACTCGGTCGTATTGCCGCGGTGACTTTTCGTCAGGTGATGGGTCAACGAATTCGAGAAGTAGAGCGCGAGCGCAAGTTCGAAGAGTACGCGAACCGCGAAGGCGACATTGTTTCAGGAACCGTGCAAAAGACGGACACTCGATACACGCTGCTCGATCTTGGTCGCGTCGAAGCATTGTTGCCACAAGCAGAGCAAGTGCTCGGCGAAACACGTGAGCCAAATGCGCGTCTCAAGGCGTACATCGTTGAAGTGCGTCGTACACCGAAGGGCCCGCAGATTGTTGTCAGTCGAACCCACCCAGGTTTGATCATGCGCCTATTTGAAATGGAAGTACCTGAGATTGCAGACCGCATCGTTGAGATCAAGTCGTGCGCTCGCGAACCGGGTCAACGAACAAAAATTGCGGTTTGGTCGAACGATAAAGCGATTGATCCAGTCGGCGCATGCGTTGGTGCGCGTGGCGGACGAGTACGCATGGTCGTCAACGAATTGCGTGGCGAAAAAGTAGACATCATCCCATTTAGCGAAGACAAACGTGACTTCATTGCCAAAGCAATGTCGCCGGCAAAAGTCAGTGAAGTTCGATTGAGCGCCGATGAGACACAAGCAGACGTAATCGTGCCTGATTTTCAATTGTCATTGGCGATTGGCAAGATGGGCGTAAACGCAACGCTTGCTGCACGACTGACCGGTGTGCGAATTGATATCAAGAGCGAATCAGAAGCCGCGGCCGAAGGCAACGGAGTGGTTCGACGCGCAGTCGAGACAACGACCGAGTCTGGATATGCAGAGGGTGAATGGAAGACAAACATCGAGACTGGTGCAATGGAGTGGCACGCTGCCGACGGATCAATTCTCAGTCAAGAACAAGTCGCTGCGCAATCTGGTGCAACAACTGAAGAATCGAAAGGCTAACCACTTTGCCAAAGGCTAAACGCGTTCACGAGATCGCTAAAGAACTCGGAATGACAAACGCTGAGGTTATTGACCTCAGCGGAAAACTTGGCATCGGTGTTAAAGGTCCATCGTCGACGATCATCGACGCGCAAGCCGATCGCATTCGTGCAAGAGCTGATCGCGAAGGTTTGACACGAGAGTCGCAACCAGAAGAGCCTTCGGCGAAACCTGTCAAGAAAGCCGCTGCGAAAAAAGTCGCGGGTGCGACGGTCAAAAAAGCTGTTGCCAAGAAAGCCGCAGGCACTGATGCAGGGGCGAAAAAAGCCGCGGCGAAAAAAGTTTCGGCGACTGATGCAAAAGTTGAAACGCCAGAAATTGCAGCCGTTGCGCCGGTTGCCCCGCGCGAGACCGATGCTGGTGCGAGCCGCGTAGTTTCATCGGCACAACCTCATCAAACGACTTCAACTGCGCGTTCAACCGTTCAACCTGTTCGTCAAATACAACCGCTTCAACCCGAGCCAGTTCGACAACCGGCGCCAACTACCTCGGCGCCGCAAACAGCACCGGCGCAAGCGCCTGCTGCTCGAACTGCACCGGCTGCACCGTCTAAACCGGGTTCGCAGCCGACTCAGCCAAATCGTGTTGGTGGATCGACTGGTCCTGGTGGTTCAACGTCGCCGGGTGCAACTCGTCCGATTCCACCACCACCTGGTTCTTCGCGTCCGATTCCGCCTCCGCCAATTGCGCGCCGACCTGAAGGTGGAGTAACTCGTCCGCCGTTCAATCGTTCTGCACCTCGCAGCACGGCGCCATCAACAAATGCGCGCACTGGTCGAATTCCTGCGTCTCAACTTGGTCGTGGCCCAGCCGGATCAGGCGGTCGCACTACTCCAGATCGTTCAGCCCCTGGTCGTGCACCGGCTGGTGCTGGTGGTCGTCCGGGTGCACCAACTGGTGGACGCGGAACCGCGCTCGGTCGAAGTAGCCCAACTGGTCCTGGAGGTCGCCCGGGTGGTGGTCGTGGTCCGGGCGGCGGTCAACGCCGAGGTCCACGCAAGAAAACTCGTGGTGAGCGCCGTCGCGAGTTTGACGAACAGTTGCCACAAGCCCCGACGGGTTATACACCGAGTGCGACACCGCCACCAGAGGGCATCGTTGTAATCGAGCGAGGTTGTTCGTCGCAAGAGTTCGCGCCGAAATTGAATCGCACGCCGGCCGATGTCGTGCGTTTCTTGCTTGAGCACGGTGAAATGGTTACTGCGACGATGACACTGGTCGACGAACAAATGGAGATATTCGCACTTGAGATCGGTGCAGAGATTTTGCTCGTAGACCCGGGCCAACAAGAAGAACTCGAATTGCAAGCAATGTTCGATGACTCCGATGACGACACACCAGAATTGCAAGGGGTGCGACCACCGATTATCACGATCATGGGTCACGTTGACCACGGTAAAACAACTCTGCTCGACAAAATTCGTAACGCCAATGTCGTATCTGGTGAAGCAGGTGGCATCACGCAGCACATTGGTGCTTACCAAGTCGAAAAAGACGGCAAATTTATTACTTTTATTGACACGCCGGGTCACGCGGCTTTCACGAAGATGCGTGCTCGTGGTGCGGGCGTGACCGACATTGTCGTGTTGGTCGTTGCTGCCGATGACGGAGTGATGCCGCAAACGATTGAAGCGATCAATCACGCTCGGGTCGCCGATGTGCCGATTGTTGTCGCACTTAACAAAATCGACAAAGAAAACGCCGATGTGCAACGAGTTCTCGCGGGGCTTGCCGAACAACAATTGACGCCAGAATCATGGGGCGGCGACACGATCGTTGTCGAGATGTCAGCCCAGAGCGGTCTGGGTGTAGACGATTTGCTCGAACAATTAAATGTGATTGCCGAACTCGAAGAGTTGAGTGCGAACCCAACTGGTCGCGCCAAAGGTGTTGTGCTTGAAGCGCAGTTAGATATCGGTCGTGGCCCGGTGGCGACAATCTTGGTCGACAAAGGCACTTTGAAAGTTGGCGACCCGATTGTTGCGGGTGCAGCGTGGGGCAAAGTTCGCGCACTAATTAACGATCGTGGAGAGCAGGTAAAACAAGCAGGTCCGTCAACGCCTGTGCAGGTGCTCGGTCTGTCGGCGGTGCCTGGTGCCGGTGAAGAGTTTAGGTCTGCACCTGATGAGCGAACGGCGCGAACGGTTGCTGGTGCTCGCGAGCAGCGATATCGCACGATGAACCAACGCGGTGATGCCCGAGTGCAACGCGGAGTAAAACTAGAAGATATCTTCACTCATATTCAAGCAGGTGAAGTAGCGACGCTGAACGTGATCGTAAAAGCAGACGTTCACGGATCTCTCGAAGCAGTGACCGAGAGTTTGCGCAAACTTGAGCGCGACGATGTGCGCGCGGCGTTCGTGCATCGTGGTGTCGGCACGATCACTGAAAATGATATTTCTTTGGCTGCAGCGACAAACGCAACCTTGATCGGCTTCAATGTGCGACCAGATCGCAAGATTCGCGAACTCGCCGAAAAAGAAAATGTAGAGATACGAACCTACGAAATTATCTACAAACTTCTTGAAGATGTCGAGAAGGCGATGAAAGGAATGCTCGCCCCAGAATTTGTCGAGGTCGTCACGGGTGAAGCCGAAGTGCGAGAAATATTTAAGGCTCCGAAGGTCGGTGCGGTTGCCGGTTGTTCGGTAACTTCTGGCGTGATCACTCGTGGCTCAAAGGTTCGCTTCTTGCGCGACGGAACGATCATTTGGAAGGGCAATATCAATACGCTGCGCCGATTCAAAGACGACGTGCGCGAAGTTCGCGAGGGTTTCGAGTGTGGTTTGAGTTGACGGACTTCCAAGATCTGAAGCCTGGCGACGTGATCGAAACCTACGATCTCAAAGAGGTCGAGCGAGCCTAAGTTTGTGCGAAGCGTCTAATCTGTATCTATGGCAGATTTAGAATTTTTCTTTGATCCGGGTTGTCCATGGGCGTGGGCAACTTCGCGTTGGGTGACTGAAGTTGTCAATCTTCGCAACTACGCAGTGTCATGGAAGTTTATTTCTCTGTCGATGATCAACACTGATCGTGGATACGGAGCCAACGATGATTATCACAAACTGATACATAATTTTGGTTTGGCTGCTTTGCATGTCGCCAGTGCGGCCCGTGCCGATGCCGGAAATGATGGAGTGTCGAAGTTTTATACGGCTTTTGGCACTTCATTTCATAATCAAAAAAAACGAGAAGGTTTCGACACCGACAAGCACAAGTTGCTTACCGAAATTTTACAGAATGCTTCGTTACCGACTGCATGGGCAGACTCTTTTGATGACGAGACTCATACGCCAATAATTCGATACGAGACAGATATGGCCCTTTCGCGCACCGGAAAAGATGTCGGCACACCGATACTTACATTCAAACCCGGCGCGTCGAATGAGGGAAGTTTTTTTGGGCCCGTGATTTCGAAAATCCCGCGAGGCAATGATGCCTTGAAACTATGGGATGCGATCGAGGTGATCGCGACGACTTCTGGAGTTGCCGAACTCAAGCGTTCTTTGCGCTCACCGCTTGATCTAAGTTAAAAAAGAGGATGCGATGAAAGTTGTATATTCACCGGCGCACTTGTTGCATAATCCAGAAGTTGAGATCGAAAGGTCGTCGGCTCACTCGCCATTTGAGCACACTGGTCGCGCCGAGAAAATTCGTGAGACGCTGGCAGCCGACAAGGCTTTCGAGTTTGTTTCACCTACGGCTTGGGGCACCGAGCCGATAACCAAAATTCATAATCCTGGTTTGCTGAAGTTTTTGTCGACGGCGTGGGCCGATTATCAGCGCGATGTAAAAGAAGTTCGCGAGGTTGTGCCCGACATGTTTTTTAAATCGAACTTGCGCGAGCATATGGGTTCTCGCACCGAGCCAGAGTCGATCAACGGCAAACTTGGTTGGTGGTGTTTTGAGACGACGACCCCTTTGACTATGGGCACATACGAGGCGGCCCGTGGCGCTGTCGATGTCGCGATGAGTGCGACGAAAATAGTTCTAGACGGAGAACGATTTAGTTATGGTCTGTGCCGCCCACCTGGGCATCATGCGACAACTGACCTTTATGGTGGATATTGCTTTTTCAACAATGCGGCCATCGCGGCTCATCATGTGGCCAGCACGACTGGCACCAAAGTGACCGTGCTTGATGTCGACTACCACCACGGCAACGGCACGCAACAGATTTTTTATGAGCGCGACGATGTGCAATTTGTTTCGCTGCATGGTGACCCTGCGCGGGCATACCCGTATTTCACCGGCTATGCCGAAGAAACTGGTTCAAGCAAAGGATTAGGTTCGACGCTTAACTTGCCACTCGCGGCGCGCACTGACGATGATACTTATTTGAAATCTCTTGAACGGGCGTGCGAAAGCATCAAAAAGTTCGGTCCGTCGATGGTTATCGTTTCACTCGGTCTTGACACTTTTATTACTGATCCGATAAGTGACTTGTCTTTGACTACTCCTGGGTATGACAGGTGTGGAGCGCTTGTTGCTCAACTTAAGTTGCCAACTGTTGTGTTGCAAGAGGGTGGCTACGACGTCAATGCTCTCGGAGTCAATGTGCAATCTTGGTTGCACGGTCTGGCCCGCGCCAGTTAGCGCGCTGGTTAATTTCTAGCGCTCGCGCAAATACTTTTCGAATTCAGCGGCGATTTCGTCACCACTCGGGATCGGTCCGCCAAAATTGATCTCGGTCGTGCCGTTTTTGATCTGCTCATCAAAACTTTGCTCGAGTTGCGTCAACATTTGTGAATGTTCGGCGTTGCCCGCGATTAATTGGTCGAGTCGCTCGCGTTGGGTTTTGGCTTGTTCGCGCATGTCTGAGACATCTATTGAAATGCCACCCGTGTCGCAAAGCGCCGCGAGTAACGCCGCCGATGCGGCGGGGTAGGGCATTGACGCAACATAGTGCGGCACGCGAGCCCATAATCCGAGAGCCTGAATTTTGCGACCGTGAAGCGCATGTTCGATTGCCGCGGCCATACCAGCCGGCACGTCAACTGAGCTTTTGATATATGGCAAATTCGCAACAAGTTCTTTGTCGGGTGAAGTGCATGAAACATAAACCGCACGAGTGTGGGGCGTTGCAAACGGATAAGCGCCGATACCGATCATTCGTCGAACACCGAAGTCGACACTAATTTCAGCCACAGTTTCGGCAAATAGATGCCAACGGGTGTCGGGCTCCGGGCCGGTCAACAACAACAAATCTTTGCCGTTGATGTCTTTGCCGAGTGAGATCTCAGGAGTAGACCAAATCAGTTTCGTGTTCACGCCCTCTCGCAACTCCATGATCGGGCGTCGCGCACGATAGTCGACGAACGTGTCGTTATCAAAAGAGATGATCGTCTTGGCCTTGGTTTCTTTGGTGATCAAATCCATTGCGTTTGCTGCCGCCGAACTTGTGTCGATCCATCCAGACATCATTACAACTAAAAGTGGATCGTTGATCTCTGGCAGATCACCAAGAATCGTGTAAGGCGTATCCATTGTGTATTGTCAGTTTAGACGCGATAGCGCTTCTTCGGCGCTATTAGCGGCGGCTTCGGTCTGCAACTTAAACGGTTCTAGTTCGGCTGCAGTTTTTTCACCAAGAGCGCCACCCAAATATCGAGCGTAGACACCTTCAACAATGCACGCGAGTTTCCAATATGCGAAGGCGCGATAAAACTCAATGTTCGAAACATCTCGACCAGTTATTTTCGCGTAGTGCGCGATCAAGTCGCTGCGATTCAAAAAACCCTTGACGGTTGTGTATTGAGACATCCAGGGAGATGGTTCGTCCCCGGGGCCCGTCCAATAGACGGTGAGTAGACCAAGATCTGCAAGTGGATCACCCAGTGTGCAGATCTCCCAATCTAAGACGGCTTGAATTTCGCCCTGAGAGCTGACGATGCAGTTGTCCAATCGATAGTCGCCGTGCACGATGGTCGCGGGACCTTGCTCTGGAATTCGCTTGGCGAGTTCTTGGTGCACCCGATCAATCGACGAGAGTTCGCGAGTTTTTTGTAGGTTCCATTGCCCATACCAACGCTTTAGTTGGCGGGCGATGTAACCCTCGTGACGGCTGAAATCTTGCAGACCGACCTTAGATACATCTACGGCGTGAATCTTTGTCAGGGTTTCAACCAGTGACTCGCTGGAGCGAGTGCGAGTTTGTTCGGTCAAGACTTTCTCGGCGATCGCAATGTCGCGAACGATGTGTCCATCAACAAAATTCATCACATAGAACGGTGCGCCATTAACTTCGATGTCGTTGCACAACCCACGGGTTCGCGGCACTGGAACATTTGAATTCTGCAATGCGTCGATCATCCGGTGCTCGCGTCCCATGTCGTGGGCACTGGCGAGGCCGTGGCTTAGTGGTGGACGGCGCAATACGTAATGATTTTGTTTTGCATCGCGAACTGAAAAAGTTAAATTTGAATGTCCACCCGCGATAAATTCAAACTTGAATGGGCCTTGAGCACCGTCGACATTGGCTTCGAGCCATTTTGTAACTTTGGGTGAGTCGATTCCCGCGCTGACCGTGTCGCTCATCGCCAAACAACTTAGCCAATCCGAGATCTGTTGTGCCACTTGCGAGTGAACAATGCTCGTGTACAGCATCAAAAGTGCCTAAGTAATACACGGGCAGTATCGTTTGAAGCATGGCAATTGATGTATTGGATGAGACTTTTCAAAAAGAAGTAATTGATAAGTCGATGATCTTTCCGGTGATCGTTGACCTTTGGGCTCCGTGGTGTGGACCGTGCAAAACTCTTGGTCCAATTCTTGAAAAATTAGTTGCAGCCACAAAAGGTCAAGTCATTTTGGCGAAAGTTGACGTCGATAAGTGTCCACAAATCGCGCAGGCTTTTCAGGCACAGTCGATACCCGCCGTGTATGCGATGAAAGACGGAAAAATTTTAGATGGTTTTGTCGGCGCACAACCAGAACATGTTGTTAGCGAGTTCGTCAAGAAACTTTTGCCTGAGGTTGTTGCCGTAGATGTCAAGGCGTTGCTGGCAAAGGGCGATGAAGCAAGTTTGCGCCAAGCATTTGAGGCAGAGCCAGCAAACGAGGCCGTGGTGATCGCGCTTGCCGAGTTGCTTGTGGCTCGCAACGATTGTGCGGCGGCCCTTGAAATTCTAAAAACTATCCCCGAAACCGAACGAGTGCGGGTTGCTGTTGCTGCGGCACGCGCCGCATTTGTGCCGGCTGATGATTATGACCGGGTGCTAACAGAGTTGTTGGGGCGTGTGAAGTCTGACGATGAGGCAAAACAGAGCTATCTCGATCTGTTGCAAAAAATGGGACCAAATGATCCGCGAACCGCTGATTATCGCAAAAAGTTGACCGCCAGACTTTTCTAATATCTTGATTTTGTAGAGCCTCAACTTATGGCCGTTGCCCACATTGGGTGATGAAACTAATTGATGCAACCCTCGTAAAGATAAAAACGACGATCATCTGGTTTGGTTTGTCACGCTTAATTGGTTCTGTCTTGAGTCTGGTTGCAGTCGCCTTGGCTGGTTGGTGGTTGTTGAGGGTTCCACCACCTCCACCCGAAGATTCGATTCCGATCGCTGGCACCGTTACGACATTGAGCGTCATGGCAATTTCGCCGCCGACGACTGCATTGATCACAGAGATAACTGTGCATATTGCTGGCGCAGTAAAGACGCCAGGGATTTATCAGTTTCATCTGGGTGCGCGAATCAATGATGGTGTCGTTGCTGCGGGTGGTGCCACGACGCAAGCAGATCTAGATTCTGTGAACCTGGCGACGCTGCTCAGCGAGGGCGAGCAGATTTATATTCCGAAGCGAAACGAGAAACCGCACGTACTCGTGCAGCCCAGATTTACGAACTCGAACAATTCGACCAGCCCAGAAAACTCGTCGAATGGTTTGAAAATGAGCATCAACATAAATACCGCGACTGCAATCGAACTTGAACAACTCACCGGAGTCGGGCCGTCTACTGCGAAAGCGATAATTGAGTACCGCGAAAAAAACGGCGCATTCAAGACCGTCGAAGATTTATTGAATGTTCGTGGTATCGGACCAGCAAAGTTGAGCGAAATTCTGCCGCAAGCACGCGTCAGTTAGTGCCTCAGAGAACTCCGAGCACGGCGGCTGCAATGGCAAGTGAAATCAAAGAACCCAAGACGATACCGATCGCCAGTGGGCGAAATTCGCGAAGCCACTCCGGCCAACTAGAAATCGTTGATTGAATCGCTCGGCGTGCGGCGTAATGACCGATAACCCACCACAAAAACAGACTCGAGATAAGACTCAACAAGTAACGCACGAATCCCCCAGCTGCAGGAACACCGAACAGTGGCAAAGTCGGCAGGGCAATGACGGTCAAAACAAAACCCGGGACACCCGTGATCGAGCCCGGCAAAGCGATCAACAACAGGCCGATTGTCAGAACGGCGATTGAAAGTGCGATTGCAAAAAATCCACCCTTCGTGCGCACCGTATTGCGGTGAGCGTCGATTCCGTCAAGGATCGCAGGCAGAGTTTTTGAAACCTTCTTTTTTGCGACTTTCGCCATGAGTCAATCGTACGATCTGCAGCGTTCTGATTGGTTCATCGTTGGATTAGCAATATCAACAGTGTGTGCCACTCGCGCGGTAGAGAAAACTTCCGTCACAGCTCTGGTTACCGGTGTCGCGATTTGCACGGTGCTTCTGACGATGGTCATCGCCAAGAGCAAATAATTAAGTTTGCGATAGTCGGGTTATTTATTTTTATTGGTTTCGCTAATAGTTCGCGGGCGATCAGCCAATTGCACCAAGTTGAACTGGGTGAGTTTTCTGGGTCTGCTCGAGTGATCACTGACCCGCAACGAGTCGGGGCGGCAACACAAATAATCCTCGAAATTTCTGGCGACAGATTCGTCGTCTACGCCTACGGGCCACCGGCATGGCGACTGAGCAATACGAATGTTGGTGAAACTGTCTTCGTGTCGGGCTGGCGACACGAACTCGCGCCGGCTCAAGCGAAACGACTGGTCTCCAAACATGTCAAGGGTAATTTCGAAATAAAATCTATTGCCGAGCAAAGACTCATTGCGTCACCCATTTATCGCAGCGCCCAGCGCGTGCGCAAACTAATAGACAGCGGCGCAAAATCGTTTCCGTTTGATGAGCGTTCACTATTTACCGGTCTCGTGATTGGTGATGACTCAAAACAACCGAAACAAATGATCTCGGCTTTTCGAAAATCGGGGCTGGCACATCTTGTCGCCGTGTCGGGGCAAAATGTGGCGTTCGTGCTCACGGGGCTTTCGCCGTTGTTGCGTCGGTTATCGAGAACAGTGAGGTTGCTCGTCGTATTTATCGTGTTGATTTGGTTTGTCGTGATTACTCGAGTTGAGCCGAGTGTGATTCGTGCCGCGGTGATGGCAGGGGTGGCGACACTTTCGATTTCGCTTGGTCGACCTACGCGAACACTGCGGATTCTTGCGTTGACCGTTATCGTCACAATTTTTCTTGATCCGTTGCTCGCATGGTCGGTTGGTTATTTCATGTCGGTCGGCGCAACAACCGGATTATGTTTATTATCAGCGCCGCTATCGCGCGTGGTGCCTGGCCCGCGGTGGTTGGCGTCGTTGATCGCCGCAACTATTTCTGCGCAAGTCGGTGTGGCGCCGGCTGTGATCTTCGTATTCGGAATGCCGGCGGCGATCGGAATTCTCGCGAACATCTTGGCTGTTCCGGTGGCGTCACTCGTGATGCTCGTGGGTTTACCGTTGTCTTTGTTCGCGGGTGCGATTGGTGAAACTATTTTTTCTTGGTTGGGCACGATCATTATGTGGCCAGTGTTGATCGGCGTGCGATGGGTGTGGTGGGTGGCCGCAGTCGGTGAACGCTTGAGCGCCACGGGCTTGGCGAATTTCGGCATGTGGCTCGTTGTTTTGGCTTTGATCTTGTTGTTGCTACACGGAGATGCGAGAGTAGAGGGGTGACGATTCATCTGATTACGGGTAATGACCCGAGGCTCGTCTCGGACAAAGTCACAGAGATCACTCGTGGATTGATTAAATCGATGAACTCGCAAGAGAATCGCAGCACGATCTTAGAGACACACGATGCCGGTGCGCCAAATTCGGAGCTTCGCGAGAATGCAATTCGCCAGGCGGTTGCTTCGGCAGAAACGATGTCACTTTTTGGCGAAGAGCGAGTCGTGGTGATTCGAGAAATTTCTGAAGCAACCGTCGGTGAACTTTCAACTCTCGTCAAGTATCTTGAACAACCGTCTGATAGCACGCATTTAGTTGTTAGTGCATCCGGCAAACTGCCGAAATCAATTAGCGATGCGCTGAAACGCTCGGGCGCCACGGTGATCGCTACTGAGCCTCCGCAGCGTCGCCAAGAACTTGTAACTTGGTTTCTGGAGAAATTCACAGAATCAGAACTATCGGTCGACGCAGTCGCATTAAACAACATAATTGACTGGCTCGGCGAAGACCAGGCCCGCTTGCCAGGGTTGATCGACACTTTGGTTTCTGCATACGGCACGGCAAAAAAATTAACGAGTCAAGATGTCTCAGTTTTTCTCGGCGACGCCGGAAGTGTCAAGCCGTGGGATCTCACCGACGCGATAGATGCCGGTGATTCGCCGTTGGCATTAGAGATGCTTTCGCGAATGGTGCGCAGCGGAGATTTTCATCCGCTACAAGTGATGGCGATTTTGCACACCCATTATTCAAAGTTGATGCGTCTGGATGGCCCCGAGATTCATGACCCTGCAGATGTTTTGGCTTTGATCGGCGGTAAGAGTGATTTTCAAGGGAAGAAATATCTGACTCAATATCGGCGCATCGGCAGTGCCGGAATATCTCAAGCCGTGCAATTATTGGCGCGCGCAGATGTCGACTTGCGTGGCGGTAAAGACCTCGGCGAAGAATTAACGATGGAGATTCTTGTCGCTCGATTGTGCCGCTTGGTTACGGCGACCAAGTCGAGTCGCTCAAGCCGAACTTTTTCGCCGAAGCGAATTAAAAACTATTTCGCGGCAGCCGCGGTGGCGTTTAGTTTGCGCATCAAACGGCTCTTGCGACGAGCAGCCTGCTTCGGGTGAATGATGCGTTTTCGCGCCGCAGTGTCAAGACGCTTGACAGCCAGGCGAAGAGCCTCGGCGTTTTCAGGTGTGCCTGCGGTCTCATTTGCGGCCTTGACTCGTGAACGCAGTTCACTACGGACAGCCTTGTTACGGTCGTTCGCTTTGGCGTTGGTAATGATGCGCTTTTTCTGAGATTTGATATTTGCCACGTCGCAAGGCTAACAGCGAGTAGGGGCGTGCCAAACATAAGCCGTGTAGAATTTAATAGCTTCGCGTTCGTCTTATTTGAGACCTGCGTCGCGAAGAACAAAGTCTTAAAAGAAATGGCCTAATGGATTTAGCTCTAATACGAAACTTCTCGATCATCGCCCACATTGATCACGGAAAATCTACGCTTTCCGACCGAATTTTAGAGATGACCAACGCAGTCGAGGCGAGAGCGATGCGGGCTCAATATTTAGACACGATGGATCTAGAGCGCGAGCGTGGCATCACGATCAAAGCCCAAAATGTCCGCGTGGGTTGGAAGGGCAACACTCTGCATCTGATCGACACGCCGGGCCATGTCGACTTCGGATATGAAGTGAGTCGTTCGTTGGCTGCATGCGAAGGTGTCGTTTTAGTAGTTGATGCCGCCCAAGGAATAGAAGCGCAGACATTGGCCAACTGTTATTTGGCGTTGGAAAATAATCTTGAAATTGTTGCCGCCCTAAACAAAATTGATCTGCCGGCTGCCGACCCGGATCGATACGCGATGGAGATCGAAAAAGTTCTGGGTATTCGCGCCGAAGATATTTTAAGAATTTCAGCCAAGACGGGCAACGGAGTACCCGAGTTGTTGGATGCGATCGTCGAAAGAATCCCCGCGCCCAAGGGCGACCCCGAGGCTGCATTACAGGCGCTAATTTTTGACAGTCAATACGACCAATATCGTGGCGTGGTTTCATCAATTCGAGTGATGAATGGTCGGATACGAAGTTCTGACAAGTTGCGGTTCATGCAAACCAATGCAGTGCATGAAGCGCTCGAGGTTGGTGTGCGACGACCAGTGCCTTCGCCCGTCGATGAACTTGGGCCAGGTGAAGTTGGATATTTAATCGCCGGAATCAAAGATGTCGGTGAAGCGCGAAGTGGTGAAACTGTGACCCACGAAGCACGCCAGGCCACCGAAGCACTTGCTGGTTACAGCGACCCGAAGCCGATGGTCTTCTGCGGGTTGTTTCCGATTGATGCGGATGATTTTGAAACATTGCGTGAGAGTTTGCAGAAATTGAAACTCAATGACGCTTCGATCAGCTACTTGCCCGAGTCTTCGGGTGCGCTTGGTTTTGGTTTTAGGTGCGGCTTTCTTGGTTTGTTGCACATGGAGATCGTCAAAGAGCGTCTCGAGCGCGAATTTAATTTGGCGCTCATCGCAACTGCGCCCTCGGTGCAATATCAAGTCACAAAAACAGACGGCTCGCTTGAAATTGTTGACAACCCAGCCGAGTTACCGCCGACTGTTTATATCAAGTCGATTCAAGAGCCTTATTTTAAGGTGAACATAATTACCCCGAAGGATTACACCGGAACGTTGATGGACCTTTGTCAAACGCGCCGTGGCGAACTTGGAAAACTCGAGTATCTCTCGCCAGAAAGAGTCGAGTTGCATTATCTGATTCCACTTGCCGAAGTAGTCGTTGATTTTTTTGATCAGATGAAAAGTCGCTCTCAGGGATATGCAAGTCTCGACTACGAACTTGATGGCTACCGCGAATCAGATCTAGTAAAAGTTGATTTGTTTCTCAACGCGATTGCCGCCGATGCTTTCAGCACGATCGTGCATCGTGACAAGGCCTACGACTACGGAAAGCGGATGTGCGAGAAACTCAAAGAACTGATCCCTCGCCAAATGTTTGATGTGCCGATTCAAGCGGCGATTGGTGGCAAGTTCATCGCTCGTGAAACGGTCAAGGCGAAGCGCAAAGACGTGCTCGCGAAGTGTTACGGCGGAGATATCTCACGCAAGCGAAAACTTCTCGAGAAGCAAAAAGAAGGCAAGAAAAAAATGAAGTCGATTGGCCGAGTTGAGATTCCGGGCGATGTGTTCATCTCGGCATTGAAACTCGACGACTGATTCGTGCGGTAATAATGTCTGACAATCGCAGCGGTATTTTCGCTCGCTCAAATATTTTAATGCAAAAATTTTTTTCGCGAGTCTTCTGTTTTCAAATATTGGTAGTTGGTTGCAGTTAACCGCTTCTTCACTGCTGATTTATCGACTAACCGGAAACGCAGCAGATCTTGGGTATAACGTCGCGTTTCAGTTTTTACCGATGCTTGTTTTTGGTACTTGGTGCGGAGCGTTGGCAGACCGACATAATCGTCGGCGAATCGCGATCATCACCCAAAGTGCGCTCGCGGGTCAAGCATTTCTACTTGGTGTACTTGATCTCACGGGCTTTATCAACGTGCCAATCGTCTATACATTGTCGCTGTTGTTGGGCATTATTGGCGCGTTCGATAATCCTGCTCGACGCGGGCTCGTGACAGAACTTGTGCCGCCCGTTGATTTGCCGAATGCAATGTCGCTGAATACCGCGGTGATGACGGGTTCTCGAATTTTTGGTGCGGCGATCGCAACTTTGCTCGTTGGTCCACTTGGTACCGGTTGGCTTTTTATCCTGAATGGTTTTTCATATGCGGCGATGATTTATGGCATCACCGGTCTGCGAAAATCTGAAATGTATCCAGCAATGCAACGACCAGCGGGCGGATCGCCTGTTCGCGATGTGTTCAGATACGTGGCCGGAAACCGTCGTTTGCTGACGATGTTTTCTGTCTATCTAATGGTTAGTACTTTTGCATTTAATTATGGTGTGGCATTGCCGAAACTCGCCGATGTTCGGTGGGGTGACGCCCGAGCATTCGGTTGGATAATGGCGACAACCGGCATCGGCAATCTTGCTGGTGCACTGTTGACCGCACGACTCAAAATTGTTTCAATGAGATGGTTTGTCGGCAACATTGCGTTGCTCGGCATGTCGGCGATTGGTTTGGCGTTTGCACCAAATCTGCTTGTGGCGTTTCTATTGAGTGTGCCGCTTGGTTTGGGAGGTGCGGCGATGATCGCATCTGGTAACGCAATCAGTCAGCAAGAATCACCGCCAGATATGCGCGGTCGACTGTTGGCATTGACAGCGGTCGCATTTCTTGGAAGCACTCCAATTGGAGGCCCGATAACAGGATTGATTGCAGATAATCTCTCAGTTGAGTGGTCGTTGGCTTATGGCGGTGTGATTGCAATAATTTGTGCGGTGGTAACTTCAGTGGCGTGGCGATAGAGGAATGGTGTTAAATGAATGAGTCGGTGATGTGGTTTCGTCGTGATTTACGGCTCGAAGACAATCCGGCGCTCGTTGCGGCAATCAAGGCGAGCCAATCTGGCAAAGTGACGCCGCTGTTCGTGCTTGATCCAATGTTTCTGAATCGGTCCGGTGCTCCGCGCCTCGCATTTTTGTTTCGATCGCTGCGTGATTTGAATGATCAAATGTCAGGGGCGCTCGTTGTGCGCATCGGCAACCCGGTTGAAATCGTCGCGCAAGTTGCCAAAGAAGTAGGTGCAACAGAAGTATTCGCGGCCAAAGATTTTGCACCATACGGGCAAAAGCGCGACGCTGCGGTGGCGACGGCGCTGGCGAAAGTCGGTGCAAAGTTGAATCATGTCGGCTCACCATATGCAGTTGAACCGGGCACGGTGCGCAAGGCAGACAACACACCGTACGCAGTGTTCACACCATTTTCTAAAGTTTGGTTGGCGCATGGTTGGCCAGCGCCGACGCGCAAAGCGACCGTCAAATGGTTTGGCGCGCCAGATGTTAAGACGCAGGAGATTCCGTCTGATCCGTTTTGACGGCAAAAATTGTCGATGTTGGATCAAAAGCCGCGTGGAAGCGCTGGGAGAATTTTGCGAAAACCGGTTTGAATAAATACAAAACTGAACGCAATAATCCGGATCGAGATGGATGCAGCAAGATGTCGGTGTACTTGCGCTTCGGAACGATTCATCCGAGACAGTTATTGGCCGAACTTGAGCCCAACCCAGATCATGATCACTATCGCAGCGAACTTTGTTGGCGCGAGTTTTACGGCGATGTGTTGTTTCATCATCCACATACGACATGGAAAAACCTTCAGCCGAAAATGGACAGCATTCAAGTAGATACCGATGCTCAGGCTAAAAAGAAGTTCGCCCAATGGTGTGCGGGCAACACCGGATATCCAATCGTTGATGCAGGGATGCGACAAATGTTGGCAACAGGATGGATGCACAATCGTGTGCGAATGATCGCCGCGAGTTTTTTGGTCAAAGATCTACATTTGCCGTGGCAGTGGGGAGCGAAATTTTTCATGAAGCATCTCGTAGACGGAGACATCGCTTCTAATAATCACGGTTGGCAGTGGACAGCGGGTACTGGAACCGACGCAGCACCATATTTCAGAATCTTTAATCCAGTTCTGCAGGGCGAAAGATTCGATCCGGATGGCAATTTTGTTCGTCAGTGGATTCCAGAACTTGCCGAAGTTCCCAAGAAATATATTCATTCGCCCTGGCTGATGGAAAGTGCGCTTTTCGGTAATTACACGGCGCCGATGGTTGATCATTCGCAAGAGCGCGATGAGGCTTTAAGTCGTTACAAAATCAGCGGAGAAAACAACCGTTCGGTAGGATAATTGCAGTCAATGCTTGATGATCGTAAAACCGCAATCCTCCGAGCAATCGTCGAGGAGTACATCGCCACCGCGCTACCGGTTGGCTCGTCGCATATTGCCAAGTCGCAAGAATTCGCGGTTTCGTCGGCCACAGTGCGCAACGACATGGCCGCACTTGAGCGTGAGGGTTTTTTAACCCAGCCCCACACTTCTGCTGGTCGCATACCGACTGACAAGGGATATCGATTTTTCGTCGACAACCTCGTACCAAACGGAAGTCTTGGATCGCTTGAGCAAGCCAAAGTCGGAAGTTTTTTCGAGAGTGCACACTTTCGACTCGAGGAAACTTTGCAACGAACCTCAACGTTGCTGACACAACTAACCAATTATGCATCAGTAGTGATTGGGCCGAGCGTTGAAGTTGCAGTTGTTCGTTCAGTTCAACTCGTGCGACTCTCAAGCCACCATCTCACGGTCGTCGTGGTGTTGTCAAATGGTTCTGTCGAAAATGAGCAACTCGAGATCAGTCAAGATGTTTCGGACGAGAATATTTTGAATGCTGTTTTCAAGTTGCAGAAGTTGATGTTGCAGGCCCCATTGCGCGACATTCAATTGATGCGTGATGCCAACCAGAAACTGGTCGATGATATTTCGCCACTTTGTGAGAAAGTTCTTGCATCCCTTGATCGCACTCGCAACGACGAGTCGTTTTTTGTTGGTGGTGCGTCGCAGATGGCTGAAGCGTTCGATGCGGTCGAGATCGTGCGCAATGTTTTGCATACGCTCGAACAGCAATATGTCGTGGTTACCTTGGTGCGCGACATGTTGAATCGCGGATTGTCTGTAGCAATTGGCGCCGAGCACGGCGTTGCGCCACTTTCTGCTTGTTCGGTCGTCTTGGCGCCGGTGTTGGCGGACGGAGAAAACGTTGGAACTGTCGGCGTACTTGGGCCAACACGCATGAATTATCCTCAGGCATTGGCGACTGTAGAACTCGTTAGCGATCGTCTCGGTCGCCGTCTAACCGAGAACTAAAACTTTATGGCGACAGATTTTTATAAGTTGTTGGGCGTATCGCAGACGGCGAGTCAAGAAGAGTTGAAGCGTGCGTATCGCAAACGTGCGCGCGAGTTGCATCCCGATGCGAACCCGAATAATCCTGAGGCAGAAGAACAATTCAAAGAGTTGAGTCGGGCGTATGAGGTGTTGTCTGACCAAAATACTCGCGCTCGCTATGACCAATTTGGTGAAGCAGGAATCTCGGGCGCAGGTCGCGGCAACGGTGCGGGTGGCGACCCGTTTGGTGGTGGCGGGTTCGGCAGCATCTTTGATGCATTTTTTGGTGGAGATTCGCCGTTTGGTGGCGGTGGCGGTCGAAGTCAGCAGAACGGTCCGCAACGAGGTCCTGATTTAGAAACTCAATTGCGAATCGAATTCGCCGAGGCCGTCTTTGGTTGCACTTCTTCGGTGACTGTTCGTACGGCTGTGCGTTGCGATGATTGCAGTGCAACGGGTGCGGCAGCAGGAACCTCGGTGTCGACGTGTTCTGATTGTGGCGGAACCGGTCAGATTCGTCGAACGCGTCAAAGCATCCTTGGTCAGATGGTCACGGCTAGTCCGTGCAGCAGGTGTCGCGGGGCAGGTCAACGAATCGAAACACCTTGTGCGACTTGCCACGGTGAGGGTCGAGTGACCCGAGAGCAGACACACAAGGTCGAAATTCCCGCTGGCATCGCCACGGGTCAGACGATGCGAGTTACAAATCGAGGAGGGGTTGGTCCGCGTGGCGGTGAAGCAGGCGATTTGTATCTTCACATTGAGGTCGGCGAGCACGAAATGTATCGACGCGAAGAAGATGATCTGATAACCGAAGTAAAAGTATCAATTTCGCAAGCGGCTCTTGGCGCCGAATTTGTTTTGGCGACTTTAGATGGCGACGAAACTTTAATCGTGCCGGCTGGAGTTCAGCATGGCAATGAATTTGTTTTGAAGGGCAGGGGTGTGCCGACTTTGAATCAAGGTGGACGCACCCGCAATCAAGTGCGTGGAGATCTTCGGGTGCAGATCGCAATTTTTGTGCCGAAAAAATTGAACGCGCGTGAACGAGAATTGCTCGAAGAATTGGCGAAACTTCGTGGAGAATCTTTTACGGTCCAAGAAAGTCGAGTGAAGTCGAAAATTAAGTCTGCATTTTCGTGATATCTGAACTTCGCGATTCAACAGCCCATGTGTTTGTTGATGCGATTGACACTCCAGCATTAGACGAAATTGATGCGCATCATTTGTTGCGTGTTTTACGGGTCAAGCCAAGTGATGCAGTAACCGTGAGCGACGGCAGGGGTAAGTGGTGCTCATGTGTTGTTAGCGCAGATGCGGGCATTGAGGCGACGAGTGAAGTTTTTACGACTGCGGCGCCAAATTGGCGGTTAACTGTTGCGTTTTCGCCAGTCAAAGGTGAGCGTGCCGAGTGGACTGTGCAGAAACTCACGGAAATCGGCATCGATGAAATTATTGTGTTGGCACCAACTATTCGCAGCGTGGTTCGTTGGGATGACGGTCGGTCGAACAAGAATATTCAGCGGCTCAGACGGGTTGCGCGTGAGGCGGCGATGCAATCGCGTCGGACATGGTTGCCAGTCGTGCACGGTGCAACTGAGATGTCGACTATTGCCAACCTATTTATCGCCGACCCAACCGGAGATTGCCTTGACGCGTCTCATCGGGTAATTGCAGTCGGCCCAGAGGGTGGATTTGCGCCACAAGAAACTCAAAACTGTGCTGGTTTAGTTTCGCTTGGTGACACAGTTTTGCGAGCAGAAACAGCGGCGATCAGTGCCGCTGTTCTAATGTCGGATTATCGAAGAAAACAAGGCCAGCCATGAGCCCATCTGACGACGAGATAAACGAGCCATCACCGTTCTCGCGGATGGTCGGCGAGCGCCTGCGTTCAATCCGTCAGCAAAAAAACTTGTCGCTCAGCGAGGTTGAATTGCAATCTCACGAGCAGTTCAAGGCGTCTGTCCTTGGGGCATACGAGCGTGGCGAGCGAGCGATTTCGGTGCCGAGGCTCGAGAAGTTGGCGAAGTTTTATGGCGTGACGATTGATCAGTTGTTGCCGCGTGACCCGATGCGAGTTGAAGAGAATCAACCAGGCGCATCAGCCCCAACAAAGTTGCGGATCGATGTGGCGAAGCTTTCGATGCGGGACGGACTTGAATTCAAGATGCTCGAGCGTTTCTTGCGGATGATTCAGGTACAGCGCCAAGACTTCAATGGCAAAGTTATAACAGTGCGCGCCCATGACACTCGAGCGATTGCGGTGATGCTTGATATTCCAATTGATCAAGTAGGCCCGAGACTCGCAGATCTCGACTTGTTGTTCGTGCCACCGACAACACAAAGTTAAACCCGTGCACCCAGGCTTCGGTGTTTATATTCACATTCCATTTTGTGCCAAGAAGTGTGACTACTGCGCGTTCGCGACATTCACGGATCGTCATCAACTAACGAGCGATTATTTAACTGCGATGCGCACGCACATTCGGCGCAGTGTTGCCGACTCGATGCCCAAAGCGACGAGTGTGTTTGTCGGTGGGGGCACGCCGACTCTTGTGCCTGCCGATGAATTAATCAGCGTGCTTGCCGAAATACCGCTTGCATCTGGCGCCGAAGTAACCGTTGAATGCAACCCAGATGACATAACGCTGGCGATGATGAAAAGTTTTCGTGCTGGTGGCGTCAATCGAATCAGCATTGGCGTGCAGTCGACAGTTGAGCACGTGTTGAAGTCGCTCGGGCGCACGCACAACCCCGAAAATGTCGTTCGATCGGTGGCGCATGTGCGTGAGGCTGGGTTTGAAAGTTTCAATCTAGACATTATTTACGGTGCTGCAGGCGAGTCAATTAGCGACTGGCAAAAGACTGTTGCCGATGTCACCTCATTAGATCCGCCACATGTTTCTGCATACGGATTAACCGTTGAAGCAAACACGGCATTGGCATCACAACTTGATCGTCATCCAGACGACGACGATCAAGCCGACAAGTACATCATTGTCGACGAAATATTTTCAACAACTGGTTTGAACAATTATGAGATCTCGAATTGGGCCAAGTCGGGTCACGAGTGCGAACACAATTCGCTGTATTGGCAGCAAGGCAACTACGAAGGTTTTGGCAGCGCGGCTCATGCGCATTTGAACGGCCGTCGCTGGTGGAATGTGCGCACGCCCGAGCGATATATCGAACTCGTCACGGCAGGCGAGTCGCCAGAATCGTCGAGCGAAACCCTTGATGCGCAAACTCGCAAGCGTGAGGCGTTGCAACTACTGGTTCGCACTCGCGAAGGCGTACCGATTGGTTCGTTTAGCGATGGTGATCTCGACGAGATGAGTGAGTTGCTCGAACAGCGCCAAGATCGCATTGTTTTGACCCGCGCCGGGCGACTGTTAGCCAACGAGGTCGCGATGCGACTGATTGACACGGTCTAGTTAATACGGTCTAGTTAACACGGTCTAGTTTTTAGACTTTATTGCTTTAAGAAACGCAGTCAACTCGCGCTTGTCAATTGAAACGTCGTTATTTTTTGTCGGATATGCGCCAGTGAGAACATCGCTGCGAAACTCTTTGAATGCAGCAACCGACTCGCGGTGCAATCGATGGTATTCACTTTTGAAATCGCGGTAGACCTTCGAGTGTCGGGGCACATGTCCTTCATTGTCGCCGAGAATATCGGTCGCAAAAAGATACTGAACATCACAGTTGACGCCAGCACCCATGCCGATGATTAGCATCTTTGTGCGCTTCGAGATTTCGGTTGCGACTTGCGCAGGCACGACTTCCATTTCGACACCGATTGCACCGGCATCTTCGTATTGTTTGGTGAGATCAAAGACCCGCAACGCTTCGGCGCTCGTCTTGCCGACAGCCTTCATGCCGCCAAATGGTGAGTTGCGATATGGCACAAGGCCGACGTGGCCGACCACGGGGATGTATTCGTCTGCGAGCGCTTTGACCGTGGGCATTCCGTATCCGCAATAAAGTGTGTCGGCGCCAACACCCATGAGTCGATATGCGTTGCGCAGAATTTCGGCTTGACCGGCGTAAGTGTTGATTGCCAAACCGATTGTCAGAAAAGTGTTCGGCGCCGCTTTGCGAATGCCGATGTAGTCACTTGACTGGCCATCGTGCAGTTCGGCTGCAACGAGCATGTCGATACCGGCTTCTTCGCACGCGGCTGCTTCATTCGGAGTTCGCACAAAAACCTGAGTCAGGTGTCGCTTGCCCTTGGCTTCGAAAAGATCTTTGAGTGTCAACTTTGACATGTGCCCCCGAAATTCAGATTTTGCTAATAGCACTATTGTCGCACTTCAACCTTTTGACCGACAAACTCGCGCGCTATGCTGGCAGTTCAGTAAGGGCGCGTAGCTCAGTTGGTAGAGCGCTACCTCGACATGGTAGAGGTCCCGGGTTCGAGCCCCGTCGCGCCCACTAAATTATTTCTGGTCGGCGATTGCTTGTGATTCGCGTGCAGCACCTTTGAAAATGCCTTTGCTCATCAACGAGAGTTCGCTCTTGCGGCGGTGTTCGTAAACTATGGCGCGATTGGCGTGAATCGCCGCGTCTTGCGGTGCTGCCCAGCCAGCGAAGTCTGCAAGATGACACGCCAAACGAATATCGCCGCTGGCCATCAATTCGAGCGCGCGAGCCATCAAATTTTCTGCACCGCCCGAAAGTGATGCGAGTTCGCTCGCCACTTGACTATCTGGCGCGGGCTTGAGTCGTGATGGTGCACCATCCCACCAACCGCCATAGAGTCGCCAAATATTTCGCACGACGAATTCTGGTTCGTCGTAGAGCGGTCGCATGTACGGCTTTTCTAGAATATTCTTCGGCACCCTCACCGTGTGAATGATCGCGTCGAGAGTTTCTCCTGCGTTCATCATCTCAATTACCTGAGTGACGAGACTCTCGAGTGAAGTGGCTATGTCATCGAGCACAGTTGCGATTCGAGCCTTGCCTTCAATCGGCAGACCGTGTGCTGGTACGAGCAACTCGGGACCCTGGGCGATCATGCGTCGCAATGCCTGCGCCCATTCAAAGGCGTAGCGCTGAACTTTTTGTGGATTGCCGGCATTTGGATAGTTCCAAATTACAAAATCGCCCGAAAACAACCATTTCTTTCGGGTAACCATGCCCATAAGTGGTCGTCTGTTTCACCGCGAGCGTGATGCAACTCGATAGTTGTAGCACCCGCCTTGAATGTATGTGATTCACGAAATGTTTCGTCTGGTCGCATCGTGGATCGTGGCAAAAAGCGTTTCAAGTTTTCGCCGATGTTCAAGCCCATGTCACTTCTGATGCCCCCGAACTGGCGCTGGTTGATGCGAATATTCCAATCGCTGGTTTGGTCATAGCGGTCGATTCGGGCGTTGACGTTTTCGTGGCCGATGACATGGGGTTTTTCATGATTATGTTCGGTTGCATCGGCAGCGAACGCGAAACTTCCACCAACATGATCAGCGTGGCCATGCGTATAAATCAAATTTGAGACCCTGTCTTTGCGCCAAGAGCGAATTGATTTCACGACTTCTTTGCCACTGCCAGCCCCCGAGGCATCAAAACACATCAAGCCGTCGCCGGTATCAAAGACCGCGCTGTGACTGAAACTTTCAACGATCGCCAAGTTTTCGGCGAGTTCGGTGATTTCGTTGGTCACACGATTTAGTGGCTGGTCGACAACTCCTGAGTCAATAACTTTTGTCGCAAGTTCAATCGGATTCATATTTGTGTTCGTGCCCATACGCCGAGACTAGACGATTGTTTTTCTGTTAGTTTTATCGGGTGAATTCTGTATCAAAATCATTCAGAATGGTGTGCAATGCGCCGAAAGAATTGACTCCATTGATGTCTGATCTTGTTCGTCTTGGGCGCAAAGCCGATGGTGGTTATCTTTTGCCACGACAAGCACTCGATGAGGTCAACGGCTGTTTGTCCTTTGGTCTTGGCGCCGAGTGGAGTTTTGAGCAAGCGCTCCTTGAACGCAAGCACGAGAAGATTTCGCCGAAAAACATCGTGTTTTTGATGCATCAATATCTGTTTTTGGAATTATTAAAAGTCTTATTTATATGGGCAGAAGAACTGTCTATGAGATTCGATCACGTCGCCCGAAATCAGAGCGAAAGTTTCGATTTGAGGATTTGAAAAGGTCTTTAATTGCGTTAGCGACTTACTTGCCTACTTTTAGGTTTCGAAAGAATCGCTTGGTGCATATAAGAAAATTTGTGGTTCACAGTCCAACCAAGAAAAATGAAATTTCATTTGTAGACGCCTTGGGATATCGTGCGGATCCACGCCGAACAATAGTCAAAATCGACATTGAAGGCGGTGAGTGGGATCTGCTTCGCGGAAAAGCAGATGTCGATTTACTGGGGATGTTCCGGTGTTGATAATGGAGATTCACGACACCAGAAAAGAGCAGTTCATGCGAATTGTTGAATTGCTCAAGGCACACTTTTGGATTGCCCACCTTCACGGAAACACAAGTGATCGATGCACGGAAGCAGGGATGCCACTGTATTTAGAGATGACATTTGTAAATAAGCGATTTTCTCCAGGTTCGGGGATACGAAAGAATTTGCCTATTGATGGGCTCGACTTTCCTGTGCGGCCTGGTGAAGCACCCTACGAGTTCGTGTTCAACAACGCCTAGAGAGAATTATTTGGGTTCGCGGGGGAGGCCGAGCGTGCGTTCACCGAGAATATTGCGCATCACATTCGAAGTGCCACCCATAATTGTGTAGGCCGAGGCATAGGCGAGCCCTTGAGACTTGTCATCCCACAATAAAGCGCGTGCGCCAAAAACTTTGCTGACGAATTGCGCCACACGCCATTCGTGTTCGGTGCAAAAACATTTGGTCGCTGCCGAGAACCCACCGGGGGCTTGGTGCAACACTTCGCGAATAACCAAAATTCGACCGATTTGATAGCCCGTTTCAATCGCTGCAATCTCTTGGCGAACAAGCAAATCTTTGCGGTCGGCGCACTCGAGGGCCATTTTGTAAAGTGCGTGATTTGAAACCAGGCGATCGATGCCACCACGCTCGTGCTCGAGTTGACGCATCGTTTGTTTGAATGCGCCACCAAGTGCGCCAACTAGATTCGTCGCCGGAACGCGAACATTCGTATAAAAAACTTCGCAGAAGTGGCTATTGGTGGTCATGTCTTTGATCGGCCGAACATCGATGCCCGGAGTATTCATTGGGACGATTATTTCGCTGATACCCGCGTGCGGCGAACCGTCGTTGCTGGTGCGGCAAATCAAATAGCAATAGTCAGCGTGTTCGCCGAAACTTGTCCAAATTTTTTGACCGTTAATGACGAACTCATCGCCATCGCGTTGTGCGAATGTTTTGAGTGACGCAAGATCGCTACCGGCGTTAGGTTCGCTCATGCCGATGCACCATGTTGTGTTGCCTGCGAGCATGTCGGGTAAAAACTCGTCTTGTTGTTCTTTGGTGCCGTAACTAATTAGCGCCGGGCCCATCTGCCTGTCAGCGAACCACGAGGCAGCGATTGGTGCACCAGCGCTGATCATTTCTTCGCCAACGATTAGTCGTTCGATTGCGGGTCGCCCGCCCCCGCCAAATTCGGTGGGCCATGTCATACCGATCCAGCCAAGAGCCGCGAGTTCGCGAGAAAATTCTCGCGAGTAGCCGTTCATCCATGTGTCGTTAAATCGTCCATATTTTTTTACGGCCTGGCTCGCCACCAAGCGAGCACGTTCGCGGAGCGCGGTTTGTTCTGGTGTCCAGGCAAAGTCCATCAGCAAGATGGTATGTGGCGAATAGAAAATTTCCTGCGTTGGGATAGTCGAGAGTTCTGTGACTATTGTGTACAAGTAAGATACAAGTAATTTCGAGCCAAAATAGTGGAGTTTTATGCCAGCAAAAATTAAGGTCGCCAATCCGGTTGTTGATATTGACGGCGACGAGATGACACGGATTATTTGGAAATTCATTAAAGACCGATTGATTTTGCCTTATCTCGACATAAATATCGATTACTACGATCTCGGCGTCGAGAATCGCGACGCAACTGGCGATCAAGTCACCGTTGACGCTGCGAATGCGATTTTGAAACACGGAGTTGGTGTCAAGTGCGCAACGATTACGCCAGACGAAGCACGGGTAAAAGAATTCAATTTGAAGCAAATGTGGAAGTCGCCCAACGGCACGATCAGAAATATTTTGGATGGCGTCGTATTTCGTGAGCCAATTATTTGTAGCAACATTCCGAAACTTATCCCACATTGGAACAAACCAATTGTGATTGGGCGTCACGCGCACGGAGATCAATACAAGGCGACTGATTTCAAGGTGCCAGGGCCCGGCACTGTGACGATGACTTATGTGCCACAAGATGGCAGCAAGCCGGTTGAAATGAAAGTCGCCGATTTCAAGAATGCGGGTGTCGTAATGGGAATGTACAACTACGACGAATCAATTCGTAGTTTCGCTCGCGCATCATTCAACTATGGTCTGCAACGCAACTTTCCAGTTTTTTTGAGCACGAAGAACACGATCCTCAAGGCGTATGACGGTCGATTCAAAGATATTTTTCAAGAAATCTTCGATGCCGAATTCAAATCCGAATTTGAAAAACGCAAACTGACTTACGAACATCGTTTGATTGATGACATGGTGGCCTGCATGGTGCGTTGGGAGGGCGGATATCTCTGGGCATGCAAAAACTATGACGGCGATGTGCAGTCTGACATCGTCGCTCAAGGCTTCGGTTCGCTGGGTCTAATGACATCGGTCTTGACTACGCCTGATGGCAGAGTTTTAGAGTCCGAGGCGGCGCACGGCACGGTGACCCGCCATTACCGCGATCATCAAAAAGGTTTGGAGACTTCGACGAACTCGATTGCATCAATCTTTGCCTGGACTCGCGGCCTGAGTCATCGCGGCAAACTTGACAACACACCAAAAGTTGTCGAATTCGCCGAAACTCTTGAGGCAGTTTGTATCGAAACCGTTGAAGGCGGCGAGATGACGAAAGATTTAGCGGCACTCGTTTCTAAGGATCAACCATGGTTGACAACCCAACAATTCTTGGCTGCAGTCGATCGTCGGTTGCAAGAAAAAATGGCTAAGCAATAGATATGCGCGCGGTCGTAATTACAAAATATGGCGACCCTGAAGTTTTGTCAGTAGTTGAAGTTGGTAAGCCACAACCAAATGCGAATGAAATCTTGGTCAAGGTTCGCGCGACTTCACTGAATCGTGCCGACTTGATGCAGAGGATGGGCTTTTATCCAGATCCTTTCCCGGGCACCCATGAGATTCCTGGTCTTGAATTTGCTGGCACTGTCGAATCTTGCGGTGCCCAAGTCACAAGTTTCAAAACTGGTGACCAAGTGATGGGCATCGTTAGCGGTGGTGGCTACGGCGAATATTTGGTGGTGCATCAACGGCAGGCGATGCGTGTGCCGAGCAAAGTGAGTTTTGACGATGCGGGGGCGATTCCTGAAGTATTCATAACCGCATGGGATGCACTCGTTTGCCAGGGCAATTTGAAATCTGGTGACTGGGCACTGGTTCATGCCGGAGCGTCGGGCGTCGGAACCGCGGCGATACAAATTTGTAAAGCCATCGGCGCAAATGTGATTGTCACGTGTTCATCGGGTAAACGCGACGCATGTCTTGCACTGGGCGCAGACTTGGCTGTCGATTACAAAACTGAAGATTTTGTCGAAGTATGCAAGAAGGCAACAAATAATAACGGCGTCAATGCGGTACTTGATGTCATCGGTGGTGAGTACCTGAATCGCAATGTCGCCACACTGGCGCTCAAAGGCACGATCGTTCAAGTCGGTTTAATGGGCGGGGGAACGACACCGTTTAATATCTCAGCACTGATGCCAAAGCGGGCTCGGCTTATCGGAACTGTTTTAAGACCGCGACCGCTCGAAGAAAAAATCGAAGTAACCCAAAAATTTATCGACGAGATACTGCCGATGTTTGAAACTGGCAAGTTGCGCCCCGTAATCGACAGAAGATACCCGTTGGAAGATATTGCCTCGGCACATCGCTATATGGAGACCAACGCCAGCACCGGCAAAATTATTATTGACGTTTGTTGATCGCGACATAGTCGCGTTTGTCGACACCCGTATACAACTGACGAGGTCGACTGATCTTCTGTGCGTCATCACTGAGTAATTCACTGAAGTGAGCCAGCCAACCGACGGTTCGTGGGATTGCGAACAACACCGTGAACATTTCAATCGGAAATCCGAGTGCCTGATAAATCAGCCCAGAATAGAAGTCGACATTTGGATATAACTTTCGCGAAATAAAATAGTCGTCGCTGAGCGCCACTTCTTCGAGTTTGAGTGCAATGTCGAGCAGTTGATTTTTGCCCGTGACTTCGAAAACGTCGTATGCGGCTTTTTTGATAATCGCCGCGCGTGGGTCATAGTTTTTGTAAACGCGGTGACCGAAACCTTGCAGTCGGCCTTGACCTGCTTTTACCGATTTGACGAAGGCTTCGACATTGTCGATGCTGCCAATTTCGGTGAGCATGTTGATTGCCGCTTCGTTTGCTCCACCGTGAAGCGGACCGTACAAAGCAGACGAGGCAGCCGACATCGCACTGAACGGGTCGGCGTGTGATGATGCGACGACTCGCATTGCGGTTGTTCCGCAATTCTGTTCGTGGTCAGCATGCAACATGAATAAGAGGTCCATTGCTTTTGTAAGTCGCGGGTCGACGGTGTGATCGTCACCAAGTCTGAACATCATGTTCAAGAAGTTCTCCGGATAACTCATCGAGTTGTTCGGTGATACGAAAGGCAGACCCGAACTAAATCGGTAACACATCGCGGCAAGCGTCGGAACTTTGGCGATGAGCCGCAAGATCTGCTTGTTTAACGAAGCAGGATTAAAAATCTCTTTTGACTCAGGGTAAAAAGTTCCAAGAGCGGCAACTGCCGACACGAACATGCCCATTGGGTGCGCGTCGTAGTGAAAGCCGTCGACAAACCGCTTGCGCATGTTCTCGTGAATCATCGTGTGATGAATAACGTCGTAGTTCCATTTATCAAGTTGTGACGCAGTCGGCAGTTCACCGTTTAACAGCAAATAGGCAACTTCGAGGTACGTCGATTTTTCGGCGAGCTGTTCGATTGGATAGCCGCGATAACGCAAGATTCCTGCATCGCCATCGATATATGTAATCGAAGATTCACATGCCGCGGTCGACAAAAACGCCGGGTCGTACATTCTCAAGTCGGGGTCAAGTTCGCGCAAGGCGCTCGACGGAAAAACGCCGTCTCGTAGCGGTACCGTAACTTTTTTACCAGTCCGGTCATCAATAATGGTGATTGTTTCAGCCACTGTGGTGTCCTTTTTATGTTGTGGGAGCTTCCAGTCCCAACGACAGGCTAGCCGTGTGGCTGGTTACAGAGGTGTGTTGTCGTGTTTGCGAGTCTGAAGTTTCTCGCGTTTGTCACTGAGCATCGCCAGCGCCGCGGCAATTTCGCGACGAGTATCAGCGGGGTCGATCACGTTGTCTACATATCCGCGCTCAGCAGCGACATACGGGTTCAATAATCGCTCTACATAATCTTGTTCAAACGCCTCGCGCTCTTGCGGTGTTGCACGGCGTTGAAGAATTGCAGCCGCCTGACCAGCACCCATTACCGCGAGTTCAGCAGTGGGCCATGCCAGACATAAATCGTTGCCCATTTTCTTCGAGTCCATCACGATGTAGGCGCCACCATAACTCTTGCGCAAGATCACACAAACGCGGGGCACAGTTGCTCGGCCATAGGCAAAAACTAATTGCGCACCGTGACGAATCATTCCGCGCCACTCGAGATCTTTGCCTGGATAAAAGCCCGGTGTGTCGACAAGAGTCAGAATCGGAATATTAAACGCATCACAAAATGAAACAAATCGCGCGGCTTTTTGCGACGCAGGAATATCAAGCGTGCCGGCCAAATTTGTTGGCTGATTGGCGACCACTCCGACGCTTTGCCCTCCGATTGTTATCAGGCATGTGACGATGTTCGCCGCCCAACGAGCACGAAGTTCAAGTAAATAGCCATCATCGGCGATTGCTTGAATAACTTGTTTGACGTCGTAACTGCCCGTCGATGAATCTGGGATTAATTTTCCGGCTTCGGGGGTCAGTCTGTCAACGGAGTCTGTGGTTGGTGTTGCGCGGGCAATTTCGTCGACGTTGTCGGGCAAAAATGAGAGCACGTGTTCAACTTCGGTGATCGCAGTCTCGCGATCCGCGACGACGATATGTGCAACGCCACTTTGTTTGGCGTGGATATCTGCACCGCCGAGTTCATCATTGTTGATTTTTATTCCAGTGAATTCGGCGACCATTGTTGGACCGCTGACGAAGGCATACGACTCGCTCGTCATGATTACGATGTCGCTCAAGCCGATCAGCAATGCGGGGCCCGAAACAGCCGGGCCAGTCACAACCGTAATGATCGGCACGTAGCCAGAACATTTTGCGATTGCTTTCGCGGCTTGTCCCCAACCGTGCAGTGCCGCAACACCCTCAACAATGTCTGCGCCCGAACTTCCGATCGTCATTACGAGAGGCAAACCTTTTCGCGCGCGGTGTCTGCCGCATGGGCGATAACGCCTGAAGCCTCTGCGGAAAGTGCACCACGGCGCACTGATTCATCCACATCAACCCAAACTGTGCGACGACTAATTGTTTCGAGCCAGCGAACCTCTGCGGCCGCGGCACCCTTGACCGCGCGCTGAAGATGAACCGTCATAACGCTCAAGGCTACTTAAGAAGAACGTTTGAGCGGGAATGCACCCTTGCCCGTGTGCACGCCTGGTTGCTGGTCGTAAGTTTTTTCGATTACTTCCCGGATGACCGCGCCGACTGCTTGCGTGGCTTTGCTCGCCAGAGGTCGGGTTCGCTGCACCCAACCAACTACACGACGCGGGAGTTCGGGAACCTCGATGCACTTGAACTCGCCCGTAAGCCAGGCTGGTGTCGCGGTTGCGGGCACGATGGTCGCACCAAAACCTTCAAACGCAAGTGAAGTTAAAAGTCGAACCCCGTCGATCTCGGCTTGGGGTTTCAATACGAGTCGTTGTGAACCCGCTGCTCGATCCAAGATTCGTCGAAGTGCGGTATTTTTTGGTGGCAACAACAATGGCTTCGTCGCGAGTTCAGCGATTGTGATTTTGTCGAGTGCGGCCCATTGGTGTTTATTGTCAACGAGAAGCATCAAGTCTTCGGCGAACAATGCACTTCGATTCAAGATTGTCATGCTCAACTGGCAAGTGAACAATGCATGCGTCGAGCGAGCCGTCGATCAGACGGGGGATCAAACTCGAAGTGCTTCCTTCAGAAATTGTGCAATTAATGTTCGGAAATTTTTCCGCGAGCACGGGCAGAAAGCGCGGCATCAACCATCGGCCCGTGGTACCGATGCTGCCCAAGCGAGTTTCGCCGGCGATATCTTTTTCACTCGATTCAACGGCGGCGGCGATGTCTTGGATCTGATTAAAAACGTGCCGCGCGTGGTCTACGACTATTTGTCCATCTTGTGTAAGTCGACCAGTTGAGCGCTCAACCAAAGTTGCCGCGAGTTCTTTCTCTAATCGTGAAATGTGGGCGGAAACATTGCTTTGAACGGTGGATAAGGCCCGAGCAGCCCCGGAGAATGACCCATTGTCGGCAATTGCAACTAAAACCTCAAGTTGGCGGAGTTCCATATCTCTAAAAATGATAGGCGATATCTTGCCGTTCGCCTTGAGGTATAGGGGTGATTTGTAGCATAATTATTTATAACGAAAGAACCTCCCCCAGGTTCTTCGTGTTATTGCTAAGGCGGCTCCCCCAGCATCCTTAGCAAATAGGTTGAGAGGTCCCGCCAAAGCGCGGGGCCTTTCCCGTTTCAGGCACTTATTTTTTGGCGGTGCTGGATTTTTTGACTTTTTGGCGAACTACGTTGAGCGCGCTACCTGCTTTGAACCACTTGACTTGTTCTGGCGAAAACGTGTGTAGTGCTTGAATCTCGATGTCATCGCCACCGCGTTTGTGGATGATGCAACGCACTGGCTTGTCTGGTTCTGGTGGCATTCCGCGCACACTGATCGTGTCGTGCTCACCGACCAAGTCGTAATCTTTCGGATCGGCAAAAGTTAACGGCACGATGCCTTGCTTCTTGAGATTTGTTTCGTGTATTCGCGCGAAAGATCGCGCGAAAATTACTCGTGCTCCGCGAAAGCGTGGCTCCATTGCAGCGTGTTCACGCGACGAACCTTCACCGTAATTTTGATCGCCGATCGCACACCACTGAGCGTTATTGTCGCCGTAGTGACGAGCGATTTCAGGAAACGAGCGAACTTGACCGTCAATTTTGTCGAAGCCCTGACCGACCTCACCGGTAAATGCATTGACGGCACCAGCAAATAAGTTGCCAGAAATATTTTCGAGGTGACCACGAAACTTAAGCCATGGCCCGGCGGCAGAAATGTGATCGGTAGTGCACTTTCCTTTTGCTTTCATCAGAACTGGCATGTAAATGAAATCGTTGCCATCCCATTTTTCAAATGGCTCAAGCAATTGCAATCGTTCGCTGTTTGGGTCGACGACGACTTCAATCGCCGAGCCATCTGCAGGTGAGGAGATGAATGTTTCGGCGCCGGCGTCGTATCCGTTTATTGGCAAGACTTCACCGAGTGGTGCCGCCAGCGAAACCAGCGAGCCGTCTGGCGCCGTGATCGTGTCGGTCGTTGGATCAAAATCAAGGCGACCAGCAAGCGCCAGTGCAATGACCGTGTCTGGGCTCGTGACGAAACTTAAAGTATTCGCCGAGCCGTCGTTGCGCTTGGGAAAGTTGCGGTTGAATGAACTGACAATCGTGTTGGGTTTGTCGGTGATTTCTTTCGAACGCTCCCACTGACCAATGCACGGGCCACAAGCATTCGCCAAAACAGTCGCGCCGATGGCCTCGAGGTCGGCAAGCAGGCCATCGCGTTCGATTGTCGCGCGAATTTGTTCTGAGCCGGGAGTTATCAGCAAATCGGTTTTGGCTTTCAGGCCTTTTGATGCGGCAAAGCGTGCCACAGATGCGGCGCGAGTGATGTCTTCATAAGAACTGTTGGTGCAACTGCCGATCAGTGCGGCAGAAATTTCTAAAGGCCAATTATTTTCGGCTGCAGATTTTGCGACACCGCTACCAACTCGGTGAGCAAGATCTGGCGTGTGTGGGCCATTTATCAATGGCTTAAGAGTTGAAAGATCAATCTCAATCGTCTTGTCATAGAGTGCGCCATCGTCTGGACGTAGATGCTCGGCAACTTTGTCGGCCGCCGCGGCAATTTCGCTACGACTCGTGGCCCGCAAATAGTCGGCCATTTGCTCGTCGTATCCGAACACCGAACAAGTGGCACCAATCTCGGCACCCATGTTGCAGATAGTTGCCTTGCCAGTTGCAGAAATTGTGTCGGCGCCTTCACCAAAATATTCAATCACGGCACCAGTGCCACCTTCGACGGTGAGAACTCGTGCAACTTCGAGGATCACATCTTTGGGGCTTGACCATCCAGAGAGTTTGCCCGTGAGTTTGACGCCGATGACTTTTGGCCACCGCACATTAAATGGAAAACCTGTCATCACATCAACGGCATCGGCGCCACCAACACCGATTGCGACCATGCCCAAGTCCGCCGGCATTTGGCGTGTGGCTATCTGTGCCGATCATCATTCCACCAGGAAACGCGTAGTGCTCAAGTACAACTTGGTGAATAATGCCGCTGCCCGGGCCCCAAAAACCGACACCGTATTTCGCCGATACAGATCGGAGAAAGTCGTACACCTCTTTATTGGTATCAATCGCCACGCCCATATCGATTCGTGCGCCGGATTTCGCCAAGATCAGGTGATCGCAATGCACTGTCGACGGCACTGCAGTTGTCGGCAAGCCAGCGGTCATGAATTGCAGCAACGCCATCTGCGCAGTTGCATCTTGCATCGCAACTCGGTCTGGATTGAAGTCGGCGTAACTGCGTGAGCGCTCAAGTTCTTGCTTGGCGGGTTTCGTTAAATGGTTGATCAGAATTTTCTCGGTGAGCGTCAGTGGGCGACCGAGACGCTTGCGACCCAGGGCAACGTTCTTACTGAGTTTCGAATAGACGGCGGTGACTAGTTCGATCGGGGTTCCGGCGCTTGAAGTCATTTTTATCCTTGCTGAGTTTTGATTCGGGGATTATTTATCGTGGTATTGTATACAAGTATAGTACAAGTTCGAACAGTCCGATATCACGAGATTGCCAATTCGTTGCGAACGCGAATCGAAGCGCGCGAATTTTCTGCCGGGCGAGTGATGCCAAGTGAAGCAGAACTGTCTGCCGAGTTTAAAGTCAGTCGAGTTACTGTCCGACGAGCACTTGAAATCTTGCGGGATGAAGGTCTCGTCGTCTCGCGACAAGGTTTCGGGTGGGTCATATCCAGCGATCAACTTACACAGACTCTTGGGCGACTTGGCACGATCGAAGAACAAATGATGGCCAACGGTATGAAGTCTGAGCGCAGAATCGTCGAATTTGGTTTTGAAAAAGCAACTCGTAAAGTGGCGAAAGTTTTGAACTGCGATCAGGTTTTACGCGTCAAGCGAGTGAACACCGCAAACGGAGAGCCTTTTGCAGTTGTAACAGTTTGGTGTCCGTTTGAATTAGGCCAGCACTTGTCGCGCAATGAAGTCGAGCAATCAGCGTTCTACGAGCTGCTTGAAATACCTATTGGTGGGGCAACGCAAACGATTGGTGCCGATGCGGCGAGCAAAACAGATGCTGGGTTACTTGAAATACCGATGGGATCACCCGTTCTCGAGTGCGAGCGAATTACTCGCGATGTGACTGGCAACGCCGTTTTGCTGTCGCATCATGTGTTTGCCGCGCACCGTACAAATTTCGTTGTTGATTTGCCTTCGGCGGGTAAATCAATTGCGCCAAGCGGAATGCGACTGGTTGACTAAGACTCCCTACCACTTATCCCAGTGCAAAACTTTTTCAAGTGGCAATCGTTTTGCTGGCTTGAAGTCGGTGCCGATTGTGTAGGCAATTGGAAAGAGTCCACCTTGTGTGATTTTTTCGAAAGGAATGCCGAGAATTTCTGCCGCCTTTTTTTCGCCTTCAAGAATTAAGTGGATCGTCGTCCACGCTGATCCAAGACCGCGACTTCGCAGTGCGAGCATAAAACTCCAAACACCCGGCAAAAGTGATCCCCACGCGCCTGCGCCCATCGCGACGTCAATATTTTCGAGACGACCCTCGATGCAAGGAATCAGCATCATTGGCGCTCGATGGAATTCATCGGCGAGATACATTGCCGAGTCACGAACTTTCGGCATTTGGTCGATTCGCTGGTCACCTTCGGCAAATTTTCGTCCTGGCATGCTTGCATAGATCTTGAAGTTCGCTTTGTAAATATCGGCAAGTGCTTTGCGTTTTGCTGCGTCTTCGACGACGATCCAGTGCCAACCTTGATTGTTGCCACCAGTTGGGGCCTGCAACGCCAGATTCAGACAGTCTTCGACGATTTCGCGCTCGACTGGTCGATCAAAGTCGAGTCGTTTGCGCACGCTACGGGTAGTTGATAGAACTTCGTCTATTGTCAAGTCAAGTTTCATAGCCCTGAGTCTGCCATAAAGCGATGAAGATTTGAGACTCAGACAAAGTTAAATTGATGATGGACATTGAATATTCACAAAAGAAAGTGGCGACTGTGAACGAGAGCAAAAATTACAACGACCGAGTGAAAGTTTCGATTCAAGATGGCATTGCTGATGTGCGTCTGGATCGCGCCGACAAACGAAATGCCCTTGACCCAGCAATGTTTGAGGCGATCGCTCGGGCGGGCAAAGACCTGGTGACGAATCGTGAAATTCGCGCGGTCGTAATATCTGGAAACGGGGCATCGTTCTGCGCAGGTTTAGATTTCGGGAGTTTTCAAGCGATGGCCGATTCGGGTGGCAAAAGCCAGCCGAAGCCAGACGCCGACAAGCAGAACGCAGGGGTTATGGAGCCTGGTGCGATCACACATCTAGCGCAACAAATTTGTTGGGTGTGGCAAGAAGTTCCGGTGCCGGTTGTTGCAGCACTGCAGGGACACGCACTAGGTGGTGGAATGCAACTAGCACTCGGCGCCGACATCCGAGTCGCCCATCCAACAACGCAACTTTCAATGCGTGAAGTGCACTGGGGATTAATCCCCGACATGACGGGCACTTTGATGCTGTCTCGACTGGTGAGAGATGATGTGGTTAAAGATTTGGTTTTCAGCGCACGTGTTATTTCGGGTGCACAAGCTCACGAGTTGGGGGTCGTAACCCGAATCTCCGAAACTCCGCTCGAAGATGCGATGCAGATTGCTCGCGAAATTGCCGAGCGCAGTCCTGATGCGGTGCGAGGAGCCAAGGAGTTAATCAACCGACTTTCTAACGCCGGGGCCGCTGAACATTTTGCTGCAGAGCGCAAGATTATCCATTCATTGATCGGCAAGCCGAATCAGGTCGAAGCTGTGACATCGAACTTTGAAAAAAGGCCGGCTAATTTCGCGCCGACAACTGCCTAGACTTCAATTCTCGGGCCAACGTCGTCCCGTCTAGCCAGCCGATCATGGCTGGCTGATTAGTTATTGCTGATTAATTTTTGCTTTCTAATTTAAGGACGACAACTTTGCAAGATTTACCACAAGCGATTGGTCTTTACGACCCGAGATTTGAGCACGACTCGTGCGGCGTTTCGTTCGTCGTAGACATGCACGGTCGGGCGAGCCATGAAATCGTCGCGACCGGACTTGGTGCGTTGTGCAGCATGGAGCATCGAGGCGCAACTGGCGCCGAAACTCAAACTGGTGATGGTGCAGGAATCTTGATGCAGATTCCACATAAGTTTTTCGATGCAGTAACCGATTTCTCTTTGCCAAACGTCGGCAGCTACGGGGTGGGTCTGGCTTTCTTGCCGAGTGATCAACACCTTGCGGACAAGGCGCGTCAAGCCGTAGAAGCAATAGTTGAACAACAAAAACTTCGAACGCTCGGTTGGCGAAGTGTCCCGGTTGATCCGTCGTGTCTCGGCGCAAGTGCGCATCGTGTGATGCCGTCATTTATGCAAGTTTTTATTGATGACCCGAGTGGCGCAGCACTGATTGATTTAGATCGCAAATTATTCATCTTGCGCAAGCGAGTAGAGCATGAACTATCTGGTGAATTGAAAACTTATTTTCCATCGCTTTCATCACGCACGCTGATATATAAAGGCATGTTGACGACCCCGGAGTTACAGATTTTTTTCAAAGACTTAAGTGACGAGAGAATTGAATCGGCGCTCGTTCTCGTGCATAGTCGGTTTTCAACGAACACATTTCCGTCGTGGCCGCTGGCGCATCCGTACAGATACATCGCGCACAACGGCGAAATTAATACCGTTCAGGGAAACCGAAATTGGATGCGGACGCGAGAGTCGCTGTTGGCGACCGAACTGATCCCTGACCTGGAAAAGGCGTTTCCGATTTGCACCGTGGGGGCCTCTGACTCTGCGAGTTTCGATGAAGTTTTGGAGTTGTTGCACCTGTCGGGTCGAAGTCTGCCGCACGCGATGTTGATGATGATTCCTGAAGCCTGGGAAAATTCGACGACGATGTCGCAGACCAAGCGCGCGTTTTATCAGTATCACGGTTCGTTGATGGAGCCATGGGATGGACCAGCGAGTGTTGCGTTCACCGATGGAACCGTGATCGGTGCCGTTCTTGATCGCAACGGTTTGCGACCGAGTCGATATTGGATAACGGATGATGACCTGGTGATTATGGCCAGTGAGGTCGGCGTCGTGAATGTAGATCCGGCAAAGATCATAAAAAAAGGTCGACTACAACCGGGAAAAATGTTGTTGGTCGACACGGCACAAGGACGGATAATCAGCGATGACGAAATCAAAGAATCGTTGGCCGCACAGGCACCCTATGCACAGTGGCTTGCAGACGGTCAAGTCGAACTAAAGAATCTTGTTGATCGGGAGCACGTCGTATTTAGTCACGACAGTGTGTTGCGGCGCCAGCAAGTTTTCGGATATTCGCACGAAGAATTGAAATTGATCATTGCTCCGACAGCGATGACCGGCACGGAGCCGATCGGGTCGATGGGCACCGACACGCCGATCGCAGTGTTATCGACCCGGCCGAGACTTTTGTTCGATTATTTTTCGCAGATGTTCGCCCAGGTCACAAACCCGCCATTGGATGCGATTCGTGAAGAGATTGTCACATCAGTCGGCTCAACTTGTGGGCCGGAGAGCAATCTTCTGGCGGCAACCAGCGAGAACTGCAAGCAACTTGTTTTGCCGTTTCCGATTATTGACAATGATGAATTAGCAAAAATTATTCAGATCAATGAAGACAATTCGTTTGATCATCTCAAATCCAAGGTGATTAGCGGTTTATATCGCGTAGCGAATGGCGCACCGGCGATGCGCGAGGCGCTCGACGAGATACGTCAAAAAGTTACCAGTGCGATCAATGATGGTGCCCGAATCATCGTGCTGTCTGACCGAAATAGTGACGATGTTTTTGCGCCGATTCCGTCGTTGTTGTTGACCAGCGCCGTACACCATCATCTGATTCGTGAAAAACAGCGCACCAAAGTTGGATTGATCGTCGAATCTGGGGATGCGCGAGAGGTTCATCACATGGCGTTGTTGATTGGCTACGGAGCAGGTGCGATTAATCCGTATCTCGCGTTCGAATCAATCGAAGACATGGTGATTGCCAATGACCGAGTAGGCATGTTTGGTCTGGGCAATGTCGGTGTGAAGACGGCGATCAAAAATTACATCAAGGCCTCGGGCAAAGGTGTTTTGAAAGTGATGTCGAAGATGGGCGTTTCGACCGTCGCTTCTTATACGGGCGCTCAGATTTTTGAGGCGATCGGGTTGTCAACTGAACTAGTTGACGAGTTTTTTGTGGGCACTGTTTCACGACTCGGCGGAATCTCGCTAGATGAAATCGCCGAAGAAGTCGCCGCGCGTCACGCCGTTGCATATCCATCGCGACCAGATCAGCGCCGCCATCGTCAACTTGAGTTAGGTGGCGAGTATCAGTGGCGCCGTGAGGGCGAGCATCACTTGTTTAATCCTGAAACGGTTTTTCGCTTGCAACATGCGACTCGCTCGGGTCGCTATGACATTTTTAAGCAATACACAAAGTCGGTCGATGATCAGTCGCGAGTTTTGGCAACGCTGCGCGGATTGTTCGAATTCGCCGAGACGAACAAACCAATTTCAATTGACGAAGTTGAGCCGGTAAGTGAAATCATCAAACGGTTTTCAACTGGAGCCATGAGTTACGGGTCGATTTCTGCCGAAGCACATGAGACTTTGGCGATTGCGATGAACCGAATCGGTGGCAAGAGCAACACCGGCGAAGGTGGCGAAGACTCAGAGCGTTATCTACCGATGCCAAATGGTGACTCAAAACGCTCGGCGATCAAGCAAGTTGCCTCGGCGCGATTTGGAGTGACGAGCGAGTATCTCGTCAATGCCGATGACTTGCAGATCAAAATGGCGCAAGGTGCCAAGCCGGGCGAGGGTGGTCAATTGCCCGCGCACAAGGTTTATCCGTGGATCGCAAAAACTCGATATTCGACACCTGGTGTCGGTCTAATCAGCCCGCCGCCGCACCACGATATTTATTCGATTGAAGATCTCAAACAGTTGATCCATGATTTGAAAAATTCGAACCCAGTGGCGCGAATTCATGTGAAACTCGTGGCTGAAGTCGGCGTTGGCACGGTCGCAGCGGGTGTAGCCAAAGCAAAAGCCGATGTTGTTTTAATTTCTGGACATGACGGAGGAACTGGTGCTTCGCCGCTCACATCTTTGAAGCATGCCGGCGCGCCATGGGAACTTGGCCTGGCCGAAACGCAACAAACTTTGATGCTCAACGGCTTGCGCGATCGAATTGTTGTCCAGACCGATGGACAAATGAAAACTGGACGTGACGTAATTATTGCCGCGTTGCTTGGTGCCGAAGAGTTTGGTTTTGCGACGGCACCGTTGGTCGTCAGCGGTTGTGTGATGATGCGGGTCTGCCATCTAGATACTTGCCCAGTAGGAATCGCGACCCAGAACCCCGAACTGCGAAAGAAGTTTTCGGGTAAGCCGGAATTCGTAACTAATTTTTTCGAATTTGTCGCAACTGAAGTTCGTGAATATCTCGCGCAACTTGGTTTTCGAAGTTTGCAAGAGGCCGTCGGTCGTGTCGAAATGCTCAATGCAAAGCATGCCGTCGACCACTGGAAGGCTCGTGGGCTCGATATTTCGCCGATTTTGGCGGTGCCACAAAATCCGTACAAGCAAACTCCGTATCATTCGACTCAGCAAGATCATGGTTTGACTGCGGCACTCGACAACGAATTGATCGTTCAATGCAAGAGTGCGCTCGAGAATTCTCAACCAGTCGCGCTTGAATATCCAATCAATAATACGAACCGTACGGTGGGCACGATGCTTGGTTACGAAGTGACGAAACGTTTTGGCGAAATCGGTTTACCTGACGCAACCATCAAGATTCGTTTCAATGGGTCTGCAGGGCAGAGCTTCGGTGCATTCATCCCAAAGGGCGTTGAGTTGCGATTAGTGGGTGACTCGAATGATTACTTGGGCAAGGGTCTTTCTGGTGGTCGAATAATCTTGCACCCCGACAAGCGCGCGAGATTCGTCGCCCATGAAAATGTCATTGCTGGCAATGTGATCGGATACGGCGCAACCAGCGGTGAGATCTTTATCGCAGGTGTTGTTGGTGAGCGATTTTGCGTGCGCAACTCTGGTGCGACGGCAATTGTCGAAGGATTAGGTGATCATGGATGCGAGTACATGACAGGTGGACGGGTGATCGTTCTTGGTAGCACCGGTCGCAATTTCGGTGCAGGGATGTCGGGTGGTATCGCATATATTTACGACATTGACGACGAATTTGAGTCACGGGTAAATACCGAACTTGTAGATCTTGTTGAACTTGATGATCAAGATTTGATTTGGCTTGAGCAAACTATTTCGAGACATCTTGAATTGACGAACTCGGTGCGCGCCGGCGATGTTCTTGCGAATTGGGAAGTCGCTAAAACCAAGATTCGTAAAGTGTTGCCACGCGACTATGCACGAGTGATCGCTGAAATTGAAAAAGCAAGCAAATTAGTGGTGACCACCAATGGGTGAGCCGACCGGATTTCTCAAGTGGGATCGTGCAACCCCGCAACGCAGGCGCATCGAAGTGCGTGTTCAAGATTGGCGAGAGGTATACGAAAAGTTTCCTGCTGAAGAATTAAAGCATCAGGCTGGTCGATGTATGGATTGCGGAATCCCGTTCTGCAACAATGGCTGCCCGCTTGGAAATTTGATACCAGATTGGAACGATCTCGTTTATCGCGGTCATTGGAAGGAAGCAATAGAGCGTTTGCATGCGACGAATAATTTTCCGGAATTTACCGGGCGGTTGTGCCCGGCGCCTTGCGAATCTGCGTGTGTACTGGGTATCAATTCGGATGCAGTGACAATCAAACAAGTTGAAGTTGAAATCATCGATCGCGCATGGAGCGAGGGATGGGTCGTCCCGCAGATGCCGTCGAAAAAAACCGGCAAACGCGTGGTTGTAATCGGCTCGGGCCCGGCGGGGCTGGCGTGTGCTCAGCAACTCACGCGCGTTGGACACGATGTTGTCGTGCTTGAACGCGCCGATCGTATCGGTGGATTGCTGCGCTATGGCATACCAGAATTCAAAATGGAGAAGCATCAGATTGAGCGGCGCGTAGATCAGATGCGAAGCGAAGGAACCGTATTTCGGACAAATGCCGTCGTCGGCGAAAATGTCGATATCGACGTGCTTGTTGCTTCGAATGATGCGGTGGTGTTGGCCTGTGGCGCGACTTCGTGGCGCGACTTGCCAGTCGCTGGTCGTGAATTAAAGAATATTTATCAAGCGATGGAGTATCTGCCGCCGGCGAACAAAGTTCAACAAGGAGACATAGCGGCTTCACCGATTTCGGCATCTGGCAAACATGTCGTGATCATCGGCGGTGGTGACACCGGTGCAGATTGTTTGGGCACCGCACATCGACAAGGAGCGGCGTCGGTGACGCAACTCGAAATTTTGCCGCAGCCGCCCGAGATGCGCGCGGCTGAGAACCCTTGGCCTCAGTGGAGTTTTATCTATCGAACATCATCGGCACATGAAGAAGGCGGGGATCGTTTGTTCTCGGTGACGACAGATCGATTTTTGGGCGATGAAAATAACAACGTTCGTGCATTGGTGATATGCGAGGTCAAGTCAGAGTCGGGATCGTTCGTGAAAATTGAGGGCACGGAGCGTGAGTTGCCTGCCGATCTTGTCCTACTTGCTTTGGGTTTCGTCGGTCCAGAAAAATCTTCGTGGATTGAACAACTCGGATTGCAATTTGACCCACGCGGAAACATTGTGCGCAACGACGGCTATATGTCAAATACAAACGGCGTGTTTGTCGCCGGTGACATGGGTCGTGGACAAAGTTTGATCGTTTGGGCAATCGCTGAAGGGCGCGCGGCCGCGGCGGCGGTTGATCAGTATTTGATGGGCTCCACAGATTTGCCTGTGCCGATAGTCGCGTCGGCGAAACCCTTGAATTAAGGCTTTTCGAAAAGTTCGTAATTTGTGTTCACCCATGGGATGTCTTGAATCGTTTACGATGGGGCGTGATGTTGATTCAGAAATTTAAATCTTCTTTGGCGGTGCTCATTGCGACTTCGTGCTTGCTCGCTTCTTGTGGTGTTGATGTAACCGGAACCGCGACAACTGTCGTGCCGGTCGGTCCAACAGATTTCGCGACTATTCCTCCGGTGCAGTCAACTTTGCCAGTCACAACGACAAGTTTGCCTCCGGGCGCCGTTGGCGTTGAGCAGGAGTACATAGTGCAAGCCGGCGACTCGCCGAATTTAGTGGCGAACACATTTGGCATCACCGTGACTGAGCTGTTGGCATGGAACGGTCTGATTTCTGCATCGCAGTTTCCATATGCGGGTCGAAAACTTAAAATTCCGCCGTCAGCACAGGTGGTTTCGACGAATGTTCAACAAACCGTTGTTGCCAATCAGGTTGGTAAACCCGGTTGCGGAAATCGTCCCGCTGGAACTTACGAAGTGGCCCAAGGCGACTTCTTGTTTGGCATCATCAAAAAATTCTGCATCTCGATGGCTGCCCTCGTGCGAGCAAATAACTGGTCAAGTATCGATGTATTGCTTTATCCGGGCATGAAAATCAACATTCCCGCCGCAGGATCTTGACGGGCGAATCTCAGCGTGTTGTTTTTGATCGACGTTTTGCGTGACGGGCGATCGCCAAAGCGATTAATTCGTCCAATAGTTCTGGGTAATTCAAACCGGACGCATTCCATAATTTTGGATACATCGATATTGGTGTGAAACCTGGGATCGTATTGATCTCATTACACAAGAATCCGCGACCGTTTTCTTCGAAGAAGAAATCAATTCGGGCCATACCGTCGCTACGCAAAATTGCGAACACTTTCAACGCGAGTTGTTGAACTTCGAGAATCTGCTGCGCCGTAAGCGGGGCTGGCACCAGCAACTTTGCCAAATCACCCAAATATTTATCTTCGTAGTCGTAGAACTCTTTGCCAGGGATGATTTCGCCCGGCACAGATGCCCGTGCGGTTTGGTTGCCGAGTATCGCCACTTCTATCTCGCGCCCAACAACAGCCTCTTCAATCAGTGCCCACTCGTCGTATTCAAATGACTGTTTCAGAGCCGAAGAAATTTCATCACGTGCTTTTGCTTTTTTGACACCGATCGATGAGCCCATGTTCGCTGGTTTGACAAATACAGGTAGACCAAGTTCGCTTATTGCGCGATCACAAACATCATTCAAATTTTCATTGTCACGCACGGTGATAAATTTTGGTTGAGGAATTTTATTTGCGGCGAGAATTTGTTTGGCGATACTTTTATCCATGGCGACGGCGCTACCGAGAACCCCCGCGCCGACATAGGCAACGTGAGCGAGTTCGAGCGCACCTTGTACCGTGCCGTCTTCACCCATTGGACCGTGCAACAACGGGACCACGACGGTGCGAACCAGCTGATTACTGCGCTGCAAAATCTCGGCGATATTTGTCGGTGTGCCACTTGCCGTAAGTCGATCAGTATTGATGTTTTGATTTGGTTCGACATTGACCCAATTGCCATCGCGAGTAATGCCGACTGTTGTGATCACATACTTGTCGGCGTTGAGTGCACGCAAGACATGAGCAGCAGTCACACAACTCACATCATGCTCCGCAGATTCACCACCAAATAAAACGACAATATTGATTTTTGAATTACGATTGTCGTTATTCATCAACCTTTACGGTAGTCGCACATCCTCGATGATTGATTGGTTTGATCAGGCACATAAGATGTGCGCTGTTATAATTGAGTGAAATGCGATTTATGGCTGCAGATGCTGCATTAGCCGTTTCTGGTCATCTTGTCGGCTCCAATGCACACCTTGAAGGCGTGTCATTTGATTCGCGAACAATAAAGCCTGGTCAATTATTCGTGCCGATAATTGATCAGCGTGATGGGCACGATTTTATTGCCGATGCACTCAGCCGTGGTGCGGGCGCATATTTAACTTCGCGAGCGCCACAAGGAAGAACCGCGATATCCGTCCACGACACCGGAAAAAGTTTGTTGAAATTAGGCTCTTGGGCTCGAGCGCGCCTTGATATTAAATTACAAAATCGCGTGGTAGCAATCACCGGATCGGTCGGTAAAACTTCGACGAAAGATTTCGTGGCGAGTGCATTGGCTACTGCGCTTCGAACGCACGCCAACGAACAATCATTCAACAACGACTTCGGTTTGCCGATAACTATTTTGAACGCTCCCGACGATGTTGAAGCGCTTGTAGTTGAAATGGGGATGCGCGGTTTTGGTGAAATCGCAAGGCTTTGTGAGGTGGCACGCCCGCGAATCGGTATCGTCACCGCAGTTTCAAACGCCCACACCCAGAGAGTCGGTTCGATTGAAGGTGTCACCAGAGCCAAGCGCGAATTGGTCGATTCTCTGCAGAGTGATGATGTTGCAATCTTGAATGCCGATGACCCAAATGTTTTATCAATGCGCCGCGCAACCCACGCGTTGGTCTTGACTTTTGGCGAGAGTGATTCGGCCAGCGTTCGGATGATGTCATGCGAAATTGATCAGCGGGGATGCGCAGTTGCAAAGGTTCAAACACCGTGGGGTGATGTCAAATTGGCGATGAACATTCCTGGAAGGCACATGGCGCATAACGCACTAGCGGCACTTTGCGTAGCGGGCGTTCTCAAGTTGGATATCGTGCGGGCGGCCGAAGCGATTTCAAAATCATCCATTTCGCCATCTCGAATGCAAGTTCGAAAACTTAAGAACGGTGCCGTGGTGCTGGACGATTCATATAATGCCAACCCCGCATCGATGCGTGCCGCACTGGAGACTCTTGCAACCGTCTCTGGTTCACGGCGCATTGCGTTTTGCGGATTGATGGCCGAACTCGCCGAGCCGAGCGAAGAGCACCTAGCAATCGCATCGATTGCAAAACAGAATCGCATCGAATTGGTGGCAGTCGAAACCGATCTCTATGGAGTTAAACAAACAAGTTTTTCGCAGGCACGGCAAGTTCTCGCAGATTTAGGCGAAGGCGATCTGGTTCTTGTTAAAGGCTCAAAAGTAGCCGGGCTAGTTCGGCTGTGTGACGGTCTAGACGGTGACGGTCTACAAGACGGCGGGGTTTGAATCGTCTCGTTCGAGACGCTCAATATCGCACCACCACCAGAGAACAACAGCCCAAAGCGAACCTAAAACGAGTAGCCACTGCGAACCGTAACGGTCAATCAACGGACCAAAAATAAGATTGCCCAAGGGAACGGTGCCGCCGAAAGCCATGAACCACAGTGCCATCACTCGGGCGCGAATTTCTGGTGTGAGCCCCGATGCAAAGACCGTTTGCATTGAGGTTGTCGTAAAAAAATAGGCGGCGCCCAAAAAGAAAACAGTAAAGAATGCAAGTTCGACATTTGGTGCAAGTGCAAACGCCATCATGCTGACTGCAAAACTTGCAAATCCAAGTCGAATCAGTTTTCGGTTGTCGACATCCACGAAAAGAGTTGAGACACTCAGACCACCGAGACAAGCGCCCAACCCCCAAGTTGCGTAAAGCCATTTGTAGGTGGCGCTTTGAGATTCGATTCCAAAATTAAGTTGGGCAACGGCGGGGAAGAGTCCGACGTAGGGAAGCGACAACAACGAAAACGAAGCCAGAGTCAAGATCAGTCGGGATATCACGATTCGCTCGCGGGCGATTTTGAATGCAAAAGTGAATCTTCGCCAACCAGTAGTTGTGTCAAAGGCAATTTCTGGGACTTTCACGCTGATCAAGGCGAAAATTACGAACAGATAAGTCACTGCATTGATCGCAAAAAACTCAGAGGTCGTGACATGCCACTGTGAAAGCAAAGCGACGATGATCGGTCCAACCACGCGTGCGCCGTTAATTACAGTTGAGTTGAGTGAGATCGCTCCGGCGATGTCACTTGGTGGGACCAATGAAGTCAACATCGCCGACCAAGCCGGAATATTCAGTGCGTTGCCAATGCCGACACCGAGTTGAGCGAGAAACAGCATCCAGATTGGTGAGTTGTTGGCGGCCAAAAGAGCAAGCAAGAGCGAGCAGCAAAGTTGAATCGCCTGCATCGAAATCAAGAATTTTTTGCGATCAACCCGATCGGCGATCACACCTCCAGGTATTGAAAGCAACAAAATTGGCCCGAGTTGGGCGAAAATCAATAGAGCGACGAATGAAGCACGCCCTGTTCGTGCGTAAATGTAGACGGGTAAAACAACATTTTGAATCCAAGTTCCAATGTTTGATGCAAATGAGCCGAACCAAATACGGCGAAAGTCGCGTACATGAAACGCCGCACGAGCACTGCCTGTTTTGTGTGGGTTGCGTGAGCGGCTAACTGGTGTCGAAGAATCGGTGGTATCAGTCATACACGAAGAACCCTGACGCTAGTGCAATAATTTGTTCATGGAGATAATAGAGGTGAACGCACAACAGAAATTAGATGAGACGGCGCAAGGCGTTGCAGATAGTTGTCGCACACGTCACGCCGTATTTTCGGAATGTCCACACTGTGGTTCGTCGTTACACGCCGAGCACGCACATTTTAAGTGCGGTTCTTGCGGTTGGCGAGATAGTTGCTGCGACTAGTTTTTTAATTCACTAGAAAATTAACTAGCTATTGCGTCAAGACAGTAAGCGGATCAACGGCCTCGAGCCCGAGTGCTTTTGCTGCGGCATCATTTGTTATCTGACCATCAACCGTATTGATGCCAAGTTTTAAAGCGCCATCGCGTTGTGCAGCGACTCGAGTTCCATATTTTGCGACGTCAATCAAATACGGCAAGGTCGCATTAGTCAATGCATAGGTGCTCGTGTGGGGCACGGCGCCTGGCATATTGCCCACTGCGTAGTGCAAGACACCATGCTGTTCGTAGACGGGCTCTTTATGTGTTGTCTCATGGATTGTTTCGATGCAACCACCTTGGTCAACTGCGACATCAACGATCACAGCGCCAGGCTTCATCGATTTAACCATGTCTTGTGAGACCACGATCGGCGCGCGTGCACCAGCCACGAGCACGGCGCCAATCAGAAGATCTGCTTGCGCAACACATCGCTCGATTGCGCCACGATTGGAGGCGACAGTTGTGATTCGAGAGCGGATGATTTGGTCGAGCATCCTAAGTCGATCCAAATTTTTATCAAGCAATAAAACTTCGGCCTCCATGCCCCCAGCAATCCACGCCGAATTCCATCCAACATTTCCTGCGCCGATTACGACGACTTTTGCCGGGCTAACACCCGGTGCGCCGCCCATCAAAACACCACGACCGCCGTTGGGCCGTTGCAAATAGAACGCGCCAACTTGCGTGGCGATTCGGCCTGCAATCTCGCTCATTGGTGCGAGAAGCGGCAATGAAGCATCCTCTTCTTGCACCGTTTCGTAAGCGATCGAAGTTGTTTTGTTTTTTAGCAACGCCTCGGCAACTTTCGGATACGCAGCCAAATGCAAATACGTAAAAAGCGTCAGGTCGTTGCGCAGAAATCCAAACTCTTGGGCAGTTGGCTCTTTGACTTTGATGACCATTTGTTGCGACCAGGCGTCACCTGCGGTTGGCACAATCGTTGCCCCGGCGGCCGCGAAATGAGCATCTTCAATTGATGCGCCAAGACCAGCATTGGTCTCGACGAAGACTTCGATGCCAGCCCGTTCGAACTCGCGAACTCCGTCGGGCGTGATCGCAACTCTGCCCTCTGAAGTTTTGGTCTCTTTGGGAACACCGAGGGTTTTGATTTGAGATTTCATCTATATATATGTCTAGCCTGTCTTGGACATGGATTCGGACGACAAAAGTTGAATATGTCATGCTTGTAGCAGGCGTCATAACTAAATTGGCTAATTAAGCAAATTGAATAAAGTCGTTTATCGGTTCGGCATTGTCACTATTGAATTTGGGGGTTTGAGTTGAATAGCGAGCGTGGATCGGTTGAACTTTCAAACGTCACCAAGCGTTATGGCGATGTGGTCGCGGTCGATTCACTCAATTTAGAAATTAAGCCAGGCGAGTTTCTCTCGTTGCTTGGGCCGAGTGGTTGCGGCAAAACGACAACATTGCGAATGTTGGCGGGATTCGAACAGCCAGATGAAGGTTTCGTTCGAATAAGCGGAGAATATGTGCAAGGTGTGCCACCGTATAAGCGTGATGTGAATACCGTGTTTCAGCACTACGCATTGTTTCCACATATGAGCGTCGCTGAAAATGTCGCCTACGGCTTGCGTCAAAAAGGTGTAGTGAAATCTGAAATAAGTAGCAAGGTCATCGAGGCACTCGACATGGTTCAGATGTCAAAGTTGGCGAATCGAAGACCGCGTCAACTTTCTGGTGGGCAACAACAACGAGTCGCAGTGGCGCGCGCGCTCGTTAACCGCCCGAGCATCTTGTTGCTCGATGAGCCGCTGGGTGCGCTCGACCGGAAACTCCGAGAAGAAATGCAAATTGAACTCAAACTTCTTCAGAGTCGATTGGGGATTACTTTTATCTTCGTGACGCACGACCAAGAAGAGGCGATGTCGATGTCTGATCGGATCGCGATCATGCTTGACGGCCATGTTGAGCAACTCGGTGACCCAGAAACAGTTTACGAAAGGCCAACCTCGGCATTTGTTGCAGGGTTCGTGGGTCGAAATAATTTTGGCAGGGCACGGCAACAAGCAATGGTGCAACTGGGCAAGATGGCACCGTGTTCGTGGCTACTCGTCCTGAAGAAAATGTTCCGACCGGGCAGCCAGCACTTGCCGCAGTGCGCCCCGAATGCATCAATCTTTCTGCAACCAAACCAGCCGAAAGTCAGAATTCGGTCGAAGCAAAAGTCGCCGGAGTGTCGCACTTTGGTGATGTTTTGCAATATGTCGTAACTGCAGGCTCAAGAGATTTGCTGGTTCAGGTGGCTCGAACGAACCCATCAAGGTTTGGTGTAGGAGACCATGTTTGGTGTAGTTGGCCGGCTGAAGATGTGTATCTTTTCTCGGCGCGTCAGGTCGATTTGGTGCTTGCCACATCAGAAAGCAAATAGAACTAATGTCAGTAAGAGCCGGATACAACTTGAAATTAATCATAAAAGGAGAATGAAATGAGTAAAGAATTAAAAATGTTGGCGCCAGAAGGTTTCGAGAAAAACTTTCGCGTCGCGCGTTTCTTCAGGCGGCACCGCAATTGCAGGTTTTGCTTTAATCGCGGCTGCTTGTGGTGGCTCAGATAGCGCAACCGATGGTGCAACTGATGACACAAACACGAGCGATGCGACAAGTACCGAAGGTCTTGCGTCAGGCGACTGGAGCCGAGTAATCAATCAGTCCAGTGGAACTTTGGCGATGTACACATGGGGTGACTACAACGACCCAGATTTGGTTGGCGCACTCGCTGGATCAACTCTCAACGTAACGATGAAAGTCGACTACTACGCGAGCAACGAAGACCTGATCACAAAACTGGCGGCAAGTGCCGGCAGCAGTGGTTTTGACATTGTTGTACCGACTGGGCCGTACATTCCACAAATGATCGAGAAAGGTTTGATTCAGAAACTCGATAAAACACTGATACCAAACATGATAAACGTCGATCCAAATTATCTCGCGCAAGCCTGGGATCCGACCAACGACTACTCGGTCTGCAAAAACTGGGGCACGACTGGATATTTCTACGACACCACCAAAATTTCAAAAGAATTGACCACATGGCAGGACTTCATTGACACTTGCATGGGCGAGGCCAGCGGCAATTGTTCGGTAATCGATGCGGCGCCAAATTATTGCGGCATGTGGTTCTGGGCGAATAAAATTAATTGGAACACAGAAACGAAGGCAGACCTTGATGCGTGCGAAAAATTCTTGGTCGAAGAATTCGCCCAGCACATCAAAGCATTCGACAGTTATCCGTCGACGAAACTTGCCGAAGGTGCATATTCGATCGCCATGGCATGGAACGGCGACGCGCGCCAGGCATACGTGAGAATCGAAGAGGCTGGCGGAAACCCAGCCGACTGGAAGTGGGTTCTTGGAGCGCCAAACACCGAATTGTGGATGGACAACTACTGCGTTGCGGCGGGAGCACCGAATGCCGAGGCTGCACATGCTTGGATCAACTGGGACCTGATCCCCGAGATTTCAATCAAAGACCTCAGTTACCACGGCTATCACACCGGAATGAAGAACATGTCGCAACTTATTTCTGAAGTTGCCCCGGACCTCGTCAAGGGCGACATGATTTTCTTTGGTGATGAGCAAGTTGCAACGATGCAAACACAAGTGATTACTCCTGCGCTTGATCGTTTGATCGACATCTTGAATAAGTCCAAGGCGAAAGCCGGGGCTGATTTGGCGTGACCTTTTCGGTCGCTTCAGTTTTACGCAGGAGATGGCGAGGGCCAAAATATCTTCTCGCCATCCCTGCGATTATTTGGTACCTGGTTTTTTTTGCAGCGCCGATTGCGTTCATCGTTCTCTATTCTTTTGGAACAAAAGATTCGTCACGACTCGTACCCGTTGATCTAGGGAGTCTTTCGACTAAGAGCTATTCGGCCGTATTCGACGAGACATTCTTCAAAACATTTCGTGCAACGCTGCGCATTTCGGTTCTTGCGACGTTTCTTTGCGTTGTAATTGGATTGCCTGTCGCGTATTTTGCGGCATTCAAAGTTGCTGAAAAATGGAAGGCAATAATTCTTGCGGCAGTTGTCGTGCCGAGTTTCACGAGTTTTTTGATTCGAACCGTTGCTTGGCGAATTCCGCTCGCACCAAATGGCACACTTTCGAAGTGGCTCGTCGGCATGGGATGGATTTCGGATAACGGAATTCAGATTCTTGAGACCCCAATGGCGGTACAAATTGCGATCGTCTACAACTATCTCGGATTTATGATTTTGCCTTTATTTGTGGCGTTAGATCGCATTGACGTGCGAATGCGAGAAGCCAGCAAAGATTTGGGTGCTGGACGAGTCGCAACATTTATGGGCGTTACTTTGCCCCTTGCCGGCCCCGGCATTGTTGCCGGCGTGTTGTTGACGTTCATCCCGATGTGCGGTGATTACGTGACGGCAACTGTTTTGGGTGGCGCCAAAGGAAACATGATCGGGGCAATGATCGCCTCGCAATTTAGCGGAGCACAAAACTGGCCACTCGGTTCAGCAATGGCAATTTTGATGATCGCCGCTGTTCTTCTGGCCCTTGTTGTCGGGTTTGTGGTTGTGTGGATTGCGCCGCGACTTGCCGCTCTTGCTTCGCCAGTTGTTCAAGTCGTTCGTCGAAAAATTTTGAGCGATCAATCGCCCGCAAGCAAATAGTGAAACAAGAAATGCGCAAAAAAATCGAAGTATTGCCGAAGCTTCTTTCTGCATGGACGGTTTTGGTGCTGGTTTTTCTTTTCATACCGATTTCACTGGTTTTTCTGCACTCGTTTAATTACGGTGGGTCATTCACGATTTGGTCCGGGCGAGCCAGCACAAAATGGTGGGGTGAGCTATTTAATGGTGGCGTGATGTATGGCGTTTTGATTCGTTTCGCGGTTGTCGTGGTTGCTGGTGTTGTTTTCGCTCGAATTACAAAGCGGCGAGAGAATTTCTCGAAGAGAGTTTCATCTTTGATTTTGCCGTTGACTTTCGTTTTCGCGATAGTTCTCAACGGCCTGATGACCGAGTGGTATCGCACTATTTTCGACTTCGCTGGCATCGGCGATTCAATTCGCAATTCTTTTATCGCCGCTTTTGGCGCGACAGTAATTGCAGTACTCATCGGGGGCATGTCGGGCGTTGCCTTGGCGCGCAGACCAGGTGGCTGGACGAAATTTTTTATGGCGACGGTGTTTTTGATTTTGGTGACCCCCGAAATCATGGACGCGATTGCACTCGCGACTTGGTTTCCGCGCATCAAAGCGATACCTGTTATCGGTATTATTTTTTCGAGTGGTTGGGGCCCGTTCAACGGTGGCATCAACAAACTTTGGGTGGGACAATCGCTTTATTCGAGCGCTGTCGTGACCTTGATCGTTCGCGCCAGACTTTCGGGTCTTGACGAGGCACTCGAAGAGGCAGCGGCCGACCTTGGTGCACCTCCTGGTCGGGCTTTTCGTCAGATCACGTTGCCACTGATTGCGTCGGCGATGGTTGCCGGCGCGCTGTTGTCGTTTGCGTTGTGCCTTGACAACGCGGTGATTTCGACGCTGATCAGCGAAGCAGGGTCAACGACTTTTCCGGTTGCGCTACTTGGTGCGACTCGTAGCACTATCAAGCCGTTTTGGGGTGTCGGGGCAGTGTTGCTGTTTATAGTCACGCTCGGAGCGCTCTGGTTTTTGGCTGTCATCTTGCGTCGCGGTGGTGATTCGGCGAGCAAGATCGCCGCGACATTCACCGGTTCGTGAACCCTAAACTTTTCATGTCCGAGAATTAATTCTCATCTAATCGTGCACACGACCGCAATCAAGAGGTAAATCTATTTCAAGTCACTATGAGATACTTGGTGTCAAGTCGAATGCGTCATTAAAAGAGATTCGTGCCGCGCATCGGGCGATGGTGCGAAAACTTCATCCCGATGCAGATGGCCGAGATACCGCAGATTTTTCTTTGGCGCTTGCCGCGGTCAGCGAAGCGTGGGGAGTTCTTGGAAACCCAAAGAGTCGGCGACTTTACGACCAGTCACTTTCTGTCAAGGCAAAACACCGACAGGCGCCTAATCCAAAAAAGCAAAATGCAGCCGATTTTGCAGATGTATTTCGCAGAAGATTTCGCAGACGAGACCGAGTTCGAAATACCACGAGTAATTGTCAGAGCGAAAGTTCCATGGCGATTTATGTTGTCGGTAATCGTCGTTGGTGCAATATTGATTTTGTTTCTGTATTCAACTGCCTCGCCGAATGTTCCGCAGGGGCCTGATTCGCTTATTCAGAGTGGATCGTGCGTGGCATTTGACTCAACGCAAGCCGTCTATGAAGTTTCATGTGATGGCCCCTACGACGGGGTGGTCAGGCAGTTGATCGGTTTTGACAGAACTTGCTCAAGTGACACCTTTGGTTATCGAGACCGGCAAGGAATGGGAATCGCATGTCTAGAACCCTGATGCGGTCTATTGTTTAGGCATGTCGCGTCACTGTGAACGTCCCGGCTGTTCAAAAATCGGGGAAGTAATTTATGAAGTTGATCTGCGACGGTTGTTGGTGACGATCGATTTTCCTGATTTGACCGACGCGACACCGGTAAATCTTTTGTGCCGCCGACATGCCGACTCACTGACCGTTCCAAAAGGATGGACGATAATCAACAATCGCGAAGAGGTGCAAAGATTGTTTAGCGCACCAGTTACCCAAGAAGCGACAAAAAATGATTCACACAGAGGCGTCAAGCGGCATAAGTTTTCTGAGGGCAATCATGATGACCAAGATGCTGCAGTTGTTGTGAATTTGTTTGACCTGGTAATTGATGAATATTCAGTCGAGACAACCGATCGCGAGTCTGCTGATTTTGATGTTGATGTCCGTGCTGATGTTGTTGCTGATGTTTCAGCCGATATCACAGATGAACTGGCTCAATTAATGGATACGCAACAAACTCACGCGTTGCCCTGGACGCCACAGTTCGATCGGTCCAGTGACTTAGATGGAGTACTTCGAGCTCGCGGTCGGCTGTTGGGTCGCGCTTTTGGACATAGTGAGATTGATAGCGAAATTCGTGAACATGAACACCATGATCACGATCACGATCAGTCGCATTCTGAGTCTCCCATTGATTATTAATTAGGCGTTGTGATGGATGTTTCAGCGAGTGTTGATGTGCCAGTCACGGCTGCGAAACTTTTCGAATATATTTCGGATCTAAAAAATTATGAATCGTGGCTCGAGATGGTACACAGCGTCAAATTAGTTGAGCATGACCCGCTGAATACTCAAAGTTCAAAAACTTGGGTAGTTGAACTTCGTGCCCGACTTGGGCCGTTTGCGCGGTCAAAGAGGTTGCGAATGGTTCGAACAAGTTGTGATGCGCCATTTTCTGTGGTATTCGAACGAGCCGAAAACGATGGGCGTAGTCATTCGGCATGGGTGCTCAGTGCAACAGTTGATAGCACTGATAATGGTTCGTCGCTGATGACGAATCTGCACTACTCGGGTTCGTTATTCACGGGTGGATTATTAGAACGCGCGCTTGCCGATCAGATCAAACAGGGTCAAGAGAAACTGATTCAACTGCTTAGCGCGAACTAAGCGTCACTGGCTGTCCGGCAGCCAATTGGCCACAGGCCGCAGCGATATCAGTGCCGCGGTTGCGACGCACCGTTGCATTCACGCCAAGATCTTCAAGTTGCATCGCAAACTCGCGGACATCTTCGGGCGCTGTTCCTTTTGTCAGATAACCCGGTGTCGGATTTAGTGGAATCAAATTGACATGGGCGCTGGGTTTCAGGCTCTTACAAAGTTTGGCGAGTTCGCGAGCATCACGGGGCGTGTCGTTGACATCCTTGATCAACGCCCATTCAAAACTGATTCGGCGATTCTTTTTGGCGAGATACCTTCTGCACGCCTGCATTAAATCTTCAATCGGATATCGCTTGTTGATCGGAACGAGTTCGTTGCGCAGTTCGTTGCGTGCCGCGTGAAGTGAGACGGCGAGATTAACTGGCAATGGTCGATCGGCGAGCGTATTGATGCCGGGGATAATGCCAACGGTCGAAATAGTTAAGTGTCGCGCCGAGATGCCGATGGCTTCATGAATGCGGGTGACTGCTTGCCACACTGCCTCTTCGTTTGCCAATGGTTCGCCCATGCCCATGAATACAACATTGGCTAGCCGTTGGTCGCGGGCTGCACTGTTCGCGCTGCATGAACAACTTGTTCGACTATTTCGCCCGATGTTAACTGACGAGTAAAACCTGCTTGACCCGTGGCGCAAAACCCACACGCCATTGCGCAGCCAGCCTGAGTGCTGACACAAACTGTCGCACGGTCGGCGTAGTGCAATCAGCACCGATTCAATTTTGTGACCACCATTGGCGAGCTGCCATAAAAATTTCGTGGTGTCGCCGCGGTCGCTGACGCTTGATGTAACCGGCAAGAGGCTGCTCGGCAGCGCTTCGTCTAGACGCGTGCGAAGATCTTTGGAGATTGTGGTGATTGCGAGCGGTTCTTGAAACTCGGTATACAGGCCCTGCCAAACTTGATCTAGGCGATACTTCGGCGCGTCACCAAGCAACGTCGCGATATCCTCACGACTCGCGTCATAGCGCGACTTAATCAATTTTTCAGACAATTTTCGACCCTTTTCTCAAAAACACATCACAATAAATCTTGATATTTTCTCAA
>BGOG01000009.1 GCA_003569125.1 Acidimicrobiaceae bacterium | reverse complement strand
TCAAAGACAGTCGTGTTACTGATCATCGAATCGGTTTCACTTTGCATCAGTTGCAAGAAGTTTTGGCCGGCAACTTAGACCCGGTGATTGATGCGCTGACCCTTGAGTATCAGACAGAGCAGTTGGCATACGCCGGCGAGAAATAATTTCTGTCGTGAACAGCGACGAAACAATCACATGGGGCGAGTTGTTTCAGACGACCTCGGCTGATCTGGGTAGCGAACAAGAAGCACGATGGCTTTGTGAGCATGCAAGTGGATTGGACGCAAGCGAATTTAGCTCGGGCTTATCAGAACTCGTCAGCCAGCGTTGCGGTATTGCCTTGCGAGAAATGGTTCGGCGGCGGTTGACGGGCGAGCCCTTGCAATATGTAATGCAGCGCTGGTCGTTTCGACACCTTGATGTGATGGTCGACCCGCGGGTATTGATTCCACGACCCGAAACTGAACTTGTCGTGCAAGTTGCTCTTGACTCTCTGGGTGATGTCGCGCAGAATTGAAACGAAAATTGCGAATTGCAGATTTGGGTACGGGCAGTGGTGTGATTGGTCTGGCATTGGCGAGCGAACTGCCACTTGGATGTGCCGAGGTTTGGTTGACCGATGTTTCGGCTGATGCTTTAGATGTGGCTCGAGCGAATCTTGCCGGTTTGGGTCTTGTCGACGGCAATGTGCGACTTGCCCAAGGCGATTGGTTTTTGGCATTGCCGAAAGACCTTAAACATAGTTTTTGATTTGATAATTAGTAATCCACCGTACATCGCTGTTTACGATGCGAGTGTCGAGTCGGTTGTTCGTGATTACGAGCCGCATCTTGCGCTTTACGCAGGCACCGACGGACTGAATGCACATCGCCAAATTATTTCGCAGGCGGGCGAGTGGCTCGTTTCAGACGGTTTGCTAGTTCTTGAAATCGGTCATGACCAGGGCACGGTGATTCGTGACTTGCTCAGCGAGAGCAGTTTTATGGATATTCAAATTCGCCAAGACTATTCTCAGCACGACCGCATCGCCCTCGCCCGCAAAACTTAGATCGCTTTTTTAAATATGCAGGGTGCCGTCGGGGTTGAGGTTGACTTTGCAGCCGACCCATTCGTTAGTGCACATTGCAGTCGCAACTTGTTTATCAGTTGAAGTTGCCCACGCACGACGCGAGTCGTTGAGTAGTACCGCGGCTATGGCTGTTTCTGGTTTGCCGTCGCGATCGTGCATCACGGTGTAGGCCTCAATAGTTGCTTGCCCAGCTACATCGCTTGCTGCATCACTAGTCGAAGCCAATTCTCGTTTATCAAGCGAATCTATTTTCGATTGTGGCGAGCCGTATCGAAAACCAGATTTGGCTGGCTCGTTTGAGTAGAGCCCGAATGAGTGCTTTGTTGCATAACCGCCATTAGCCCAGATGAAACCATCTTGTTTTGAACCTGTGTCACGGCGAAGTTTGGTCATCATTGTGGCGATTGCGTGCATCACATAGTTGTTCCATGGTCCGCCTGCAAAAGATAAACCGCCGGTGATTGTCAGTTGTTGGGTAAGCGACAAGTTCAACGATTGTGCGCCAAGTTGTACCGCCGACGGAAAACATGAATATAAATCAACTAGCGAAATATCAGCAAGCGAAATATCAGCAAGGTCGCAGGCCATTGCTCCACCAAGTCGCACGGCCGGCGTATCAGAAAATGAAAATCGGTTTGAGATGAAATAGTGCTCATGGCAATCTGTGCCAGAAATCGGAAAAACCCAGCGGTCTCGTGCAATACCAAGTTGAGTTGCTTTTTCGGCTGAGCAAATGATCAACGCCGCAGCCATGTCAACTTGATTATTTGAGTTCATCACTTTGCGATAAGGCGAGCCGATCATCCGATTCTTTGGTGTGACTGCGCGAATCTGTTCGGCGCTGAGCGCGGTTTGACTCCACGCATTTGGATTCGTCGTGGCCACGCCACTGAACCTTGCCCAAAGTTCGCTGATCATTTGATCGTGCTCGGCGATGCCTCGATTTGCTTTGGCACGAAGTGCAGTTTCAAACATCGGATAAATCTGCACTGGTAAAAAAATTTTTCTCGCGATTTCTTCAGGGCTGCTCATCGCCGCATCATCTATGATTTGGAGCGGTGCTGGAGTGCCCTGCGCTTCTGGCGTCCAGTTCAGCGTTACATTTTCTTTTTGTGCCCGCGATCGCGAATAACTTGATTCACCGCCTGCAATTATTGCGATGTCTAGTTCTCCGTTTTGAATTTCTCGTGCAAGTTTGTTGACAATCAACTGGGGCATGTTGCCACCGTGCGGGGTTATGCCATCAGCGCGGGTGTTGATCCCAAGAAGTTTGGCAACGGTGTGCGCCGGATTTGTATAGCGCCACGACAACATGCGCACGATATTTAGCGCGTCGACATCTGGCACGGATGTCAATCCTGCATCGGTGGTCGCACTTCGAATTGCCTCGGCAATTAATTGCACCGGCTCGCGTGCGTCAGCCAATGTCGCTGCATGGTTGACAATTTGGGCTTGCCCAACAAGCACAGGAGTTCGAGGGTCAATCGACACAACTACTCACAATACGCCGTAACTTTTGTTGCTCATCGAGATATCAGGCGGTCTGCGCCGTGCAATACACTTTTAGCGTGAAGCGCATTGCGATTGGGTCTGATCATGCTGGTTTTGAACTCAAGCAACATTTGATTTCTTATCTAGCCAATAAAGGGCTATCTGTCGACGACCACGGCACGAATTCGACCCAGAGCGTTGATTATCCCGAAATATGTGCGAATGTTGCTCGCGCGGTGCGAGACGACAAAGCCGATATTGGTATCGTGCTCGGCGGTAGCGGTCAAGGTGAGCAAATTGCCGCCAACAAAGTAGTTGGCATTCGCGCCGCCTTGTGCAACGATCTTTATTTAGCCGAAATGGCACGATCGCACAACGACGCAAACGTGCTTTCGATGGGCGCGCGAGTGGTTTCACCCGAACTTGCAGAGCAGATCGTTGATAAGTTTCTCAGTACGCAATTTGAAGGCGGGAGACATGCACCGAGAGTTGCACAACTCCATGAAATCGAACTTTCCGAAATTAAAAAATCTCAAAACGAAAGAAGTAAATAATGCCTTGGCCATCTGAAACTTTGCGCGACACAACAACTTTTGATCTTCTAGAGGCAGAGCGTGTGCGGCAAACAACTGGTCTGCAATTAATCGCCAGCGAGAACTTTGCGTCACCAGATGTAATGGCGGCAACTGGTTCGGTGTTGACAAATAAATACAGCGAGGGATATCCGACAAAGCGTTATTACGGAGGTAATGCAGTCGTCGACGATGTCGAGGCACTTGCGATTGAACGAGTCAAAAAACTGTTTGGTGCAGATCACGCCAATGTGCAACCACACTCGGGCGCGAGTGCAAACATGGCTGTTTATCTTGGGTTGCTAAAACCAGGTGACACAGTTTTGGGGTTGAGTCTCGACCACGGTGGCCACCTGACGCATGGCTCGCCAGTCAACGCAAGTGGAATTCTTTACAAGTTCCATTCGTTCAAGGTCGGTGCAACCGATGAACGATTGAACTTTGACGAGATTCGCGAACTTGCGATCGAGCACAAGCCAAAACTAATTGTTGCGGGCACCACTTCTTATCCGCGTCGACTTGAACCAGAGCCGTTCAAAAAAATCGCCGATGAAGTCGGGGCGATGATGATGTTCGATATCGCCCACATCGCGGGCCTCGTCGCTGGTGGGGCTCACCCGAACCCCGTGCCGTTTGCAGATGTGGTCACATTTACAACTCACAAAACTTTGCGTGGTCCGCGTGGTGGTTGCATTTTGTGTCGCGCCGAACTCGCGCCGATAATCGACAAAGCAGTTTTCCCCGGCAGTCAAGGTGGGCCATTAGAGCACGCGATTGCGGCTAAGGCTGTTGCGTTTCACGAGGCAATGCAACCGAGTTTCAGTCAATACGCACATCAGATAGTCAAGAACGCTTCGGCGTTGGCTGCAGCGCTCGCAGGGCACGGGTTCAGACTTGTTTCTGGCGGCACAGACACGCACATGATGGTTGTCGACTTGCAACCTTTTGATGCCGAACTAACCGGCAAAGAAGCGCAACTTGTTTTAGACACGGCGGGCATAACACTGAACAAAAACGCGATACCGAATGATCCGCGTAGCCCGTTCGTGACCTCTGGTGTGCGCATCGGCACGCCGTCGGTAACAACTCAAGGCATGCGCGAGGCCGAGATGCCATTGATCGCCGAATTTATTGCAACGACATTGCGTTATCGCAACGACGCGTCAAAAATCGCCGAGGTGCGGGGTAAAGTTGCGCAACTCTGCGCAAAGTTTCCTGTTTATGCAAACATCTAGAAGTAGCACCACCATAAAAAATGAGTGACCTCTTTGGGTATTTATTTATTGGCGGTGTTGCAGCTGCAGTGACCGCGATTGCGACGCCGATAGTTGCAAAGTTTGCGCGTCAAAATGGCTGGATGGCGACGCCCGATGCGCGTCGCAGTCACCCTGAGCCGACACCCGATGTCGGTGGTATCGCATTTTTCATAGCGCTCGTCATTGCGATCGCCGTTGCGTGGCAGATGGATCGATTTGATCCACTGTTTCGCAACAACTCTGAACTCGTTGGCGTAATTTTTGCAGGGCTAATTGTTTTTGTACTCGGGTTTGTCGACGACGTCCACGAAGTTTCTGCACCGATGAAAGTAACCGGTGTCGTGGTTGCCGCTGTCGCACTCGTTTGGTTTGGTGTGACGATGATTTATTTTCGCGCGCCGTTTGTCGACGTGTTTGTTTTGTCGAGAGACTGGATACCACTATTCACGGTTTTGTGGCTCCTGGGTATGACGCAAGCGATAAATCTGATCGACGGGCTCGACGGGCTCGCCGCCGGCATCGTGGCGATTGCGGCCACTGCATTTTTTGTGTACAGCCGTCACCTCGGTACGAACGGTTTGCTGAGCGAGCCGAATATCGGGCCACTAGTGGCGATCATCACTGTCGGTATCTGCTTGGGGTTTTTGCCATACAACTTCAATCCGGCGAAAATATTTATGGGTGACAGTGGAGCATTGTTGCTTGGTTTATTAATTGCAGTTTCAACAAGTGTCGTCGGCGGTCGCGCCAGCCCCGATCTAAAATCAGACGGCGGTCAGACATATTTCTTTTTGGCGCCGCTGTTAATCCCGTTACTTGTGCTCGGCGTGCCGATTATCGATGTGCTTTTTGCGATCATCCGTCGAACGCGAAGCGGGGTGGGTTTCGCCACTGCCGACACGGGTCACTTGCACCACCGATTAATAAAGTTGGGGCACGGGCCGCGTCGCGCCGTCGTGATTCTTTGGTCGTGGACAGCCCTGCTTTCGGCCTTCGTGCTTTACCCGGCGCTTTCAGAAGGCTCAACGAACCTTTGGCCGTTTTTGTTTTTAGTGGCGATATTGGTCTGGTTCACCAGGTTCAACGATCGGTTTTCTGTACGCCGTTTCTTTAGAACAAAAGCACAAGCCGAAACACCGCGACTTAGCGAGCCCGAAACGCCAGTTGAGATAGTGCCAGAAAATTAATTTCGCGTCAGTTTGCGTTAATTGCCCTCTTGCGTATAGTTTGTATCTTTATTCACAAGCGATAGGCGAGCGCGTCTAGAGCGATTGATTTTGAGGGTCAGTGTTGAAATTTTTGCCAACTCGTAAGCCGGTCGTGCGCGGTGCGTCTGCATCCGACGACTCGCTGGGTCGTGGTGCTGAAATCTCAGTGAGTGTCGGCATTTTTCTCGTAGTCGGTTTGGTCGTGGATAATTCACTCGGCACAAGACCAATTTTCACGATTGCGTTGAGTTTGTTTTCTCTGCTCGGAAGTTTTGTTCGCATGTGGTATGTCTATGACGGCAACATGCAACTTCAAGAAGTCAAACGTCGAGACGCCGCGACGAGTCACATCAAAAAGCAAACCAGCCAATTGAAAAGTCCCACATGATCTCTCTCGACACAGACGCAAAAATCTCGATTCTGTCGATGCGCGACACGGGTCCGGCTCCTGAAGCTGCGCTGGCGCGAGACATCATCAAGCGTGGTTCGATAGTTGCTCCGATTTTGATTGGAGTTTGTGCGATTGTTTGGGGGTCAAACGGTGCGTATTCATGTGCCTATGCGATCGCAATTGTGTTCTGCAATTTTGGCCTGGCTGCTGCTCTGGTCGCGTACACGGCCCGCATTTCATATGCGTTTATGATGGCGACGATGTTGTTTGGCTATTTGTTGCGTCTCGCCCTGGTGGCAGTTGCAGTGTTCGTCGTACGCAACAGCTCATGGGTCGAACTTTTACCTCTTGGGTTGACAATAATTTTGCTCATCTTGGTCTTTTATTTTGGGAATTGCGATATGTTTCTTTGTCACTTGCGTTTCCCGGACTCAAACCAAAACCTTCTAAATCATCATCGTCTAAACAAACACAGCAAACCGAAAGCTCATCTAAATGATCATCAACAGCATTCTCTCGTTTGAATTTCCGCCGATCAACGAATTGCTCCGTTGGAAGGATGTCGTTCCAGGTTTGAACAAAGTCGGTTTGATCGCAATCGCCGCCGCACTCATCGGCACACTCTTATTTCTTTCTGCAGCGCGCAAAGATCCGAAAGTCGCACCAAAGGGCACGCGCAACCTTGCTGAGGTGAGTGTCGAATTCATCGAGAACAACATCATCATGCAAACTATGGGACGTGATGGTCTTGGATGGACACCTTTCTTATTGACACTTTTCTTGTTCGTCTACTTATGCAACATGCCAGGAATCATTCCGTTCATCCAGATGCCAGCGACCGCGCGAATGGCGATACCAATGTTTTTGGCGGTGCTCGTGTGGGTTGTATTCAACGTGCAAGGCATCAAGCATCAAGGGTTCTTCGGATATTTCAAGAGCGTGTTGTTTCCTCCCGGAGTTCCGAAGGCGCTCTACATTTTGGTGACGCCGATCGAGTTTATTTCGACATTGATCGTTCGCCCGTTCTCACTCGCCGTTCGACTTTTCGCCAACATGTTGGCTGGTCACTTGTTGCTCGTAATTTTCGCTTTGCTCAGCGAGGCGATGTTTCAAGCACGCGACAAGATCTTGATTCCGATCGGTGTCTTGCCGTTCTTCATGCTCGTGTTTTTGACCGGCTTCGAAGTACTCGTCGCTTTCTTGCAGGCATACATTTTCACGATTCTCGCGGCGGTTATATTGCCGGCGCGGTACATCCAGAACACTAAAAATAAGTAATACATAACAACTAGACAGGAGACAGAAAAAAATGGAAGCACTATCAAAGATCGTCAAGGCGGCTGCTGATGCCGCTGCTGGCGACGAGAAGAACATTGCTGCCGCAGGTTCCGCAGGTTTCGCCTACGGTCTTGCTGCAATCGGACCAGGAATTGGTATCGGAATCATTTTCGGAAGCGCAATTGAAGCAATGGCTCGTCAGCCAGAGGCTGCAGGCATGGTTCGAACGACGATGTTCCTCGGTATCGCATTTACCGAAGCGCTCGCGCTGATCGGTTTCGTTGTATTCATTCTTCTTAAGTACGCATAAGAGACTTCATGCTCACAGCGTTTGTCAACATCAATTCATCTGCGCAAGTGCGCGTCACGTTCGACGTCGTATCTGCTGAGACTGGCAGTGAAGAGGGTGCACCAGTTAGTGCTGGACCGAACCCGATCGCTCCTGAAATCAAAGAGTTGGCATGGGGCGCTGGATCATTCATCGTGTTTCTGTTCTTCATGCGTTTGTTCCTTGTTCCCAAGGTGCGAAAAGGTATGGCGAGTCGATATGAGTCGATCCAGGCAGATCATGAATACGCATCAGCAACTCGTGATGGCGCAAAGCAAGATGTCGCACGATACGAATCGGCGGTTGCCGAAATTCGTAGTGAAGCGTCGCGTCGACTTGAGGCTGCTCGCCAGACTCTCGACAAAGAGCGTCAAGAAAAAGTTGCTCAAGTAAACGCTCAGATCGCCCAACGCCGCGCCGCGGCCGAGGCTGAAGTTGCCGCTGCTCGTGCGGCCGCGCAAAGCCAAATCGTCACTGCAGTAGGTGCCGTGACAACTCGAGCGACTCAAATTGCTGTTGGGGTGTCTCCTGACGCAGCAATTGTTTCGCGCTCGGTGCAGCAAGCAATGGAAGGAAATCGTTCGTGAAATTATTTTTGTCAGCGTTGATCGCATCCGAAGACCCGAGCCAGACACACCACTGGTTGTTTCCAGAAAAAGCAGAAATTATTTATGGAGGCATCGCCTCGTGCATAATCTTTGCCGGACTCTACAAAATTGGCTGGCCAATGATCGTCAAGGCGATGAACGCCCGTACCGCAAAGATTCAAAAAGAACTTGATGGTGCTGCTGCTGCTCGGTCGAAGTCAGAGTCGGATGCTTCGGGTATCCGCACGGCACTCGGTGACATTGAGTCTGAACGACGCAAGATTTTGGCAGAAGCCGATGCGCAGGCGACGGCGATTATCGCTGACGGTCGGGCTCGACTGTTAAAAGAGGTCGCCGAACTCGAGGCAAAAGCAGTCGCCGATCTTGCAGCGGCCCGCGGTCGAAGTGGCGAAGAACTTCGTGGAGAAATTGCCCGCTTGTCTAGTGCGGCGATATCTTCTGCTGTTGCGGCAAGCCTCAACGAGCGTGCTCAACAAGATTTGATTGAAGGTTTTATCAAGAGTGTTGGAGCATCAAAATGAGCGACGCGCGGATCGAGGCATACAGCCGAGCACTTTTCGAAGTTGCTCAAGCCGAAGGAAATCTACAAATTGTTGAAGACGAACTGTTTCGCATGGCTCGCGCGATCGAAGCCAACGAAAAGTTGCGCAGCACATTGACCGATGCGAGCATTCCGGCTGCACGCCGTCAACAAGTGGTCGAAGAATTACTTGGTGGCAAAGCCAGCAACACGACGATTCAACTCGTGTCGCTGATTATTGGCGCTGGTCGCGGACGTGAGCTTCCGGCAATCGTTGATCGTCTTGTGCAGCGTGCATCAAGTGAGCAACAACGCGAAGTCGCCGAAGTTCGCAGTGCGGTTGCTTTGTCTGATGATCAGACGAAACGACTGGCCGAGGCGTTAAGCAAATCAACTGGCCGCAAACTCAATCTCAAAGTCGTGGTTGATCCATCGGTGCTTGGTGGTTTGGTCGCAACAGTCGGCGATGAAGTTATTGATGACACAGTTCGTACCCGACTTGAACAACTTAAGACCCGAATCTGAAATATTTCTGAAAGGACATACACAAAATGGCTGAACTCACACTCTCTGCGAATGACATCGCAGCGGCAATCACCAAAGGACTCGAGGGCTACAAGCCTTCGGTCGAAGCGCGCACGGTTGGCCGTGTCACAGAAGTAGGCGACGGCATCGCTCGCGTCAGCGGTCTGCCAGATTGCGCCGTCAATGAGTTGCTCGAATTCGAAGACGGCACCGTTGGTCTTGCGTTGAACTTAGACGAAGACTCAATTGGTGTTGTCGTGCTCGGTGAAGCAGAAGCAATCGAAGAAAACCAAACTGTTAAAGCAACTGGTCGAATTTTGTCGGTGCCAGTCGGTGACGCGATGCTTGGTCGTGTTGTCAACGCGCTGGGTCAGCCGATCGATGGCAAGGGCGAAATCGTTGGTGCAACTATGCGCCGTGTTGAAGTTCAAGCGCCTGGCATCATGGGTCGCAAGCCGGTGCACGAGCCGCTACAAACGGGCATCAAAGCGATTGATGCGATGACGCCAATTGGTCGTGGACAACGCGAACTAATCATCGGTGACCGTAAAACTGGCAAAACGACAATCGCCATCGACACGATTCTTAATCAGCGCGGTCTTGGCGTGAAGTGCATCTATGTAGCGATTGGTCAAAAAGGTTCGACGATTGCGCAAACTGTAGAAGTTCTGCGCCAATACGGAGCACTTGAATACACAGTTGTTGTTGCAGCACCCGCTTCAAATCCTGCACCGTTTAAATACTTGGCACCGTATGCAGGTTGCGCAATCGGTCAACAGTGGATGGAGAACGGCGAGCACGCGCTTGTCGTGTACGACGACTTGTCGAAACAAGCAGAGGCTTACCGACAGATTGCATTGTTGTTGCGTCGTCCGCCAGGTCGTGAGGCTTACCCAGGTGACGTGTTCTACCTGCACAGTCGTTTGCTCGAGCGTGCTGCGAAACTCAGCGATGAGCGCGGTGCCGGTTCGTTGACTGCGTTGCCGGTTATCGAAACAAAAGCTGGTGACGTGTCGGCGTATATTCCGACGAACGTGATCTCGATCACCGACGGTCAGGTTTATTTGCAGGACAACTTGTTCAAGTCTGGTGTTCGACCAGCCGTTGACGTAGGTATTTCGGTTAGCCGTGTAGGCGGTGCCGCTCAAATCAAATCGATGAAGAGCGTTTCGGGTACTCTCAAACTCGATCTTGCGCAGTTTCGTGAACTCGAGGCTTTTGCAACTTTTGGTAGCGAACTCGACGCGATCTCAAAAGCACAACTCGAGCGTGGTTATCGCTTGGTTGAGTTGCTCAAGCAACCGCTCAACTCACCGATGCCAGTCGAAGAGCAAGTCGTTTCGATTTTCGCCGGCACCAAGGGTTACTTAGACACGATTCCAGTTGCCGATGTGCGTCGCTTCGAGAACGAACTTCTTGAGCACATGCGCTCGCGGCACGGCGGTTTGCTCTCGGGCATTCGTCAAGAACCAAAAGCCGATGTTCCAAAAGATTTGGCAACAATCGTCGGTGCGTTCAAAGATGCATTCGTGCCGACTAAAAAAACTGGCGCTGCAGACCCAACCAAGACTGATGCCGGCGAAACTGGCGAAGCGGCGAGCGCAAAAACGCTCGCAACAGAGTAGGTCTAAACAAAAATGGCGGGCGGGCAAGAGCGCATTTTGCGCAGTCGGATCAGATCGGTTCAGGCAACCAAGAAGATCACGCGCGCAATGGAACTCATCGCTGGTTCACGCATCGTCAAAGCACAACAGCGAGTCGCCGCCGCTGTGCCATACAGCGAGCGGATTACAGAAGTTGTCAAAGACTTGGCTGCGGGTGGTGCTGGCAATTCGTCGGCATTTCTTAAGGCGCGCGACGAGATTCGCACAACCTGTTACGTCGCGATAACTGCAGACCGTGGCCTGTGTGGCGGGTACAACGCAGGTGTATTGCGAGCAACCGAAGGCGAAGTCAAAGCAGATGTCTTGGCATCAAAAAATTATTTGGTCGTACCGGTCGGTCGCAAAGCAGAAAATTATTTCAGATTTCGGATGTATAAAACTTCGAAAAGTTTCACTGGTTTTTCTGACGCACCAAAATATGAAGACGCCAAAGCGATCGGGCAGTTTGTCGTTGATTTATATTTGAGTGGCGAAGTTGATCGAGTTGAACTTGTTTACACTCGATTCGTCTCATCTGGTCGACAAGAAGTCGTGCGTCGTCCGCTCGTGCCGCTTGAACGCGAAGTTGTCGCTGGTGGCGATGGCAAGTCTGCTGCGGGTGGCAACTACGAGTTTGAACCAGATCCAGATGTAATTCTCACAACATTGCTTCCTCGTTATGTTGAAGCCCGTATTTACGCGGCTCTACTCAACGCGGCGGCCAGTGAGCACGCATTTCGCCAGCGCGCCATGAAATCAGCAACCGATAACGCCGAAGAATTAATTAAAAATCTTTCGCGCATCATGAACCGTGCGCGTCAAGATTCGATTACGACAGAAATCATGGAGATCGTCAGTGGTGCCGAGGCGCTGGGTTCTGATGATGTCGATGTTGTTCGCGAAATGTCAGTGAATTAGCTAGTTAGTAGTTAAAAAGTTTTAAGCGAAATTAAAAGGGAGAAAATATGAGCACAACAACCACAGACCGCAAAGATGGGCGAGTAGTCGCAATTGCTGGCCCCGTAATCGACGTTGAATTTCCTCGTGGCTCGTTGCCTGAACTCAACCAAGCACTCGAGTTCACTGTGACTGTTGAAGGTCAAGAGAACGTGATTTTGGCCGAAGTCGCACAGCAACTTGGTCAGAGTCGAGTGCGCGCAGTGTGCATGAAACCAACCGACGGTTTGCGTCGCGGCACACCAGTGCGTGACACTGGCCGCGGAATCACGGTGCCAGTTGGCGACAAGACTCTCGGTCACGTATGGAACGTCTGGGGCGATTGTCTCGACGGTAACAACGACGATTTCAAAGATGCCGAACGTTGGGAGATTCACCGACCAGCGCCGGCCTTCGACACACTCGAGCCATCAAAGCGAATGTTCGAAACGGGCATCAAAGTTATCGACTTGCTCACACCATATTTGGCTGGCGGAAAAATCGGTTTGTTCGGTGGTGCAGGCGTAGGCAAAACAGTTTTGATCACCGAGATGATCAACCGCGTGGCCTCAAAGCACGGCGGCGTTTCTGTGTTCGCTGGTGTTGGTGAGCGAACTCGTGAAGGCACCGACTTGCGTCTTGAAATGGAAGAGTCGGGCGTTTTCGAAAAAGCCGCACTAGTTTTCGGCCAAATGGACGAACCACCAGGCGTGCGTTTGCGTGTTGCACTTTCGGCATTGACAATGGCCGAATACTTCCGCGACGTTAAAAACCAAGACGTGTTGTTGTTCGTCGACAATATTTTCCGTTTCGTACAAGCCGGTTCTGAAGTTTCTACATTGCTCGGCCGTATGCCGTCAGCAGTGGGTTACCAGCCGACGCTTGCCGACGAAATGGGTCAGTTGCAAGAGCGCATCACGTCAACACGTGGCCGATCGATTACTTCGCTGCAGGCTGTTTATGTTCCTGCCGACGACTACACCGACCCAGCGCCGTTCACGACGTTTGCTTTCTTGGATGCGACAACCGAGTTGTCACGACAGATCGCATCGTTGGGTATCTACCCAGCAGTAGACCCACTGGCGTCGACGTCAACAATTTTGACGCCAGAAACAGTCGGCGATCGTCACTACGGTGTCGCGCGTCGCGTGCAAGAAATTTTGCAACGCTACAAAGAACTGCAAGACATCATTGCGATTCTTGGATTAGATGAACTCTCAGAAGAAGACCGCATGACCGTTTCGCGAGCCCGCAAGGTGCAACGCTTCTTGTCCCAGCCGTTCTATGTTGCCGAAGTTTTCACCGGCGTCAAGGGTGAATATGTGCCAACTGCACAGACGGTTGAGAGTTTCGAAGCGATCATCAAGGGCGACCTTGACGATGTGCCAGAGCAGGCTTTCTTGAACGTTGGTGGCGTTGATCAAGTTTTGGCCAAGGCCAAGACGCTTCAAGATTCGGCAGCGTAAGTTTCACCAGTCATGGCAGAGACAAGTTCACTCAAAGTCGAGGTGGTTTCACCAGAGCGCGTTTTGTTCTCGGGTGAAGCACGCCAAGTAATCACGCGCACTTTGCAAGGCGGCGAAATTGCTTTCTTGCCTGGGCACGCGACTTTTTTGGGTGCGCTTGTCGAAAACCACACTCGCATTTATATGACCGATGGCAAAGTGCAAGACGTCGCCGTGCATGGTGGCTTCGTTGATGTTGCACCTGATCATGTGACGATTTTGTCTGACAGCGCTGAACTCGCCGAGAGCATCGATGTCGCGCGTGCGCGTGCGGCCCAAGAGCGTGCGCAAGAAGCGATGCGTGGCGAGCACGATGCGACGGTCGAAGCAGATTTGCGACGTGCACATGCTCGTTTGGCTGCTGCTGGTGGTTTACCAAATTCGAGTAGTTCAGCTGGTTCTGCTCACTAGCGAGCGTTGTCATGGCAAAATATCCGTTTACCTGCGCTTTGGTAACCGGTGCGTCGAGCGGCATTGGCCAAGAAATTGCGGTTCAACTCGGAATGTCTGGTGTGTCTCTCGTCTTGGTTGCGCGCCGTGCTGATCGACTTGAGTCATTGGCGGCGCGATTTAAAAATGTTGAAGTGATAGTTGCCGACTTATCAACTATTGATGGTGTTGGTTTGGTTGAAGCGCGGATCACTGATTCGACGAAAACACCGATCGACCTAGTGGTGAACAATGCCGGTTTTGGCTCATCGGGTTTGATGCACGAAATTGATCTTGATCGTCTCTCGCGCGAAATAAACTTGAACGTTTTGGCGCTAACTCGTTTGTCGCACGCCGCAGCGAAATTAATGGTGCCTCAAGGTCGCGGTTACATTTTGAATGTTTCAAGCGTCGCGAGTTTTCAACCTGGTCCTGGCTCGGCCGTTTATTCGGCGACCAAGGCTTATGTCACGAGCTTCACCGAAGCGCTGCACGAAGAACTGCGGGGCACTGGTGTGCGAGTCACTGCGTTGTGTCCCGGTTTTACACGAACTGAGTTCTCTGAAGTTTCTGGCACGAACAGCATTGCCAGCCAGGTGCCGAACTTTGCGTGGCTCGAAGCCACAGATGTCGCACGCGAAGGCTTGCGCGCTGTGACACGCGGCAAAGCACTATGCATCCCTGGCGCTCTTTACAAAGGCGTCTCGGCATTCTCGGGTGCATCACCGCGTGCTCTCGTGCGCCGCATCACCGCTCTCCCCACCCGCCGCCGCTAACACTCAGTTCACTCAATTTTGAGGTGGCGAGTGAGGGTGATTCTTTAACGAGCATAAATTTAAGAGCTGGTCTGAAGATCGCCAAGTTATTGTCACACCCGAGTTCGCTTAAATTTTATGAAACTTCTCTGGTAAGCCGGTTTGAATTAATTTCGTCGGTAAATTCAAAACCAGGTCCTTTTTTGTGGTGCCTAACTCAGTAGTTTGGCTGTAGCGAGTCCCAATTGTTGCCAATAATACTTCTCTCGAAAAAAATGGCTTTTATAACGTCTTTAAAGCCTCACTATATGCGTTTGTGATTAAGTCATTTAAAAGCCACCCATTCCCACTGCTACGACCAATTAGTCTCACATTTGAATAATCCTGAATTCGCTTAACCTGAGTCGCAGTGGCTGCTATCGATTCGTTTGACTGGATGGGAAAACTATTCCAAATGATTTTTTCGTGTCGAGACTTCACATTTGCTCGATCACTTACTACTCCAAGTTTTCGCATCTCGGATTCGGCAAGCAAGGTCCAGTCACAATTTGAAACCTCGTCAGGATCGACCAGAAACTCAACTGTTGCCCCGTATCTTCCTAATAAGTGAGTTGAAAAGTTAGAGTAAAAAGTTATTCGAAATGCTGCGAATTTAGTGTCAAAGATTGTCACATAGTGACAATCAGTAAGGAAGTTTTGATCAAATTCCAGACCTACCAGTACTGAACTTCGGTTGGAAGGTTTGGCAGAGGCGATTTGGATCTCTGCCAACTTACAGAACTGTTCAGGGAGACCCCCCAAATTAGCGAGTCAAGTTCCAGCTCAGCACCATCAAGCACTAAGCCTTTAACTCTATTATCGTCGATTTCAATTTTTCTATTCTTGCACTAGTGATGACTTGAACGCCAGATGTTCGTAATTTGTCCTCAAGCTGTTCAACCCATTTACCTATTCCACCGGCTCGAGGATATAGGGACTCTTTGTGATGGGGTGAGTGATCGCGGTGGTGGAACGCAACTCTCAGATCGTAGCGGTTGGAACATTTGAGTTCAAGAGTCGCTTGGGCGTCAAGTACAGCAAAACGTTGAGCCCGAAAAGTAGGTTGGCATTGAAGTGCAGTGTTTTGGATGATAAACCTGTCAACTTCTTAAAAACGGGATCAAAGAACTCTGCAACCAAATGTTGACCATACTCCGCGAGGAGGTACTCCTGAGCGTTACTAGGATTTCGCGCCTCGTGCCATCCGGTAGACAGCAACATATCGGCAAGGCACTGGTTGTGCCTCTCCGTTCCGAGAGTGTTGAGATCTGGATTTTCGCTTGCACTATTTAGAATTCCATTCCAAAAATTTCCCGCACGTAAAACAGGGAATTTCACCCATTCCGATTCATTAACACCGAAAGCAACTCATCTATTTCGTCGACACCAGTGTAACTCGCGAAGTGTGTCCCAAAATCAAAGATGAATCCGTCAACTTCATATGAGCGGAGGAGGCCACCGATTGTTGGCTCTGAATCTATAAGTGTCACATCGCTCCCACTTTTTGCGAGCGCAAGACTCGCAGTGATGCCGGGCAATCCTGCTCCGACGACAATTACGGAATGTTTTTCGGATGCCATACTGACTAGTATTCGATCTGCCGCATGATTGCCAAGGGCGTTGCTCACGAGAATATTGCCGTCGAGCTCGCAAACAGTAAAAGTATCGGGATGACTCGCGAATTTAAGTACGACTACCAACGGATTGTCTTCAAACTTCCGGGGTTGATATTTATGGCGACGTTCTTGCACATGTTTTACTCTAGTGTCGAACGCGATGCAATATCCAGAAAGAGTGGGTCTCGATGGAAGCATGTATCCATCGCTGCCTTCGATTAGGGCGAGATGTAAACTTCGGTGGCTGCCGCGTAGGTGATTTTGTTGTTACAGGCTGGGCATTGAAAGCCTTTATTTGACACACGATGCAGCGCAGAAAAAAGTTCCTCGATAAAAACTTGTGAGACGACAGTCTGTTCGGTTCCGATAGTTGTTGGGGCGATGGCGGCAATGCTAAAGATTGCTGAAGACTCGTTACGACGACGTCGACCGAGGTCGATCGCCAAATTCGACATCGTGCGATAGGCATATCTAGTTGCATCTTCGTTGGTGTCAACACTCGGGATGCGTTCTGTGCGGCGATTGAGCGAGACAGTGATTTTTTCGCTGGCGATTGAAACTAGATCAAGTGGCTCTTCGGTCAAACCGTATTTACGCACGAGTCGCGCGGCGGCATCACGACCTGCCTCAGATCGAACCCATGCAAGCATTGCTTCACACTGTTGATGGGTAGACCAGCCAGTCATTGACCCGCCATTGCCCCACAATAGGGCTTGTTATGAGCTATGTCACATTTTTGAGAGACAGCCGTTACTGTGGATTATGAGACTAAACCGAGTTGCCCTTTGGCTGGTAGTTAGTGCCGTGATGCCGGTTGCAATTATCTCGGTTGCGATGCCGGTTGATGCGGCAAATTCGCTCCAGATTCAGGGGACGAAGTGCGCAAAGGCAGGAGCGACGCGGGTGGTCAAAAGCGTGTCGTATTCGTGCACCAAAGTTGGAAAAACCCTGAAGTGGCAAATTGCGAGCAAAAAGACGACAACTGCGACTCCTACGTCTACTACGGCTACCACTGCTCCTAAATCAAGTATTGAACTTGGTCATTGGCGACTGTACAACTCAACTTCAGAGGCGGCGAAAAAATCGAAGTGTGAAACCGCTGGAGCCATGTCTGCGTTAGCAGACGGAACCAAAGTTGTATGTGTCGACAAATTCGGCGACAAGCGATGGGCGGTTGCACCAGACGAGGTGAGTCTTGCATCTCATAAACGCATTGTGGCGTGGCTCGCCGAAGTTGTTCCAACTCTGCCGAAGAATAATCGCCCAATGATTATGAAAGTCGAATCGAGTTATCGGCAAGCCGATTTGGATGTTCAAAAACAAATAATTTCAAGCATCAATGGTTTATTCGCCTACTACCCGCTGGATTTTGCTTTCGTCTTTGCAACCACGGCGCAATACATGTATGCCTCGGCGCGCGAGGTGCTCGGTTCTCGATACGACCAGGCAAGGTCGGAAGAGCGCGCTCAATGGGAGTTTAAGTGGCGGCAATCAAAATGGGAATATTCGCCCGGAGGTGGGCACGCCAGCATTAATTCTCCTTACGACCTGAGTCTCATATTAATGAAGCCAAATTTTGTCGAAACACCAACTATGAAAGCCATGAGCCTGAAACGAGTAGTTGAAGATTGGCTCCGAGAGTGGGTGCACGAGGTTCCACGTTTTGAAATTAAAAAATCTGAGGGTCAATACATGTCCGGCAATTGTTGGTTTAACGAATCATCGGGTTGGGCGTGGACGTTGGCGATGATGGAGTACTTCAAAGTGCCCGAGTTCAATTTTTCTGAGCAGTGGGCATTTTGGGTGAGCGAACTTGCTGATTACGAAGGCTCATTTGAATTCGGCTTGAAGGCTTCCGAAAAGTCGGAGGGAATCGTGAACGGCAATCCGCGTTACGGGATGCCATGTCAATTGGCGCCTGGCGTTGGCCACATTCAGGGCTGGCTGACACGCGAGTTACTTCTCAGCAAGGCAGATATGAGCAAGTATGAAGCGTTCGTCGCCTCAGATCAGACTAAGCAATCATTTGCGCGGTTGATGGGCTTTGAATATGACACATGGACTGCCGAATCAGATGCTCGAAACAAGTCACTTCTTGCAAAATATGACACGGGTCAAAAATATGTTGCTATCGCCGATCTTTCAACAGTCCCAAAGAACGCAGCAGAAACGCAGGCGCTAGAAGACGTCGCAATCTTGATTAATGATCTCAATGCGTCGGCACCAGCCGGTGGATATACGGGTGCGTCGGAGTTTTGGCAAGCATTCTTGATCGCGCGTGACAAAACGCAGTCAGGATCTCGAAAGGTTTATGAAATCAGGCGCGACGCCCTGGCCCTCAACATCAGTCTTGTGCGATCAGCAAATGCAAACGCGTGTGTACTTGTTGCATATGACTCTGTGACTCGAAAAATTTCTGCGTATCCTGCGGGCATGTATTCGTCAGCGGTTGAAGAGTACGGAGGCATTCCGCCAAACCGACGATGCGATTGAGCGCTGAGACGCGTTAGCGAAATTCGGCTGACGAGTATTGACCGATACGATCGAGACGGTGCTGCGTGTCGATCACGCGCACGGTGCCGCTGCGGCTGCGCATCACCAAACTTTGTGACCGCGCACCATACGAGTCGTAGCGCACGCCACGAAGCAGTTCGCCATCGGTGACACCAGTCGCGGCAAAAAACACATCGTCGCCACTGCACAAATCATTGACCGTCAAAACTCTCGACAAGTCGTACCCAGCATCTTTTGCAATCTTTGCTTCGGCGTCATTCTTGACCCACAACTTGCCCAAGATCTGACCACCCAGACTTTTGAGCGCAGCCGCAGCGGTAACACCTTCGGGCGTGCCACCGATGCCCATCAACACATCGACACCAACATGTGGCGAAGCAGCGGCAATCGCACCGGCGATGTCACCGTCGCTGATTAAGTGAATCCGACAACCACAACTGCGAACTTCGGAGATCAACTCGTCGTGTCGTGGTCGCTCTAAAATCACAACGACAAGATCGTTGAGTGATTTTTTGGTCGCCCTCGCGATTTCTCTGAGATTTTTCGTCGGCGAAACATTTATATCAATCGCGTTGGCCGCCGCAGCCGACACGGCGATTTTCTCCATGTATACGCATGGCCCAGGATTAAACATCGTGCCGCGTTCAGCAACCGCCAGCACAGACAGCGCATTGTTGCGACCAAGTGATGTGAGCGTCGTGCCGTCAATTGGATCAACAGCCACATCGGTCAAAGGCTTTGAGCCGTTGCCGACCCGTTCGCCGTTGAACAACATTGGCGCTTCGTCTTTTTCACCCTCGCCGATGACGACGATGCCATCCATATTTACGGTGTCGAGCAAGTTGCGCATCGCGTCGACCGCCGCACCGTCGGCTGCATTTTTATCGCCACGGCCAACCCATTTCGAGGCGGCCAACGCGGCAGACTCGGTAACACGCACTAACTCAAGGGCCAAGTTACGATCTGGTCGTTGTTCAAGTGGCATCTCAGAGATGTTAGCGCAATGTCGCAGTGCGTCAATAAGCAACTAGCGTTCGGCACGTGAGCGAACTTGATTTAAACGCGCCGATTACCGAATGGGAGTTGGACGAATGGACGCCGAATGCTCGCGCCGAATTGACGACCATACTTATTGAATCTGGTATCGCCCATAAATGGGAGCAAACTGTTTTACTTGTTGCGTCGGCAGTTGAAAGCGAAGTCGAAGATATTTTAGATGAGATTGAAAATAATATTGCGATCAATGACAGTGATGATGACGATGACGGCGATGATGATGACGAAGATATTGACGCCGCCGCAGATTCTAAAGTTCTTGGACAATTATCTGCACTGGCACAGCGAATTTCGCGTAACCCATCGGATACGAATTCGATTCGCACATTAGAACGATTGCTCGAAGAAATTGATGGTGCGAGTGCGCCCGGTGAGACCAGCGAATCAGTGTGGCGACAAATCAAAGATTTGGCGGGCCAAATCGAAGAAGCCCTTGTTGGTGGCGCACAATCAGACGAATCAACCGCAATGGATCTCGCAGGTCGACTGTTTGCGATTTTGCGTGCAAATGTCTGAAACTCAAACGGTTTTAGCCGAACTTGAGATTTGGCATTCGAGACCGTTCACTCCGACGCGTCGATTGTCGATCGGCAATCTTGTTCTTCCGACTGATCACTCACCAGGACTCGGGGGAGTTCTGCTGGGTGGAGTCGTATCTGCGCATTTTGGTGAGATTGATGAAGATCTCGTGCCAGACATACATCGTTTGATCGCCCAGATCGAACGCGGCGAGAGAGTTGTGCAACCACGATTGCGACATCGACTTCAAATTGACAGACACGGACTCACAAAAAGTTTGCATCAACTAGTTGGAGACCAAGACAAGCTTCAATTTAAATTTGATGCGAGCGGTAGCGCGTTGGCGCAGGTTCTCGGCGCAATATATGCGATTGAAAGACTTGATGATCCGTCGCGAAAATCTTTGACGACCGTGGTCAATCGTTCGATGAGATGGCGAGGGCCGCTTGACGCTTCATTTATTTCGTTCCTTGCCGGAAGTTCGGCAACGAGCATTTCTGCACTCGCAGACCCGCGAGCATGGGCACTCGAACTTCTTGGATTTCCAGAAGGAACGATTAAACCGTCGAAGCGCCAAGTGCAAGAGCGGTATCGCTCTGTATTGCGAAGTGTGCACCCCGATCATGGTGGCGACATCTCAACTGCCGGCAAATCAATCGAAGATCTCGGCGAAGCCCGCCGAGTGCTACTGCGCTCGTAGAAACACGTGTGCTACTGCGCTCGTAGAAACACGTGTGCTAGCTGATTTGTGATTTCGGGCGTCATTTTATTTCCTGGTGCTGGGACGAACGCCAACCATCAATCACTTGTCGCTATTGAAACCACTATCAATAAATCTCAGCCAGAAATAAACGTCCGTCGGGTTGACTTTGCCTATCGCCTCAACGGCAAAAGATTTCCTGATCGCGCACCTGTGTTAATTAAAACCGTGCGAGATGCAGTGCTTGAAGCCTCAAAAGATTGGGATTGCCCGACGAATCAAATCGTTATCGGCGGTCGCTCAATGGGCGGGCGAATGTGCAGTATGGCGATCACCGATACCGTGCAACAACTTGATGTTGCCGCACTCGTTTGCATTTGTTATCCGTTGCATCCGCCAAAACAACCCGAAAAATTGCGCATCGAGCATTTGCCACGAATCAATGTGCGAAGTTTATTTGTCAGTGGAACGCGAGACGAGTTCGGCACGGTTGAAGAGTTAAAAAATGCAACTGCAACTATTGGTAGCGCGGTGACTCACGAATGGATGAACGGCGCTCGCCACGATCTCAAAAACAAAGATGACGAAGTTGCCGAAGTAGTTGCTAACTGGATTATGGCATTGCCGTCGTAACATCTTGCGGGTTGAGTTCTTCGAGTTCGCGATGCGCTGATTCTGGAAATGTCGTGTAAACCAAAATTCCGGCGAGAATCGGCCCGACTGCAAGCCAACTCATGACGGTTCCATAACTGACGTCTCGATTCAAAAAATATCCTGCACCAATGAGACCGACACTGCCACCGATTAGCGACGCGGTCATGATCACACCCGACGCAAAAGAGCGATGCAATGTCGGAAACATTTCTCCGCGATATACAGCCATTGCTGGGTAGGCGAGACCCAGGCAGATACCCCCACTAAAAGAGGCGAGCCACATCGGTTTACCGCTTGTACTGAAGGCGAGCGTCAGAAATATTGCACCAAGCGGAAACGTAATCGCCGACAGAAGTCGCCGTCCGCGCGAGTCGGCGACGCGACCACCTACAAGCAAACCGATTGATGCTGGTGTGCCCGTGATCAAGGTGAACGCAGTGATCGTGACCGCGGAGTATTCGCGTACGTCGCGTAGATAACGAATTTGGAATATAGACGAGGCGGCAATAAAAATGTTGCCGAAAATTGCGACGAGGCTCTGCGTCAATAATCTTGATTTGTCGATGTGCGTTGCTGACTTGAGATTTTTTTCATGACGCTCAATGAACCGAGTTGTTTCTGGCATTTGTCGTTGCAAAACAATCGCCAAGAATACCCATACGAGAGAGATCGCATAAATTATTCGCCATGAGTCAGCGCCGAGATCGGCGATCGGCAGTGCGGCGAGCGCGATGCCTGCACCAAAACCTGCGGCAATACCGAGAACGCTGATCGACCAAGCCCGAGATTCACTCGACATTTCTTCGGTGGCGACGATGCCGATCAAAATAGTTAACACGAGTGCAAGTGGACGACCAACAGTTTGTGTCGCTACAAGAATGGCAAAAGATGGTGCGAGTCCGCCGAGAGCAGTAATAATGGGTGCACCAAACGCGCAACAAATAATTAGGCGACGACGCCCGATGCGATCGGCGAGTGCCGTGAGTGGAAGCGCGATTACTACTCCCCATCGAATTATTGCCGCGCCGATTCCTTGTCCTTGTTCGGAGACACCGAAATCTTGTGCGGCATAAGCAACTGTTTGTGTAAACAGTGTGTTGGCGTAAGTTGCCGGCAAGCAGGCCAAGGCGAGAAGCCACAGAATCGTGCGTTGACGAGGCGTCAAGACTGGTGTTTGGCGTTTTCTGCTCACTGCGGGAGCATACTGAAATGTCATGAATAATGAGTCGCCACGAATAATTGTTCGCCGTTCGGGGCCACTTTCGGGCAATGTGCAGGTTCCTGGCGCCAAAAAACTCGGTGCTCAAGTTGATGGCCGCCACTTTGCTTGCAGAAGGCGAGTATGTGCTGACCAATGTGCCGGCAATTGCCGATGTCGACACGATGTCAGATTTGTTGACGGCGCTCGGGGTTTCGACCAAGCGTCTCGGGCCACATGAACTTTCGCTGACGAATACGGGCAATATCTCGACCGAAGCGCCGTTTGAAAATGTCGACAAGATTCGCGCCAGTATCAATGTGCTGGGCCCGCTACTAACTCATTACGGGCGGGCAATCATCAACTGGCCAGGTGGCGACGATTTTGGTGGTCGGCCAATTGATTTGCACATCAACGGCCTAGAAAAAATGGGTGCGACGATCGAGCAAAATCTTTTGAACATAAATGCATTTGCCGAACAACTGCACGGCGCAGAAATTGAACTTTCGTTTGCCAGTGTCGGCGCAACCGAAAATCTTTTGACGGCGGCAATTTATGCCAAAGGCACGACGATCATTGACAACGCTGCGCGCGAACCAGAAATAGGCGACTTATGCAACATGCTCGTGGCGATGGGTGCGCAAATTGAAGGCATCGGTAGTTCGCGGCTAACGATTCATGGCTCTGAGAAAGGTTCGCTACACGGTGTTCGTCACTCGGTGGTCAACGACCGAGTGCAAGCGGCAACATACATCGCTGCAGTTGCGATTGCCGGTGGCGATGTTCAGATTCGTGGCGCGAGATCAGAACATATGGAAATGGTGATCGATAAATACACGCAGATGGGTGTGTCTATTATTCCGAGTCGCGACGGGTTGCGAGTAACTGCTCCCGATCGATTGAACGCAATTGATTTTGCGACCTTGCCGTATCCAGGCATTGCAACCGACTACAAACCGTTACTCGTGGCGATGAACTCGGTTTCAAACGGTGTCGGCATCGTTACCGAAAATCTTTTTCCTGGTCGTTTTAGATATATCGAAGAGTTGTGCAAACTCGGCGCGGACATTCGAATTGACGGTCACCATGCAGTTGTCAAAGGCGTCGATCATTTGATTGGCACAGCCGTTACTGCGCCAGATATTCGTGCTGGGGCCGCCCTAATCGTGGCGGGATTGGCCGCGCACGGCGAAACAGTGATCAGCGAAATTCATCACATTGATCGCGGCTACGACGACATCGTCGGGCGACTTAGTGGTCTTGGCGCTGATGTGACTCGCGTTTAACGCGACGTGTTGCCTGCCACAACACCACAATTATCACGATAATTGGTCCCGCAACCAAGAGAATTTCATCCCAACCACCTTGGTGAGCAAGCACCCTCGTATCGTAGAGGGTTGATCAATTAAAAATCTAGTAATTATCCAAGTCTTCAAAATAGTCAGGTTGGTTAAGTGTCAATTCGTACACAAGTCGAAGAAACAATCGAAGTTATTCGCCCCGCGCTTCAAGCCGACGGTGGCGATATTATTTTGCGCGAAGTTGACGAAGCCACTGGAGTTGTGAGTGTCACGCTGACTGGTGCATGTGGCACATGCCCCGCGTCGGATCAAACTCTTAAAGCGGGGATTGAACGCATCATGCGCGATCGCATTGATGGCATCACCGAGGTCGTGGCTGTTTAGAAAGTAGTTTTTGAATATGGAAAGTCGCTCGCCAGAAATCGCAAGTCTATTTGTGGCGGCTTGTAGCGGTGATCGTTCGGCGCTCGCAAGATTGTTGTCGCTGATTGAGCGCGGCGGTGACGACGCGAGAACCGTCGGGCGGTTGGTTTATCCCAAAACCGGAAACGGTTATGTTGTCGGCATCACTGGTGCGCCAGGTGCAGGCAAGAGCACGCTGACTTCTGCGTTGATCGGGCATATTCGATCTCTTGACCAAACAGTTTCGGTATTGGCGATTGACCCTTCGTCGCCGTTCACCGGTGGCGCAATTTTGGGTGACCGAGTGCGAATGCAAAATCATGCCACCGATGCCGGCGTATTTATTCGCAGCATGGCGACGCGCGGACACTTGGGTGGGCTGTCACTGGCCACGAGCGAGGCAGTGAGATTGCTCGACGCAATTGGTTCACCATGCACGTTGGTTGAGACGGTGGGTGTCGGACAAGTCGAAGTTGAAATTGCGCGCAATGCCGACACGATCGTCGTAGTCGTCAACCCGGGTTGGGGCGATTCGGTGCAAGCAAACAAGGCCGGCTTGCTTGAGATCGCTGATATTTTTGTGATCAACAAAGCCGACCGACCAGGTGTCGATCAAACTCGTCGCGATCTCGAACAGATGCTTGAACTTTCTGATTTTTCAAATGATGCGTGGCGACCGACAATCGTCACGACTGTCGGCACAACCGGTGAAGGGGCTGCAGGATTATGGAGCGCGATCGACGAACATCGTCAGTATGCAACAACCGATGGCTCGCTGGCCAAGCGCCGTGACCAACGATTGCGCAATGAACTGAGAGCAATTATTGAGCGACGCCTCGAGCATCGTGCGCGAGAGATTTGCACCGGTGATCGCTGGGAAGAAATTCAAAACGAAATGCTGTCGCGTTCACGCGATCCATGGTCGAGCGCCGACGAAATGTTGCAAGGAATACTTCAGTGAAATTATTCTTTGCGTGAAGCGATTTTTTGCACCATTGAGCGAGCCCGCAGTAAGACGAGTAGTCATCGCAAGTTTGACTTTGGGTGGCGCAGTTGGTGTTTTTGCGTTGTCATTTGGTGTCGCCTCGGTTAGTGCAGGTGCCACCGTGTGGCAGACCTGCGCGCTTTCGCTTTTTGTGTTCACAGGTGCGTCACAGTTTTCTGCGATGAGTGTTGTTGGTGCTGGTGGCTCGGTGGCGGCTGCTTTTGGCGGCGCAGCATTGTTGGCCGCGCGCAACTTCGTTTATGGTCTTGCACTTTCGTCGTCGGCGAAATCAATGGCAGGTAGTTTGCCGCGTCGATTATTCGCAGCACATTTCGTGATCGATGAAACGACCGCACTGGCACTAGCCCAAGAGTCGCCACGGCTACGAAAAATTGCATTCTGGACGACCGGGATCGGTCTGTTTAGTTTTTGGAATCTCGGCACATTGATTGGTGCATTGGCGGGTAACGCAATCGACCCACAGAAGTTTGGCTTAGACATTGCGTTTCCTGCTGCGTTCATCGTGATGTTGTTGCCGCATTTGCGTTCGAAACTTGGTCGTCAGGCAGCCGCGCTCGGTGGTGCGTTGTGTTTGATTTCGATTTCATTTCTGCCAATCGGCATTCCTATCTTGGTGGCGGCGTGTGCCGTGTTGATTGGTCTTCGCAAATGATCAATCAGGCTCCAGAAAATTTGTGGTTGATGATCGTCGCGCTCGCGGCAACAGCGTATTTGTTCAAAGTATTTGGGTTAGTAGTTTTGGGTTCGCAACAGTTGCCAAAAGTTTTTGAACGATGTCTTGGTTTGATTCCTGCTGCGTTGCTGGCGGCACTGGTTGCCAAAGATACTTTTTCGATCGGTCAAAGTTTGGTGATTGACGCGCGAGTCGCAGGGTTCACCGTGGCGGTGATCGCCGCGTGGCGTCGCGCGCCGCTAATCGTTGTTGTCGTGCTCGCGGCTGGTGCGACTGCGCTCGTGCGCGCGATCTAATTAAATTTCAAGTATCAGCGCTGGCTCTAGTTCTGGTTCTATTTCTAGTTACAGTTTGCAGAGTTCGGCGAGGCCGCGCAAATTTCGCTTCCAGATTTGCTTCAACACAATTTTGCCACCGATAAATGCACCGAGTTGAGCGCCGAGATACCACGGAAAGATAAGTTCTTCCTCCCATGTGAAAAGTGTTCGCGTCGCATTGTCGAGTGGCTCGAGTGTGAACACGCCCGTTCCCGTGACGATGCCAACGTGTTTCACGCCCATTGCCGAGCCAGGCACCCACTGTGTGATTTCCATTTTGTCGGTCAGTCGAATCGGGCCGACTTTTGTGTCGCATAAAAATGCCGTGCCGACTCCGCGGGTTTGCTCGGACACGAATCTGATTGCCACGGCATCGTGCATCCAATCAACATGGCGTTCAATAGGCTCAACGATTTGCCAGACCCGTTCGGGGGTGGCTTCGATTTCGATCTTGACACTGATATGGCTCATAGACCTGTGAGTGTAGTTAGCCTGTACAACTGTGGATGCACGAAGCAACAAATTGATTAGCAAAGATAATTTGTCTGATTTTGTGTATTTAGACCACGCTGCGAGCACGCCGATGCGCGAGCAGGCAGTCGCCGCAATGGCGCCATATATGAGCGGCATGTATGCCAACCCGTCTGGTTCGCATCGTTTTGCAAGGATTGCTCGTAAGGCGATCGATGAGGCTCGCGATGATGTTGCCGAAGCAATTGGCTGCAAAGCAGGCGAGGTAATTTTTACAAGCGGAGGAACAGAGGGCGACAACGCAGCCATTTTCGGTGCAGCGAGGCGTCACGGTGGTGTAGCCGTGTGTTCTGCTGCCGAACATCATGCTGTTTTGCATTGCGTTGAAAATTTAAATGGTCATGTTGTTGCGGTTGATGCAACAGGCGCAATTGATGTCGCTGAACTCGAGAAGGTTCTGCAAGACCCACAAAATGTTGGCCGCGTAAATGTTGTTTCGGTGATGGCAGTCAACAATGAAGTCGGAAGCATCTCGCCGTTGCGCCAAGTGGCAAAAGTTGTTCGCGCCAACGCACCAGGTGCGGTATTTCACACCGACGCAGTGCAGGCGACATGTTGGCAAGACCTGCGTGAAATTTCAAAACTAGTTGATGTGCTGACCGTGTCGGCGCACAAATTTGGCGGCCCAAAAGGAATGGGAGTCACGATGCAGCGACTCGGTCTTGAAATTGATCCGCTAATTGTTGGTGGTGGGCAAGAACGAGATCGCCGAAGCGGAACGCACAACGTTGGTGGCATCATGGCAACTGCGGCTGCGCTTCGCGAAACAGATTCAACTCGCGACACAGAAATTTCACGGGTCACAAAATTGCGCGACGCACTGGTGGATGCCGTGACTGGTGAACTTGACGATGTGCTTGAAACTGTCGCTCGCGACAAGCGGGTGCCGGGCATTGCTCATTTGTGTATCTCTGGTTGCGAAAGTGAGTCGATTTTATTTCTATTGGATGAAGCAAAGATTTGTGCGTCGGCGGCTAGTGCATGTGCCAGTGGAGCAATGGAGCCGTCGCACGTTCTGCAGGCGATGGGTGTTGATCCGAGATTTATCATGGGCTCATTGCGTATGAGTCTTGGTCATACGACAACCGAGCAAGACATTGACCGTGCTTCGTGCGCTCTGATTGCCGCTGTCATCAATTACGGCGAAATAAAACAGCGATCAAAGCATCGGCGAACAAATGAAAGTTTTAGTCGCAATGTCTGGTGGTGTCGATTCGTCGGTGGCGGCGGCCGAATTAATAGATCAAGGCCATCAAGTAGTTGGTGTCACGATGCGTCTTTGGGGCGGCGAGAGCGACACGGGCTGTTGTTCTGTGTCTGATGTTGATGATGCTCGGCGTGTCGCCCAGCAACTCGGCATTGATCACTTGGTGTTTAATTTCTCGGAGGATTTCAACAAACATGTTGTCGCACCGTATGTGCAAGCACATGTTGATGGCATCACACCAAACCCATGTATTGAATGCAACCGACATTTAAAATTTGATCGACTCAGCGAACGCGCACGAATTCTCGGTTTTGATGCCGTGGCAACGGGTCATCACGCACAGATCACTCGCGACACCGGTGGTACCTTTCGCTTGACTCGTGGTCATGACGAATTAAAAGATCAAAGTTATGTCGTTTACATGCTCGATCAGGCTGAGTTGGCTTTCACGATGTTTCCAGTCGGACATCTCACCAAGGCCCAAGTTCGTGACCGAGCCGTGGCACTTGGTCTGCGCACTGCGACAAAACCCGATAGCCAAGATGTTTGTTTTATTTCGCGCACGGGCGGTCGTGAAACATTTTTAGGTCATCGCATCGAGTTTCGTAAGGCAACTGTCGTCACATCAGAAGGCGTTCAAGCCGGTGCCGTCGACGCACTTGAACTTGTCACAATCGGTCAACGCAAAGGTTTAGGTTTGCCTGGCGGCGGCCCAAAACAGTTTGTTGTCGATGTCGATACCCCAAACGCCCGCGTTGTGATCGGCAATGAAGATCAATTGCTTCGATCTGGCCTTGCAGTCAACAATGTGATGTGGGCAGACCAAGCGCCACCGCTCGGCAGCACGGTGCTCGTTCAGTGCAGTGCCCATGGGGCTGCACTGCCAGCAATGGTGCAAAGTCTTAGCCCGCTTGTTTTAGAATTCGAAGTCGCTCAGCGTCGAATCGCACCTGGGCAAAGTGTCGTTTGCTACGACACGACAAATTCTTTCGTTCTTGGCGGCGGCATCGCCGACGCAGCAAACCCACAAAATGGAGATTCATTATGATGAGCGAATTGACCGCCGAGGTGGTCGACTATGTAAAAGATCATAAATTAGATATTTTGCTTGACTCTGAAGTTACGCCGGTCAAGAAAAGTATCTACGAATCTGTTGATCCGAAAGTTGTCGCGCCAAAGTCTCCCGAATGGGATGACTTAGTAAGGCTTCACAAAATCATTCGTTCAAGAAGGGTTACCACAGTCCTCGAATTTGGTTGCGGTTACTCGACCTTAATATTTGCGGATGCAATCGAAAAGAATCGACAAGATTTTGGTGACTTTGTTACGGCAAATTTACGAAGAAGCAATGCGTTTGAGGTCCACTCGGTAGACGACATGGCGAAATATATTAAAATTGCCAAAAATAGATTGCCAAAGAATTTGAAATCGAGTGTCAAATTCACGAAGGCAGATGTTTTGATGACGACATTTGCAGGTCGCATATGCACTGAATATTCGAATCTTCCAAATATTTGCCCTGATTTCATTTATCTAGATGCACCTTCTCAAGACAGCGCAAAAGGCGAAATATCTGGAATCTCGACTCGACATCCGGATCGCCTGCCAATGTCTTGTGACTTACTCAAGATCGAGCACTTTTTGCTGCCAGGAACAATTATTTTGGTGGATGGTCGCACCGCGAACGCGCGGTTCTTGCGCTCAAACCTTCAGAGAAACTGGCTGTATCAACACGACGTATTGAATGATGCACATGTTTTTGAACTTATTGAGGCGCCACTCGGCAGATATAACAAGGCCCAGATCGAGTTCTGTTTGGGTAAGAACTGGTTTGACTCGGCGAAAATTAGTTAATTAGTTTTCGTGTCGTAGGCGTTTAAGACGGATCCGGGGCGGGAAGCGGCGATCAAAACTGATTGCGCATGAATCGCACTTACTGCCTTCAAGTGTTTTGCACCAATTGCAGTGAGCGAGACATCCAATGGTTTGTTGAACGAAAGTTCAAGTGGTACTCCCCATGTCAGTGCGCTCAGATCAGCGGCTGCAGAATTGTCACGAGCAAGTTGCATCTGAAGTAGATCTTGTTTTCTGATCATCAAGTTGATCGACAAAACTATTTCGTCGTGCACCACTATCCCCGCAGGAACAAAAACTAACCAACGGCGCGAGAGCAAATGAATTCTTGGCAACAAGTATTTGACCGAAATAAAAAAACCAATCAAGGCGATTATCGCGACCGCCCAATTTTTCGCCGCAACCAACATCGGCAGACCAAGAATCGACAGGTCTGCGATCAGAACTGAAAGCAAAACCGGCGCGATGAGCACAACTGGCGGTCGCAAGGCGAATCGTTTTTCATCCCCATACGCGCTGGCCTGCACGTAGATGCCACCAATCTCGGCACTGAAACTCAGCAACAATATTGCAATGCCGACTGCCGCACCAATAATCTGCGAGCCAGAAGAGCCCTGGGTGACTGCGATAAAGACGATAAAAGCAGCAACCACTGGCGTGCCAATTCGCAACACAGTCAAAGTGATTGGATGACTGATGAAACTGGCAATTACAACTGCGCCCCAAACAACCCATGCCACAGTGGTGCCCGTTATCTGCACTGAGGCCGATCTATCGTCCAATAATTCACCTACTCCGGCACCGATAAAAGGCAGACAACCGACCGAAACACGCAAGAGCAGGTGCAGTGCATCTTTGAGTTGTAGATTTCGCATCAAATTCAAAGGCACACCATAAGGCTAAGGCTCGAACAACGAGTCAGTAAAGTTTTAGAGATGGCTGTCTCGAAAGATCTGCGAAAAAACGTGATGATTCTTCGTGCTCAAATTGCGCATCACAACGAGTTGTATCACGGTCAAGATAGCCCGGAGATTTCTGACGCTGCATTCGACGAACTGTTGCGCAAACTCAAAGAGATCGAAGCCAAATATCCAGAACTGATTGAAGAATCATCGCCCACACAAATTATTGGTTCTGGTTTTACGACATTTGACCCGGTGACCCATCGCGTGCCGATGACGAGTCTTGATAATGCGATGGATACGAATGAATTGCAAGCTTGGGGCGAGCGGCTGGTCAAAGGATTGGGCAATGTTGCGATGCGGTTCGCGTGCGAACTCAAAATTGATGGTCTGGCGTTAAGCATTCGGTACGAAAACGGTGTGTTGGTGCAGGCAGCAACTCGTGGAGACGGCAAAGTCGGTGAAGATGTAACTGCAAATATCCTCACGATAAGTGTTGTTCCAAAAAAACTTGTTTCGAGTTCTGGCAAAAAAATACCGAGTGTTCTTGAAGTTCGTGGCGAGGTTTACATGTCTATTGCTGCGTTTGAAAACCTACGAGTTGCAAAACAAAACGAGAATGAAAAGCGAGTTACCGAAGGCAAAAAACCTGAAACAGTGCCGGCCAACCCGAGAAATGCCGGCGCTGGAAGTCTGCGACAAAAGAATCCGGCGATCACGGCTACTCGTGAGCTTTCGTTTTGGGCGTACCAACTTGGTGAAGTAGTAGGCGCACCAAACTTTTCTTCACACACCGAAACTTTTGATTACCTCCGTGATCTTGGATTTCCGATTAACGCTGAAGCCAAGACCGTCGATTCTCTGACTCAAGTCGTTGAGTTCGTCGAAAAGTGTGAAGCCAATCGGCACAAGCTCGACTACGAGATAGATGGAGTTGTAGTAAAACTCGACGATCTTGCACAACGCGAACAACTCGGGTTCACTGCTCGCGCTCCACGCTGGGCGATTGCCGTGAAGTTCGCACCGGAAGAGCGCAATACGATTCTCAAGAATATTTCAGTTTCGATTGGTCGTACTGGTCGCGCGACGCCATTCGCCGAACTTGAGCCAGTTGTGTTGTCTGGAAGCACCGTGAGCATGGCGACGCTGCACAACCGCGAGCAGGTGCAATTGAAAGATGTTCGCCCTGGCGACACGGTCGTGGTGCGCAAAGCGGGTGATGTGATCCCTGAAGTTGTCGGCCCAGTTTTGGCATTGCGTCCGAAAAATTCGAAGCCGTGGAAGTTTCCGACGACCTGTGTATGCGATTTGAAGTCGACATTCGTTCAACTTGAAGGTGAGTCAGACACTCGCTGTGTCGAACCAGAGTGCCCGTTTCAACGCGATCAGCGGATTATTCATTTTGCGTCTCGTGGCGCGATGGATATTGAAGGTCTCGGCGAAAAAAACAGTTTTTTGCGTTATCTGACAAAAACTTCGTCACCGATATCGGTGATTTGTATTCACTGACCATTGAAAAGTTGCTGCAACTTGAAGGTTTTGCCGAACTAAGCGCGACCAATTTATTGACTGCAATAAATAATTCAAAGAAACGACCACTTGCCAAACTTCTCGTAGGTCTTGGGATAAAGAATTTGGGCCCCGCGGCCTCCGAGTCACTGGCGCGGCGGTTCGGCTCACTTGATGCAATTATCGCCGCAACTCCAGAACAATTGAGCGAAATTGACGGACTAGGTGAGGTAATTGCCAACTCAATCACCAAATGGTTCAAAGATAAATCTCACCAAGCGATAATCAAAAAGTTCAGAAGTGCTGGTGTCGAATTTGGCAATGTTGTTGTCAGTACTGCACCGCAGAATTTAGTCGGCAAGGCGATCGTCGTGACGGGCACTGTCGAAGGTTTTAGCCGAGAGGGTGCTCAAGAAGCGATCACTAGTCGCGGTGGCAAGTGCCCCGGCAGTGTCAGTGCAAAAACATTCGCGCTCGTAGTAGGCGATGAACCCGGCGCAAGCAAACTCACAAAAGCCGAATCTCTCAAAATTCCGATCATTGATTCTGCAGGTTTTTTGATTTTGCTCGAGACAGGCGAGTTGCCGAACTAAAATTTGTGCATCACGAATCAGTGCTAATCAGTTTTAATCAGTGTCAAACTTCCAGATGTACACCCGAGATTTCTCACGACCATCTTCGACTCGCCAGTATCTGACTTTGCCTTCGTGTTCGCCTTGTGTGAATGATTCGATCACGGCACCAACTTGTGGCTGAAAACTAATTATGAAATTACCTGGATCAAAAACCGCCGTCGCAGGCAACTCAACTTGCGCACCAGGTGTTGCCAGTTGACCAGATGAAGTCAACTCATCGAGTCTGGTTGTCGGCAGTTCGATGCCATCGATATACAAGACTGATTCGTAACCTTCGACAAAGTCAACAATGATTTGTGATTGACGCAGCACTCGATCTCCGTTCGCCGGAGACATTCGCTCGATTACATCCGGCAAGCCCGATTCGTCTCGTCCGGTTTGTGAAACTCGAAAGCCGAAGAAAATCATTACCAATCCGACTGCGACTCCGATACTCGTTATCAGTCGTTGAAGGTTGAAGGCTTGACGCGGTTTCTTGATCTTTGATGAGTTCATAGAGTTAGTTGTCACATCTCTATTCTCGCCCAGAAAACCTTATAAAACATTGTTCAGCGAAAATGAGCAGTAGTTTTAATGGTTGTGGTTTCATTGAATGCGGTAATCGGTCATGTCCTTGTTGGTAGGTACCGTGTCGAAAAATTACGCAGTGAAGGTACCGCATCCGCACCTGTTTTTGAGGCGCAGGATCTCCATCAACATAGAACCGTAGCGGTCCGACTGATGACGATTCAGTCGTTATTCGACAGGGCGACCGGTATCGCCGATGAGAGTTCGGCGTTGGAATCTTTCAAGTCTTCGATGCAGCATCTTTTTTCAATCGCCCACCCGTCATTGGTTTCAATTGACGACTGGGGCGATGCGGTGATCGATGATGTGAGGATTGTTTTTAATGTAACGCAACTTTTTGGACAAGGGTCTTTGCGCGAATATCTAGATCGCGGTCGACGACTTTCACCATCGCAGGCGCTGATGGTCGGTCTGGATGTTTGTCGTGCTTTGAATCATGCGCACAAAAATGGTTATGTTCACGGAGATGTGCGCCCAGCAAACTTAATTTTTGACGATAATTCGAGAATTCGTCTCACTGGGCTTGGCGTCAAAAAAAATCTTTCGGCAGCAAAGATGAGTATCGAGCAAGCACGCTATGCGGCCCCCGAAATTGGGCAAGGCTCTTTACCCGACGCGCATTCTGATGTTTATTCGCTGGCGATCACTTTGATTGAAACTATGACCGGCGAAGTTCCATTTGACGCAGAATCAGTCGCGATCACATTGGCAAACCGAATCGACAAATTATTACCAGTTTCAGGCGAAATGGGCCCGCTTGCAGCACCAATTGAACGCGCAGGCCGCCCCGTTGCCAAAGAACGCGGAACTGCCTTTGAATTCGGTCAATCATTAACTCAAATCGCCACGAAAATGCCGCGACCGCAACCAATCGAAACAATTATTTCGAAGCGCTTCGAAGATGTGATCACGCGACCCAATCCGATTACGCCCGCAAGAAAAACTCAGGAGGTTCAAGTTGTTGAACCACAACCAAAAATCGCTGAAAGAGTCGAAGCGCAAACCGATACTGAGTCACCCCAAGTTCGCCGAAGGTTGACAAGACTTTGGATCGTGGTCGCAGCCGCGGCGTTGATGATTGTTTCATCGATTGCATTTCAAGCGCTGACAAAAACATCGTACGCTGTGCCGGCGTTAAATGGTCTGGCTGAATCGCAGGCACGAAATAAAATTGCAGAGTTCGGCTGGGAGCTGCTGGTTCAAGCAGAAAGAACTAACGATGTCGAGTTCGGTCATGTGATACGCACCGAGCCAACCACTGGGGCAAGTTTGAAAGAAGGCGAAACAATTGTTCTCGTCGTTTCAGAAGGTCCACCACTTGGAATTCTGAATGATGTCACGGGTCTAACAAAAGAAGCGGCTGTCGAAAAAATTGTTGCCCAAGGATTAGTTGTTTCTGCGAGCGAAGATTCGAGCGAGACGACTCCGGTTGGCAGCGTTATTTCGTGGTCTGTCGCCAAGCAACCGTCATTGGTCGCTGGTGACGAAGTTCTCAAAGGAACGGTGATTAATTTAACAATTTCAAACGGTCCAGCATTGCGAGTGGTTCCGTTGATAGTTGGCTTGAGCGTCGCCGATGCGACCGCGAAGGCGGGCGAACTTGGTTTAGTTCTGGCAGTGACTCCGGATGCTTTCAATAATGATGTTGCAATCGGTTTGATCGGCGCTCAGTCGCCACCACCCGACGAAAGACTTCCGCGCGGTGGAACACTTAGTTACGCAATTTCGTTGGGTCCAGATTTCGTCGTGATGCCAAACATCGTCGGAATCAATTTCAACGACGCGGAGAAACGACTGGTGGCAGCCGGTTTTGTCGTCGGCGAAGTGACCGGTCGCAAGTCTTATCGAATGAAGAGTGCATCAGTAAAAGGCGTGGCGATTAACAATGGAGACAAAGTTCCAAGAGGTTCTGTTATCGACATGGTGTTTCCTTGAAATCAAAGAAATTTGAATCGAACATTAGTCAGAGGGACGGGGCAAGAGATTTAACTGTTCTTGATGCCGGCGGTGTCGATGAAGTTTCTGTAATCCCATGGTCGCTTTTGTTGCGACAAAAAATTGTTCAAACTGTCGGTGTGTCGCGGCGCAAGGCGACACTGGCTGTGTTGCTGAGTTGTGTATTCACGGTGAGTTTCATGATCACTTTGCTGGTCGTATCACTAAAGACCGTGGCAGACGATCTGGGCAGCACGACCTCGATAATCAGTTGGGCAATCACGGCACCGATGCTTGCCTTCGGAGTCGTTGGCCCCGCGTTCGGAAAAATTGGTGACCTTTGGGGTCACAAGCGAGTCTTCGTCGGAGGTTTATTCGTCGCAGGTGTCTTTGCGATGTGCACTGCGTTCGCATGGAACGCACCATCGATGATCGTGTTTCGCACATTGTCGGCAGCCGGGGGTTCGGCACTTGGTCCAGCAGCAATGGCCTACATCAATCGAATGTTTGACCCGAGCGAAAGGGTTCGTCCACTTGGATATTGGAGTTTTGTAACCGCAGGTGCTCCGGTACTTGGGGTTGTCGCCGGCGTTCCGTTGGTAGCAATTTTTGGTTGGCGTACGATATTTCTGATTCAGGCGCCTCTGTGTCTGATTGGATGCTTGATCGCGATGTGGCTGCTTGGCGATACAGAGCGAAGAACAAATGTCAAGTTTGATATCAAAGGTGCGTTGCTACTCGGCGTCGGATCAGTACTGATTTTGCTGGCGATTAATCGCGGACCTTCTTGGGGCTTTGGGTCATCACGAACCTCGCTCGTCGCATTGCTCGGCGTTTTTGCACTTTATTTTTTGTTCGCGCAGAGCAGTCGGCGAGTGATCCGATGTTGCCACTCAAATGGTTTCGTACGCGCAATGTCGCGTTTCCTGTGGTGAGTCTTGCTCTGACAAATTTTGCATATATGGGTGGCTTTATGATCGTGCCACAGTTGCTTGAAACAGGGCTTGGTTTTTCGACTTCACACATCGGCTGGTTGATCATCGCCCGCCCACTCGTATTTTCGCTCGTCGCCCCGTCTTCCGGACGCATCTCTTCACGAATCGGTGAACGCAATGCAGGCGTGATCGGTGCCTGTGCAGTGCTGATCTCAATGTTGATTCTTTCGCAGGTAAATCTCGGATCTTCTGACTTGATGATTGCTTTTGGTTTGTCCCTGTCTGGTGTCGGGCTTGGTATTTCGGCACCGGCGTTAACTGCACTCTTGGCAAACTCGGTCGAGGATCACGATCTCGGAGTTGCAAGTGCGATGCAACAACTTCTAAATCAGATGGGCGCCGTCTTGGGCGCCGCGGTGATGATCGGCATTCATGAAGCCACGATCAGTTCTGGGGCCATTAAAAGTTTTTCGTACGCGTTGCTCGCCGGTGCAATCAGCGCTGGTATCGGTATTTTTACTTCAAGCGCCGTGCGATCAACACAAAAAATCTCTCACTAGTCAATATTTGAAACTATTTTGTTATTGATTTAATTTCTTCTGCAATCGTTTTAGCGATCTCATTTTGTGGCATCGACCCTTGTAGCGCCATCATTTTCAGCATGTCACCTTCAACCTTGATTTTGCCGGACATAAACGCCTGCATCGTGAAATTTGGATCTTGCTCGACAAAAATATTTCTGGCTGTTGCGTAATCGGTTGTCACCGTGACGTCGGCGCTCTCAAGATGTCCGAGATCGATATCTAAAACCCCAGAAGATGTGTCTGTATAAGTCTTCACGGTGCCCTCACCGAATGGCACACCGGTGATTATTTGATTCATCCGCACTCCAACCGGCACCTTCATCGTCTCGTCTTGATATCGAGATCGAATTTCGCGGGCAGCCGACATCCACTCATCACTCAAAAATAGATGCGACATAATTTAACCTCCTAAAGTGTTTACGCCGTCAGGGTATCGCCTGTCGATAGGTCAAGCGATTACGTTGTGACGGTTACCTTCGGTATTTCAGCGATAACGCTAAACTTGTGCAAGCCACTTTTCAGTGGAGTCGATATTGCAGGTCGAGGTGCACTCTGAAGGTTTTGATACAGCCTGGCAAGTCTGGCAATGTGCTCGCAACGATTGCGATTGGTGACGCATATCTCGAGCCATTTATGAAATATGCATTTCATACATGGGAGATGTATTGCAAGCGCCACGACCTCGGGCTGATCTTATTCGACGACCACCTCGTCGACCAGACCCACCCAGACTGGAAAAACCCATATTGGCAGAAGTTCTTGATCGGCGAAGCGCTTAATAGCGCGAAGGTAAACGTAAATAACGTCTGTTGTCTAGATACTGACATTTTGATCAGTCCACTTGCGCCAAATATTTTCAGTGATCGAAACGAAGCCAAGGTTGGTCTGATCTCGAAGCGAAAAAACCTGCCATTAGAACACCATCAGCTACTGCGTCGCATGGCATTTCTGCGTAATCGTTTCTATGACAAGGCTTATCCATTGGACTCAAGTCTGTTTATTTCTTTGGTTGATTATTATGCCGAGGTCGGTCTTGATGAGCAACCAGACGATGCGTGCTCAGGTGTGTTTGTATACAACTGTTTGACTCATGGTCAACTTTTGGCTGAGTATTATCGAAGCTTCGGTCAAGAAATTATAAAAAAGACGGCGGTGGTGAGCAAAGATTTCTGAATCACTTTGTTCAGTCTCAGAACCTTGTCGAATGGCTCGACTATCGATTTCAAGCTTTATGGACCTATGAAATTGCATCAAAATATCCATTCTTGTACGGCGAGCATCGAAGTAATTTGAGTCTGATGAAATCTTGTATCGAAGCAAGTTTATTTACTAATTATTTTTTACATTTTGCGGGTTCGTGGCATGAGGGCAAGATGTGGGAGCAAGTCAGAGTCTTTGATACTCCAGAGTCGTTATCGATGTTCAGCGATTTCGCCGAATATCTCAAAGTGCCAGTTTTCGGTAAACCACTTGGATATAAAGCCCAAAGATCTGTCATAAATTTTGAAGCCCGTGAGCGAAAAGCAGAAACTGATTGTTGTTTGGCCGTATCGGTTTAGAGATTTTGATTGGCAAAGATTTGAACTTGAATTTTTATCCGAGCACCTAGAGGTTCATGTTCACGAGTTGATTGACGCTCTCTCGCCAGAGTTTGCCGCGGCTTATGCAAACCAATCTGAGTCAGAACATGTAAAACGGTTTTCGTCGCTCAAGCAATGGCGCGATGAGTTCAAGAAAATTTCCGAGAATGCCGTCGTATTTTCGCACTTGCGGCCCGTTAACTTGAAACTTTTTTTGGCGTGTGTGCGACTGCGAACTTCGGGCGCCAAGATAGTCGCTTTTTCTACAGGCGGAGTAACTTTTTCGAGTGTTCGGGTCAATCCAGATAAGCGAGACTTGCCTGAATCGTTCAAAAAGATTTTGCACTTTGTTCGGCGAAACTTGTTGCGAATCGCAATGCCTGATTTTGTCGTTGCTGGGGGCTCAGAAGAGGTCAAGAGGGTGCGTCGAGATTTCGCCAGGTCGACGAAAATAATCCTTGCGAACTCTTCAGACTTTTCAACCGCTATCGGCTTGATGAAAGATGATCTAAAGATTTCGCGTGGCACAATCTATTTAGATACTGGTTTTCCAGGGTTTCCACGCGATGAGATAATTGAAAAGACAAGTGAAATTGTCAGGCCTGAAGAGTGGTACCCAAAGCTCAACAGTTTTTTTGAAACAGTCGAGAAATCTCTTGGCACAAATGTCAGTATTTCTGTGCATCCGAAACATATCGGGCGAGATCACCAGCCATTGTTTGGTTCAAGAGAGACACTCGGTGGGCAGACAGCCGAAGTGGTGTCTCGCTGTGAGTTAGTAATTGCCACGAACAGTACTGCGATCAGTTATGCGATTGCGTTTTCGAAACCATTGGTGCTTGTGACCTCGAACGCAATCGAGAACAGTCGTGATCAATATAAGTCGTCTTTGATTCAAAACATCTCGCGAGACACCGGGGCGACGATTTTTAATATTGATCGTGATTACTCAGCCCAAGAGATTAAAGCGGCGCTAGTTATTGATCACGCAAAATACGAGTCGTATAAGCAAAAGTATTTGACTTCACGCACCGACAATAAGCCGAACTATCAAGTAATTCTCGAAGAAATTATAAACTAGCAGCGTTATCTGACAACGTTATCTAGAAGCATTATCTAGTTTCGCGAGCGCGATTGATTTGATCGCGCGTTTCAATTGCAACTTTACGCGCAGAGTCGGCGAAAGATTTTGAACTATCGGCATAGAGAATCGCTCGCGACGAATTGATGATTAATCCGCGATTATTTGTATCGCGACCGGCATTAACAACTGCCGCGATATCACCACCTTGGGCACCAATGCCCGGCACGAGAATCGGCATCTCGCCGACGATTGCTCGCACAGCGGCAAGTTCGCCAGGGTATGTGGCGCCAACAACAAGTGCGCATTCGCCAATGGTGCGCCAGGTTTCGGCTGCCGTTCGTGCGACTCGCAGATATAACGGCTCGCCGTCGGTGACGAGCGACTGAAACTCACTTGAACCAGCATTTGATGTTCGGCACAGAATTATCGTGCCTTTGTCGGGTGTCGCCAAAAATGGCTCAAGGCTGTCCGTGCCGAGATATGGATTCACGGTTACGGCGTCGGCGCCGTATCTGACGAAAGCCTCGCGTGCATAAAGTTTTGCGGTATCGCCGATGTCGCCTCGCTTGGCATCAAGGATCAGAACAACATCTGGAAACTGCTTGCGAATATAAGCACAGATTTGTTCGAGTTGTTTCTCTGCGCCATATGCGGCGAAGTAAGCGATCTGCGGTTTGAACGCACAAACCAAATCACCGGTCGCATCAACAATTTGTTTACAAAAAGTTTCGATTCGATCAGCCACGTCATGGGAATCGCCGCGTAAAAACTCCGGAAACTTCGTCGGGTCTGGGTCTAGACCGACGCACAACATTGAGTCATTGGCGACCCATGCGGCGTTCAGTCGAGAATAAAAACTCACGCGCTATTTATTGTTCAATCGTGATTGCCCCAGTTGGGCAAATTTCTTCAGCCGCAATAACTGACTCGTGCAACTCGGCAGGTGGGTTTTCGTTCAAGACATACAAAAAGCCGTCACTGCGCAGTTCGAAAACGTCAGGGCACATTTGTGTGCAAGCACCCGTGGATGCGCAGTTGTCGAAATTGACGCTGACTTTCACTCAAGTGAGACTAGTTGAGAATTGCTTGAACTTATCAACGTCCCGAGTTTCCTTGACGCTCAAAAGCGCTTAACACGGCACGCAACGACGCGGTGATCGTGCTCGGGTCGGTGCCGACGCCCCAACGCAAGTCGCCATGTTCATTGGCACCTTCGATGTATGCCACCGCCACGGCTTCTGAGCCTTGACTTAACGCATGCTCAACATAGTCTTTGACATCAAACACGACTTTGAATTCGGTTCGCAGTGCGTGGACAAATGCATCAATCGGACCATTGCCTTCGCCGGTCAAAGTTCGTGGTGCACCATTGACGATCAGCTGTGCGCTAATCGTCGTCGTGCCCTTTGAGTCGCTGCGCATCTCGTGGCTTTCGAGTTTGAACTGTGACTTCGCCGATAGATATTCGCTTTCAAATGCATTCCACATAATCTCGGGCGCAATTTCTGTGCCCGAATCTTCGGTGATGTGCTGAATTGCTTTTGAAAACTCAACTTGCAATCGACGCGGCAATGCAAAACCATGTTCGGTCTGCATTACATAAGCAACACCGCCCTTGCCAGATTGGCTGTTTACGCGAATCACAGCCTCGTAGGTGCGACCAACATGTTTTGGATCTATCGGCAAGTAAGGCACGGCCCATTGGTCGTAATCTTTCGGCAACGCATCCAATCCTTTTTTGATTGCATCTTGGTGACTGCCAGAAAATGCGGTGTAGACAAGATCGCCCGCATACGGTTGACGCTCAGGCACAGCCAAACGATTGCAATATTCGGCGTCACGGCGCAATGCATCAATGTCGGTGATATCTAATTGCGGATCAACACCGTTCATAAACAAATTCATCGCCAAAGTAATAATGTCGACGTTTCCGGTGCGCTCGCCGTTGCCGAATAATGTTCCCTCAACGCGGTCGGCCCCCGCCATCACACCAAACTCAGCAGCCGCAACCGCGCAACCACGGTCGTTGTGCGGATGCAACGACAACACGAGTTTGTCGCGTCGGGGCACGTTGCGACCGAACCATTCGATCACATCGCCATAAACATTGGGCGAGTAGCACTCGACAGTTGCTGGCAAGTTCAAAACAATCTTGCGCTCAACAGTTGGTTCGATGACTTGCATCACTGCTTCACAAATTTCGACCGCGAACTCTGGCTCTGTCAAAGTAAAACTCTCTGGCGAATATTCGTATCGCAAGTCGGTGCTTTGCAACTTCGTTTCAAGTTCGCGGCAAATTTTTGCCGCACTCGTCGCGATCTCAATAACGCCAGGTTTATCGAGACCAAACACGACACGACGTTGCAGCGGGTTCACTGAGTTGTAGAAGTGCACGATTGCTTTTGGGGCGCCAATCAAACAGTCGTAGGTGCGCTCAAGCAGTTCGCGGCGGCACTGCACCAATACTTGAATCGTCACGTCTTCGGGTATCAAATCTTGTTCAATCAACAACCGCACGAAGTCATAATCCGGTTGACTAGCCGACGGAAACCCAACTTCGATTTCTTTGAAACCCATTTTCACGAGCGTCTTGAACATTCGTAATTTGCGCTCGGGGTCCATCGGGTCGATCAAAGCCTGGTTGCCATCGCGCAAGTCAACAGAACACCAAAGTGGCGCCTTGTCGATGATGCGGTTTGGCCAAGTGCGATCGGCGAGTACGAGTGGCACCGAACTCGAGTATTTCTCAAATTGCATCTTGCGAGGTTGGGTTGGCTTTGGTGGCATTTGTTTCTCGTTTCGTTATCAAGTTTTAATAAAAAGAAAACCCCCTGGGCCTTTTGGCTCAGAGGGTGCGGCTGCAGTGATATGCGACTGCGCCGTTACGTAAGTAGTAGTCCGTTCAAGTTGTTCATGCTCTTACAGTGTGCCTGCAAATTAAGACAACGCCAACTAGCGAGCTGTTTAGTTAACCAGTCAACTAGTTATTCAACTAGGCGTTGGTGCGAGAAAGTTTCTGAATTGCCAAGGGTCGGTCATGTCAAGGCGACCAGTGTTGCCGTAGCCAGGAAACAAGTCATTGCGCGTCTTCAGTGGATCCCAATCGGTTGGGGCACTATAAATCTCGCCCAGATATGGTCGTGCGTCAGCGAGGATCGACCGCCATGGCAGTTCGTCTGGCACGCGCACGCCTTCCATCGGGCTGGCAATCATCCACTTCAGTGCAGCCAATACCGAGCCAGCAACTTGCAGATGTCGTTGCACTTTGCCCAGTCGTAATTGTTCGTGCTTCATCAATCGACAATCTCGAACCTGTCCACCAGCCGGTGTAATCATGGCCGAGTAGCAGTACCCCAAGTTCGTCACGACCCGAAATAATTTCGTTGTTCATGATCCGCTCGGCAGGTTGCTTCTGCCAATTGCGCATGCGCAACTCGAGCACACTATTGATTGCTTCGTTTGACGGACAATACGAATAATGCACGGTCGGACGATAAATCGCTTTGCCAGAATCGTCGCGAACGGTTAAGTGATTGCTCATCGTGTAACTCTCGCCGTGACGAATGATCATTCCGAGAATTTCGCCGCTCGGAACCCACGAACGAACCCAAGTCTCCATGCCGGGTTGCGCCAAACAAATTTGATTGCACGGTCCGTCATCGGCGTGAACTTGCGCGTTGGCGGGCATCCAGCGTTCGTGCGTGCCCCAACCCATTTCTGCTGGCGCAACACCTTCTTCGTAGAAACCTTCAACCGACCAAGTGTTGACGAATTCGTTAACACGCTTTGGTTGATTTGTGATTTGTGTATCGCGCTCGCTGATGTGAATCACTCGCGTGCCGGTCAACATCGCCAAGCGATCAAAAGATTCGCTGGCCAGTGCCGACTCAAGCGCGCTTTGACGCGAACCCGCACGACCGTCGGAAAGAATTTTATTTGAGATTTCAAATAGCGCTTGCTTGACAAAATGAGAAACCAAACCAGGGTTTGCACCGTGCTCGACAACCGCACTCGGTCCGTTGTTTGATCCCCAGCGAGCAATCATTTTGCGAATTTGCTGATGGCGCACATACAGAGTGCGCTCAAGCGGGTGAGTTGCCGCCATATTGTCATACGGGTTCCACAATTCAACCGATGTATTGATGTATCGCACACCACGATTGCGACACCACTCGATAATTGTTGGGCCGTCAATATTCCATGCCAAATCCAACAGAATTTCACCAGTCGAAATGCGGGCCGATAAAAAACTGTCCAAGTTTTCTTTTGTTACCTCGCCGATTTCGTATGTGACTCCCATCGCCAGAACATCTGCAACGCGATGGCGATTGTCGACAATGTCAACAATCGAAATTGATTTCGGATCAAGTTTTAAGTCGCGAACCATCAGCGGAATTACCGCTTGCGCAACAGAACCACAGCCCAGAACGAGCACCCGATTTGGGCGCACTTGCGCGGTCACGCGTATCGAGTGGCGGAGTCGTCCTTGCCAGCGTTTAGAAGTGCGTGTAGTGAAGCGTCAAATGCAATTTCAGATGGCAGCAACAAAGATTGCCAGTCATAAACAATGCCCTTGCGACCGGTGAACAGCGGTTCGTCGAGTGCGGTGAGATCGCTCAGATAATTCTGATCAGGGGAATTTTTGTTAAACACGATTTTTGACCCTACACACCGCTCAAACATTTGTCTACTGTCTGAGTGGTCAGGCAAAACTGACTCGTGAGTCAGTGAACTAGCTAGTTGTTGTGACGCAGGCGCCTGAACACGAGACCAAGACGAGATAGCGACAACACGAAGACGACACAGATTGCGTTGGTAGCCTGAAACAAGATGTCTGACCCCAAATCACGTCGTGGCACGTCTCGCCCGACCAACCAATCCTCGAACCGCACTCCGAATCGTCCGCAAAATCAGCGGCCTGCGGGTGAATCGACCGAGAACGCCAGTGGCAATATCGGCTCAAGTTCGAATATTCGCCAAGCAGTCGCAACGCCAACTGGTTTCGCTGATCTCGGGGTCAGCGAGCGAGTGGATGCGGGTTTGGCGGCCGCCGGCTTTGCGGCTCCGTTTGCGATTCAAACCGAGGCGATACCGGTGGCGTTGAGCGGCGAAGATCTTTGTGGACGGGCTCGAACCGGCTCTGGCAAGACTCTGGCATTTGGCGTTCCGATGATTGAGCGCGTAACCCAAAATGCCGCCGCAAAAAAACCTCGGGGTTTGGTGCTCGTGCCGACTCGCGAACTGGCTGTTCAAGTCACCGACGTGTTGGCGCCGATCGCCAAACACTGCGGCGTGCGGGTGCTTGCTGTTTACGGTGGCGCCGCTCGCGACAAGCAAGTTGATCAACTAAATCGTGGCGCCGAAATCGTCATCGCCACACCGCTACGACTGATCGATTTGCTTAAATCAAACGAGGCTGATTTGAGTGATGTCGAAGTCATCGTGCTTGACGAGGCAGATCGAATGGCCGACGAAGGTTTCATGCCTCAAGTCGAGTGGATTTTGCGTCACGTAACAAAAGTTCACCAGACAATGTTGTTTTCGGCAACTCTTGATGGTCAAGTTGCGACACTCGTCAAGCGTTATATGAAGTCTCCAAAAGAAGTCAGCATTGATGCGCCGACAGACACGGTTGGCACGATGAGACATTTATTTCTTGGTGTTCATCACATGGATAAAAATCGGGTGATCGCAGCAATGGCTCGCGCAGGTGGTCAAACAGTGGTTTTCTGCGATACCAAACGCGCATGCGACAAAGTGTCGGGTGATCTCGAGGCACTCGGTGAAAAAGTTTCGGCACTACACGGTGACATGGCCCAGGGCGCACGCGAACGTTCGTTGCGTAAGTTCGCCCAACGCGAACTAAATATTTTGGTGTGCACAGATGTCGCCGCGCGCGGAATCGATATTGACGACGTCGGCATCGTAGTGCATTATGTGCCGCCGCTCGAAGTGAAAACTTATTTGCACAGGTCCGGCCGAACGGCACGTGCGGGCAAGGATGGTTGGGCAGTGACTTTGGCTGAATACAACCAGCACACGACTTGTCGAATTATTCAGCGCGGTTTAAGACTTGAGACCCAGGCACCGATCGAGGTTTTTTCGAACGATAAGCGACTCGCTGATTTGAAGACGTTCTTGGCGAGTCCGATCGCCGTCAACTAAAACCAAGCTGGTCGGCTAGTTTCAAAACGCGAAATTTCGTCGCTGTGCAGCAAAGAAATCGAGATGTCATCCAGACCGTTTAAGAACCGATTCTGAGTGTCGGGGTTCATCTCGAAGGTCTCGCAAAGACCGGTGCTGGCGACTTCAACAACAAGCCGTTCAACATCAACCGTGATTTCGGTGGTCGAGTCATTCTCGATGATCTGCCAAAGTTTGTTTACTATTTCTTCGCGCAAAACCACGGCGATCAAACCGTTCTTGCCACAGTTGTTGCGAAAGATGTCGCTGAAACTTGGGGCGATGACCGCGTTGAATCCACCCTGTTGAATTGCCCATACTGCATGCTCGCGCGAAGAGCCAACACCGAAACTTTTGCCAGCAACCAAAATTGAAGCGCCCGCGTAACGCTCGTCGTTGAGCACAAAATTTCGGTCATCTCGCCAAGTTGAGAATAAACCCTTTTCAAAACCTGTTCGCTCTACGCGCTTAAGCCATTCGGCTGGAATAATTTGGTCGGTATCAACATCGCTGCGCTTGAGTGGCACACCGCGACCAGAAATTACCCGAACGGCTTTCATAGCAAATCTTCTGGCGCGGCAAAGTGCCCGGCGACTGCAGTCGCAGCAGCAATTGCAGGCGAGACCAAATGAGTGCGACCGCCGCGACCCTGTCGACCTTCGAAATTACGATTTGATGTACTGGCGGCACGTTCTTGAGGCGCAAGTTTGTCGGGGTTCATCGCCAAGCACATCGAACAACCCGGTTCGCGCCAATCAATACCTGCGGCAATGAAAATTTTGTCAAGACCCTCGGCTTGCGCCTGCAATTTAACGGCGTGACTGCCCGGCACGACCATCACGCGTTTTACTTTCACTTTTCGCCCTCGCACAACATCGGCCGCCGCACGCAGGTCTTCGATACGCGAGTTGGTGCAAGAGCCGATGAACACAGTGTCGACTTTGATCTCACGAATCGCGGTGCCCGCTTCTAGCCCCATATATTCGAGCGCGCGCGTAACGCTGTCGCGCTCGGTCGCATCGCTGTAGTCACTTGGTGTCGGCACGCGACCATTAAGCGATACAACTTGTGCGGGGTTCGTGCCCCAAGTTACGTTCGGCGAAAGTTTGCTGGCGTCAATTGTTACTTCTTTGTCAAACTTGGCGCCGTCGTCAGTGCGTAAAGTTTTCCAATCGGCAACCGCTGCATCAAATTGTGTTCCGGTTGGAGCAAACTCGCGCCCGCGCAAATATTCAAAAGTTATTTCGTCTGGTGCAACAAGACCTGCTCGCGCACCGGCCTCAATCGACATATTGCAAACCGTCATTCGCCCTTCCATTGACAAACTACGAATCGCCGAACCGCGGTATTCGATTACGTGACCGATGCCGCCGCCCGTGCCGATTTCGCCGATCACAGCGAGAATAATGTCCTTTGCGGTCACGCCATTGGGCACAGTGCCTTCGACATTTACACTCATCCACTTCGGGCGTTCTTGGGGCAGAGTTTGTGTGGCCAAAACATGTTCGACTTCGCTCGTACCAATGCCGAAAGCGAGTGCACCAAACGCACCGTGCGTCGCCGTGTGGCTATCGCCGCAAACAATCGTCATGCCCGGCAGGGTGCGACCCTGCTCTGGTCCGATCACATGCACGATGCCCTGTCGAGCGTCACCCATTGGGTAGAGCGTGATCTTAAATTCTTCGGCGTTTTTGCGCAGTACCTCGATTTGTTTTGCTGATATCTCATCGGCAATCGGCAAGTGAATATTTTCAGTCGGCACATTGTGGTCTTCGGTCGCCACGGTGAGGTCTGGTCTACGCACCGTGCGGTTCGCGAGACGCAAGCCATCGAATGCCTGCGGACTTGTAACTTCGTGAACTAAGTGCAGATCGATATATATAAGGTCTGGCTGATTCGGCCCCGAACTGACAACGTGGCGATCCCAAACTTTTTGCGCAAGGGTTTTGGGCTGCGAACTCACCTGTCTATTCTGCCTGAGTAATTTGCTGTCTCAACGATTATTTTCAAGGTCGCTCGTCGCAATTGTATAAAAAACACTGCTTAAAACAGTCAGTGCGGCGACAAGTGCGAGCATTGTGCCAAGCACGCCAAGAGGTGGTTGCCAAATAGGGTCAGTAAACATTTCAAAAAAGTTTTGTGGCTTGATGCCTACCGAGTATCGGCGAAGCACATTTAGCGCAGTAGCAAAAATCGCCACAGCCCAACCTCCGATAATGATTTTGATCGATTTTTTGCTTGGCGACCATAGTGCACCGATGATGATTGGAATGCCCACGATTAGCGGTGTGAGGTAGCGCCCTTGAACCCCATAATTTCGTAATAAGTTCTGCGTGTTTCGATTAATGAAAATCATCAAGAATGGAATCAATAGCGCCAAACAAACCACCGCACGACGATTTGCTTTTGTAACCGTATTCCAGTTTCTTGCAACGATCACTCCGAATAATGCAACAAAAAACCACACAACAAACGTTGGGGATGGTGTGTCAAGCCAACCAAAATTGCCGATTGACTCACCAACTTTGTTTGATGTGTCATTGAGTGATTGTTCAACGATCTGTCTTAACGTCGGATTGCTTGGGTCGGTGACGACTCGCTCACTGAGGTGATATGAATAGATCTTCAGATACCACGCCGCCATAATTAGTAGCGAAATCACAGTCGCCAGAATAATTTGCCAACTTGAGATAATCCGCGCGATGGACTCTTTGATGTTCGCCTGTGCAATCAACGAGATGCCGACGATGATCGCCAGATTGACAACACCAATTGGTCTGGCAAGTGTCAACAGAAAAGATGAAATCGCGACAGAGTTGATCGTGAGTATTGAAATTTTTGACGATGACAGCAATGTCGTAATTGAGCACCAAAAACAAATTGCAGCCGAAATTTCAAGGGCGCTTGAGCTAATCACGGAACTAAAAAAAATCACGCCTGGTGTCACCGCTGCTAGAACAAGAATTATCGATCGTCGGTTAGAGAGAATATTGATGCATCCAAGCGCAATCAAAAATGCACAAATGGCGGCATTGATTAGCCGACCAAGTCGAACCGAGAGATCAGTTGCGCCAGCTAACGAACCCAACCCGCTTGCCAAGTATCCAACTGGCGGATACCGACCCATGTCGGTTCTGGGTTGTTCGACAGGCGTCAAGCTTTCGAGAGGCAGCGAACATGCGGGTGTATCTGGTTTGCCGACAAAACACCAGGGCACTAATTGCGCGACGCCGAATTGTTGGGGGATATCTACATAGGTTGACCAATAAGAAGTTGTTTGACTGGCGGCAATATCGGTGCCGACAAACTGTCCTCTGACCAGCGCCGCACCTCTTATGTAGCCCGCAGGTTCGTCTGGGGCCGCAAATAATGGAGTCAACTGTGACCAGACGCCGATTACCAGAAAAAATGCGACTGTCAGTGAAAGCAGCGGTTGTGATTTAATCTGCATCTGCCATCGAAAATTGAATTTCATTTACTACAGCGTGCCACATCTTGAGCCGAAAAATTAGGTTCGCCATAATTCAAAGTCTGCGTACACAACACGGATATGCAGGATGATCCAACACCAATAGCCATTGCCACTTGTGTCGAGGCCAGTCTTCACTCTTCGTTAGATGGTTTCAATTTGCCAAGAGCACGTCTTTATGGGGTGAGCATCGTTGATGCAAAGGGCATCGCAACACATCAAGATGGTGCTTTACGAATTAGCTTTCTCGCTGAACATGGCGACGTGTACGAGTTGCTAGATGCACCAAGCAGCGCCATCGCTCGAATGTTCGATGTTGCGGTGGTGCTCACTTGCGGTTGGGCGGCCCCACTTGATCGTGACGAACAAGACGATGAGACACGGGCAGGCGATGAGCTTCATGAAGCGATTAATGATGAAGTTCCGCCGAGTCAACACCCATTGCGTAGGCGAGTGCGATTGGTCGTCGCAGTATGCGACAAAGGTGTTGCATCCGTGTTGCGGTTCGCCGATACACCAAACGACATCGTCACCGATGACGGCGCGGCTCGCGGAAGTCTGGCTGACGCGGTTAAAGACTTATGGAATGATCCAAAAGTGGTCGTCAGTCGCGAAACTATCAGTTAGCACGCTGAGTATCAGCGCGTTATCTAGTTAGCGAGATGATCGGTAGTAAACCGATAAACATGCTTCAACAAGCGTTGGCACAAAGAATTCTTTCATCGCGAAAACAGCGTTGTGTCCACCGTGCACTTCGAATACTTCAACATCGTCAATAATCTGAAACAATTCGGCTTGACGCTCAGATGCGACGACATTATCTTGAGTGGTGATTACCACCGCGGCAGGTGCCTCAAGTCGTGGCAACCAGTCGCGTGAGTCGAAGTTGCCGATTGCGCTACCCGCCTCAAGAATGTGTCGCCAATCGTGGCTCGCAATTTGCTGCACGGCCCAATCTGCGAGTCCTTCAGATTTGCGTTGCAAATAAAGTTGATCAGTAAGCCAGGTGCGGGCTTGTGGTGTGGTTAAGCGAGATAGTGCAGCAAGACCAGTTAATCCAAAGAAGCTGAGTTTTTCTTCGCGCTTTTCGGCGAAGTGGCTTGCGGTGCTGCACAACACGATTCCACGCACGCGCAGTTCATGTCGACCCCACAAAAGTTGGGCAACTGCACCACCCATTGAATACCCAACCGGAATAAAAGTTGAGATGCCAAGAACATCGGCGACCGCAGCAGCGTCATCGGCACAATCTTCAAGTTTGAAACTTGACTTGGTACGAATGCCTCGGCCGTGACCGCGCATATCCATTGCCACGACACGAAAGTGTTCAGACAATGCGTCAAAGCATGTGAACCAATTCAGATCTGCAGTTGCTGTCCATCCGTGAAGAAGCAAAAGCGTTGGCGCACCCGCTGGACCGGATTTTTCGCGCACGAAAATTCGCCCGCGTCCAGGCAGGTCAATCTCGAAACCTGGTGGCAAGCCGGCGAGAGGTGCTACCGATTCGCGGATCACTGTTGACGCATCTCGATAATTTTGACTTTCAAGTTTCCGTTAGGTGCGGCGTAAGTAACCATGTCACCTTTTTTTGCGCCGAGTAGAGCCGCGCCAAGTGGAGACGTCGGGCTCATCACTTCGGCGCTATCGCACTTCTCTTCAATGTGGCCGATCAAATAACTTTCGGCCATCGATTGGTCATCGCCGTCATAAAGCACCGTGACGATCGTTCCGAACCCGACCGTGTCATCAACAGGTGGTTCAACAATTTCAACATTTTCGAGAATCGACTCAAGCTGGCGAATTCGGCCTTCCATGTGGCCGTGCTCGTCTTTAGCGGCGTGATAGTCGCCATTTTCTTTGAGGTCACCGTGCTCGCGCGCACGGGCGATTTTCTCGGCGGCCGCAATTCGGCCTCTGGTCGTGAGATCAGCGTGCTCTTCGCGAAGGCGCTCGTAAAGGTTCCGAGAGACTTTGTGGATCATTATCCATTAAATGCTATCTAGAACACATAGCTCGCTCTACGCGTTAGTTCTCAGAGTTATCAGCCCGAAATTGCGCCCTACGATTAAGGGATGGTTTCACACAAAGCGAGCAATGTTTCGGCAAGTCATCGTGTTGCAATAATCGGTGGCGACGGAATCGGCCCAGAAGTAATCACCGAGGCACTCAAAGTAGTTGCTGCTTCGGGCGTGAAGCTAGAAACCAAGAATTTTGACTTAGGTGGTGCGAGATATCTTCGTGACGGCGAAATTCTTTCGGATGCAACCTTGACCGAGTTGCGTGAGTTCGATGCAATTTTGCTCGGCGCAGTCGGCACACCAGCAGTACGACCGGGATTAATTGAACGCGGGTTGTTGCTTAAAATGCGTTTTGAATTAGATCTGTATATCAATCTTCGTCCGTTCTCTGGGGTCGGGCCAGGTCAAACAAAGTCGCATGACTTTATCGTGATACGCGAGAACACAGAAGGCTCATACGCCGGCGAAGGCGGTGTGTTGCGTCGTGACACACCAGATGAAGTCGCCACACAAGGCAGCGTAAACACGGCCAAAGGTGTCGAGCGTTGTCTGCGGTTTGCGTTTGAACTTGCCATGACTCGCGAACGCAAGCATGTGACGCTAGTTCACAAAACAAATGTGCTCACATTCGCCGGCGATTTATGGCAACGAGTTTTTGACCGCGTGGCAAAAGAGTTTGCCCAAGTTCAGACTGCTTACAATCACATCGACGCGGCGTGCATTTACTTCGTACAAGATCCGCATCGTTACGATGTGATCGTCACCGATAATTTATTTGGTGACATTCTCACCGATTTGGGCGGGGCTGTTTCTGGTGGTATTGGTGTCGCTTCGTCGGCGAATTTAAATCCGTCACGAAGCGGTCCGTCGATGTTTGAGCCGGTGCATGGTTCTGCCCCTGATATTGCGGGCAAAGGTGTGGCTAATCCAGTCGCGGCGATTTTGTCTGCAGCACACATGCTCGAGTTTCTTGGTGAGCAGACGGCGGCCACTGCGTTGCGAACCGCATGTGTTTCGCCCGTCACAGGCTCGACCACGGCAATCGGTGATGAAATCGCCAAACGAGTTAAAGCCAGTATCTAACTCGCCAAATTAAGAAATTTAATTGAAGCCGACTATATAAATAGCGGCAGTAAACTTAAGTAGGTTGATTCAGGAGATCTAATGCCAATTACAACAACACCTAAAATTTGGATGAACGGTTCGCTCGTCAATTGGGACGACGCAAAAGTGCATGTTTTGACTCATACTCTGCACTACGGCACCGGTGTCTTTGAAGGTATTCGCGCATATGAAACCGCTGGTGGTCCGGCGGTTTTTCGATTGACCGATCACATCAAACGTCTTCATAACAGCGCAAAAATCATGGGCATGGATATGCCTTATTCAATCGAAGAACTCGTCGAGGCAACAAAGCAAACCGTCAAATCAACTGGCTTGCCATCGTGTTATGTTCGTCCGCTCGCTTACTACGGATATGGCGAAATGGGATTAAACACGTTGCCATGCAAAGTTGATGTAGCCATCGCATGTTGGCCATGGGGCGCCTATCTTGGCGATGACGCCGTTGACAAAGGTGTGCGCATGAAGATTTCATCTTGGACGCGACACGACCACAACACGATGCCGCCCGCGGCAAAAACTGTTGGCAACTATGTCAACTCGTCATTGGCAAAAGTTGAAGCGCTCAAAGCGGGATACGACGAAGCGATCATGCTTTCGCCGAACGGTTTAATTGCCGAATGTACCGGCGAGAATATTTTCTGCGTGCGCAACGGCGTAATTCTCACGCCTCCACTTTCGGCTGGTGCGCTTGAGGGCATCACACAATCGAGCGTCACGACAATTGCCCGTGATTTGGGCTTTGATATTCGTGTCGACAACATCGCGCGGAGCGACCTCTACATCGCCGATGAAATTTTCGTGTGCGGCACTGCCGCCGAGGTTGGTTCTGTGAGCTCGGTCGATGATCGTAACGTGCCATGCCCAGGGCCGATGACAAAAGCAATCGCCGCGACATATGCAAAGGCGGTTCGTGGTCAAGACGATCGCTATAAACACTGGTGTGAGTTAGTCAAGTAATTGATCATGGCGCAGTCCGTGTCTGAAAAAGTGACGAATTCGCCCGAACTCGTCGAGGTATTTGACACAACTCTGCGCGACGGCATGCAAGTTGAAGGCGTTTCGGCAAGTGTTCAAGACAAACTTCGCATCGCCGAGCAACTTGATTATCTCGGCGTTCAATACATCGAGGGTGGTTGGCCAGGTGCGAACCCGAAAGACATCGAGTTTTTTGCGCGTGCTCGTACCGAACTAAAACTCAAGACTTCGACGCTTGTTGCCTTTGGTTCGACACGGCGACCTGCCGGCAAAGTCGATGACGACGCAACACTGCGAAACTTGATCGAAGCCGAGACAAGCGCAGTGTGCATCGTCGCCAAGAGTTCTGATTATCACGTCGAGCAAGCATTGCAGACGACTCTCGACGAGGGTGTGGCGATGGTCAGTGACTCGGTCAAGTTTCTCGTTGCCAACAATCGTCGCGTACTCGTCGACATGGAGCATTTTTTTGACGGCTATAAACACAACGCAGAGTTTTCACTGCGCGTACTCGAAGCGGCTGTTATTGGTGGCGCAACACACTTGGTGCTCTGCGATACGAATGGTGGGTCGTTGCCAAATGAAATAGAAAAAATTGTTGCCGACGTGCGCCGTCATATGGGTAGCGATGTCGTGATCGGCATTCATTGCCACGATGACACGGGTTGCGCAGTTGCAAACTCGCTTGCAGCCGTGCAAAGTGGTGCCCGTCATGTGCAAGGCACGCTCAATGGTCTAGGCGAGCGCACAGGCAACACGAATTTGACGACCGTCATACCGAACTTGCAACTAAAACTTGGTTACAAATGTCTGCCTGATGGCCATCTCGAACGTCTAACGCAAGTCAGCAACCATGTTGCCGAAGTTTTGAATCGTCCAATGAATCCTCAGGCACCTTATGTTGGTGTGTCGGCATTTGCCCACAAAGCGGGTTTGCATGTTTCGGCAATTGCTCGCGCCAAAGATGCATACGAGCATGTCGCACCAGAATTGGTCGGCAACGGCACACGCTTTTTGGTTTCAGAGATGGCTGGTCGTGCAACGATCTCGATGAAGGCCCAAGAACTCGGTCTCGATATGGATGGCCCGGCGATCAATCAAGTTCTCGACGACCTTAAACGACTCGAGTTTGAGGGCTATCACTTTGAAGCCGCAGATGCTTCGCTCGAATTATTGATGCGTCGTGCGTCCGGTTGGGATCAATCATTTTTCAAAGTTGAGTCAATGCGCGTGATCACAGACGAAGCGGCATCTGGTGCGTTCACAACCGAAGCAACGGTAAAAGTCTGGGTTGGTGAAATTCGAAATGTTTACACTTCAGAAGGCAACGGACCAGTCAACGCAATCGACACGGCGTTGCGCGAGGCCCTAAAAACTAGTTTTCCTCAACTCGAGCGCGTCCATCTAACCGACTATAAGGTGCGAATTCTCGACTCCGGCTCGGCAACTGGTGCAGTAACTCGTGTGCTAATCGACGCCACTGATGGTGAAAGCACATGGACAACAATCGGGGTCTCAGCAAACATCATTGAAGCATCATGGCGCGCGCTTGAAGAATCTTTGGTCTACGGATTATTGCATTTGCGATCTTGATCGCGTGATTAATTGATCTAGAGTATTTGACTTATGGCTGCACCAAAATTTACGCCTGTTGATCCAACCGATCGTCCGCGGTCGTACGAGTCACCCGAACATATTCCGGCACCATGGAGAAACGACCGCCCTGCGGCGATAACTAGCCGCCAGCCAAAAGGTGAGCGACTTGGTCGTCAAGGACCAGATCAGGGATATGCGTTGAAACTTGCAGAAGGTCTGCGCGATTTAATTGAGTTGCAGCCCGGCGAGTCGGCTGACGATGCAATTCGTGGGACACTCGCGATTGCTTTGCGCCGTGCATCGAAATATGGTCGCGCTCCGGTGATTCATGATTTGGTGTTCGCCTTTTCAATTTGGGGTTGGATGTTGCTGCATCCACCTGCTGATCTTGTCGCGCGCCGTCAGCAACTGTTTGCAGGTCTTGGTCGCGCCACGCATCACTATTCTGAAACTCGAGAACTCGTCGACATGGTCCCCGAAAGCACAATGATCATGACGATTGAGCAAATTCGCACTGGAATGCCTGGCAGTTGGCACGCGCTGACTGGCGCCTAACTTTTAATCAGTTGCAGCGTGGGCTTCTAAATCTTTTAGCGAAATAAATTCAAGCGACAGTGTGTGCGTTGCACGCAAGTTTACTTTTGGTGCTTTGCCGGCTTCGAAAGCTTCTTGCCAGCGTGGCGCGCACAAACACCATTGGTCGCCCGGTTTGAGACCAGCAAAACCATATTGAGGCATCGGTGTCGAAAGGTCGTTGCCGACCGATTTTGAATACGCCAAAAACTCTTCGGTCATGATTGCACAAACCGTGTGCACACCCGTGTCGTCGCCACTAGTTTCGCAACAACCCGTGCGATAAAAACCCGTCACGGGGTCAAAATTGCACGGCTCAATCGGCTCACCGTAGATATTTGTTTGCTGGCCAGTCGTCATGTCAAAAACGATTTTAGTTGATCGTTACACCGACGAGTCGGCCGATCAGATAGGTAATACCCACGGCAAGCAACATGATCGAAACTTGGCGCACAGCGCTAGAGATTTTTGATCGCTCAGCTTGCTGACCAATTGCAGCACCAGCCAGCGCAGCGGCGATCACGGCAACAATGACTGACGCGTACTTTGCCGGGTTGCCGCCGCTAAAAATCCATGGAACAACTGGCAACATTGCTCCCGCCAAAAAAGTGAGCAGTGAAATCAATGCAATAATAAATGGGTTCGGCAGATTGCCCGCATCTAGCCCAAATTCTTCTCGCGCGTGCACGATCACGGCGCGCTCGGGGTCTCGCATAACCTCTTTTGCCGAAGCAGATGCTTGTTCGCGCGACATGCCGTGTTGGCGATACATTGCCGCCAACTCGGAGGTCTCGGCTTCGGGATGAATTTTGAGTTCGCGTAGTTCGAGAGCCATCTCACGCTGAACGAGTTCATTTTGCGCGCTGATCGAAACCCACTCACCAGCGGCCATGCTTGCCGCCCCGGCAACTGCGGCAGCGATACCGGCTAAACGAACCACGCTCGAGCCAACACCACCAGCAGCGAAACCAATTATCAACGAAACATTTGAGACCAGTCCGTCACTGAAACCAAAAATTCCTGCACGTGCCGAACCACCAGCGAGTGCGCGGTGGTCTGGGTGACCTTCGTGTTCTGCTGTTTTATTTGCCACAGCGTCAACGATAGTTCTGTCTCTATCAACAACACACACCGAGATAGCCTTAAGACAGATGGCACAGATACCGCGCTACCGATTTGCGCCGTCGCCAACGGGATACTTTCACGTTGGCGGTGCACGAACTGCGCTTTACAACTGGATTCTTGCGCTACAGACCAACGGTGTGTTCGTTTTACGGATCGAAGATACCGATGACTCGCGAAATAATCCGCAATGGACGCAGGGAATCATTGATGCGCTCGCATGGCTCGGCATCGACTCTTCAGACTCACACTTTGAAGGACCATATTTTCAGTCGGAAAATGCTGCGCTGCATATTGCCGCTGCCGAAAAACTTTTTGCGCAAGGCAAGGCTTACTATTGCGATCTTTCAACCGAAGATATTCAAAAGCGTGCCAAAGAATCGGGCAAACAAAACGAACGACAGGGCTACGACGGCTATTCGCGTGATCGTGGTCTTGGCCCTGGTGCTGGTCACGTGTTGCGATTTCGTGTGCCGTCAGGGTCGACGGTTGTGCATGATCAGGTTCGCGGTGAAGTCGTGTTCGACAATTCAACGATTGAAGATTTCGTTTTATTACGCAGTAATGGTTCGCCGGTATTTCTGATCGCCAATGTCGTCGACGACATCAATCAGGGCATCACCCATGTTGTGCGTGCCGAAGAGCATTTGCCTAACGCGCCAAAACAACAGATGATTTGGGATGCGCTGGGCACAACGGCCCCGATTTGGGCTCACGTACCAGTACTCGTCAACGAACAGCGCAAGAAACTCTCGAAGCGTCGCGACAAAGTTGCGGTAGAGCAGTATCGCGAAGAAGGCATCTTGGCTAGCGCGATGAAAAATTATTTGATGACACTTGGTTGGGCGCCAACTGGCGATACAGAAATAGTGCCGTTTCAAAAAATCGCCGACGAATTTGCGCTTGGCAGCGTCAACCATTCACCGGCATTCTTCGACATCGTCAAACTTCATTCTTTCAACGCAGACTATATTCGCGCGATGACGGTTGATGATTTCATTGCAGCCTGTGAAGTTTGGTTAACGGGCGAGCGTGCACCGTGGAAGCAATCAGATTATGACGCGAAAGTTTTTGCCGAAATTGCGCCGCTCGTGCAGACTCGCGTGCAGTTGTTGCAAGAAGTGCCGAGCATGGTCGACTTCTTGTTTTGTGACCTGCCGTCAATTGATGATGCCGCATTCACCAAAGCCTTTGCACCGGAGTGGGCAGTGCCCACGCTGATCGCCATTCGTGATGGTTTTAAAACCTGCGAGTTCACGGCTGATGCGCTCAAGGCGGTGGTCGAAAAAATTGGTGAAGGGCATTCGCTGAAACTTGGCAAACTTCAGGCGCCTTTGCGGGTGGCTGTGACGGGGCGCAGTGTTGGTCCGCCGCTGTTCGAACCTATTTCGATGTTGGGTCGTGATGCGGTAATCAAACGAATTGACGTCGCACTTGCTAAAAAGGTTTGAGCGAGTCTGACGTAATGAAAATCAGACGAGTTGTTCAATCACTCGGTGCGGTTGTTGCGATTTTTTCGCTCTATTTTTTGATCTCGTTGTATCAAGTTTGGAACACGGGTCGCAGCGCCGATAAGCAACCGGTTGATGCCATAGTCGTGTTGGGTGCAGCGCAATATGACGGTCGACCGTCGCCGCAATTGCAGGCACGACTTGATCATGCGCTTGAACTCTGGAATCTTGATTTGTCGTCTTACATTGTTGTAACTGGTGGCAAACAAATTGGAGATCGCTTCACCGAGGCGGCGGCATCACGAAAGTTTTTTGAATCAAAAGGAGTATCGAGCGAAATAATCTTCGAAGAGAACTCTGGCAAGACTACTTATGCCTCGTTGCTTGGAGTCAAACAGATTGCTTCGCAGAAAGATATTTCGCGCGTGCTGATCGTCAGTGATCCATTTCATCAACTGCGCGCCAAGTTGATTGCCCAAGAAGTCGGGCTTGAAGCGAGTTCTTCGTCAACTCGTTCGAGTGTCGTTCGGGGTGCTGATGCGTTTTGGCACAATCTGCGAGAAGCAGTTGGCGTCGCCGTCGGGCGCATTGTTGGCTTTCGGCGTGTCGACTCATGGACGAATTAATTAAATAATTGCGATATCGTAGTTTCGTCACTCTGGGGAGTGTGTGTAACTGGCAACACAGCAGATTCTGGTTCTGTTATTCAGGGTTCGATTCCTTGCTCCCCAACGTCGCGAGTGTTAGCGCAAAG
>BGOG01000008.1 GCA_003569125.1 Acidimicrobiaceae bacterium | reverse complement strand
GTGATGCCAAGTTCGGCAAGTGTGTCAATTACGAGTTGCTCTACACCGCACACATATGCCTGCATGTCGGCTGGCCCACCGGAGCCGTACTTGGCCTCAAGCGAAAGAATCGGGTAAACAACGAGTTGACCCGGGCCGTGATAGGTGATGTCACCGCCGCGGTTGACTTTTACCAGTTCTGCGCCAACTTGTGTCGGGTCACATTTGAGATTATTTTTTAGATCTGCGCTCGGACCATAAGTAAAACGTGTGGATGCTCGAGCATCAATAAATGCTGATTTGATGACTGCGAAAACATTGCAGTTTGAACTGCGAGTGCTTCTCGATAAGGCACTTTGCCCAGCCAACGCACATTTAGTTTTGCGGCGATTTTTGTATCTTCTTGAGACACGATTTAGATCTCCGCCGACCAATCCTGTGTTTCAAGAACTCGTTTTACTTTTGCTAGAAATCCGGCCGCGTATGCACCATCAAACGCGCGATGATCCCAACTCATTGCAAGATTGCCGATCGGATGAATCGCGATGCTCTCAGAACCATCAGACAGTCGCGCGACGACTGGCTTGCGCACAATCGCATCAGTCGACATGATCGCTACTTGTGGCTGGTTGATGATCGGCATTGTGAGCACCGAACCAGCAGAGCCGTTATTTGAAATCGTGAAAGTTCCGCCTTGAATTCATCTGGAGTCAACTTTCGGGTGCGGGCACGAGTTGCAAGATCTGATATTTCGCGAGCGATCGCGCGAAGGCGCTTGTCATCGGCACTGCGCACAACTGGTACGAGCAGACCTGAAACTCAAGGTCAACTGCAATGCCGAGGTCGACATAATTATGAACGACCAACTTGTCGGCTTCGATGCTCGCATTGAGATTTGGATATTCTGCCAATGCATCAACAATGGCTCGGGCGATGAACGGAAGATATGTCAGCGTGAAACCTTCTGACTGTTTCCATTGATCTTTGACTTCACTTCGCGTTGCATCAACATTTGCATAGTCAACTTCGACGACGCTGAAAGCGTGGGCGCTAACTGCCTGCGACATAATCATGTGCGCCGCCGTGAGTTTGCGAATTTTTGTCAACGGAATAACAGTTTCACGCTCTGAACTTTGCGTGAACTTAGGCGCTTGTTGCTGGGCTGGCTGCGGTGCTGGCGCGACAACTTTTGGGCTTCTACAACTGGTGCAGGCTGTGCAACTGGTGCGGGGGCTACCGGTGTTGCGACAACTGGTGCAGTCGCAACAACCGGCGCGGGCGCAACAACCGGCGCGGGCGCAGGCACAACAACCGGCGCAGGCGCCGTGCCATTTTTGTCGATGTAATCTAAAACATCTTCGCGCGTGATGCGATTGCCAGGACCAGTGCCGACAAGTGATGTTGACATCGATGCCGTGATCCGAAACAAGTCGGCGCACTACTGGTGAAAGTAATTTATTTGATGCATTGGCTGCGATTGGTGTTCGCGTTGCAAGTCGCAACACTTGCAACTGGTTGTGCGGCGCGCACTGGAGTTTGAACAACTGGCGCAGGCACCGGTGCGACTTGCGCGACAGTTACAGGCGCAGTGTTGCGGTTCGGGAGCGACTTGGGCAACGGGCGCAGGCGCAACAACCGGCGCAGGCGCCGAACTCGCAGGCGCCGAACCGACAACAGCAATAACAGTGCCGACCGAAACCGTTTCACCTTCTTTGACGCGAATCTCGGTCAGAGTGCCAGCAACTGGAGACGGCACTTCTGTATCAACTTTGTCCGTCGAAACTTCGAACAACGGCTCGTCAGCGGCGACAGCATCGCCAACTTTTTTAAACCAGCGCGTGATTGTTCCTTCGGTGACAGTTTCGCCTAGTTGTGGAAGTGTGATTTCAGCCATTTAATTTTCTCGCTATCTAGTCGTTACTAAGTGTCTCATGCGTTGAAACTTCTACCAGGTCAACGAGAGAATTGTCTCGCCGAACAGTTCGCTGAGGCTTGGATGTGGCATCACGAACTCGGCGATTTCATCAACTGAAGCCTCCCAGTTGACTGCCAAATATCCAGCCGCCAATTGCTCTGTAACCCAAGGCCCGACCATGTGCACGCCAAGGACTTGACCAGCAGAGCCATCAGGATTTTTTTTTGGCGATCACTTTGACTAGCCCGTCAATTTCGCCCAAAATCATCGCCCGAGAGTTGGCACGAAATTGATGCTTTGCGACAACGACATCATGACCTGCCTCGCGCGCTTGCTCCTTCTGAAGGGCCAGCCCATGCAACTTCTGGATGACAATAAATTGCCCATGGCACGCGGTCGTACATAATTGGCGTTGCGTTTTCGCCACGAGATGTTTGATCGACAAAATTGCCTCGGCATAGGCAACGTGCGCGAGTTGCGGCGTGTTTATCAAATCACCGATTGCATAGACACCAGATTCGCCAGTTTGGCAATATTCATTGACGACGACAAATCCGCGGTCGTCGACTTTCACATTTGTGCCAACAAGACCCAACGCATCAGAAAAAGCACGGCGACCAACCGACACAACCACAACGTCAACAATTTGCGGGTCACCTGTCGCAAAAGTTATCTGCGTCGAACCGTCCGGCAACGAACTTTGGCCAGTTACGACAATGCCAGTTTTTATATTGATCTTCTTTTTTGTGAAACTCTTGACGACGACATTGGCGACATCAGGGTCAAGACCCGGCAAAATTTTTGGTGCTCCTTCAAGAATCGAAACTTCTGAGCCGAGATCAGCGAATGTCGACGCAAACTCACATCCGATTGCGCCACCGCCGATTACTGCGATTCGTTTTGGAATCTTGTTTAACATCAGAACCTCATCCGAGGTCATGATTGATCCGCCAATCGGAAAGCCCTTGATTGTGCGAGGCACCGAACCACTAGCCAAAATCACATTATTGGCTTGAATTTTTTTCGAGGTGCCATCGGCGAGTTGCACACTCACAACTCGGCCCGCCTCAAGTGAGCCCGTACCGAGCAAGTATGTAACTTTTTTCGACTTTGTTAAGCCGGTGAGACCTTTGACCAAGCCTTCGACGATGCGCGCTTTACGTGCTTGGCTGACCGCAAAATCTATGCCAGTCGAATTTGCGTTGATTCCGAATTCAGAGGCATGGGCGACATGGCGATTGGCGGCGGCAGTTTCAAGAAACGCCTTTGCTGGGATGCAACCACGATTTAAACATGTTCCGCCGATTGTGTCGCGTTCAACTAGAGCCACGCTCATTCCGCAGGATGCTGCATAAAAGGCTGATGCATAGCCACCAGGACCTCCGCCGATTACAACGAGATCAAATTGGTCTGCCAAGGTTTCTCTTTCTTGTGAATGCCCTGTTTATCGTAGCCGTTTAGGTTCGTGACCGAACTATGACTTATCGCAGATCTACCGTGACATTAAGAACAGTTGCAACGAGCCAGCCATCAAAATGGCGACTCCACAAAGTAAAGCAAAAAATATCAATTTTCTCGTGCTCATGATTAATTATGATACGGCAATTTGGCAGATGATCTCGGGTTGATCAGTTACTCTTGCTTAGATGAACAAGACATTAAAACTAAACAGACAATTCTCTGCGGCGTTTTTGGTCTTGTTGCTCTATGGATGTGGTGCCGATCCTGCAGCACAAAGTGAAACTGTGGACACGAGCGTCGAATCAACCGCATCGGCACAGACAACAGAATCACAAGCGACTTTTATTGCGCCACTTGTCGGAGGCGGAAACTTCAATAGCGCCGAGGTGCTCGCGACAAAACCAATTGCATTCTGGTTTTGGGCACCTGGTTGAGGCACTTGTCGATTTGAGTCAACCTCGGTCGAGGCTGCATTTAAAACATGGCAAACCAAAGTACAGATAACGGGTGTCGCCTGGAACGGTAGCGAAAAGTCGATGCAAAGTTTCATCGCCGACACCGGCATAACATTTGCCAACATCAATGACGGCGATGGCGAAGTGTTCGCAAGATTTGAAGTGCCTTACCAACCAGGTTGGGCGTTTGTTGCCCGCGATGGAACAGTCACGACAAAAATCGGCGTTCTTACTGAAGCAGAACTAGATCAAGAATTGAACAGATTGGCAACCAACTAATGGGTATTCGGGATATCGGGAAAAATCTCTCAGCCGACAAGAAGGAAATTGATACCGAGAGACTCTGTGAGCGCTTCAGACAATACGATTTTGTAAAACTAAGCGAGATGCAATGTCGGCAAAGAGTCAAAGTTGCCGGTGAAATTAAGCGTATGCGCATCAAACCCCGCAGCGGAATACCAGCAGTCGAAATTGTTATCGGCGATGGTACGGGCGAAGTCACTGTAATTTTTAGTGGTCGTCGCAACATCCCTGGTATCAATCACGGTCGCTGCATAATGATCGATGGGGTACCACATCAAGATGGCGCGCAAACGGTGGTGTTGAATCCTGCTTACACCCTGCTTGCTTGACACGAACTGACTAATTGATTTTTAGCCGACCAGTATTTTTTGAATTGCGAGTTCTGCATCCTCGGTGATCAAGACCATAACTTCGTCACCCGCTCGCAAGATTGTGTCGCTCTCGGGCACAAGCACGACTTCGTTGCGAACAATTGCCACAACCGTCGCGCTTCGAGGAAACTTCAAATCTTTAAGCGTCTTATCGCAAGCAGGTGATTCGATAGCGAGAGTCACTTCTGCTAACTCGGCTTTGCCACCGGCGAAATCCATAAGTTTGACAAAGTTGCCAACAGAAACTGCTTCTTGGACGAGGCTTGTAATCAAGTGTGGAGTCGAAACAGCAACATCAATGCCCCACATCTCGTTGAACATCCAATGATTTTTCGGATTATTCACACGAGCGATAACTCTTGGCGCACCGAACTCTTGTTTCGCCAATAGCGAGACGACCAAATTGTCTTCGTCGTCACCAGTTACGGCAGCCACGACATCGGCGTCAGCGACACCAGCAGCCCGAAGGACTTCGACGTCACATGCATCACCGAGATACCAACGCACTCCTTTGGCTTCTTCGGCCTTGCCGTAGTCTCGAAAAACTGCGCGATCATTTTCGATAAGCAATACATCGTGCCCGGCGGCGACTAATTCTTCTGCCGTGTAGCGCCCGACGCTTCCACCACCTGCAACGATTACTTTCATCAGGCACCCTGCTTCAAGAGATTGTCCAACTTGTTGACAGAATTAATTTCGACCGTGAAGTAGCCGACATCGCCCTGTTGCACGATTGTTTTTTCGTCGGGGATCACCGCTGTGCCGAGCCTGCGTATCGCAGAAACACGAGCACTCGTCAATTCGATCTCAATTACTTTTTTGCCGACAAGATTGTTGGGAAACTCCCGCTCGATCAACACGACATTTGAACTTGGGTCTGTCCACTCGATGCTCGAGACATCTGGCAAAATCCGACGCAAAATTCGTTCTGATGTCCACTTGACTGTTGCCACCGTCGCAACACCAAGGCGCTCATAGATCTCGGCTCGTTTGGGGTCATAAATTCGCGCAACTACTTTTTCGATGCCAAATTTTTCACGCGCGACACGGGCAATCAAAATATTCGAATTATCACCATTTGTGACTGCGGCAACGGCTTGTGCTTTTTCGATTCCTGCTTCTTGCAGCACGTCGCGATCAAATCCGATTCCTGCGATTGTTAGACCCGAAAAGTTTTCACCCAAGCGCTTAAAGGCCTCAGTCTTTCGATCAATCACGGCCACTGTGTGACCCGAAGCAGTTAGTTCAAGAGCGAGAGTTGAACCAACTCGTCCACAGCCAACAATCACGACATGCACGTTTTCAAGCATAAGCCTCTAATCACGTAAAATACTGATGATTGTGCGAAGATGTATGACCGAAATGGCACTTTCACCGTCTGCATTAAAACGCTTCTTCATCGGTAAACCGATCGCCAGTTCGCAAGATCACCACCACCGACTTTCAAAAAAAATTGCGCTGCCCGTATTCGCAAGTGACGCAATATCAAGTACCGCCTACGCCACCGAAGAGATTCTGATCGTATTTTTATCGCTGGCCGCAGTTGGTTTGTCTGCGTTCGACAATTTGGTACCAATTTCGGTTTTAGTTATTTTCTTATTGATCATCGTCGTCAGCAGTTACAGACAAACAATTTATGCATACCCAAATGGTGGCGGCAGTTACATCGTCGCCCGCGAAAATCTCGGCAAACATCCATCATTGGTTGCCGGCGCTTCGATGCTCGTTGACTACATTTTGACGGTTGCGGTTTCGGTGTCAGCCGGCGTTGCCGCAATCATCTCGGCATTTAGCAACCTCGCACCGCATCGCGTAACGCTTTGTGTGGGTTTTATTGCGATCGTAACCCTGGCAAACTTGCGTGGTCTCAAAGAATCAGGTGCACTGTTTGCCCCACCAACTTATTTATACATAATTAGTCTTGCTTCGTTAATTATCGTTGGCTTGTACAAGGTTTACTTCAAAGATCTCGGACCAATAGATCACTCTGGCGAAGTTGCTCAAGAACTTCTTTCTGGTCAAAAGACCCTGACAATATTCTTTTTTCTTAAAGCCTTCTCATCTGGTGCAGTGGCTTTAACTGGTATCGAGGCTGTCGCCGATGGCGTACCCGCGTTTGAAAAACCAGAAGCAAAAAATGCATCTAAAACCTTGATGTGGATGGCTGTCGTGCTCGGTACCTCGTTTCTTGGTTTAAGTGTTTTGGCCGAGAAACTTCAGCCGCTGAAGGATCACGAAGGAAACATAAAAGTGACCGTATTGGCACAAATGGCGGAGCAAGTTTATGGCGGGCGAAATATTTTCTTCTTCATAACCCAGTTTGCAACGTTCGGTATCTTGATTTTGGCGGCGAATACTGCTTACGCCGACTTTCCGCGACTTTCATCGATCATCGCCCAGGATAATTTTCTACCGCGACAACTAGCCAATCGTGGCGACCGACTCGTCTTCTCAAACGGAATTTTGTTTCTTGGCTTTGCTGCCTCGGGATTAGTGATCGCATTCGGTGGTCTTGTCAACGCCTTGATACCTCTATATGCGGTCGGTGTCTTCACCGGCTTCACGCTGAGTCAATTTGGCATGCTCGTTCGCCACCGAAAACTCAAAGAATCAGGCTGGCAAATTCGCGCATTTTTTTCTGGCATTGGGTCGATGACCACGCTGTTTGTGGCAGGAATCGTCGTTGTCGTAAAATTCGCCGATGGCGCGTGGATTCCGGCAGTGATCATCCCATCAATGATGGTGATATTTATAACTATTAACCGACACTATGTAAGAGTTCGATCGTTTTTGAAAATCGAAGATGGATACATTGCCCCACGACGTACTCACCTAGTCGTAGTTCTCGTGGGTTCTGTAAATAAAGGCGTATTGCAAGCGGTTAAGTACGCCGAGAGTCTGCGGCCAGACAGGTTGCTTGCGTTATCTGCCGTGGGCTCACCTGAAGCGGGAGTAAAACTAGACGCTGAATGGGCCAAACATAACTTGACCGTCGAATTAGAAATGATCAACGACGAATTCAGGGATATCACCGATTCGTTGATGACGCGAATCAACGAACTTGATGACGAAGCCAGCGACGACATCATCACGGTTATCATCCCAGAGTTCGTGACTTCAGTGAGGTCGCAGTGGTTGCACAATCAATCGGCGCTTTCAATCAAAGCACGACTGCTTTATCGTCCAAATACTGTCGTGACCTCGGTGCCTATTGTCATTAAGTAACTAGCATTACATTTATATGAAAATCATAGTTACGGGTGCGAGTGGATTAATCGGCAAACCATTAGTAAAGAATTTGCGTAAACATGGTCACGAAGTGGTTCAACTAGTTCGTCGAACGGCGCAAGCCAATGAAAGTCAATGGAACCCTGCGACCGGTCAAATCAATGCATCTGTTATCGACGGTGCTGATGCGGTAATTCATTTATCGGGTGCTGGCATTGGCGACCGCCGATGGACAGCAAAATACAAACAAGAGCTTCTTGAGAGCCGTACAAAAACCACGGCATTATTGGCGTCGACGATCGCCAACTCGGCAAAAAAGCCGAGTGTATTTTTGTCTGGCTCAGCAATCGGAATTTACGGACCACGGGGTGATGAAGAATTAACCGAACAGTCGAGTAGCGGCTCGAGTTTTCTGGCTGATATTTGTAAACAGTGGGAGGCGGCGGCAAAACCCGCAGTTGATGCCGGCGTGAGAACAGTTTATTTGCGAACTGGCATTGTGCTCACACCACTTGGTGGTGCGCTCAAGAAGCAACTTCCGCTTTTCAAACTTGGTCTTGGCGGAAAATTTGGTGACGGACGGGCTTGGCAAAGTTGGATTTCGCTGGATGATGAACTTGCAGCGATCGAATACTTGCTGACTGCGAATATTTCTGGCGCGGCAAACTTGACAGCACCGAACCCGGTGACCAATGCCGAATTCACAAACTCGATGGCCCGCACGCTTAAGCGTCTCGCGATTTTGCCGATACCGAAGTTCGGACCGAAACTCTTGCTTGGTGGCGAACTCGCCGATGCTCTGTTGTTCACTGGGCAGCGAGTGATGCCAATTGAGTTGCAAAAGTCTGGATTCACGTTTCAACATCAGACGATTGATATTGCATTGCGGGCACTGCTCAACAAATGAGCCGGTTGCCTGCCAGCGTTGACGCGGTCGTCATCGGTGCAGGGCTCGCAGGCTTGGCGGCCGCCAGACAAATTAAAAGCCATGGATTTTCGGTAATCGTCGTTGAGGCTCAAGATGGTGTTGGCGGTCGAGTTCGCACCGACAAAGTCGACGGGTTTCTGCTGGATCGAGGATTTCAAGTTTTGCTGACTGCGTATCCCGAATTGAAAACTCAAGTTGACATGGCTTCACTCGATCTGAAGATGTTCAGTTCTGGCGCACTGATAATGCGAAACGGCAAAGCGTCAGTCGTGACAGATCCGTTTCGAGAACCCCGACGAGCAGTCGCAACAGTCTTTGCGCCAATTGGTTCTCTAGTCGACAAGTTACGCATCGCTGTGTTGCGCTGGAGGGTGATGCACAGTGCGGCGGAAAAAGTTTTATCGAAGCAAGATATTTCAACGGTTGTCGCACTGCGCGGCTTCGGGTTCTCTACAAAAATGATCGACAGATTTTTCAGACCGTTGTTCGGCGGAATCCAACTTGATCCGGAGTTGCGCACCTCGCGACGAATGTTTGAAATCATTTTTAAATATTTAAGCGAAGGCCAAAGTGCGCTACCAACTAACGGCATGAGTGCTTTGCCAGAGCAATTGGCCAGACATCTCGGCACTGAAAATATTTTTTTGAACACTCGGGTCACGGGAGTTGAGCCAGGCGTCGTATCAACTGCTGATTCTCAGGTTCGAGCAAAAGCAATTGTTGTTGCCACCGATCAGCCCACTTCAAGTGAATTGCTTAAGACTCAAAAAATTACCTCGCGAGTTGCTGGCTGTGTTTATTTTTCGGCTGACACGCCGCCAACAGACGAAAAGTTTGTCGTGCTCGACGGCACTGGCGTCGGCCCGGTGCTAAATGCCGCGGTACTAAGCAACATCGCCCCAAGTTATGCACCACCAGGTAAACACCTGATAGTCGCCGCGCTGCCTGGAATCATTGACGGAGATCTTGAAGAGATGTCGCGAGACCAACTTCGTACTTGGTGGGGACCACAAGTAGACGCATGGCGCCACATCAAGACTTATCGAATTACACACGCAGGGCCAGAACAACTGCCACCTTTCGATCCCAAGCAATCAGTTGAGATTGGTGAGGGATTATTTGTCTGTGGTGACCACCGCGACACAGGTTCGATTGAAGGTGCGCTTTACTCGGGTCGACGCTGTGGCGAAGCAGTCGTCGCTTCGCTTGCGTAGTATCAAGCCATGGAGAAACCAATTTCAAGCATTATTGATAAAAAAATAAATTGATTTCGGCGAGTCACTTCGTGCCCGCAACACCACATGAGATCTTTGAACTTTTGGCGAACCCAGCGATGCATCCTGTGATTGATGGCTCGGGCTCTGTTAAAGCCGCAAAAGATGCGGCGCCGAAAAGACTTTCACTGAACGCAACATTTGGCATGAGCATGAAAAAAGGAGCGCCATACAAAATTACAAACACTGTTGTCGAGTTTGTTGAAGACAAGCAGATCGGTTGGCGACACTTTGGTGGCCACATTTGGCGCTACATACTCGAATCGACGCAAGGCGGCACGATGGTGACTGAACAGTTTTCATACGGCACCTCAAAGTCACCCTTGATGATTGAGTTGGCCGGCTATGTTCGCAAAAACGAGCTCGACATTCGCAAAACGCTCGATAATTTGGCTAGATACTTTGCCGATAAAAAATAGGCTGGGTTCGTGAAACTGCCTCAAGGTTTTGGTGCCTACGTCGCAAACATCGGCATTAAAGACAACTCGCAAGATCTGACTCTTGTTGTTGCCGAAAGTGCGTGCGTTGCGTCGGGTGTGTTTACGCAAAGCCGTTTTGCCGGCCCGAGTGTCGTAGTCAGCCGAGAGAATATCGCTGACAATTCTGCGCGCGCCGTCGTGGTGATTTCAAAAATGCAAATGTCGCAACAGGTGCCGAAGGCATGAGTAACGCTCGCGAAGTTGTTAATGCTGTTGCGCAAAAAATTGGTTGTGAGGCGAAAGATGTTTTGATCGCTTCGACTGGCGTGATCGGTCGTCAGTATCCAATGCAAAATGTGCGTAACGGTTTATCTGCGATACCAGACAAATTCGAAAACACTTCTGTCGAAGATGTTGCACGCGGAATTATGACCACCGATACGGTGCACAAAACTGCCGAAGCTGTAATCGCCGGATCAACGGCACGAGTCGTAGGTGTGGCCAAAGGCGTTGGCATGATTGAGCCGAACATGGCGACGTTGATCACAATGATGTTTACCGATGCAGATCTTGATAAGCACTCGCTTGACCAGATTTTTCGTCGCGTGATCGACAAAACATTCAATTGCGTTTCTGTTGACACCGACACATCAACTAGCGACACGGCAATTATTTTGGCAAGCGGCAAAGCCGGCGTGGTTGAAACAGCATCTTTTGAGGCTGCGCTTTATGAGGTCGCCCTGTCATTAACCAAACAAGTTGCCCGTGATGGCGAAGGTGCAGAAAAATTGATTGAGGTTTGTGTTGATGGCGCTCGCGATGTGCGTCAAGCAAAACTTGTGGCTAAGTCGATCGTCAATTCGCCATTGGTCAAGACCGCCGTGCACGGCGCAGACCCAAACTGGGGTCGAGTTGCAATGGCGATCGGCAAATGCAGCGATGAACGCGACATTGACGAAACACAAGTTGTGATTCGTTTTGGCAGCCAAGAGGTATACCCCACTTTTGTTGATGCTTCTGGCCTTGCTGAACTGAGCAAATACATGCGCAGCGATACCGTGCTGATTCATGTCACGCTCAATACGGGCAACGCAAGTTGCACTGTTTGGGGTTGCGACCTAACCGACGGCTACGTTCGCATTAACGCCGACTACACGACGTAAATTTCTAGCAGAACTGGTTGATCCAGTTCAATATGCTGGGGCGATAGGTGAAGACCGATTTGTAATGGGCAACATCATCGGGAAGTCGCTCAAGCATTGTGCGAATGACTTGGGCGATTTGTTTGTTGCGCGAGAGATATTCGGGCAGTGGCTGTTGATATCCGCGAATCGTAAAAAGGATGCCATTTGTTGCGGGCAGTCGACGCAAAGTTTGCCGCTCCATGCGAATCCACAATTCGTCTGGCGTTGTTACTAGCGGACTCGACGGTATTTGCGGCTGAAACAGCGCTGGGTGATCTTGAATAATCCAGTTCGAGCGCCACACAGGTCGATCAACAGCAAGCCGTTGAAAATATGTATCGACGGCCGCACCGACCTGATCGGCATATTTTGCCACTGGCGCATGCACCGCGAACATATTCTGACCCATTTTTTCGGCGAGCAGCCACCGACTCGGACAGCAAACCACGGCCGCAGTTAACAACATTTGTTCGACACCGTCTTGTGATTCAACCGGCTGCAACACGGCAAGATCATCGGCGACAAGCAAACTCGCTTCGGCCAGCGCATTGATGCCAGTGCTTGATAGCGCGACACCCGCCCACTGACTAACAAGTTGAGCCGCTTCTTGCGCGACTTCTTCACCACCTGGCTGCAACCCGACAACTTCGTCGCGACGCGTTGCTAGAAGTTTTTGTTTTAACCCGATAGTTAGATCAGTTTCTGCGTCACGTGGCAACCAATTTGCAATTTCAACTGGAAAAGTGCCGAGTCGATGACGAAACTTGTCACCGACAATTTGAGGGGTTATCTCTGCAGGTATCGGCATCGCCGAAAACAACGCGGCCTCAGCAGAGGGTGATTCGTCGAATGGCGTAAACGGATGGCGATGGAGAACGTGGGGACCAGCCACGTAAATTACTTATTCGTCACTTTGGCGGCATGCGAATGCCGCCGTCAACGCGAATCGACTCGGCGTTCATGTAACTATTTACGATGCACTCGACAACCATCGACGCAAGTTCTTCCGGCGCGCCAAGTCGATGAGGAAACAAAACGCCCTTTTCAAGATTTGCTTTGAAATTTTCGCTGGCTTCGCCTTGTCCATAAATTGGTGTATCGATCAAACCAGGTGCAACCGTATTCACGCGTATACCAATGGCCGAGAGATCGCGGGCGATCGGCAAAGTCATTCCGACGACTCCGCCCTTTGAAGCCGAATACGAAGCCTGACCAATTTGTCCGTCGTATGCGGCAACTGATGCGATATTTACGATCGCACCGCGTTCGCCATGTGCGAGAGGTTCGGTGGTGCTCATCGCCGTGCCGACAATGCGGATGCAGTCAAAAGTGCCAACCAAGTTGATCGCAATCACTCTTTTGAACGCGTCGAGATTTGCGGCCGACTCGTATGAACCATCTTTTCCAACAGTGCGCTGTGCCCAACCGATGCCAGCCGAGTTAACGAGAATGCGAACTGGTCCCATTGATTTTGCCATCTCGGTGGCATTGATGATGTCTTGCGTTTCGGTGACATCAACTTTGCAATATGCGCCACCAATTTCTTTTGCAAGTGCTTCGCCTTTTTGTTCTTGCACATCGGCCACGACGACCTTCGCCCCACGAGATGCAAGCATTCGCGAGACTGCTGCCCCGATTCCTGATGCTCCACCGGTAACTATTGCGCTTACGTCTTTGATGTCCATAGATTTAGACACTACGCAATTTTCGACATCGCGAGCAACTCGTAATTATTTATGCTCCACCGAGTGAAGCGGCCACCGCGAGTTGATCAACGAACTCATTCATTGGGTCACCGTTGTGGGCTTTAACCCATTCAAAACTCACATCACCGCGCTTATTTACAAGATCAATCAGTGGCTCCCAGAGATCGCGATTTGCAACCGGTTGTCGCTGCGAGTTTTTCCATCCGCGTCGTTGCCATCCCATCCACCATTTATCACGAAAACAGTGCACAACATATGTGCTGTCTGATCGAATTAAAATTGCTTCGGAGTTGTCAGAGTATGCGAGCAGTGCATTCAAAACTGCGGCGAGCTCCATTCTCTGATTTGTTGAAGGTTGCTCACTGCCGACCGCATTTGGTTCACCTTTTGGCGCAACAGCCCATGCCCAACCCCCCGGGCCAGGGTTGCCAGAGCATGCACCGTCGGTGTAGATAATTATCGCCATTAGTTAATACTTGCGCAAATTCTCGGTGAATAGCGACATACATGTGCGCGATATCAAAAAAATCTGCGAGACTATAGAAGTGCTGTTTGACGGATCAATTCATCAACTGCCTGACACTGACCCCGGCGAACCGAAGAGTGGTTAGATTCACTTGACGCCGTCGTCGAAGTGCAAGGCAAAAATCGCGCGAGGTATCTGCTCTCTCGGCTGTTGGAGCGTGCCCGAGCGAGTCAAGTAAGTTTTCCGGCGACGGTTTCAACACCGTATGTCAACAGCATTTCAGCAGAATATGAACCGTGGTTTCCAGGTGATGAACATTTAGAGCGAAGAATTCGTGCCTACATTCGTTGGAACGCCGCGGTGATGGTGGTTCGTGCAAACACAAACGCCGAAGGCATCGGTGGTCACTTGTCGACATTTGCTTCGTCGGCGAGTCTCTATGAAATCGGTTTCAATCACTTCTTCAAAGGTAAAGACAGTGGATCACCCGGCGACCATGTCTACTTTCAAGGACATGCGGCACCGGGTGTTTACGCACGAGCGTTTCTTGAGCGCCGACTCAATGAAGATGATTTAAATTCTTTTAGACGCGAGATCGGTCGTGGCGGTCGCGGGCTGTCAAGTTATCCGCATCCGAGATTGATGCCCGAGTTTTGGGAGTTCCCAACCGTATCGATGGGCCTTGGTCCATTGACGGCGCTGTACCAAGCACGATTCAATCGTTATTTGTTGAATCGAAAAATTGACGACACTTCGGCAAGTCGCGTCTGGGCATTCTTGGGTGACGGCGAATGTGACGAGCCTGAAACTCTTGGTTCGATTTCGCTCGCGGCACGAGAGCATCTCGACAATCTGGTGTTCGTCGTGAACTGCAACTTGCAACGCCTCGACGGCCCGGTGCGCGGTAACGGAAAGATCATCCAAGAACTTGAAGCAACTTTTCGTGGTGCTGGATGGAATGTGATCAAAGTTATTTGGGGTTCGAAGTGGGATGACCTGCTCGCCCGCGACACCTCGGGCGCATTACTCAACAAAATGAATACGACCGTCGACGGCGAATTTCAGCGATACACGATTGAAGACGGCAACTACATTCGTGAAAACTTTTTTGGACCAGACCCGAGACTTCGCGAGATGGTTAGCCACTTAACTGATGATGACCTGCGATTGTTGCCACGCGGCGGTCACGACTATCGAAAACTTTATGCCGCTTACCGTGCAGCAGTTCAAAACACGGGATCTGGTCGCCCGACGGTGATTTTATGCAAAACAGTAAAAGGTTGGACGCTTGGTGACGAGATCGAGGGTCGCAACGCAACTCATCAAATCAAAAAAATGACGGATGCGCAGTTGAAAACTTTGCGCGATCGCCTGCACTTGAACGAAGAGATTTCAGATGCCGCACTTGAGGCTGACGAACCACCGTATTATCGACCACCTGAGGACAGCGTCGAATATCAATACATGATCGAGCGACGACGCGCTCTCGGTGGTTCGATGCCAAGACGAAGCACCGTTGCGCGAAAAGTTTTGACATTGCCGAGCGATGACGCTTTCAAAGAATTCGACAACGGTAGTTCAACGCAAAGCGTCAGCACGACGATGGGCTTCACACGGTTGCTGCGCAATCTTGCGCGCGACAAAGATTTTGGAGAGCGTGTCGTGCCGATTATCCCTGATGAAGCGCGAACATTCGGCATGGACTCGATGTTTGGAGAACTTAAGATCTATGCCTCACAAGGTCAAAAATATGAGCCGGTAGACCACGACATGCTTTTGAATTATGCCGAAGCCGTTGATGGTCAAATTCTTGAAGAAGGTATTACCGAAGCCGGAAGTCTCGCGAGTTTCATTGCGGCAGGCACGAGTTATGCAACTCGTGGCGTGCCGATGGTTCCGTTCTACACGTTTTACTCGATGTTTGGTTTTCAGCGAGTCGGCGATTTGATTTGGCAGGCGGCCGATGCTCGCACGCGAGGTTTTTTGCTGGGTGCCACCGCGGGGCGAACAACTCTGCACGGTGAAGGTCTGCAACACCAAGACGGTCACTCACTGTTGTTGGCAAGCACGGTTCCTGCGTGTCGCGCGTATGACCCGGCGTTCGCATATGAAGTAGCAGCGATTGTTCGTAATGGGATCAAAGAAATGTACGGCGATAAACCCAGCGATGTGTTCTTTTATTTGACTCTGTACAACGAGAACTATCAGATGCCGGCGATCGCAAACTCGTCGACGATTACTAGTGAGATTATGCAAGGTCTCTATTTATGGAAACCAGCGCCACAAGCGACGCACAAAGCAACTATTTTGTTTTCGGGCTCTGCCCATGCCGCTGCGAGTGCCGCTGCTGCTGAGTTGCTTGAGAAATACGAGGTTGGCTGCGAACTTTGGTCGGCGACCTCATACAAGACTCTGCGCGAAGAAGCACTCGAGGTTGAACGCTGGAACAGATTGCATCCGCAACAGACATCACGCGAACCACTCGTGGCCAAACTTCTTAATGGCGGTCAAGGGCCAATTGTTGCCGTGAGCGACTTTATGCGGATGGTGCCAGAACAGGTTGCGAGATTCATCACCAACCGATCATTTACTCCACTTGGCACCGATGGAATGGGGCGAAGCGACACCCGTGCGGCATTGCGTCGACACTTCGAGATCGATGCACCACATATTGTTGTAACTGTGTTGCACCAACTTTCAAAATCGGGTGTGATCAAACCAGAAATTGTTGCCGAAGCGATTCAACGGCACGGTCTTGACCCTGAGATTGCTTTCTCGCTTCATCAATGACCCGCGAACTTTATATCACCGGCATCGAAAGCGCTGATGCGTTATTGAAACGTGACGGCACCGCGCTGATGATCGGTATGTTGCTAGATCAGCAAGTGCCGATGGAGTGGGCGTTCACTGGGCCGTACACGATTCGTAAACGACTCGGACATTTGAATGCCAAGCGAATTGCAGCGATGAACGTGGATGATTTTGTTGCGATCTGTTCTGAGAAGCCTGCGATTCACAGGTTTCCGAAATCAATGGCGACGAGAGTGCATCAACTCTGCGCGGCGCTGACTCAAGATCACGGCGGAAAAGCCGACAACGTTTGGAAAGATGTGACTGACGCCGAACAACTTATGGAGCGGCTTCGCAAGTTGCCTGGCTTCGGCGAAGAAAAGGCACAAATTTTCATAGCCCTACTTGGCAAGCGTTTTAATGTGCGTCCGCGTGGTTGGCAGAAATTTGCCGGAGTTTTCTCGGATAAACAGCCCAGGTCTGTAGCCGATATTTATTCTGCGGCAACTTTGCTGAAGGTTCGTGGGTTTAAACAGATGCAACGCGCACTAGACCACGACAAGCAAGACCGACCATTGGCGCGCAGCAAGAGCAGAGTCAAGAAGTGACCGTTCTCGTAACTGGTGGGGCTGGATACATCGGCGCACACACGGTGCGGGCGTTGCGCAATGCATCGCGCGATGTTGTGGTTCTTGACACCCTCGAGCGGGGCAATAAAAAAGCCGTGATTGACGCGAAGTTGATCGTCGGCGATATTGCCGATCAGAAACTTGTCTCCAAAATTTGTCGTAAATACAAAATTACCGATGTCGTCCATTTTGCGGCATACAAATCAGTTGGTGAGTCGATGACCCACCCGATGAAGTATTGGCAAAACAATGTTTCGTCGACCATCAAATTATTGGAGACTTTGATTTCAGAAAATGTATACGATTCGTTTTTTCTTCTTCGGCATCCGTGTATGGCACACCGAAATCATCACCGACCACCGAAAACGAGCCGACCAACCCAGAGAGTGTTTACGCCGAAACCAAATTAGCGATCGAAAATATTTTAAGATCACTAACAACCGCTGGTTTGAGATCGGTCAGTTTGCGCTATTTCAACGCTGCAGGTGCCAGCAGTGACAATAAAATCGGCGAAGATTGGATGTCGTCGCAGAACTTGATTCCGAGAGCGATGCGTGCATTGCTCGATGAAAAATTCAAATTTGAAATATTCGGCAACGATTATGCGACTCCCGATGGCACATGTATTCGCGACTACATTCATGTCGAAGATTTGGCGATCGCACATGTCAAGGCACTTGAGTATCTAGAGTCGGCCGGAAACACAATGATTAGCAAGGCAATAGCCTGCAACATTGGCACAGGCAACGGCACATCTGTCACGCAGTTGCTAGAGATGGCGGCAGAAGTTGCGAAGCGTAAAGTACCGCACACAATTGGCGCCCGCCGAGAAGGTGACCCCGTGAGTGTTTATGCCGACGCGACTTTGGCGCGCAAAGTTTTAAATTGGCAACCAACTCACGATCTTCGAAGCATCATTGAATCGGCATACAACTGGCACAGTACGCACCCGAATGGATTGCGCTAAAAATTGAGTCGAATTTAGAATTTAAATCTTGATGTTTGATCGCTGTCGATCTAGCCACCCAAGCAAAACTGCGATTGCTCGCGGGTCGTGCCGCAGTCGGTGACCAGCACCAGGGATGATCTGCAAGTCTGCAGACCCGTGCGCTTCAGCGAGAACTCGAGAATCGGCAGTCGGTACGCTTTCGTCGTCATCGCCATGCAGTAGCAACAACGGTCGTGGCGCAAATCTTCGTGCCGCATCTGTTGGTCGAAACCTGCGTAACTCGCGGCTCCATTCGTCATATGATTCGGGAAACTTTGGATTATGAATTGCTCCGACTTCGCGAACGTGTTCGAGAAATCTTCGCGGATGAGCGGCCCAATCGTCGAAATCTGCATGAGGGCCGAGCAATGCACAACCATTGACTCGTGGATCGTCGGCGCCGGCGCACAGAGCGAGCGACGCACCAGTGTTTGTGCCGACGAGCCAGATACCACTCGGTGAAACTTCGGCAACCAAATGATCGATCGCGGCGCGAAGATCATCGACCCAGCCTTGCATTGAGAAATCGCCTTGACTTGAGCCACATCCGCGAAATGTGAATGTCATCGCCGCCCAACCAAGTTCGTTGGCGACACGATCAATTAATTCGGGGAATGTACTCGCCGAATGTCGTGCATCATTCAGCGCAACCGGAAAGCCATGACACAGCAACATGCCGGGCAAAACGGCGGTCTTACCAGAAGGCTTGGCGAGATAGCGAGAAATTTTTAGATCGCCTGAGAGAAATTCTCCGTTCACTTTGGTGACGAGCGATCAGTAATTACGCGTGTGGTTTGCGATGGCGTCGTACCTTGGCAGAAGTTGCAAGTTTGTAGCCGCGATTGCGCGCCTCGGGAAGCGTGTCTGGCGCGAAGCACAGGCCAACTTCTTGATTGACGATGTCATCAATTATCTCCGAGTATGTCTCGGCGTCTAGTGCATCAACGTCGTATACCAATTGTGTTCGCTTGTCGCCGAGGTATCGAGTGTGGGCGAACCGTGTAGATCTCTGCATATCTCAAATCTAGCCGTCGCTTCGTTTGGCTCATCGTAATCTGCGTAGTATTGCCGACATGGCAGAGGCACAAAGTGAGCCGATAAAAATTGATTTTTTCTTCGACATCATGTGTCCATGGGCATATCAAACATCTATTTGGATTCGCGAAGTTCGACGGACTGTCGATCTTGAAATCAATTGGCGCTTTTTTAGTCTTGAAGAAATTAATCGCGAAGAAGGAAAAAAGCATCCATGGGAGCGCGAACTCGCATACGGGTGGACTCCCCTTCGGATTGCGGCCTGGTTGCGCAGGAAAGACATGGATCTATGCGATGACTGGTATTTAGTGGCAGCCAAAGCCCTGCATGAGGATGGATTGCGGCCATACGAAGAAGCGACTGCGCGCAAACTTCTTGAAAGTATCTCCGCGCCAAGCAACACATGGGATGAAGCGATCGCAGATAAGACGACCCATGATGATGTGCGACTTGATCATCAAGAGTCGGTCAATAAGTTTGCGGCATTTGGTGTGCCACTGATCGTTTTTGAAAATGGTCGTAGGCGTATTTGGGCCAGTGGTCGTGCCGCCGCCTGTTGGCGAAGAAGCACTTAAACTTTGGGGTTTGGTGAAGGGTTACAGCGAAATACAAGGTCTCTATGAGATCAAGACCCCGAAGACGCAGGGAGATCTCGAGAATATTGCAAAAGTTTTCGCGCCGTATTTGAAAGCGCGTGAGTGGCGAACCGTGCAGACTCCCGCACTATGAGCGAAAACAACTACAAAAAAACTCTTGAATTGCTGTTCGATACTTTGCGGTCGATACAAAATCTTTGTGCTGACTTGACTGAGTCACAATTCAAGACACCGACTCAGTGCCCAGGTTGGACAGTTCAAGACAATCTTTCTCACATGATCGGCACAGAAAAATCTATGGGCGGTCAGGGTTCAACAACGCATCGGGCTACTTCGCTTGAGTTCGTCAAGAATCCAATCGGCGAGATGAACGAGCACGAGGTAGATGCTCGCCGCTCAATGACCGGGGCCGAAGTTCTAAAAGAATTTGATCAGGTGATGTCAAGTCGCCGCGCTCAACTTGAATCAGAACCAGAAGAGTATTTCACCAAAGAAGCGATGACCCCTACAGGCAAAGGCACCGTTGCTGATTTTTTGCATATTCGTGTTATGGATTGCTGGGTTCACGAACAAGATATTCGTCGGGCGCTGAACATTGCCGGAAATCAAAATTCTGCGAGTGCCGAACTCACTGTTGATCGCCTGTGCAGAACCTTGCCAATTGTCGTTGGCAAGCGAGCAGCCGCCCCCGAAGGATCTTGTGTGGTCATTCACATCACAGCACCGGTTGTAAGAAATATTTCAATCACAGTGGTTAATGGTCGTGCCACGGTGATTGAATCGCCATCTAGCAAGCCACTAATGGAGCTATTTTTTGACAGCAACACATTCGTTGAACTTGCCACCGGTCGAGCAACGGCACAAGAAGCGAGTTCACGTTGGAAAGTTTCCGGAGACACAGATCTCGGCGAACGGGTTGTTGGCTCAATAAACATGATGATCTAGCACAGTAGTACTTATTAAGCGGTACTTATTAAGCTAGTGGCAGTCTGAGTTTCGCTATCCTTAAGAAGTTATGGTGTCGCCACTTTTCGACCCAGTTATCGTCCAGCAAAAGATTGATGCGTTGACAAAGCGCGATGTTGAGTTTGTACGGCGTGCTGAACTTGCTGAGCGCAACCGACAGATTAAAAAATACGGCGCGCCGCGCGCATACGAGTTTCCACCAAATACATCACAAGTGCATGTGACCAACTGGGTGCACCGCGGATGGTTGAGGCCATTGAGATTTATCTACCGAAACACGCCGAGGTCGCTGCGCAAAGTTTTGAAACGCTTTTGGGTATGACCAACGTCGTTGTCGTCACAGATGCTCGCGATGCAAAAATCGACGATCTTCAGGCAAGCCATAAATCGCTGATTGTTTCTGGTTCGCGTGCGATTACATGGTTGATCGTGGGCGCATCGCCAGAAGTTCTCAAAAAACTTCGGCGACGATTTTCGTTTGGTCGAGTGCAGATTGTGAACCAAGTTGACGAAATCGTTGCAGGTGGATCGGTGAACAACGATCTGATCACATTTCTGAGTGCGGGCGATGGGCTACAACGCGAATCTTTGATTTCGGTGACCGAACTTTTTATCCAACAACCAGATGTTGATTTGCTTTATGGCGACTCTGGGCATCCGACAAATGAAAAAGTTGAGCCACTGAGTTTTGCGCGCCGACCTGGATGGTCACCCGAACGACTGCGGGCGCATTGCTATGTCGGTGAAACTCTGGTAGCGCGCGCCGATCTTGTGTCTCGCAGTGGTGGACTAGTGGATCTAGCGATGCGTCATCCACATGACCGCGCGTTACGACTAGGCGAAAAAGCCAAGAATGTTTGGCGCTTGGCTGAAGTCTTGACAATTGCCAAGTCGAACGATTCTCGACCGTTGGCAGCATTGCAGGCAGTTATCGAGCACTGTCAACGACTCGATATTCAAGCCGATTGCGAACTTGATGCCTTGGTGCCGAGCGTGCGCGTAAAACGGCGCTTGACGAAAAAACCTACAGTTGCGGTAGTTATTGCTACTCGAGGCACTTCTGCCGAAGTATTTGGCAAACAACGCGTGCTGGTAGTTGAATCAGTGCGAAGTCTGTTTGAAAAGTCAACTTACCAAAACTTCAATGTTGTTATCGTCGCCGATACGCCGACACCAAAGACAGTTGTCGAGACATTGCAGCAGATAGGTGGCGAACGATTGCAAATAATTAATTACGACAGACCGTTCAATTTCGCTGAAAAAAACAATATCGGCGCAATGTCTTGTGAATCGGATTTGATCTTGCTATTGAATGACGATACCGAGATCATTACCGCCGATGCCCTGGAAATATTGGTTTCACTGTTCAACGACCCACAAGTCGGAGTAGCCGGACCGATGTTGTTGTTTGAAGACACGACAATTCAAAGTGCCGGTCATATCTTCAGCCCAGACCCGACCGATCTGTATCGCGGGCGAAGCCCAGAGACCGCGGGGCCACAAAACCTGTTGCGCGTGCAGCGAGAGGTTTCGAGCCTGATTGGTGCCTGCATGTTGATACGCCGAGATGTGTTCGAGCAAGTCGGTGGGCTTTGTCTAGGTTTCCCCGGCAACTGGAACGACATTGACTTCTGTCTGAAGGTGCAACTCGCTGGTTTCCGCGTCGTGTTCACTCCGCACGCAAAGTTGTTTCATTTTGAATCTAAAACTCGAATTGCCAAACGAGTCGAGGCAGAAGTTGGCAAACTCGGCGCACGATGGGGCACGATTCTCGATGATGACCCTTATTTCAATCCGCGTCTGCAGCGCTACACAAATATTTGGAAGACAGATTCAACCTCGAAGCAATCGCTCGATGATGCTCTGGGTTTTTTGTCGACAATCGCCTAATCGTTTGACTGTGGTCCGATTGCACCGATCGCATCAAAATATTCGAGGTGCGCTTTGACGACATGAACGACATCAACATCTTGTAAAACTTCAATGCGATTCTGTTCTGCTGCACCAAGCAAATAAGCGGCGACAGTTTGTTCATCGATCACGACCTCATCGACGATGTCTTGACGACGATCGACGACTCCGGCTGGTTGCAACCCTTTGTCGTGTAACCAACGCATGTGAAAAACCAGCAACTTACGCAGTTCAGAATATGTCAAACGCGCCTGCGTATCGCCCGGCAAATGGTCGGCGACGAACTGGGTTGCCTGCTCGAGTTCGTAGACCGCGCGCGGCGCCACGCTGTCGAGACGACGAGCCTCACGGCCGACTGTTACAGCAGCGATTGCAAAGACCAACGCAGCTGCAATAACGCTGGCAAATATCAAAACCGCAGACATGCGGTGCAGTGAGTGTTAGATGCCGATGCGTTGCGCAAGAAGTTCACGATGATAAGTCGGATCTCCGAACAACAACTCACTCGACTTAGCACGCTTGAAGTAAAGGTGCGCCGGGTGCTCCCAGGTGAAACCGATGCCGCCGTGAATCTGAATGTTCTCGGCAGCCGCATGAAAGTATGCCTCTGAGCAATATGCCTTTGAAAGTGACGCGACCGATGGCAACTCTTCGTTCATCTCGCTTGCACACCACATGCCGTAGTACGCGGCAGATTTTGCCGATTCAACTTCAAGCAACATGTCTGCGCACTTGTGCTTGATTGCCTGAAACGAACCGATTGGTCGACCGAATTGCACGCGAACTTTTGCGTATTCGACCGCCATGTCAAGAACTTTTTGCGCTCCACCGACTTGCTCGGCTGCAAGTGCGACAACGACGAGATCATTGACGCGAGACAAAACATCCCAGCCCTTGCCTTCGGTGCCGACCAATGTGGCTTCGACATCGGTGAATTCAAGTTTGGCTTGTTTGCGGGTTTGATCCATCGTCGAAAGAGCAGTGCGGGTCAGACCTTTTGCGTTTCCGTCAACCGCAAAAAGCGACACGCCTTTTTTGGTTTGCGCCGAGACGATGATCAGCGAGGCGGTGTGTCCGTCAAGGACGAACATTTTTGTGCCCGACAAAGTGAAACTCGAGCCCGAGCCTTTGGCTTGCATCGTGATTCCCGCTTCGTCCCACTTGCCAGATGGTTCGACGGATGCGAGCGTTGCCGTTGTCTCACCACTGGCGATGCCAGGAAGATATTTCTTTTTCGCTGCTTCATCGCCTGATTGCATCAAAGTGTTTGCCGCCAAAACAACTGTCGAGAAGAACGGTGCGCACAGCAGCGAGCGACCCATCTCTTCGAGAACGACACCCAGCTCGATGTAACTGAATCCCATGCCACCGAATTCTTCGGGGATGTGAATGCCCATGAGTCCCATTTGCGAACCCATCTGCGACCACACGGCTTGGTCGAAGCCATTTACGGTTTCCATTTGCTCGCGCACTGCCGTCTCGGGAGACTTCGCATCCAAAAATGCGCGGACTGTTTTGCGGAGCTCTTCTTGTTCTTCTGTAAAGGCAAAGTTCATGGGGTATATCTTGCCAGCGCCAGAGCGATTTGCGCTAATCGGACAGTTTTGCTGGTTGTCTGAGATACTTATGGATAATGGCTAACCACACCGAAAATACCGACTTCAACGACCAGACGCTGCATTGGCGAGATTCGAGTGTTGACGTTCACAAAGTCGTTGTTGGACCGTTTGACAACAATGTTTTTGTCGTGCGATGTCGAGAGTCGGGCGAGGCCGTGTTAATCGACGCGGCCAACGAACACGAACAACTTTTGGCACTGTGTCAGCGACTCGGTGTGCGCCGAGTTCTTGAAACTCATGGACATTGGGATCACATTCAGGCGATCCCCGCATTGAGGGAGGCTGGCTACCAAGTCGCAGTAACCGCCGCCGACGCGCCGAGACTAAAAGATGTCGGCTACGACGTTTTTATTGATGATGCAGAAGTCATTGAAGTGGGAAAATTGCGATTGCACGCGATACACAACCCAGGTCATACAGAGGGTTCGATCTCATTTGCTGTTGCAGGCACGCCGTTGTTGTTTACTGGTGACACTTTGTTTCCGGGTGGACCAGGTAATACAAAACTTGAGGGCGGAGATTTCGCGACGATCATCAATTCGATCGACAATAAATTGTTTACGTTTCCGGCTGAGACAATTGTCTTACCCGGGCACGGACTTGACACGACAATTGGTGACGAACGACCTCAACTTGCTGCGTGGGTTGAGCGCGGCTGGTAGATATTTAATTTCTCCTATCGCCATAGTGCAAATAACTTGGTCTGCAATTACACTTATTTAGGTGAGCGAACTCTTTCGCATTGAAGATCTTCATGCCAAACCTGCTGAAGCCGATACGCAAATCCTGCGAGGCGTTTCACTGACTGTAAACACCGGTGAGGTTCACGCGATCATGGGACCAAACGGTTCGGGTAAATCGACACTTGCCACAACTTTGCTCGGCGCACCCGAATACGAAGTCACGCACGGTCGAATTTTTTACAAGGGCGAGGATATTTCTCTGTGGCCGACCGATGTTCGCGCGAAAGCCGGAATCTTTCTGGCATTTCAGTATCCACAAGAAATTGCGGGTGTCTCGGTGATTCAGTTTTTGCGTCAGTCGTTATCGGCTCGAAAAGGCATCGATCTATCGGTGCTTGAGTTGCGACTTTCGATAATTAGTTGGATGAAACGTCTGGGTATGGACTCATCATTCGTGGACCGGTACTTGAATGAAGGTTTTTCGGGTGGCGAAAAAAAACGCAACGAAATTATGCAAATGGCGATTCTTGAACCAGAACTTGCAATTCTTGACGAGACCGATTCTGGTCTCGATATTGATGCGCTGCGAATTGTTGCCCAAGGCATTCGCGAAGTGCGGCAAGATCGACCTGAACTTGGCATTGTTTTGATCACCCACTATCAACGACTGCTCGACGAAGTGAAGCCAGATTTCGTGCATATTTTAATTGATGGACGCATCGTCAAATCGGGCTCTATGGAGTTGGCTAGCGAACTAGAACGTAACGGCTACGACGCATACCGAAGCGGGCAATAAATATGGTCGGCACAAACACCGCGTTTGATTCGGCGGTAATTCGCCGCGACTTTCCGCTGTTGGCAAAAGAAATCGACGGTAAACCGCTCGTCTATTTAGATAGTGCGAATACTTCGCAAAAACCAAACATCGTGATCGACACGATGGCGAAGTTCATGCGCGAGTCATATGCTCCGATCAATCGCAGCGCATACACGCTGGCGGCAAATGCAACCGAACTATTTGAAAACGCGCGCAATGCGGTGGCGAAATTTATCAATTCAAATAATTCTCGTGAAATTATTTTTACAAAAAATGCGACCGAAGCGCTCAATTTAATAGTTAATTCATGGGGCCGAGCAAACTTGCAGCGTGGCGATGTGGTTTTGCTGACACACATGGAGCACCACGCCAACATCGTGCCATGGCAGATGTTGCAACAAGAGCGCGGTATCGAACTACGTTGGGTGCCACTGACGAGTGATTTTCAACTTGACTTGAGTTCGCTTGAAAGTTTGTTGACGGGTGTCAAGGTGTTTTCGTTTACTTCGATGTCGAATGTGCTGGGCACGATCAACCCGGTCGAGAAGCTTTGTGCGGCGGCTCATGCGGCTGGTGCACTGGCAATCGTTGATGCCTGTCAGTCGGTGCCGCATGCGCCAACTGATGTGCAGGCTTGGGGTGCAGATTTTGCGATGTTCTCGAGCCACAAAATGTGTGGACCATCTGGTCTGGGCGTGTTGTGGGGCCGCGAAGAAATTCTTCAGGCAATGCCACCATATTTGGGTGGTGGCAACATGATCTCTGAAGTTCGTCTGGATGGTTTTACCTGTGCTGAACTGCCGGCAAAATTTGAGGCGGGCACACCGGCGATCGCCGAAGTTGTCGGTCTCGGCGCGGCAGTTGAATATCTAAGCAGTGTCGGCATGGCAAACATTCGTCAGCACGAGATTGCGACGTCTAGTTATGTGCTCGAGATGTTGACCAGCCGTTTTGGCGATGACATCACGATTCACGGGCCGCGCAACCCCGAATTGCGGGGCGCAACATTTAGTTTTGCTTTTCGCGGTATACATCCACATGATCTGAGTCAGGTGCTCGATCAGTCAAATGTTTGCGTGCGCGCCGGTCATCACTGCGCCAAACCGCTGATGAAAATCATCGGAGCCAACGCCACCGCACGGGCAAGTTTTTATCTCTACAACACGACTGCGGATGCGGATGCACTTGCCGATGCACTTGACTCTGCTTCGGATATCTTTTAGACAGAGAGTTTGAGCGAGGACAGATGCCGGGAATCGAAGATCTTTATCGCGAGATAATTCTCGATCACTATCGCACTCCGCGAAATCGGGGCGAGTTGCCACCACCGGCTGTCAGTTGCGAGGGAAACAATCCGCTTTGTGGAGATGACATTTGCATTTATTTAGATGTTGCTGATGGTGTGGTGCGGGATGTCAAGTTTTCTGGGCAAGGTTGTTCAATCAGTCAGAGTTCGACTTCGATGATGACTGTTGCTGTCAAGGGCAAGACTGTTGCCGAAGTTCAGGCGTTCGTACGACGATTTAAACACATGATGACGCTCACCGAAGGCGACGATGAAGTTGATCAGTCGATAAATCTTGGCGATATCGAGGCCTTGCAAGGTGTCGTGAAGTTTCCGGTGCGCATCAAGTGCGCGACCCTCGGCTGGAACACACTTCTCGAGGCTCTTAAAGAGACTCAAAACTAATTTGCCAGTGATCGATGTCAGGCGTTTAACTCTTTGTTTTGTCGTGCTCGCCAGTGTCACCTCATGTGGTGCACAATCATCAAGCCAAGTTGAGCGAGTCACGACGTTAGAAGCAGTCTCTGACGAGTCAAATGAAAATGGCGAATTGCTCCTGGCGAAGGTTGCAACACTTGACCAGCCCGTCGATGCCGCGTCTCGCATCGGTGACGAGGCAATTTATTTTGTTGCGCGTCGCGGCACTGTTCATAAATTTATTGATGCGAAGCTTGACAGTGAGCCTGTGCTTGATATCGCAGATCTAACCGAAGGTGAAGGTGAACGCGGTTTACTTGGTCTCGCATTCTCGAACGATGGGGCAACGGCTTACATTAATTTTACTAATCGCGATGGTGATACGACCATTGCGTCGCTCGGTGTAAATCGCGATGGCGTTTTTGCTCGCGAATCTTTAAAGACAATTATTGTCATCGACCAACCGTTTCAAAATCACAACGCGGGTGACATCGTTGTCGAGCCGAGTGGGATGATCATCGTGCCAATGGGTGATGGTGGGTCGGCCGATGATCCACTACGAGTTTCACTTGATGACTCATCTCCCCTCGGCAAAGTTTTACGAATCGATCCTCGCGACGGCAGTTTTACGATCTTGGCTCGGGGTTTGCGTAATCCGTGGCGAGTTGATCTTTATCAAGATCGCTTATGGCTCGCCGATGTTGGACAAGGAAAATTTGAAGAAGTCAGTGCTCTTAATGATCTGACAAAAATTACAAGTAGCCCTCAAATCGCTGATTTTGGATGGAGCGCTTATGAAGCAAACGATCGATTCAATAAAGATCAAAAAAGTATTGGTCATACGCCACCGGTGATCTCATACCAGCACGGCGATGATGGTTGCTCGATCAGTGGTGGCGCCGTCGCGGTATCTGGATCATTGATATACAGATACATATTCGCCGACTTTTGCAGTGGCCGTGTGTGGTCAATTGCAACGAATGAGTTTTCACCAAAAATGACACTGCACTTTGATGGTCTTGACTCACCGACCGCAGTTGTGCGAGCCAACGAAAAACTTTTTGTTCTTTCTTTAAATGGCACCATTTGGCAAATTCGCAATTAAGCAGGCCGATGCGCATTTTTTAATTCAGATGCGAAGTCAGTTCGGTTGCATCAAATGAACCGTATTCAAAGAAAACTCAAAATTGAATCCTGCGCGGATCCATGCACGGATAACTCGCTCATTTTGAATTTGAGTCGAGATGCAAAGTTTTTTCACTCCACGAGTGGCTAGATGACTACTGAGCCATAAAAGCAGTGATCCATATGCGCCGCGTCCTTGTGCCTGAGGGTCTATTCCATTCAATTCAATTTCGGCCGTATCGCGATCGAATGATATTAAAGCAAAGCCAATGACTTTCGACTCGAGGCTCTCAACGAACACCGTCAATTTCTTCGAATCGTGCAATCCGACTTGTGCCCACTGCGCGAATCCATCTCGAATTGCATCTGACCTCAGCAACTTATTGGCTCTGTAGTGATTCGGATATTCTTCGAAAATAATCTTTGACAATCGTGTGAGTTCGGCGTCATCTGAGGGCTGTGCTTGGCGAAACATCCAGTCTTTGCTCGGCGCGTCTTGTGCTTTTACTGACGCAAGATCTTTTGCAAAATAAACGAGAGTGTCGGCTTGATACGTGACAAGTTCTTGAATTTCAGCGAGTTTTTGGGCCAATCTCACACGACTACTCGGATACCGCAAGATCAAAAATTGAAATTTACTGTCACGACAAATCTCAACAATCTGCTGATCGTTCGCCTGATGACTATTCGGGATGTTTAACCGACCGACAGATAGCCCAAAGCGATCTGACTCAATCTGCGAATCATCAAGACGAAGCGAACTCGAAGCCTGCGTGAAGTCGCTGAGCATGGTTTCGCTAGTTTAACCAATGACGACTTATTGAAAGCCCGTTAAGCAACTTGCTCATTTAGATACGATGAGACGGTGGGTTTAAGCCAAGGACTTTCGGTCGTCGTGCCGGTGTACCGATCTGAGCGAACACTACGAACCTTGGTTGACAGAGTTTCGGCGTCGCTCGCCAAGCAAGATTTTGAAATTATCCTCGTTGACGACGCCAGCGGGGATGGAACTTGGCGAGAAATAACCACCCTTGCAAAAGCCAACACGCGAGTCAAAGGTTTGCGCTTAGGAAGAAACTCGGGCCAACACAGCGCGCTACTCGCTGGCGTGCGGGTTGCCAGGTTCGCAACAGTTGTCACTCTCGACGACGATTTACAAAATCCTCCAGAAGAAATTTCAAAACTATTGGCGGCATTAAGCGTCGATGTAGATGTCGTCTATGGGGTCAGCACGTCGATCAAGCAAAATTTCTACCGCCGACTCGGATCAAAAGTCGCAAGAAAGTTTTTTGCTTCGATGCTCGGGTTCGGCAGCGCAATTTCAATGAGTTCATTTCGAGTTTTTCGAACAGAACTGCGCAGCGGCTTCGACTCTTCACTCGGACCAAATATCTCCCTGGACGCTCTTTTGACTTGGTCAACTTCAAGATTTGCAGTCGCTGAAGTTGCCCACGATGAACGCGCCGAAGGTACGTCGCACTACACATTCAGAAAATTAGTTCGTTTCATGATGGATATGGCGACTGGATACAGCACTCTGCCGCTGCGCATGGCAACCGCGATCGGTTTTACGACGATCGTCTTTGGTCTGTTGTTGTTTGTTTTTGTGGCTGGTCGACCTTTGATTTATGGCGATGCCGTGCCCGGGTTTCCAATGTTGGCTTCTTCGATAACTATTTTTTCCGGGGTTCAAATTCTTTTGCTTGGGGTACTCGGCGAATACATTGGTCGAATGCATTTTCGGGTGATGAACAAGCCGACTTATATGATTGCCGAAACGACCACGCAAAGCACCACCGAGACCAGCGATTAGTCAATCAACGAATGTATAAAATTCCGTTTAATCGTGCCGACATCGGCAAAAACGATATTGAACTTCTCGGCGAATCTATTTCTGCGGGACACATCTCAGGTAACGGTCCATTTACGAAAAGAGCCGAAGAGCAGATCACGAAAATCTTGGGTAACGATCGAACTTTGCTGACAACTTCTTGCACTCATGCACTTGAAATGTCGGCGTTGCTGCTCCGCCTCAAGCCGGGTGACGAAGTGATCGTGCCCGCATTTACTTTTGTCTCCACCGCTAGTGCGTTCATGCTCTACGGGGCTAAGCCGGTCTTTGTTGATGTGCGGCAAGACACTTTGAATATCGACGTGGATCAGGCAGAGGCCGCAATCACACCTCGAACCCGTGCGATTTGCGTAGTTCACTACGGAGGTGTCGGCTGCGAAATGGAACGACTGGTCAAACTTGCCCAAGACCATAACTTGATATTGATTGAAGATAATGCGCATGGGCTTTTTGCAAAGTATCGCGGTAAATATCTCGGTACATTCGGTGCGCTTGCAACCCAGAGTTTTCACGAAACGAAAAACATAACGTGCGGCGAAGGAGGAGCATTAGTAATCAACGATGCGTCGCTCGCAGAACGCGCTGAAATTTTACGCGAGAAAGGCACCGACCGAACAAAGTTTTTACGGGGCCAAGTAGACAAATACACATGGGTGGACACTGGATCAAGTTGGGTGATCAGTGACCTTCTAGCCGCGATTTTATTTGGTCAACTTTGTCGTGCCGACGATATATATACACAACGAATGAAAATCTGGAATCGCTACCACACCGAACTCAAAACTTGGGCTTCAAAACATAATGTCGCCCTGCCGACTGTCCCCGATGGTTGCGAACATACAGGTCACGTTTACCATCTGCGATTTCAACGCGGTGATCAACGAGACAAATTCATCGACCACCTAAAACAACTTGGGATCTATGCCGTATTTCATTATCAACCGCTTCATCTTTCGACGGTTGGCCGCTCTCTTGGCGGTCGTGACGGACAGTTTCCGGTGACAGAAAGTGCTGGCGACTGCTTGGTCAGATTGCCGCTATTTAATGCGTTGACCGATGATGAGCAGACTCACGTAATTGAATCAGTCAAAGTTTTTGATCCTTCAAACTAATTTGGGTATTTAACATGCAGTTTCAATTGAAGGATAAATTTCTCGAAATCTCGGGTGTCTATGCAAAGTTGATGGAAGCTTTGCTTGGCGCAAACACACATACGACTTTGGTAGACGAATATATTCAGCCGACACCCGGATGCACGGTTCTTGATGTTGGTTGCGGGCCATCGACAATTCTTGAATTCTTGCAAGATGTCAAATACATCGGCCTAGACCACAACGCAAATTACATTGCTACGGCTAAACAGAAATACGGCTCTAGAGGTACGTTTATCTGCGCCGGAGTTGACCAACTCAACGACTACGGACTTAAAACCTTTGATCGAATTATTATTCTGGGCGTGATGCACCATTTGGACGATGAAAAATTATCCGAACTGATGATTTCTCTGAAAGGTCGACTGAATACTGGCGGAATGTTGATTACTTTCGATGTCACCTTTGAAGACAAGCAGAACTTAGTAGCGAGGTTTCTCGCCAAAAATGACCGCGGCAAGTTTGTTCGAACCAAAGAGCAATACCTTAAATTTATTGAGGCAGTGTTTACTGTTCAAAAAGCAGATGTTCGACGTGATTTACTTCGAGTGCCATACACACACCTATTGACCTGTTCAACAGCCCAAGTGGCTAATGAATCCCTCTAGCCTCGCAAAGTTTTGCCTTTGGATACCCTGCTTGTATTGTCTGCAACTTCTGCAGTTTGTTGACTGACTGTCATGAAAAGAGGATGATTTGAAATTTAATAGTGCCGAACTTCTTGAGAGTGCCGTCATCTCGACAGAAATCACTGATCCCCTCCGAACCTATATTTCAGAGGCTAAATTTTTTAAGAAACTGGTTTTGACCGATACCTCAAAACTGAGGCACGGTAGTTACTTGATCGAGGTTGGTAGCGGCATTGGTTTACTTTCGTTGCATCTCGCTTCGATTGGCTTTGAAGTGACCGCGTTTGAACCACAATCAAGTGGCTTCAACCAAATGAATGCAATGCGATCGCTCATTTCTGATAACTGGAAACCGACGGTGCCCCAAGTGGAGTTCAGAGAAGAATCACTAAACCAAGCGACTCAATTAAAGAAACTTGCCGACTATATATTTGCAATCAATGTGATTGAACATGTACATGACTACGAAAGCCTGATTTGCCAGGCCATCAATGCCAAAACCCCAGAGGCCACGATGCGAATAGTGTGCCCAAATTATTCGGTTCCCTACGAACCCCACTTCAATATTCCGATAATTTTCACAAAGAGAATTACAAAAATTATTTTGGGAAGAAAGATTAAGAGATCAAGAATTCCCAATAGCGAGGAGTTTTGGAACGACCTCAGTTGGCCAACTCAGCGAGGGCTCAAAAAAATACTTAAGTCAAAAGGCTGGAAAGTTGAATTTTCGCGTGATGCCACATACGAATACTTGAATAGGGTGCTTACCGATACTGACTTTCTGCTTCGCAAGGGACTCTTAATTGGATCTCTTTTCAAGTTAATTTCGTACCTTACAAAAATTGTCCGATTTGTCCCCCTTGGATTGCTTCCGGTAATCGATTGTCGCATTTCAAATGCCAAGCAAACTAATTGATTTGATTACAGTGAGTTAGATGACGACTGACGAGACCAAGACATCGCTGCACCGAGAACTAGCCGAAAAGATAATCTCAAATCAGATTGGCGCTGCTTCACCGGTGGTCTCGCCCGACGGGTCGCATGTCGCATATGTAGTGACGCGTGTCGACTTCAAGGCGAATAAATATCGCTCACAGGTTTGGCTAGCGCGAACTGACGGTTCTGAAAGTCCACGTCCGCTTACTGCTGGCGAGAAGCGAGATGGCAACCCAAGTTGGTCACCTGACGGAACATGGCTGGCGTTCACTTCGGGTCGTAGCGAGAAGAAGGGCGAGACGACATTGCATGTCATGCCGATCGGTTCGAGCGGCGAGATTCGCACGATCGCAACAATGCCTGACGGCGTTGGCAGTGTGCGCTGGTCACCAAACGGCAAGATCATCGCCTTCACATCGCGCACCCAAGATGAGCGCTACACAAAAGATGATGAAGCATCGATGTCGCCGCGCAAGATTGAAACTTTTTTCACTCGCCTGAACGGCGAAGACTTCGTGTTTGACCGTCCACAACACTTATATATAGTGCCGAGCGACGGCACCGCTGCGCCGCGTAATTTGACGCCAGGCCAATACGAGCATTCTGGACCGTCTTGGCTTGCTGATTCTTCTGGCGTTGCCACTAGCGGTGCGTTGCACAAAACATGGGACAGTGATCTTGCCAACGATCTGCACATCGTAAAACTTGACGGCACGATCACGACTCTGACCGACCAAAAGGGTGTTTACTACGCACCTAGTGTTTCGCCTGACTCTTTGCGAATTGCCTTCATCGGCTCAGATGATCCGTTGACATCGCCGCAAAATGATCATGTTGGCGTGCTCGAGATTAAAACAAAGAAGCGTGAGTGGGTTTCGCGCGCGCTTGACCGAACTTTTTCGCCAACTTCGGGCACTATCGCACCGATTTGGCAAGACGACAAAACAATCGTCGCTTATGCCGAAGACCGCGGCACGGCTCATGTCGTGCAAGTTGATGCGACTGGCAAGTCTGCGCCGAAGTGGTTGACATCTGGTCGACGTATCGTCAAGGCGTTCAACGCGGTCAGTGGTGTTGCGGGCAGAGACACGAATGCAACGATTGCGTTTGTTGCCAGCGAAGTAAATCAACTCAGTGAACTGTTCGTGGTGACAAAATCTGGCGAGCGCCGCATAAGCGATTTGAGTGCGTCGCTTGTTTCTGAGTCTGCGCCACAAACCTGGGAGCACTTCACCGTGCCATGTGGTTCGAATTATGCAGGCGGGCCAAACGAGATTGATGTGTGGATGATGAAACCGCGCGACTTTGACGCTGCAAAAAAATATCCAATGTTGTTGAATGTGCACGGTGGGCCGCACACGCAATATGGCGAAACATATTTTGATGAAGCACAAATGCAAGCGGCTGCAGGTTTTGTTGTCGTGATGAGCAACCCGCGCGGGTCAAGCGGTCGCGAACAGGCGTGGGGTCAGGCGATTCTTGGCCGTAAACATCCAGTTGCACCCGGCACCGGTTGGGGTGACGCCGATGTCAAAGATGTGCTCGCGGTTCTAGATGGTGCGCTGGCGAAATATCCATTCATTGATGGCAAGCGTGTCGGCATGCTCGGCGGAAGTTACGGCGGATACATGGCCACGATGTTGGCGGGTTGTCACGGTGATCGCTTCAAGGCGATTTGCAGTGAGCGCGCGGTGAACAACATGTTGTCTGAAGAATGGACGAGCGATATTGGCACGGTATTTCGTGTCGAGCATGGACCAAATCATCTCGAAGACGAAGCCGAGTATGTGCGAATGTCGCCGATCCGTCACGTGCGAAATATAAATGTGCCGATGTTGATTATTCACAGCGAAAACGATTTGCGTTGCCCGATCAATCAGGCTGAAGAATTGTTTATGGCATTGCGAATTCTTGGCAAAGATGTAACTTTTTATCGGTTTCCCGGTGAGACGCACGAACTATCACGCTCTGGCTCACCACTACATCGCGTTCAGCGCGCCGAAATCATCCTCGACTTCTTCACCGAAAAACTCGCACACTAGTATTTGGCGATGAAGTTGTTCTGACGGGGACTGGTAGCCCGATACCTGATGCAAATCGTGCGGGGCCGTCGACCCTTGTGCAATGCGCGGGTCAAAATATTTTGATCGATTGCGGTCGCGGGGTGGCAATGCGACTAGTCGCTGCTGGTGTGCCAGCGCCTTTCGTGTCGGCGATTCTGATAACTCACCTGCATAGCGATCACATCACAGACCTGAACGACTTGGTGACGACACGCTGGATTCTTTCGCCCGAAGCGACGCCGACTGTTGTCTACGGCCCACTTGGCACGCAAAAAGTTGTGGATGGAATGATGGCGATGCTGACACCCGATCAAAAATATCGTCACGATCATCACGCTGATTTGCGCAGCGGGCCAGGTCTGCAGGTTGTTGTTCACGAAGTTAAACCTGGCGATGAGTTCAAGATTGGCGAGGCGCGCGTGATTGTTGGACGCACAGATCACCGTCCGGTTACGCCAACGATCGGCTTTCGCATCGAGGCTGAAGGCAAATCAGTTGTACTTGCCGGCGACACAGTGCCGTGCGATGAGTTAGATGCGTTGTGTTTGAATGCTGACATTTATGTGCAGACAGTTTTGCGTCCAGACTTACTTGAATTAGTCAAGCAATTTGTGCCGGCGCTCGCGTCACGAACCACAGATATTCTCGACTATCACTCAAATGTTGAAGATGCGGCAAAAACCGCGGCACGTGCTGGTGTCAAGACTTTGATGCTGACGCATTACGTGCCGGCAATGCAACCGGGTCAAGAAGCCGACTGGCTCGCACTCGCGACGCCACACTTCAGCGGAAACATCGTTCTTGGCCCCGACCTCACCAGCGCCGAAGCCTAAGTTTTCGCACAGTTTTTAGCTGTTCTCGCGCGCATCCACAAGCGATGCTCGTCTCACACATCTATGTGTGCCACGCCGCAAGCGCAGAATTCGTAAAATACCGCAGCCCAAATCCCAGCCCGTTGCACCGAGTTTCGTATTACGATATGCTGGGCTTGAATTCATGAAACTGCACTCAAACATGGGTCAGCACCCTCGACATTCACCACGCATGCGCAAATTCAAGCGACATATTCGAACTCGACCAAGAAAGTTATGAGATCAAGATCTTGATAATCGGACCAGACTCAGCGGGCAATCTTCTGGAAGTGATTGGGTTGGAAATGAACAATCAGTCTCTGTTAATCATTCACGCAATGAAAATTCGAAAAAGCGTAATGAACCTACTTGAAGGGCGCTCGTAGATGAAGAAGCGACAAAAAACCTACCGACTAAAAAGTGGTGTCGTAGTCACCGACCTAGACATTCAACGTATGGCGATGATGTCGCCACGCGAGATTTTGATTTGTCGAAGTTCACTCGCCTACCTGGTCGGCCGCTGATGGGCAAAGCCGTTGCCGAAGTTGTGCCGGTGCGAATTGAACCTTCGATTGTTAAGTCAATTGATCGTCGTGCACGAAAAGAAGGCACGACACGAGCGACATAATTCGACAAGCGATAAATAATTATTTAGCGGATTAAACGCGAATTGACGCCGTGAGGTTAAGCGGTTGAGGCGTCGGGTGTGGCGGTGGTTGGTTGCATCGTCATGCGAACGCCAAAAATTGCAATGATAAGACCAACGAGCGCGAGCGCGCCAAGACGCTCACCGAACAAAATCGCACCTTCGATCGTGCTCAATGCGGGTGTAAGAAAAAAGAGACTGGTTACTCTTGCCGCTGGGTGACGAGCCAGCAGAACAAACATGATTAATACAGCGCCGAGCGAAAGAACCAAGACTCCCCATGACAAGGCCAGCATCGTTTGTGCCGTGAATTTAATTTGCCAATTCTCGCTATAACTCGCGCCGATTGCTAGAACTACGCCAGATGATAAAAACTGAACCGCCGTGCCGCGCAACAACGGTATTTGTTTACTGAACTTTCGCTGCAACAAAGTACCCACGGTTAAACCGAACACCGAAAAACCCATCGCAATCATTGCAACTTTCGTAACGCCGCCGTTCGAATCTTCAAGTTTTTCAAGGACGACGGCGCAGACTCCTGTTAATCCTAAAACGACGCCCGCTATTTGTTTTGCGCTGAGTCGTTCTTTGAGAAAAATTCGAGCGGCGATGCAAGTTGCGACGGGATGAAGCCCGGCGATCAATGCGCTGAGCCCCGAGGGTAAACCGTTGTCGATGGCTACAAATACACCACCCAAATAAATGGCGTGCATCAAAATGCCGACTACCACCGAAATTGAAAGATTTGATTTCGTGATTTTTGGCGCACTCGTCAGAGCAGCAAATATCCATAACAACAAACCGGCTGTTGCAAGCCGCACACATAAAAATGTAAGTGGCCCAGAATCGCGCGTACCGTAGCGTGCGACGACAAAGCCCGTGCTCCAGAGCACAACAAAAAGAGCGGGTGCGAATCGCTCGAACAGGTTCGAACGATTAATCAGAACTATTCACATTTTTAGCGATTTTTTCGAAACCACTACCAAATGCCTTAATTTCAGCAGGCGAGAGTAGATCGATCATTCGGTTGCGAACACTTTTAAGGTGATGCGGCGCAATAGTTTTAATAAAGTCATAACCTTTTTTGGTGAGATGAGCAAAAATTACTCGCCCATCGTCTTCGTCTCGGATTTGTGAAACATATTTTGCTTTCATTACACCTTCCATACGGCGAGTCAGACCACTGCGCGAGAGTCTTAATTTCTCGGCCAAGTCACACATTTTGAGTTTTTGATTAGGGGCCTCAGACAGCATCGCCAAAAGTTGATAGTCGCCGCCGTCGATTCCGAACGGCTCAAGATCGCGTGCAATTAAATTCAGCAGATCATATGAAGTGCTGACGAACCCACGCCAAGCCTTCATTTCGGCTGAATTAAGCCACTTTTGATTCGCCATGATTTTAAGTCTAACAAATTCTTGACATAGTTGCGTGCGCAACTAGTTAATGATATAGTTGTGCTCGCAACTAGTTGTAATCCTGCAACTTAGACTCAGAATGGAGAAAAATGAATACGATACTTTTGATTGGGCGAATTTTATTCGCCTTGGTTTTCGTTAGTTCGGGCTTGAGCCACTTAGCAAAAGGCGAGGCGATGGCAGGCTATGCGAAGTTCAAAAAGGTTCCAGCAGCCAAACTTTCAGTAATGGTTTCGGGTGTTCTATTGGCAGCCGGGGGTTTGTCAATAATTCTCGGTGTTTACGCCGATTTAGGTGCTCTGATCATCGCAATTTTGATGATCGTGATGGCACTCAAGATGCACGACTTTTGGACACAAACAGATGCTCAGGCAAAGCAAACTGAGATGATCAGTTTCTCGAAAAATATTTCGATGGCCGGGGGTGCGTTGTTCATTTTCGCAATCACCGCAACTGCTGAATCTGATTATGGTTGGGCGTTGACTGACAGTCTCTGGCAATTCGCTAAATAAACAAGTCAAATCTTCAGTGGGCGGCACCTGCGGGTGTCGCCCACTTTTTTGTGTGTTGGCACTTGCCGTTTTCGCCTAAATCCGCACACATCGGTTGAAGTTGGCATAATTACTTACAACAAATAGAGGTGTATTGGAGGTGTATAGACTGTGATCATGGCACGAACAAATATTGACATTGATGAAGAGGCATGCCGACGCGTAATGGAGCGTTTCAATTTGTCGACCATGAAAGAAGCGGTCAATTTGGCGTTGCGAACACTGGCGATTGAGCCGATGACCATCAAAGAGGCACTAGCAATGGAGGGCACGGGCTGGGAAGGCGATCTTGCAGCGATGCGCGCCAAGCGTTTTTAATGCCGATAATTGATACTTCTGCTTGGATCGAATATTTACGTGGGACAGGTTCAAGAACAAATATCAAAGTACGCGAGCTAATTGGCTACGACGCACAGATTTGTGATCCTGTGCGGATGGAGTTACTCGCTGGCGCCCGTGATGAAAAACATGCCGGTCAATTAGAGAAATTATTGGCAAGAGCATCTGTTATTAAAACCGAATCAATTGACTATGACAATGCAGCTGCGATCTATCGTGCATGTCGTAAATTCGGATTAACCATCAGAACCCACGTTGATTGTCTAATTGCAGCAATTGCAATTCGTACAGACACCACTCTTCTTCACAACGATTCAGATTTGACGCAATCGCCCAAGTAACAAAAATCAAAATCCACGGCGCAAAGCGCTAGAGCACGACTACCTACTTACGGCCGGCGAGCCAATCAGTTTCATCGCGACCAAGTTCGCGCAATCGCAAAACAACTGGTATCGGCATTTCGATCTCTTCGCCACTGCGAACCTTTGCCACCATTTCGCCGTATTCATCCCACACGTGACAGGTATTAACTGTTGACGCGAACTGTTTAATTCTCTGTTCTTGAAAATCTTCAGGTGACTTCGCAAGTGCATCAGAGTCGGTAACCGAACTGACCCGCATAGACCAGCCCGTTTGAATCGCCACTGGCGCCATCGCCGCAAGTAGCGCACCGATGTGTGTGCAGCCGCGTGAACTGCCGAAAAGTTCGCGAACCTTGGCGTTGAAACCTCGAGCAATAGACATGCCCTCTAGCTTTTTGTAGTGATCGGTGATATTTGTGCAACTCAAGTGCGGATGATTCTTGAACTCGACACTCGCCTTTTCAATCAAAAATGTCGGGTAGACAATTTCAAGATCGACGATCATGTGGTGCATCCAAACCGGATCGGGATCATTCTCGATATATAAGCCCGCAGGTTTCTCGTCGACAACACAACCGCGCAGCAAAAACTGCTGATCAGACATTCGATAGGCCTTGACTTGATATTGGCGCGTATGGATCACCGGATAATTCGGCTCGGTCGGAAACAATTTGTTGTTGAACATTACGCCAACGCTAACTGCGAACGAGTTCTAGTTCGCGGGCGCTGTGCTGTGCTGAACTGTGCCCGTAAATGCAAATAGCCCCACCTAAGTGGGGCTATTTGTTTCTTATTAAAATAATCTGGCGACGACCTACTCTCCCAGGAGGTCTACCTCCAAGTACCATTGGCGCGGACGGGCTTAACTGCCGTGTTCGAAATGGGAACGGGTGTGACCCCATCGCTATGGTCACCAGAAATCTATTAGTCGTATAGGGATCAACCCCTAAGGACTTCAGAGCAAGCACGAGCAAAATCCAAGCCCTCGGCCGATTAGTACCGGTCGGCTAAATGCGTTACCGCATGTACACCTCCGGCCTATCAACGTGATGGTCTGGTCACGGGCCTTACTGCATTGACTGCATGAGTGAACTCATCTTGGAACTGGCTTCCCGCTTAGATGCTTTCAGCGGTTATCCATTCCGTAGGTAGATAATCAGCCGTGCCTTTGGCAAGACAACTGACACACCAGAGCTACGTCCGTCCCGGTCCTCTCGTACTAGGGACAGATTTCCTCAATTCACTTTCGGCTGCGGAGGATAGGGACCGAACTGTCTCACGACGTTCTGAACCCAGCTCGCGTACCGCTTTAATGGGCGAACAGCCCAACCCTTGGGACCTGCTTCAGCCCCAGGATGCGATGAGCCGACATCGAGGTGCCAAACCTTTCCGTCGATATGGACTCTTGGGAAAGATTAGCCTGTTATCCCCGGCGTACCTTTTATCCGTTGAGCGACCACGCTTCCACAAGCAATGGCCGGGTCACTATGTCCTACTTTCGTACCTGCTTGACCTGTCAGTCTCGCAGTCAAGCTCCCTTGTGTCATTACACTCGCCGACTGATTACCAACCAGTCTGAGGGAACCTTTGAGCGCCTCCGTTACAATTTAGGAGGCGACCGCCCCAGTCAAACTACCCGCCTGGCACTGTTCCTGATCCAGATTATGGATCGAGGTTAGAGCTCCAAACTGAACAGGGTGGTATTTCACTAATGACTCCACGCGAACTAGCGCTCGCGCTTCACAGTCTCCCACCTAAGCTACACAGTTAAGGTCAAAGCTCAACACCAAGTTATAGTAAAGGTGCACGGGGTCTTTCCGTCCTTCCGCAGCAAACGAGCATCTTTACTCGTATTTCAATTTCGCCGGGTCTATGGTTGAGACAGCGGGGAAGTCGTTACGCCATTCGTGCAGGTCGGAACTTACCCGACAAGGAATTTCGCTACCTTAGGACCGTTATAGTTACGGCCGCCATTCACTGGGGCTTAGATTCACAGCTTCGCCTTACGGCTAACCGTTCCTCGTGACCTTCCAGCATTGGGCAGGCGTCACAGCGTATACATCGCCTTGCGGCTTGGCACGCTGCTGTGTTTTTGTTAAACAGTCGCTACCCCCTGCTCTGTGCCACCCTTTCGAGCTCTAGGACGCGAAGTCCTATTACCTAAAAGGGTCCTCCTTCTTCCGAAGTTACGGAGGCATTTTGCCGAGTTCCTTAACCATAGTTCTCCCGATCGCCTTAGTATTCTCTACTCGCCCACCTGAGTCGGTTTGGGGTACGGGCGCCGTATCAACTCGCTGCTGGGCTTTTCTCGACAGTGTGGGATCAATGACTACTCTCAAAAGAGATCGGCATCGCGTCTCGGAGTTAATGTCGCCAACTCTCATCGGCAACCTCCTACTCGCTTACCCGGGGACTACCATCGCCCCGGATCATCTACCCTCCTGTGTCCCCCTTCAGCTACCCGCAATCAACTCCGTGGGATCGCCCGAAGGCAGCCCCCACTTTGTCTCGATTGGGCTTGACGTGTACACGGCGGTACTGGAATATCAACCAGTTGTGCATCGGATACGCCTCTCGGCCTCTCCTTAGCTCCCGACTTACCCTGGGAGGATTAGCCTTCCCCAGGAAACCTTGGGCTTTCGGCGGAGGGGTTTCTCACCCCTCTCTCGCTACTCATGCCTACATTCTCACTTGATATCGCTCCACGTCGGGTCATCCCGCCGCTTCACTGCAACATCAACGCTCCTCTACCACTGCAACGACGCGAACGTCGATGCAATCCATATCTTCGGCTCAGGACTTGAGCCCCGTTATATTGTCCGCGCAAAACCACTCGACCAGTGAGCTGTTACGCACTCTTTTAAGGGTGGCTGCTTCTAAGCCAACCTCCTGGCTGTCTATGCGGTTTCACATCGTTTTCCACTTAGTCCTGAATTAGGGGCCTTAGATGATGATCTGGGCTGTTTCCCTTTCGACCAACGAAGCTCATCCCCCGTGGTCTCACTGCCATGCTCTGGAGTACCGTAATTCGGAGTTTGGCTGGGTTCGGTAAGCTTGTAGGCCCCCTAGCCCATCCAGTGCTCTACCTCCGGTACTGAACGCATGACGCTGCACCTAAATGCATTTCGAGGAGAACCAGCTATCGCCAAGTTTGATTGGTCTTTCGCCCCTTACCACAGGTCATCACCGCCATTTTCAACTGACGTGTGTTCGGTCCTCCACGGGGTCTTACCCCCGCTTCAACCTGCCCATGGCAAGATCACTTGGCTTCGGGTCTACAGCATGCGACTAAACGCCCTATTCAGACTCGCTTTCGCTCCGGCTACCCCTCACGGGTTAACCTTGCCACATACCGTAACTCGTAGGCTCATTCTTCAAAAGGCACGCCATCGAGGCTGCACCGCGAACGGTACAACGACTCTCTGACTGTTTGTAAACCAACGGTTTCAGGTACTATTTCACTCCCCTCCCGGGGTTCTTTTCACCTTTCCCTCACGGTACTGGTTCACTATCGGTCGCCAATAAATACTTAGGCTTATGGGGTGGTCCCCACAGATTCATGCCAGATTGCTCGGATCCGGCATTACTTGGGATTGGACACGAAGGCTGCATAAGTTTCGAATACGGGGCTCTTACCCACTATGGCTTGTCTTCCCAGACAATTCTTCTACCTAGCAACTTTGTAACTTCGTGACACTTCTGATGCAGTGTCTAGTCGTCCCACGACACCGTACTGGCAACGCCATCAGGCTATTGCGCCAGCACGGTTTAGCCTCGTCCCTCTTCGCTCGCCGCTACTAAGGGAGTCGCGTTTGCTTTATATTCCTCGGGGTACTGAGATGTTTCAATTCTCCCGGTTCCCTCAACTGAAGCTATGTATTCACTTCAGAGTTGCACCCCATGACGGGTGCAGAGTTTCCTCATTCGGACATTTACGGGTCAAAGCCTGATAGACGGCTCACCGTAACTTTTCGCAGTCATCCACGTCCTTCTTCGGTTATTGGCGCCAAGGCATTCACCGTTGGCTCTTTGTAGCTTGGAATTAATGTTAATAATTTAATTATTAGATGCTCGTGCTTGCTCTGAAATTCTCAAGGGGCGAATGCAACGATAAATCGTTACTGAGAGAGGGTGGACTTGTTAGCAACAAGTGCTCACCGTCATCGCTGAGGGATTGCTCCCTCAAAACGAAAGAGAAGATTATGTCAACCACTGATCATCTATAAGGAGGCAAGCCTTCGACTTATAAATATCTGGTGATTGACACGACAGTGCATTAACTAGAAACGAAACAAAAACCGAAAACGAATGTCTTCGAATCTTTGAGTCGACTCCTTAGAAAGGAGGTGATCCAGCCGCACCTTCCGGTACGGCTACCTTGTTACGACTTCACCCCAATCACCGACCCCACCTTAGACGGCTCCTTCCTTGCGGTTAGGCCACCGGCTTCGGGTGTTGCCGACTTTCGTGGTGTGACGGGCGGTGTGTACAAGGCCCGGGAACGTATTCACCCCGGCGTGCTGATCCGGGATTACTAGCAACTCCAGCTTCATGAAGTCGAGTTGCAGACTTCAATTCGAACTGAGACCGACTTTACGGGATTAGCTAACTCTCGCGAGCAGGCAACCCTTTGTATCGGCCATTGTAGCGTGTTTGCAGCCCTAGACATAAGGGGCATGAGGACTTGACGTCATCCCCACCTTCCTCCGAGTTAACCCCGGCAGTCTCCAATGAGTCCCCAACATAACTTGCTGGCAACATTGGATAAGGGTTGCGCTCGTTGCGGGACTTAACCCAACATCTCACGACACGAGCTGACGACAGCCATGCACCACCTGTGTTTGGCCCTTGCGGACACAACATCTCTGCTGCTTTTCCAAACATGTCAAACCTAGGTAAGGTTTTTCGCGTAGCATCGAATTAAGCAACACGCTCCGCTGCTTGTGCGGGCCCCCGTCAATTCCTTTGAGTTTTAGTCTTGCGACCGTACTCCCCAGGCGGGGCACTTAATGCGTTAGCGACGGCGCGGAATTCGTTAATAGAATCCCACACCTAGTGCCCACCGTTTACGGCATGGACTACCAGGGTATCTAATCCTGTTTGCTACCCATGCTTTCGTTCCTCAGCGTCAGTATCGATCCAGAGTGGCGCCTTCGCCACCGGTGTTCCTCCTAATATCTGCGCATTTCACCGCTACACTAGGAATTCCCCACTCCCCTATCGAACTCAAGTTAAGCAGTATCGGGTGGCGTCTCTGGGTTAAGCCCAGAATTTTCACACCCGACTTACTTGACCGCCTACGAACTCTTTACGCCCAATAAATCCGGACAACGCTTGAAGCCTATGTATCACCGCGGCTGCTGGCACATAGTTGGCCGCTCCTTCTTCTGCAGGTACCGTCATTTTCGTTCCTGCTGAAAGCGGTTTACAGCCCGAAAGCCTTCTTCCCGCACGCGGCGTTGCTGCGTCAGGCTTTCGCCCATTGCGCAAGATTCCCCACTGCTGCCTCCCGTAGGAGTCTGGGCCGTGTCTCAGTCCCAGTGTGGCTGACCATCCTCTCAGACCAGCTACCCGTCGTTGCCTTGGTGGGCCATTACCCCGCCAACTAGCTGATAGGCCGCGAGACCCTCTCGAATCGGAATTCCTTTCGTCAGAAAGTCATGTGACTCTCCGACGTTATTTGGTATTAGCAAACGTTTCCATTTGTTATCCCAAAATCCGAGGCAGGTTTCTCACGTGTTCCTCACCCGTTCGCCACTAATCCGTGGAGCAAGCTCCACTTCATCGTTCGACTTGCATGTGTTAAGCACGCCGCCAGCGTTCGTCCTGAGCCAGGATCAAACTCTCCGTCAAGAAATGCTCAAACTCCAGATTCAAAATGTAAAACACTTTGTTTCTTTTGTCTAAGTAAATCATGGAAAGTCCACGACGACCAGATGGAAAAAAATCTGTTTTGTTGTCGTCGTTTCCTGCCGACAATATTCAAACCGTGTCAAATATTGCCGGTATTAATAATTATTTGATCAACTTTCAGCGAGCAAGCTCGCTTTACAATTGATCGGAATTGACGGACAATAAATTACGACGCAACCCAATTAAGGGCTGGCCGTTTTCTATTGACCGCACTGGCGTTCAATCTTCTCTTCCGTTTTCAAGGAGCATTCACTTTGGGCACTCGTTGAGCCAAGGCCCATCGGTTATGCCCCACCGCGAATTGGTGGCACACCTGTTTAAGGTGCGGGGAGCAATACTAATGGTGGGGTATATGGATAATCAACCTCAAAGGCAATAAATACTTGAATAATCTCAGATATTGCCTTTTACGACTGAGGCAAACTTCTTCGCAAACTAGGTTAAAAACAGGCACAAACTTGACCTGAATTATGCCCGATAAGTCACCAAAAATCCGTGCTAAAGCGTCAACTAGGGTAACGCTGTGACATCGGTTTCGAACTCGAATTCGGCCTCAAAACGCTTATGGCCAAAGGGTTTTATCTGGGGAACTGGTGCATCATCAACTCAATGCGAAGGCGCTGCACCACAATCGGATTGGTATGCATGGGAGCGCGCAGGCAACGCACCAAGGTCTGAAAACGGCAATGGGTTTGCAACTCAATACGCGCAAGATTTTAAAATTCTTGCGAGTCTCGGCCTAACTCACCACCGTCTTTCGATTGAGTGGGCTCGCATTGAGCCACAACAAGGTGTGCGAGATCAAACAGCGATCGACCATTACATAAAAATTCTCACGACTGCACGCGAATTAGATATCAAAATTTGGGTTTGCTTGCATCATTTCAGTTTGCCGACTTGGTTTGCGAATCTTGGTGGATTTTTGGTTGAAGAAAATCATAAAAAATTTTGGCTGGCGCATGTTGACTTCGTTGCAGAAACTTTTGGTGATCTTGTTGAGGGTTGGCAGCCAATTAATGAAACTAATTACTACGCAACCGCCGGATATTTAGCACGCGGTTGGCCGCCTGGTCACAACAATGTTGAAGAGTGGCTCACCGTTAGCCAACAAATTCAACTCGCCACGGCTGAGGCAGCAGTGAGACTAAAACAAACGGGCAAACCGGTCGTCTCAATTTTTGGATTATCGACACTTGAGCTACTTGATGCTGAACCTGCGACGCACAAATTTGCAGAGCGTTTTTACGATGCGAATTGGAACACTGGAATCAAACTATTTCGGGATGGAATCTTGCAAATCGGCACGCGTGAGCCGGTTTTGCGGCCCGACTTGGCTGGATGTTTTGACATGTTTGGGTTCTCGTATTATTCGGCGCACGGGGTTCGCAACGGCAAGATTGTCGCCTACCCAGAGGCCGAAAAGATTTCGCCACTTGGCTATGCGATTTGGCCTGACGGGCTCGCGCTTGTGCTGAAAAGACTTCGCCAAGAACTTCCAAATACCCCTTTAATTGTGGCCGAATATGGCGTTGGCACTGCTGACGACAACGAGCGTTCGAAGTACTTAACTGCTGGGCTAGACATCGTGCACAAGGCGATTGCACGAGGCATAGATATTCGCGGATTTTTTCATTGGACAGCCGTTGATAACTATGAATGGCTTCATGGATACGACCTGCAATTTGGGATTATCAACGCAGATCGCAGCATTAAACCAAGTTCAGAAGTTTTGCGACAAGAAGCAAAAACAAGTTAATCGCTTGTGTAGTTTTTATTCGCGAATTGCAAAAACTACAAAAGTCGGAGTGCGCATGACGATAGATACTGAAATTGGCAAACTAAAACGCTTGAACTTGATTGCAGGTGCGTTGCACTTGGTGTCATTGCTTGGCATTTTGTTTTTAGCCAACGATGCAAACTGCCAGTGAATGCGATTTATCTCACCGAGGCACCAGGCACCGGTAATTTTCTGATCCGATTAACTTTTTTAATTTGAATATCAGTTACATGGTTGCAGCGTTTTTGGCGCTATCAGCCTTCTTTCATTTTTTTATCAGTTCGCCAGCAATGTTTACGAAATACTCGACTGGTCTAAAGAAGCACATCAACGTTTTTCGCTGGGTTGAATATTCACTGTCGTCATCAATCATGATCATTGTGATTATGCAACTCAATGGCACTGCTGACTACATCGCATTACTGGGCATTTTCGGGGTTAATGTTTGCATGATTTTGTTCGGCTGGTTGCAAGAGAAATATACGACTCCAGGTGATGGCGACTTATTGCCGTTTTGGTTTGGTTGCATCGCTGGAAGCATCCCGTGGATTGCAGCAGTGATTAACTTAATTTCGCCAAAGGGCCCTGCAGAAGCATCACCGCCAGGGTTCGTATACGGCATCGTGATCTCGCTGTTTTTGATGTTTAATTGTTTTGCAATTGTGCAATACAAGCAATATAAAGCGCAGGGCAAGTGGTCAAATTATTTGCGCGGCGAACGTGCTTACAATCGTGCTCAGCCTCGTCGCAAAATCGTTGCTCGCCTGGCAGGTTTTTGCGGGGACCCTTGCTTCGTAATCAAGCAAAATGAGGGCGGGTCTTCGACCAGACGACGAAGTATGTCTGGCGTACCAGCAATTGCGTGAGCGGGTTATCGAATTGCTAGCTATCACGCGCGATGAAATTGCGAATATAAAACAGTTCCTGCTTGTCCGAAGTGGACTGTTCAAAATTTGGTTTGCCACATAATTGGCGTCCCCGAGGACATTCTTGAAGGACGTATGACGGGCGTGACGACAGACCCGTGGACGCAAGCCCAAATTGACCGACACAAATCTGATTCGATCGCCCAACTCAGAGAAATTCTGATCAATCAGAAGTCAAAATTTGATGTTGTTCTGCCGAATATTCCTTCGCCAGTAAATTCTCAGTTCGTAATGGATGCAGTTACCCACGAACATGATTTACGCGAAGCACTCGGCAAGCCTGGGGCACAAGATTCACTTGCCGTGAAAGTTGCCTTTGCATGGTTGCTTTCCCATGATCTATATTCGGACGAATTTATTGAGCAATTGCAGGTGCTCAAGATTTCTGAGTTTCAAAAGATGCGAGCGCTTTCAGGTCGTCTATCAATTGAACAAATGAATGCCCTTGCCTTACCCGGTCTGGCGATTGCAAATTCATTAGAGGGTTCACCACTCAAAACACCAAATCGCACGATTGATTAACTTTGCCTAACGAAGTTTTTATTTACTGACAACCAGCGATCCTTTGAGTTTGTCAAACGTGGTTTTTTGCGGGGACCCTAGCTTCGTAGGTTGTATCTACCAGACGACTGGGCTTGTTGCGCCGACAGCTCGACCTTCGACACGAACGCCTCGTTGCACTAAGTCAGGTGCAAGTTCTTTCCATAATGCTTTCAAGCGATAGTGCGGCACCCGCGGAAAAGATGATGCATGGCGTGATGATCGTGACCACGACTCAACATTCCTGATCCACGAAAAACTGCGACTCGCGTGTGGCGGTAACGAGATGTCTCATTAGCGGGATGATGTGGATACCACGCGAAAATAAACATCAACCAACACAACTGAATTCGTGCCGGCAACCACCACAACATCAAGGCTTCAACGCCGTGACCCGTTGCGAAAACTGGCAACAAGAACAAGTGTTGCAAGCAACCAAAACGAATTTGCGCCTTGCCTTCGCTCTGGCTTGCCTGCCGATCACTGAGTAAACGCTTCATATCTCGCGGAAGAAGCACTCGAAGTGGTTTGATCAGTGCAAAGAAATGGCAGGAACGAATAAACCATCGTCATGCCATAAAACTTCACAGGCAACTCACTAAGGCGACCATCAGTGAAATGGTCTGGGTCACGCGCAGGGTCGTTAGTGAATGCATGATGTCGCATGTGACCCGCACGATGCGATGAGAAGTTGATCAAAGTGGGGATTGAGCAGGCTTTGCCAATTGCATCTTCGACCCAACGGCCAGTAGTGCGCCTGCCCCAAATGTTTTTATGAGTTGCCTCATGCATTGGCATGTAGAAAGTCGATGCGAACACAGAGTTGAGAAGCAAACCCTGCCAAAGTGTCAGCGATCCGATGACTGCGAAAAAGAATACACCAACCCAACAGATGCAGAACACAATAAATGTTGCGATAATGCGCCATTGAATGTCGCCCCAATATTTTGCCGCAACAGAGTTTTCGGCTTTGACCTGTTCGTTGCGCAAAGTCTTTGACTCATTAGTCGTCTCACTTAGTGCTTGATTCGCTATTGTGAGTTCGAGTTCTTCGGGCTGAGGGGCAATTGTCACCATATGGTCACAATACTCAACACGCTTGCTACAAAACGAGCAATGGCCAATGCGCTTTAGGTCGGTGACTGTTCCTTCGCTGACGCGAACTAAATCTTTTGGTGCGATCACAAAAAGGTCGTCCCATGTGCCGGCATACGCAACTGAGTGCTTTGACCAAACAGGGCAAGCCACATGTGACACATGGTGAAGAATCCACACACCAATAAACACATGCATTGCGGTACCGTGAACTAATGGCTAGATATGTAACAACAATTCCAAGTTCGCTGACTCAACAAGAAGCATTTGCTTATATGGCAGACCTTCATAACTTTGCCAAGTGGGATAAGGGTGTTGTCAAGGTTGTGCAAGTTGAAGGCTCCGGCGCTGGCCTTGGAACCATTTTTGACGTGACGGTAAAGGGTTTTGGAAAATCCACTTCAACATTGCGTTACACCACCACCGAATACGACGAGTTCTCAAACATCTTGGTGCGAGGCGTCAATACTCTCTTCACCTCGGTCGATCGCATGACGATTAACAAGACGGCTACAGGTTGCGAAGTAATTTACGACGCAACGCTGACTGCTAATTTGATAATTGCCCCAATGAATCTTGTTCTCGGAAAAGTATTTAACAAAATTGGCGATGCCGCTACACGCGGCCTTCGCAAAGTACTCGCCTAACTACAGGCAACCGAGACCAACTGCACAAAATCGTAAATGTCGTTATCTATTGCTCGCTGAGCGACTTGATTCCTTCGACTGTGGCTGTCATGTTCTTCGACCATTGGTGAAGACGCTTTGAGATAATCATCTCTGCGTTCTCCGGATCCTTTGCAGCAGATGCACGTGGAGGGCTCATCGCTGGCCCCATCGTTGCATGCATCTTCAACAGCACATCGCCGTCGTTGCCGGAGAGCGTGAAGCCCCACACTGCGACCGGCTCATCAACCGAACCGACAGTCCATGCAAATGATTCATTTTCGGTGAAGTCGGTGACGACCGACGTGGTTGACCATTTGTAATCCCCAACGGCGTTGTCACCACGAAACGTGCCGCCAAGACCGGGCGTGTCGAGCCATTCGGCTCCCTTAAATTCGCGGGAGAACTGCGCAGGAACATTGATGTCGCTGACAAACGACCACACCGTTGCTACATCAGCGGCAACGGCTATTTCTACTTCGATGTAATCGGTTGGTGCACTCATGATCTTTGTCCTTCTTTCGGGAGCAAAGGATAGATGACTCCCACGGTGAACTTCTTACTGGGTTAGGCAGCCCACGAACACGTTGAAACATACGTCGCGAAGAAACCAGCCACCTCACAAGCACACCCGTGCTCGTTCGCATCGTGAGATCGAGTTGCACTCAAATCGCGAGATACAAAACCAGCAAAATTACTTCTCCGCATAACGAACTCTGGCGGGACGTCAAAAACTTTGCCGTCAAACACGGTCGTCCTGATCGGAATCTTGCCGATCAACTTCGGGTCGCATTCGTATGGGTCTGAGTCGAGTGCCGTCAAATTTGCAATCTTGCCTACTTCAATGCTTCCGAGTTCATGCTCGCGACGCCACGAATAAGCGGCCTCAATCGTCACCGCTCGCAGTGCGTCACGCACTCCGATTTTTTGGTCGGGGCCTGCAATGCGTCCAGATGGCGTGGTTCGATTCACGGCAAATGACGCCATCAACATCGGGTCGCTTGGACACATTGGGAGATCAGAATGAAACGAAAGTGGAATACCTCGTCGAAGTACAGATGCAGAGCGCACCATCGCATCAGCCCGCTCTGGGCCGAGACCCCATGCACTGTATTTGTCGGCAAATCCAACGGGATAGTACGGATTCGCGGACACGATTGCGCCGAGACTCGCAATTCTCGCAACCTGCTCTTCGGTTGAGTTTGCAAAGTGCACGATGACTGTGCGGTGATCATTTCTTGGCTTACGACGTTGTGCTTCGTCAATGATGTTGAGAAGAACTTCAAGACCAAGGTCTCCATTGACATGAATATGTATCTGCCATTCGGCATCCCAATATGTGTCAAAAACAAGTTTTAGTTGTTCGGGTTCCATCAGCCATTGACCATGATGATCAGCATCTGGTTTGCCCTCGTGATCAAGATATGGATCCTTCATCTGCATCAATTGCGAAATGATTGCACCATCAGCAAAAAGTTTCACATGACGATCGATCACTCTGACCTTGGTTCCTTTTCCAAATTCGACCTGGCTACAAGCATCAGCCACGAACTGCTCGGGTGATAATTGCCTGAGTGGTTGTGTGCGTGCCTCAACCATGAAAGTACTTTCGAACGGCACATCGTCTCTACCGAGAATTTCTTGATACAGATCCCACGGCTCACTTGACCACCAGATACCTGGTTCGTTGATTGCAGTTACGCCATTCATATGTAGATACTCAACTAATTGTTTTAATCCGATATGAAATCGCTCTCGGGTCATGAAATGCGGCAGTAGATACTTGGCGAGAACAATCATGAATCCGTTCTCATAAAAATGCCCGCGCTCCCAATCGAGCTGCTCGCTGGCGAGTCCAAAGCCCTGGGTCAACTCGCGGGTAAGTCCAATTGCGTCGAGAGCCGCCGAATTGAGAATCCATTCATGACAGGATCTTTGCCATATTGCAGTCGGACGATCGCCAACCAATATGTCAAGGCGTTCGCGACTGAGCGGACCATGCCACAACGCGTGCCAGCCCCACGAAAAGAGCCACTCGCCTTCTGGTAAAGATTGGTGCGCAGCAAGTAGCCGATCGCTGTAATCGGTTTCATTCGAACACGCCACAAATGTTCGGTGTGGCAGAACCCAGTCTTCTGGTGCGATGACTTCGGTTGTCAACGTGGTTGCCCCAAGCATCGGGTGCAGGTGTTGATCAATGAGTCCCGGAACAAGAACCCGATCAGCGAACACATTTGACACTTCATGATCAGAGCCAACTGTGGTCAGAACTTCTTTCAGTGATCCGACGGCGAGAAACCGACCGTCTCGAATAGCTACTGCCTGCGCCGTCGGGCAATCGTCGTTCATTGTGATGACACGCTTGGCCTGATAGACAACGCTCTTTGACATCACCGAATCGTAATCCGTATAACAACCTGCGAGGTACGCAGAATTAGCAATTAACCACGCTTGAGGTCGGTGACCACGCCACCGCTGACGCGCACTAAATCTTTTGGTGCGATCGCAAAGTTGTCGTTCCATGTGCCGGCTGCGGCCCACACGAAATCATTTACGCCGTCATATTGCAACAAGTCCGGATCAACGAACACACGCAGTTGAGTTGTATGACCAAAGGGAGGCACGCCGCCGATCGGGTAACCCGTTGCAGCGCGCACAGCATCGGCATCAACACGCGAACACTTTGCGCCGCCAGCGGCTGTGGCAAGTTTCTTTTCGTCAAGTTGATTTGATCCGCTCACCAACGCCATCACGATTTCTTCATCAACGCCAAAAACGAGACTCTTAACAATCTGACCAACTGAAACACCAATTGCAGCAGCAGCATCGGCAGCAGTTTTGGTGCCTTCGGGAAACCTGCGTGTCGTGATTTCAAGACCGGCTTCTTGCGCCGCGGCAATCACGCGCAAAGTGTTTGGATGAACATCAGACATAACTGTTCGAACTCTATTCAGAAAACTGAATACTTATTGTTGCGCCCCCGCCTGGCGTATCGACCACATCAACGACTGCACCATGATCATCGGCAAATTGCTTGACAATTGCCAGACCCAGACCAGAGCCTGGCAACGCCCGGGTTGCGACTGCACGATAAAAACGATCAAAAATAAAGGGCTTGTCTGCGTCTGAAATGCCGGGCCCGTGATCACAAACTTCGATTCGTTTATTCGTCACAAAAATCTCGACGGGCTGAGATGTCGGAGAAAATTTTATTGCGTTTTCAATCAAATTGGATATTGCTCGATCAAGTTGCGACGCACGAAGGTTGACGCTGCCGGGCATCTTTTGGTGAATCTCAATTACTCGACCACTGCGACGGCGTGCTTGACTCGCAACATCTTCAACTGCCTCGCTGAGATCTGTGATCTGCAACGCTTCAACAAAACGCTGATCGCTTGCCAGAGATGAAAGTTCGCTGGTCAGCGCAGTAAGTTCATCGACCTCGGCTCGAATGTCTCGAAGAATCGAATTCTTTGTTTCGGTGTCAAGATTTTCTCGCTCAAGCAACTCTGAGTTGGCACGCAAACTAGTGAGTGGTGTGCGAAGTTCGTGACTCGCATCTTGAACCAACTGTTGTTGCTGCTCACGACTTGATCGCAAAGCCACCAACATTGTGTTGAAACTTGTTGCAAGTTGTTCAATTTCTGCGTCACCAGAAATATCTAATGTCGTCGTTAGTTCGCGAGTAGCAGCAATATGTTCGGCCGCCGCGGCTAGTTTTTGAATTGGCCTGGCCGTTCGTCTGGCAATAAACCACCCTGCGCTACCTGAGGCGAAGATTGCCAATAATCCGAGAACGAAAAGCCACAACAAGATGCCCTCTTTTGCAGATTCAATATCGCTTATGTCTTTGCCAAGTTGTAAGGCCCCACCTCGCGGAATAGGCACAGACAACATTCGATATGTGACACCGTCAATCTGAAGGGTTTTAAACGAATTTTTTCAGCAAGTGGATTGCGCACCATTGCCGCGACATCTCGAGAAATCGGTAGATCTACTTGACCGAGCGCAATCGCAATGTCTCCGCGACGGTCAATTACTTGGGTGACCGTATCGAAACGAATCGGTAAAAGGGCTTGTTCAAGCGGATTTCGAAAACGTCGATTTCCCTGTGAAGGCGCAAGTGGTGCTTGATTTTTCGGGGACGAATCGTTTCTACGACCGCAATTACGCGGGCATCAAGAGAGTTGTCGACTTCGCTAAGCAGATGTCTTGCGACCGTTGCATAAATTGCAATCGAAAGAACACTGACTGTCAAGAATACGATCACACTCGTTGCGATCAGAAAACGCGCACGCAGTTCATGATGTTCGCACCACGTAGCCCACACCGCGAACTGTGTGCAAAAGTTTTGTTTCGTCGTCTTGCTCAATTTTTCGACGAAGGTAACCGATATAAACATCAAGAGACTTCGAATTCGTCTCAAAGTCGAAACCCCAAATATGTTCGTAAAGATATTCGCGCGATAGCACGATGCCGGTTTGCTCGAGCAGTACTTGCAACAGATCAAACTCTGTTTTGGTTAAGTCAACCATGCGTGACCCACGCCGAACTTCACGGCGAGTTGGGTCAAGTGAAAGATCAGCGAGTTGCAGCACAGTCGAATTTGTAGCCGGTGCATTTCTGCGCAACAAGGCACGAACGCGAGCAAGAAGTTCGTCGACACTGAACGGTTTCACCAAATAGTCGTCGGCGCCGGCGTCAAGACCAGCAACGCGATCACCAATCTCATGGCGAGCGGTAAGCAACAAGATTGGCGTGCGGTTCGCACGACGGCGCAACTCGCGACAAACCGACAATCCATCCGAGAAGGGCATCATCACATCCATTACAACTGCGTCTGGTGTGTTCGAAAGAATCGCATCAAGTGCCGCGACTCCATCTTTTGTGACGACAACCGAGTAGCCCTCGAGTTCGAGCACGCGTTGAACCGCGTTGCGCACAGCAGGGTCGTCTTCAGCGACAACTAACTTGAAGTTGCTACTTGATGTGGCTTTCATTTGTACAACGGTACAGACCGTAAGTGCCTAGAAATGGCTTGATTAGGGGTCGCGACAACTTCTTAACTGTTTCTTAAATTGTGTTGTTCTAATTCTTAATAACAAGTCGCAAGATCTACAAGTTCACGGAATCCCCCGAGAACTTTACGAAAGGAAAATCTAATGATGAACAAACGAAATGTCGCAATTTTCGTCGGTATGGCAATTGCCGGCGCAATCGCAGGATCAACACTTGGTATACCAAGTGGAGTAAGTGCACAAACTAAGGCAGTGCAAGTTGGCATGCCAAGTGCTGAGAAAATGCAACACGAAGGCAAAAACGGCCACGGCAAAAATGTCGAGGAAGTCGCTGCCATTCTTAAACTCACCAAAGAGGAGTTGCGTACTCAAGTAGATAGCGGCAAGACACTTGCACAAATTGCAACAGCCCAAAAAGTTGATATCAAATTAGTAATCAACTCGATTGTTGCAAATATCAAAACATACATCGCCGAAGAACTTGCTTCAGGCGAGATCACCCAAGCAGAGGCCGACAAAAAGTTGGCCAATGTGACAACGAAAGTTACCGAGATGGTTAACAACGTTCGACCAGCACGCGGCGAGCGTGGTCAGGGTCGAGGCGAGCGAACCACCGAAAAATCAGGAACAACACAAAAAACTGGCGCTTAATCCCCTCATTGGGCGCCTAGTGCGGCCGGTGTCTAGAACTTCTAGACACCGGCCGCTTTTTTATTTTAAATAGTCAGATCATCTACAGATGCAGAACCCGCCAATGAAAACAATGCGGCTCCGATCAGTGAACACGTTGCAGCGGCAAGATAAGCCGAGCGATATCCGCCAGCCACGTCGTAGAGCCAACCTAGAAGTAGCGGTCCGAGTGCGGTGCCAGAAAATGAAATCAAACCAGATCGCGCGGCGATTCGCGGATAGTCGCGAACACCGAAGCGCTCGGCGAGCAACAGCGACTGCATCATCACCATGTTGCCGATCGTGATACCGAACAGGGCTATCGAAAGTAACAAACCAATTCGAGACTCGTTGAGCGCGATACTGGCCAGAGATAAACCCTGAAGTGCGGCCAGACCCACTGTGAAGCGAGCCATGTCGACTTTCGGAATGATGCGTCCGGCGACGAAGCGCGAAATGATTGACATGGATGAAAGCGCAATTGTTGCCAGAGTCGCAGTTGATCTATCTGTGCGCTCTTCAACCAGCTTGACAAGTTGTAGCGCTCCGCCCACTTGGGCACCAAGTGCAAAAATGTAACCAAAAGTAATCGCCTTAAAAAATCGGCTGCGCACCGCGTCGGCAAGTGGCGTGCCAGAAATATTTGCGATTTCACCAGGCGCCGCACGCGCACCGTCGGGCAACCAACCGTACGGTTGCGGAAACGCGCGGAACAAAAACAAGGTCACCGGCACGGTGCCGCAGAACCAAATCAATGCCAACCATGGTGAACCGTTGCGAATGCCCTGCGTGTCGAGTATCCACTTAATAAACGGAGTGACCACGATGCCGCCCATCGACAAGCCTGTCGACGCAACAGCCAATGCACTCGCCCGTCGCACATGAAACCATCGAGTGACTACTGTCGTGACTGGCCCCATGCCCGAAGCCGACCAGCCGAGTGCATAGAAACAATAAACAACAAAAAGTTGCCAGCGCTGTTCGACAAAACGCATCGAAAAGAGCGCCGCTGTCGCAAGTGTTGCGCCGCCGATAACCATGATTCGTACATCGTGTTTGGCGATGAACTTGGCGATCCACACCCCAGAGATTCCGCCTACTAAGAAAAAGAAAGTTGTCGCCAAGGAAATCGACGAAACTGACCAGCCCAGTTCGCGACTGAAAGCCTGCAAATAAACCGCCAGACCGTAGAAGCCCAGACCCGACGAAAAAGTTAAAAGCGTGAAGCAGGCGCTGACGACCCACCAGCCCGGAAATTTATCCGTTCGTTTAAAGACACTTTTTGCCATTACGACTGCTGCAGTTCATCAATCGCTGCGGCAAGTCGATGGTCGCGCTCGGTAACTTTGCCACCTTTGTCGTGCGAGCGCAGAGAAATTTCAACCGTGTTCCACGAGTTCGACCAATCTGGGTGGTGATTTTGTGCTTCAGCAATTTTTGCGACCTGCGTCATAAAACTAAACGCCTCGACAAAATTTGTAAATACAAACTTTTTATAGAGTGCCCCATCAGCTTCAACCCAAGCTTGCGTCACACGACAACCTTAGAGTGGCGCGCGCGGATGCGACTAGTTGAACAGTAAGACTATGAGGTGCGCGCAATCAAGTGCGCACTTAGCTAGTTGAGCGGGGCGTGGCAAGCGACGGCGCCGTACTTAATCGCACTTAACATCGGTCGCTCGCTCGCACATCGTGCGGCGAGTTCAGCCGACAAAGTTGCACGCACATGACAACGCGTGTGAAAACGACAACCCGAAGGCGGGTTCGCTGGGCTCGGCAATTCGCCTTGCAACAAAATTCTCTTTCGCCCACGTTCGACTTTCGGATCAGGAATCGGCACAGCCGAGAGCAATGCCTGCGTATACGGATGTTGCGGGTTGGCAAAAACTTCGCGAACCGGCCCTGACTCGACGATTGAGCCGAGATACATAACCGCTATGTCGTCGGCGACATGTTGCACAACAGCCAAGTCGTGCGACACGAACAAATAACTCAAATTAAGTTTTTCTTGCAGCTCGGCGAGCAAGTTGAGCACACCCGCGCGAACGCTGACATCAAGCGCCGACACTGGCTCGTCTAGCGCGAGAATTTTTGGGTTGAGTGCGAGCGCGCGTGCGATCGCGATGCGTTGGCGTTGACCACCAGAAAATTCGTTTGGATACTTGCTGGCCTGGGCGCGATTAAGGCCCACGAGTTCGAGCAATTCGATGATGCGCTTTTCTTGATCTTGAGGCGACATGCCGAAGTTTTCGAGAGGTTCGGCAATTGCATCACCGATCGGCAAGCGTGGGTCAAGAGACGCAAATGGGTCTTGAAAAACAATCTGTAAATCTTTGCGCATCTCGAGTCGTTCAGGCTTTGAAAGTTCGGCGACATCGCGACCCAGCACGGTGATTGAGCCAGCTTCTGGCGCAGCCATGTTCAAGATCTCGAGCAAAGTCGTGGTCTTGCCACAACCCGACTCGCCGACCAAGGCGAGACTTCGACCTTGTCGCAAGACCAGATCAACACCGTCAACGGCGTAAACAGAACCGACACGACGACGCAATAGCGAGCCCTTCAATAACGGAAATGTTTTTTGCAAACCGCGAACTTCTAAAACCACCTCGTCGCTGGTCGAACTCACACCGACATGAGCCGGACCCTGTTGAAAAAGTTGTCCAGATTCTTGCAGAGAAAAATTTCGCCCTGTCGTGCACACGCGGTCATACGCGTCGGTGAGAGATTCACCAATTCAGGTGTCTTGGTCAAGCACACCTCGCTAGCAGCCGGACACCGCGGTGCGAACGCGCAACTGTCGGGCAAATTAATCGGTGAAACCGGTGCGCCAGAAATTGAAGCAAGTCGCTCACCAGAATTTGCATCGAGTCTCGGAATAGAACGCAACAAGCCAATCGTGTATGGCATTGCTGGTTGCGCGTAGACCTCTTCGACTGGTCCGACTTCGACGACTTTGCCCGCGTACATGATTGCAACGCGATCGGCGATGCCTGCGACCACACCCAGATCGTGAGTGACCAGCACGATTGCGGCGCCCGTCATATCACGCGCAATTTTTAGCACATCAAGAATTTGTGCCTGCACGGTGACGTCGAGAGCAGTTGTTGGTTCGTCGGCGAGCAAAACTTTTGGTTCGTTGGCGATTGCAAGTGCGATCATCACGCGCTGACGCATGCCACCAGAAAACTCGTGCGGGTATGACTGTGCTCGCTCGGCTGGCCGCGGAATGCCGACGATTTCGAGCAACTCGATCGCTCGTTTATGCGCAGCCTCGGTTGAAATATCTTTGTGGATCAAAAGCGCTTCGGCAATTTGGCGCCCGATTGTATGCACGGGGTTGAGCGCCGAAAGCGGATCTTGAAAGATCATTGCAATGTCTTTGCCGCGATGTTTTGACATCTGATCGTCGTTCAACTCGAGCAGATTGACTCCGTTGAACATGACAGAACCAGAGACTGTCGCGCTATCGGGCAACAAGCCGATCGCCGCGAGCGAAGTCACGGTCTTGCCCGAACCAGATTCACCGACGATGCCGAGAACTTCGCCTGCGCGAATGTCTAGCGAAATATCACGAACAGCCTGAACGGTGCCGGCCTCGCTCGGGAAAGTAACCGAGAGGTTGCGAATCTCGATTATTGGTTTAGTCATGACTTCGTAATTTTCTTAATGCGAAATGCGCCTGGATCAAAAGCGTCTCGTAGACCATCGCCGATAAAACTGACCGCCAAAACCGTGAGCACAAGAATCGAACCAGCGAACAAAAACAGCCATGGATACGTCAGCGCCGCACCCGTGCCTTCGGCGATGAGCGTGCCGAGCGAAACATCTGGCGCTGCGACACCGAAGCCGAGATACGACAAACCTGTCTCAGCCAAAATTGCGCCACCAACATTTAGCGTTGCAGCGATAATCAAGATCGATGCCATGTTCGGCAACAAGTGTCGAAAAATAATTTTACGAGTCGGTACACCCATGTATCGCGCCGCACGCACGAAATCGCGTTCACGCAGACTCATCGCGAGACCACGAACAACTCGCGCCGTGATCATCCAATCAAAAATTGTCAGACCAACAACCAGCAACAACCAAGTTTTGCCTTGATAAAAACGCGAGAGAATTACGAGCACCAAGAAAGATGGCAACACCAATAAAAGGTCAACGAACCACATAGTTACCTTGTCGGCGCGACCACCGAGATAACCGGCAAACGCACCAACAATCGCCGAAAGCCCCGTTGAAAACACCGCAACCAACAAACCGATGATTAGCGACTTTTGTAAGCCCCTTGTCGTTTGAGCAAACACGTCAACACCGATTTGTGTGGTGCCGAACCAATGTGATGCAGACGGGCCTTTGAGCAGACTCGAAAAATCACTTTCTGAATAATTCCATTGGCCGATATACGGGCCACCAAAAGCAACCAGAAACATGAACGCAATCACACCGAGACCAAATACCGCTGTTTTGTTGCGAAAAAATCGTCGGCGAATTAGTTGACCGCGCGAGATGCGATCAATTGTCAACTCTTGCTCAACTGTCACGCGCGCGACCTAACTCTTGGGTCTAAAACAGCCAAGATCACATCAGCCAAAAAACCCGAGAATAAAACGAGCACAGCAGTGAAGGTGACCACAGCACTGACAGAGTTGATGTCGTTTTTTGCCACGGCGCCGATAAACCATTGGCCCATGCCATACCAACCGTAAATAGTTTCGGTGAATGCTGCGCCGGCGATGAGCAGACCAAAACCATATGCAAAAAAAGTTGCCATCGGCGAAATCGCCACACGCAAGCCGTGCTTGAAAAGTGCCTGCCGGCGAGTCAAACCTTTGGCTCGAGCGGTGCGCAAGTGGTCGCTGCTGAGAACGTCGAGCATCGTATTGCGCTGATAGCGCGAATAAAAAGAAATACTGCCGAGCGCAATTGAAAGTGTTGGAAGTATCAAATGTTGAAGTCGATCACCGAATCGGCCGATCGCTGAACCGACATATTCTGGCGTGTATTCACCTTGGGTGAAAAAAAATGTCGAGCCAATCGTGTCATTGAATTTAATGCCGAGAAATTTCAGCAAGATCGCCAGCAAGAAAACTGGTGTCGACAAAATAAAGTAAGCAAATAAACTTGTGCTGCGATCAAAAACTTGGTACTGCCGAACCGCGCTGATCACACCAACTATCACGCCAATTGTCGCGCCGAGAAGTGTGCCAAGCAAAAGTAGCCGCAGGCTTACCCAGACTCGACGAGAAAATTCTTCATTGACCCGGTTCTGTTCAAGATCTTCACCGAAGTCACCTTGCAAAACATTGCCAGCCCACTTCACATAACGCGTTGTAAACGGCACTTCGTCGTTGACATTGGCGCGATTCAATACCGCATCGATCGACTCTTTCGGGATCGGTGGATTTGCCGCCTCATAATTGCCACGAGGGCTCAGTGCAATTGAAGCCAGAAAATACCCCATCGACGATGCGATAAGCACCAGGAGCACAAAATTTAAAAAACGTTTAAAGATGTAACCCAGCATGTCCGACCCTAAAAACCTAACAAATATAAGGAACTGGCAAACATTGAAGGCTAGCAGGGCGTTTTAATTGAATTAACTAAAAGTGAATTGCAAGTGAACAAGTCAGCTTTTTTATTGTTAGTTTGAAAGGCATTAATTCCACGGCAATTGCCCTGGACAACCACCTATAGGAGAAAATAATGAAAAGCAAACTAGTCAAGCGCGTTATCGCCCTGGCTTTGGTAGGCGCAGTTGTCGCACCATTCGGTATGACGACTCAAGCCGGTGCTGCCAAAGATGGCGGCTCGCGTCAAATTAATGAAGTGCCGGTTGAGAATCTAAAACCAGGCGGAGTATTTCGCTTCGTTCAAGTAGATATCTGCCCGAACTTCAACACCAGTGCAATTGAAGGCAACCTTCTCAACTGCAGCCAGGTGATGAACACAATGTTGCCGCAATACATCTATTTCGACAAGAACGCAGTTCTTCAAATTGACAAGAACTACGCGCTTGACATCAAAGCGACACGAGTCGACGGCAAACAGACCGTCACTTACACACTGAACCCAGCTGCAAAGTGGAGCGATGGCAAGACAATCGGTCTCGCAGACTTCGTTGGCATGTGGAATGCCCAGAAGAAGTCGGGACAGGGTTTCAACATCACTTCAAGTGCTGGCTACGAAAAAATCGAGTCGGTCAAGAAGGGCAAGACTGCGAATGAAATCGTCGTCACCTTTAGCGAGACCTACCCAGACTGGCAGCCACTGTTCAGTGCGTTGAAGCCTGCGTCATTGACAGCATCACCAGATGCGTTCAACACGTCATGGAAGGCAGCACCATTGGTAACTGCTGGTCCGTTCAAGTTCAAGGTCCTCGATAAGGTGACTCGAACAATCACAGTTGTGCGTGACAAGAAATGGTGGGGTGACAAGCCAGTGCTTGACACGATCATCTTCAAGGCGTTGCCACAGGCTGCTCAGATCGATGCTTTGCTTAACGGCGAAATCGATTACATGGACGTCGGCAACGACACCAACGCTCTCAAGCGTGCCCGTGAAAACTCGAAGATTGAAGTTCGCGTGGCGAAAGCACCAACACACGAGCACTTCACCTTCGGTCCAGTAACTGCCGCAACAAAAGAAGTTGAAGTTCGTCAGGCAATCATGCTTTCGATTGACCGTCAGCAAATCGCAACAGCGATTCAAGGCATCGTCGACCCGAAGGTCAAGCCGAACAACAACCACGTATTCCTTGACGGCACTTCGTGCAACCAAGACAACACAGGCACACTCGGCAAGCGCGATCTTGTTGCTGCTGCCAAATTGCTCGACGGTGCAGGATGGGTAAAGGGTGCAGACGGCATTCGTGCCAAGGGTGGCAACCGCCTCTCGGTCAAGTTGATCTACCCAAGTGGTAACGACAACCGCCGTGACACAGTGCTTCTTGCAACAGCTATGGCAAAAGAAGCCGGTATCGAATTGGTACCGACTTTGATTCCATCTGCTGACTACTTCGGCAAGTATGTGCTCGTATCGAAGTTTGAAATGGCGATCTTCGCTTGGGTAGGCACAAACTTCCCAATCGCAAGTTCACCAAACATCTACAAAGTTGGCGGAGCGCAAAACTTCGGCAACATCGGTAGCGCCGATATTGACGCAACATTTGCCAAGGCAAACAACATTCTTGATCTCAAGAAGCGTTGCGAACTTGCAAACACGGCCGACAAAGAGGTCTACAAACTCGTTCACTCAATCACTTTGTTCCAACGCAACAACGTCGTTGGTGTGCCAAAGAATGTTGCCAACTTCGGCGCATTCGGTTTCACATCAATCGACTGGACAAAGGTCGGATTTAAAAAGACCAAGTAATTAGAAGTTAAGTAAGAAAATGGCGGGTAGTCCGAATGGACTACCCGCCATTTTTATTTAAGAGCCCGCGTAGGTGGCGTAACCGGTGACTTCGAGTTCGTCGGCAAGTTCTGGGCCTGCACTCTTGACGATTCGGCCATTAGTTAAAATATGCACGAAGTCTGGCTTGAGTTGATCGAACAATCGGCTGTAGTGCGTGATCACCAACACACCAAGATCTGTTTCGCGAGTCGCATCTTCGACGCGTTGAGCGCAGTCACGTAATGCGTCGATATCTAGACCCGAGTCAAGTTCGTCGAGAATAGCGATCTTTGGCTGTAACACGGCAAGTTGCAAAGTCTCGCTACGCTTTTTCTCGCCACCCGAGAAATCGACATTTACTGATCGCATCACTAACTCTGGGTCGAAGCCAATTCGCTTGGCTTCGCTTTCGATAAGTTTCTCTAACTGACTCGCATCTTTGTTGCGTGTGTCTAAAGCTGCTGACATCGCTTCTTGCAACATTACGCCGGGTATCTCGGTTGGGTACTGCATGATCAAGTGCAGACCAGATATCGCGCGTTGCCACGTCGGCAAAGCCAGCATGTCGACGCCGTCAAGCGTGACCGAACCGGCGTTAACTACATAGCCGGGTTTTCCCATCAGCGCAGCCGACAAGGTTGATTTGCCGGCACCATTCGGGCCCATTACAGCGTGTACTTCACCGGACTTTATTGTTAGTGAAACATCTTTGAGTATTTGCGCGTCACCAACCGCAACGGCGAGATTCTTGATCACCAAAGTTGTCATAAGTCAGGACTCATTTGACCTCGATTACGACATCGCCATTTTCGATGTTTGCGACATAGACGCGCACTGGTTGGGTTGCGGGCAAAGTATTTGGTTTGCCTGTTTCGAGACTAAACGAACTGGCATGTCGGGAGCATTCGATTTCTTTGGTGTCACAGAAAACTTCACCATCAGACAACGCGACATCGGCATGACTGCACTGATCGCCGATCGCATAAACCTTGTTTTCTATTCTTACGACCGCGATTGCTCGGTCGCCCACCACGAATCGCTTCGCTTTGCCCGAGACAAGATCATCAAACTTGCAAACAACCGACTTCATTATTTTTGCCCTCCGAGAAGTTTGGTGCTCACGCGTTCGCGCAAAGCGGCGATGAACGGCACTGCGGGCATTCGATCCAAGACTTCACCAAAGAAGCCAAGCACGACGAGTCGCTCGGCAATTTCTGGCATGATTCCACGACTCTCAAGATAGAACCGTTGCTCATCATCGACTGGGCCAACCGTGCTGGCGTGACTGCACTTGACATCATTAGTTTCGATTTCAAGGTTTGGCACGCTCTCCGCCCACGCGCCATGTGACAAAGTGAGATTGCGATTGGTTTGAAATGCCTCTGACTTCGTTGCGTTCTCACGAATTCGAATCAATCCGGTGTAAACACTTTTTGCAGTGTCTTTGACAGCACCTTTGAATAGCAAACTGCTGTGTGTACGTGGCGCCGCATGATCTTGTAACGTCCGAAAGTCGTGCATCTGCGTCGAGTCTGCAAAATATAGGGCCACTTGCTGAGAGTTCGCGCCTTGACCTTCGAGGCGAACCTCTGCACGAACGCGTGCGTAGTCGCCACCGAGAGCGACGGTAAACAACCGCATCATTGAATCACGCTGACCGATGGCTTGTTGATAGCCAACTTGCCATGTTGCATCGCCAAGTTCGTTGATTGCTACATAAGTAACTCGCGCCGATTGGGCGGCACGAACATCTACAACCGGCACGATCAGCGACTTTGCGCCGGCGCTTGAGACAATCGTTCGACAATCGTGACTTCGCTGTTCTCATCTGCATCAATGACCAGTCGTGGATAAGCAACGACACCAGATTTATCCAACGAGTGAGTGATAATTATCGGCTCGTTGACGATCTGATTGCGCGCTACAGAAATAGCAGTGACTTGGGCGTGTCGTAGGTTGAGTTCTTCAAAAAGATCTACGGGTTCGCGGGGCACGACCTGTGATGCATCTGCGACGAGCGACTTCAAAGAATCTGGCGTAGCGTCGATTTTTGTCGTGACTTGGCCGAGTCGATATTGATCTAAGTTCAGTTCGCCGATGCGGCTGTATCGCCAGATCTCTTCGTCAACGGTCGGCAGCGTGAGTGTGCTCATTTGCGTTTGCGCTTTTTCTTTTATTTTTCTTTTCTTTGATTTCGGCAGCGAT
>BGOG01000007.1 GCA_003569125.1 Acidimicrobiaceae bacterium | reverse complement strand
CAACATAATTGTTTTCGTAACACTTTTTTCTGTGCTTGAGGGTAGCTAGTCGAGTCATGATGCCCTCTGCTATAGATCAAACTAACAATATTTTTATAAAATTAGATGACAAAGATTATTACAAATTTGCTAATTTGATCAGCGCAAGCCGATCGTGTTGACAGCCCGAATGATGAATACGATTTCGTACATCGAGATCGAATTAAATCCTTCGGAGATCTAGTTACTCTTGGCGACTTTGACGGATCGTATATCAACATCCAAGATGGCAGGCGAGTAACAGTCGGTTCGACGGGTCTGCGTGCAAAGCGAGTTCTCGTATTTGGTGGCTAACAATTATGTGCGGTGAAGTACCGGATTCGATGGACTGTGCGAGTAATTACAGAAACTGATTATTGAAAACGATCTTGAATTTGATGTTCTGAACTATGGAATTTCGGGTCTTAGAATCGAAAACCAATTTAATATTCTCAAGACGATTGTTGATTTAAATGAAAACGACATTGTGGTTTTTACGACGGAGGTTAACGACGTCAACAGAATTTTTGAGGAAGGACTTAACGGCGAGGCAATCAGGCACCATGGCGTCAGATAAATCGACTAGCAAGAGCGCTGAGGAGCGTTCACTGATGCTACGCAGAGTTTCGATTACAAACTATGTAGACGGGCTTGGCGTCAGCCAGGAGTATTTGGATGATCAGGTGGCTTCACAAATCTCAGATAATTGGCTTTATTATGACGGACTGGCAACGGTCATACGTCAATAGCAAAGGTGGCAAGGTTCGTTCATATTGTGCAGCCAAATTGGTTGACGTTCAAAAATGGCAGTGAAGCGGTCAAATTAAAGAAGCACTGGCAAGATATGAAAGTCATTCAGACCGATTTCGAAATTTCGCGACCCCGGCGACGCAGATCGAAGACTTTACAAAAATTTTTGATGTTCTCGATACACCACCATTTTTTGACTGGCGCATGTTGACGAAATTGGCACAGCAAAAGTTGCCGAAGAGATGTTCGCAATTCTGAAACCAAAATTGACAAAATAATATTGCAGTCAAACTTTAAATACTGGTTGTGCACCTCGATGTATTAAGGTTTAGTGAGTGAAAAAATCAGTGAATTTTTTGAGCGTGAAAAATAATACGCGGATTTGTGCAGCAACACTCTTATCTTCAATGCCAAAGATTTACGCGACCGAAGGCTACAAAGTGTTCCCGGTCTATTTTGTGGCTGGACTACTAATTATGCTGATTGCCCATCGGTTAAGGACCAATAAGCCGGGCCAGTGGCTGCTTGATTTCGCAATTCTGTCTGCATTTTTCACAGTATTTAGCGATTTCGGAATTAGTTCGTCGCTATGGTTTTTGTGGATCGCTCTAGTTTGCTTCGTGACTCTACGACAAAGCCAAATTTCAAGATTTTTAATGTAATCACAACCAACCTACTAATTTTTGCAATCTTGTTTCGGCCCTTGAGACGCCTCTACGATATCAGAAAGTTCTGACGATCATCCAAATTTTAATTTAGGTTTTGAATCCAATAAAAAAAACTTCGTCAATCTAAATGACAAAGATTATTTCAGAAAAGCTTTGGAGGAAAGCAAACTGAATTCTAATTTTTTGGGCCCGAATAAAGAATTTATAAAAGTAATGAAAGAACAGATTAAGTCATCGGGTGACCTGGTATTTCTAAATGATTTCTCAGGTGAATATATTAAAATTCAAGATGGGCGACGTTTAAACTGTCGGCTCAACCGGTGTCCGTCAAAGCGAGTTCTTGTGTTTGGTGGCTCAACGATTTTTTGCGCCGAGGTGCCAGATTCAATGACTATCTCCAGCGAACTTCAGAAGATGACATTAGATAGGAAAATTGAGACAGATGTCGTAAATTATGGAATCCCAGGAATAAGGATTGAAAATCAGTTCAAAATTCTACAAACTGTTGACGACTTAGGACCAAGAGACTTGGTAATTTTTTATGATGGAGTCAACGATTTAAATACAATTTCAGACTGGACTTGAGTCAAACAAATCGGGGATTCCTTTGGGAATAGTCAAAAAAATTATGCTTGGATTGAGGGTCAATCGTTGCTGGCGCGAGGTTTGATTTCTGGTTATATCGACAGTAAGGGATAAGTGAAGAATTCTAAGTTCTGAAGCCGAGAGAGAGTGTTAAATGATCTGTGGGTCGGAACTGACAAACTTGTGCGCGCATATGTAGAAGTCGTGGTGCAAAGTTTGTGCATATTTTGCAACCAAATGGGTGACTTCAAGGAGGCGTTGAAGCAACCACTGACAACAACGTTGGGCCGATATGAGACGATTCAGAATATTTTTGAAAAATATGCAAGCCAGAAACTAAATTGAAAAATTTTACAAAAATTTTGGACGGATTGAACACGACACCGTACATTGATTGGGCACATTTAGATGAAATTGGAACAAAAAAGTTGCCGAAGAGATGTTCGCGGTTATACAGCCACTTCTTAAACAACAATCTAAATAGTTTTCAGGCGAGAAGTTCGCAGTCAGTCGAATCTCTTGTGTTATTTAGTCGTCGTCGCGGCGCGATGAACGACCACCAGGTTGAGTGCTGGTGCCTTTGCGTTGGCGACCGGCCTCGCGGCGCATCTCTAGTTTCGATTCTTTTTCGGCGATGGCTTGTCGGCGATCTTCTTTCTGTCGACCTTTGGCCAAAGCAAGTTCAACTTTCACTCGGCCATTTTTAAGCAGCATTGATACGGCACCACGTCAATCGTTCTTTGGCCATGCGTTCTTGTAAGCGGCGGATTTGTTCGCGATGCAACAGAAGTTTGCGCGAGCGCATCGGTTCATGCGAGCCGACGCCATGGCTAAATCGATAAACAGCAACATGCACACCTCAAGCCACATTTCGCCACGAATCACATGTGCATAGGCCTCAGCAATTTGCACCTGACCCTCACGCAAACTTTTGACTTCGCTACCCTGCAGGACGATCCGGCTTCAACGACGTCGATGATCGTGTAGTTGTGTCGCGCCTTGCGGTTGCTCGCGATTATCTCAGGAGAGTCTTTTTTCATAGCGCAAGTTTCATATCGTTGTTTAAGCGTACCTGTAGCATTTTGGTGGAATGTCAACATAAAACCGCAGGCGCAAATTGTCATACCAACTTCTGTACTCGGGCAAATCGCTGCACTGGCAATGACCGAGACTCCACTTGAGTGTTGCGGTTTTTTGGTCGGCGAGTTGGGTAGCGATATTGCGCAAGAGTTTCACGCATGTCGCAACATCGCTGAAAGTAAAATTATCTACACGGTTGACCCGAAAGAACATTTGCGTATCGAGCGCAACGCCGAAGACCGAGGGCTTGCGATCATCGGAGTCGTGCACAGTCACACGCATACGGAGCCCTATCCCAGTCCGACTGATGTGGCGCAAGCACCCGACCCAGATTGGCACTACGTGATTATTGGACTAAAACGTGTTGCCCCGGAGACCCGCAGTTATCGAATAATCAACGGCGAAATCTCAGAAAGCCGAATAATTCCGGGATAGAAAAGCCAGCGAAACAAGCGATTCGCGCACAGGTTTAGCGTCACAGTTATAAATCCGACTAAATCAGTCAGGTATCCTGAGGTAATGCTGATTAACGAAAGTGTGTTGGATCTAATTGGTAATACGCCGTTGGTTGACGTTTCTAATTTGTCGCCAAACAAGAACGTCAGATTGCTCGCCAAATTAGAGAATCAAAACCCATTCGGTTCGGTCAAAGACCGCATCGCCAAGTCGATGATCGAACAAGCCGAAAAAAACGGAAAACTTTCACCTGGTCAACGAATTATTGAACCGTCATCTGGCAACACGGGCATTGCGCTCGCCGCGATTGCACAACTCAAGGGATATCCAATCACGATTTTGATGCCAGACAATGTGTCAATCGAACGTCGACAAATGCTCGAAGTTTTCGGTGCCGAAATTATCGTCACTCCAGGTGCCGAAGGTTCAAACGGCGCGGTGAAACGTGCCGAAGCGATGGCCAAGCAACATCCCGAGTGGTGTTTTTTGCATCAATACGAAAACGAATCGAACCCGTTTGCGCATTATGAAACTACTGGTCCAGAAATTTGGCGTGATTGCCCCGAGGTGACCCACTTTGTCGCAGGGCTCGGCACAACCGGCACGCTGATGGGTGTCGGCAAATATCTGAAAGAAAAAAATAAAGAAATCAAAATTATTGCCGTTGAGCCACCGATTGGTGAGCGAGTCGAGGGTTTAAGAAACTTGGATGACGGTTATATCCCACCTGTTTTTGACAAGTGGTTTGGCAGAAGTATTCTTGACCGCAAACGAGTTGTGCGACCGCGCGAGAGTCTTGAGTGCACCCGACGCCTTGTTCGCGAATGTGGAATCTTCGCCGGTATTTCGTCGGGCGCATCGTTGGCAGGCGCACTCAAAGTTGCGAGCGAAGTAGATCAGTCACGCGAACTCGAAACCGTGATCGTATTCATCGTCTGTGACGGCGGATGGAAATATCTTTCAACTGGTGCCTATACGGACAATCTAGACATCGCCGAAGCAGCAGCCGAAAAGATCATCTACTTCTAAACAGATTCACGAATAGTTTTTTAGATAGTCTCGACTATGTTTCGATACGGATTTCGCGCCTGCGCTCTCGCAGTATTGGCTTTTGTCGGTTATTCGAATTTTCCGCTGACAGCGAGTAGCTCGGGGTCTGATACTCCAAAAGAGTCAGTCGGCACTAATCCGAAGTATGCGGCGCTTGCGGCCGAGGTTGGTGCACAGTCGGCGTCGTGCATGGTCGTGCAAGAAGGCAAAACAATCGTCGGAGAGTGGTATTGGGGTGATCGAACTCCGCAGACATTGTCAGAGGGTTTCTCGACAATGAAGTCGGTGACGGCAACTTTGGTTGGCATCGCCCAAACTCAAAAGAAGTTGAACATCGATCAAAAAGCATCTGACTTATTAAAGAGTGGAAGGGAACCGCGAGCGAGTCGATCACGATACGCCAGTTATTGTCGATGACTTCTGGGCGTCGAGAAGTTTCTAACGGCAACCCGATAGCAGATAACGAGTTGATTGCGATAAATATCGGTCAAGAAACGACGCCTGGCACAAATTGGCGCTACTCAAATACGACCCTGCAAGTACTCGAGACGGTTCTTCAAAGAGCAGTGGGTGGCTCGGTCAAATCATTCGCAAAAAAGAATTTGCTGACCCCACTCGGGATGAAATCAAAGTTCTCCGAAGACGGCGGGTCGAATATGTTTATGTTCGCATTTTGGGATACATCATGCCGAGATCTAGCAAAATTAGTTCAGTTGTACATGCAAAACGGAAAATGGAACAACAAACAGATTCTTTCTGCGGAATTCGTCAATGACGCGCGAACCTCGTCGAGCGCATTGAACCAAAACTATGGACTTTTGTGGTGGCTGAATCGTGCTGGCACAACCAAATCGACATCGGCGAATGCTCAAACCAAGATTGGTCCGCGATATCAGAGTGCACCGCTGGATATGTTCGAAGCAGTCGGTGCCTGTGGGCAGTCGGCGATGGGGTTTCCAACTCAGAACTTGATCATCACATTTATGAGGACAAAGACACTGTTTGAAGCACTCGGTTGCGGTAACGACCCACAGACGAGCGCCCTGAATAAAATCGGCTCAAGAGTTTTTGAACTCGTCAAATAAACGTGGGTGACTCGCAGTTTTAAATCATCTGCCCGCGACGAGAACGAACAAACCCAGCACGACGATTGCGGCGGAGGTCAAGCGACGTTTGTGATCGTCTTCCTTCAGGTATTTCCAACCAGCCAGTGCGGCGATAACCACGCTTGATTCGCGCATCGTTGCAACATATCCAACGGGAGCAAGAGTAAATGCGTAGACGATAAGTGAATAGCCGATAAGTGACATCGCGCCGCCTGCCGCTGCGGGCTTCCACGAACTTTTGATGAATCCGCGAAGCTGACTCGCTCGGGTGAACAGCGCCCAAAGTGAAATTGTGATCGCACCACTTATAAAGACCGAAAGTGCAAAGGCGACTGAGTTCGAATTTCTCGCTCCATACGCATCAACAACCGAATAAACGCCGATAGTTGAAGCGACACCCAGTGCGGGCAAGATGTTGGTGATTTGTTGATTCGAAACCAAAACCCATAGACCAAAATTACGACGGCGATACCGAAAATGCTGAGGGCAGAAAGTTTGTCGTCCAGAAAAATCAAACCAAGTATGGTGGCGCTGAGCGCGCCCGCCCCACGCGCGATCGGGTATGTCAACGAAAAATCATTTTTGTCGTATGCGTGGGCGAGCAACAACACGTAGGGCAGATGTCCACAACCACTTGCAATTGACCACCACCAAGCGATGTGGGGGAGTCCGTCGACGGACGACCAAACAATCAGAGTGGTCAGCGCCAGCGAACCAGCAAAAGCGAATTGCGCCCAGAGTGCGAGAAATCGATCACCAGTTTGTTTGACGACGATGTTCCATGAAGCATGTAAAACAGCCGCCATCAGCGCGAGCAATGCGGCGAGAAGCACACCCAGTTTAAAGCATCGTGTGGGATCAAGTGTTTTTGAGAGAGTGTTGATAGAAATCGTTCTCGGTGTTGGCGTAGCGTAATGTGAAATGAAAATGATCAATGACCGCCCAATTGGCATGTTTGATTCAGGGTTTGGCGGTCTGACGGTCGCTCGCGCGTTGATCGACATGATGCCTAGTGAGAACCTCGTATATATAGGTGATACCGGCCGTTATCCATATGGCAATAAATCTGCCGACGATGTTCGTAACTTTGCCCTCGAAATCGCCAACAGTTTGGTGCACGACTTCAATGTCAAAATGATCGTCGTGGCATGCAATACCGCGGCATCTGTGGCCCTGAAAGAACTTCAGCAAACACTGTCGGTGCCCGTAATCGGTGTCATTGAGCCGGGCGTGCGAGCATTATTGCGCGTGACACGCAACAAAAAAGTTGGCGTAATTGGCACCGTCGGCACTATTTCTTCGGGTGCTTATGATCAAGCGATCACCGCAACCAAGTCGCAAGTAAAACTAACTTCTGCAGCCTGCCCGGGATTTGTTGAATTCGTCGAACGCGATCAAACTACTGGTGATGAGGTTGCAGCATTGGCAGAAAAATTGCTGGCCCCAGTTCGTGATTCGGGAGTCGATGCATTGTTGCTCGGTTGCACGCATTATCCGTATCTCTCTAACGTGATAAGTGAAGTAATGGGACTAGATGTCACGCTCGTAAACAGTGCCGATGAAACTGCCGCCGCTGTTGGTGAGGCGTTAGTCGCGAGTCAAACTGCGCGCGATACGACGGCGAATAGTCTTGGTGCTCATGAATTTTATTCGTCGGGTGATGTCAAACATTTCGCCCTATTAGGTAGGCGGTTTTTGGGGCCCGAACTTGCAGCGGCGAAATTCTGGCAAAAATCTAGTGGTCAGTAAATTACCGAATACATAAAAATTAGCGAAGCTTCTTAACCAGCAACAAACAGGAGAGAAAAAATGACACGACCAGACGGACGCCAACACAACGAACTTCGCAGTCTAAAATTTGAGCGAGATTTCACAGAGATGGCGGCAGGTTCGGTGCTGGTCTCGTTTGGTAAGACCCGAGTGCTGTGCACCGCATCAATTGACGAAGATGTTCCGCGTTGGATGAAAGGCAAAAATAAAGGTTGGGTTACCGCCGAATATTCGATGTTGCCAGGCTCAACACCAGATCGCGCAGACCGAGAGGCAGCCAAGGGCAAGCAAGGTGGACGCACGATAGAGATTCAACGACTCATCGGCCGTGCACTTCGTTCGGCATGTGACATGACATTGCTCGGCGAGCGTCAGGTAATTGTCGACTGCGATGTATTACAAGCCGATGGTGGAACTCGAACCGCCAGCATCTGTGGTGCGTACATCGCTTTGCACGACGCACTGACAAGAGTGATGCAAAATGGTTTGATCAAGACACATCCGCTGCATTCGCTATGCGCCGCGGTCAGTGTTGGTATTCACAATGGTCAGGCGATTCTCGATCTGCCATATGTTGAAGACAGTTCTGCCGAAGTTGACATGAATGTGGTGATGTTGCGGGGTCTTGACGGCGGCGAGGCGAAGTTCGTTGAAGTTCAAGGCACCGCCGAGGGTGCGGCGTTCAGTCAGTCGCAACTTGCCGAGTTGCTGGCATTAGCGACGAGTGGCTTGGGCGAAGTCTTCGCTCTGCAGTCGCAGATTATTGCCGTCGCGCCAACGCCAAGACCACAACAAAAATAAAGATGTTGCGCGTCGCTTGCGCGTCGGCGAATCCGCACAAGGTCGCCGAAATTTTTGATCTGATGGGTGGCGTGGTCGAACTAATAGCCAGGCCATCCGGGTTGATCGAGACTCAAGAGACAGAATCAACGCTCGTTGGCAATGCGCGACTAAAAGCGATCGCGGTATGTCGAGCAACGGGTTTGCCGGCGCTGGCCGACGATACTGGGCTCGAAGTCGACGCACTAAACGGTGCACCAGGAGTAATGACAGCGCGGTTCGCTGGAGTTGATGCGACCGATGCCGAAAATCGCCTCAAGATGTTGAGCGAACTCGCGAACAAACCACGCTCAGCCAGATTTCGAACCATTGCTCTGTTGCTTTTTACTGATGGTCGGGAAATTATTGCTCAAGGTGTTTGCGAAGGTTCAATTGCGACATCACAAAGAGGTGAGCGCGGGTTCGGCTACGACGCAATTTTTGTGCCGAGTCTTGGCGACGGACGAACTTTCGCCGAAATGAGTATCGAAGAGAAACACTTGTTGTCGCATCGCGGTCTTGCGTTTAGGGCTCTTGCAAAGAGTCTCGAAGATCTACCAACCGCGTAGATCGATTTTCCAGCGATCCAGAATTTCATCGGCTCGAGTTAACCAAGCCACTGAATGCATCGCCATCGTTGGGTCGATATGCGAAGGTCGAACGAGAAGCTTCTCGCCGATATTTGCCAGTGCCTTCGTTGACTCATTTTTTATTACCAATGTCGTATGTTCATCGGAGCAAAACACGACGTCATAGCCATCAACAGATGGGTTGCCGTGATCGGTGCTGAGTGATTTAAGGCCGACATCAATTACGAGCCAGTCTTTACTGCGCGAAATTACGGTGCCCAGCAAGAAGCATGCCTGCACGAATGGAATCTTCAGTTGCTCGTAGTGCGTATCCATCAACGCATACGAGCCGGCTTGTAGTTCGTTGATACCGGTTTGGTCGTGCATATCCCAAGTTCCGGTTCCGCCGGCAGAAATAATTTCACCGCCGACATCTTTGGCGGCGCGAGTGAGCAACTTCATCGACTCGGCAACACGCATTTTTCGTTTTTCGTCGTCGCCGACCGTCATCAAGTGGCCTTCGTATCCCATCACGCCGCGAACTGCGATGCCGGCTTTTCGCGCGTTGTCGGCGAGTTGGCCCGCGAGTTCTGGGGCAACACCACAACGCATCAAGCCAACATTCACGTCAATCAACACCTCGCGCAAGCCCGCGCGCCAAACCGCATCAATAGTTTCGAGTGAATCAACGGCGATCGTCACGCGCGAATTTTCTGAAACTTTGGCGAGCGCACTGAGCCGATCAGCGTCGAGAACTTCATTGGCCAGCAAATAATCTGAGCCAACACCGACTGCGGCCATGCCAATAATTTCGCGTGGCGTGGCGCAAGTAAAGTTTTGGTGACTGTGACTTAATTGCAGACGAGCAAGTTCTGTGCACTTGTGCGCTTTCGTATGTGGTCGCAATTTTGAACCAGGATGACGCGCCGACATCGTAGATAAATTTTGCTCGAGCGCATCAGCGTCAATTATCAGTGCAGGCGTCGCGATTTCGGCTGTTGTTCGTGGGTTCATAATTGTGCCGACGGCGAGACTCGAACTCGCACTGGCGGCGTCCTAAGCGCCGTGCCTCTGCCATTGGGCTACGTCGGCCGTGCGCAGTAAGAGTAGTGGTTCGGGAGCATTCTTTGACATAATGTAAACCTTGACTTCAACAACTACGGCTTCTGAACAGACTATTCGCGTTTTAGATGCTTCGGCAATGGCAGGTCAACTTGGTCTAGCCGACACGATTGTTGACGAGCAAGCACGCGAAAACAGCATTGCACTTTGTGCCAAAAACAATGTGATGTTGCCAACCTTCGCCCAACTTGCAGACCCGTCGCTGATCGCCGCAAACTATTCAAAAGGCGTCGACAAAAACGCACCCGATGCGCGCAACCTATTTCGCGTGCATTGGTACAACAACATGCAAGGCGACCGCGTCGATGTACCCGACCATGTCGTCTTGCCAACTTCATTGACCGGAATCGAGAGTCCGATCATCGTGATGTTCGGCGATCGGTTTCCGATGATTACGGCACACAAGGTTTTGGCTGCGTATTCGTGTTTGGCTCCGCGCGTGATCACCGGGCAGTTTGACCCGAGTCGACACCGCGCCGTTTGGCCATCTACGGGCAACTATGCACGAGGTGGAGTAGCGATCAGCCGAATTATGGGCTCGCGGGGTGTCGCGGTATTGCCTGCCGGCATGTCACAAGAGCGCTTCGACTGGCTCGACAAATGGGTGAGCGATCCGAGCGATGTAATTCGCACACCCGGCACCGAAAGCAACGTCAAAGAAATTTATGATGCGTGCAACGAGATGGAGCGCGACCCTAAGAATTTTATTTTCAACCAGTTCTGTGAGTTCGGCAATCATGTTGGCCATTACGAAATTACTGGTCGTGCACTTTCGAATGTGTTTGATCATGTAAATAAAAAATCTGGCGGCAAGTTGCGTCTCGCCGCATTTACGTCTGCCACGGGCTCGGCTGGCACGATCGCCGGTGGCGACAGATTGAAAGACGACTACGGCACGAAAATTGTCGCAGTTGAGGCTCTTGAATGCCCGACGATGCTTGAAAACGGTTTCGGTGAGCACAACATTCAAGGCATCGGCGACAAACATATTCCGTTGATTCACAACGTGATGAATACCGATGTCGTTGTCGGCGTGTCAGATCACGCAACCGATGAGCTTGATGTGATGTTCAACACGGCTGCTGGCTGCAAATATTTGGCCGAGCGCAAAGGCGTGCCGGTTGAAATTGTCGAGATGCTGAAACATTTCGGGTTTTCGGCGATTTGCAATGTGATCGCAGCAATCAAAACCGCCAAACTTCTCGGGCTCGGTGCGAACGATGCGCTGATCACGATCGCCACCGACGGTGCCGATCTGTATCCGAGCGAGCGAGTCAAAACTCTCGCTCGTCGGTTCAAAAACTCGTTCACCGAAATTGACGCCGCCGAAGTTTTCGCCGAGCACCTGGCAACTGTTGGCACCGATGCGATGATCGACTGCACCGAGCGCGACCGCACACGAATTTTCAATCTCGGCTACTACACATGGGTAGAGCAACAAGGCACGCCATTGGCAGTGTTCGAAGCCCGACGCTCGCAATCTTTTTGGCGTGACCTGCGCAAGTACCTTCCCGTCTGGGACGAACTCATCGGCGAGTTCAACCGTCGGGTTGTTGCCGCAAAATAAATCAAATGCAAGACGCTCCGGTCGTTACAGGCTGGCATTGCTCGGTGTGCTACACAAAAGTTTCAATTGATGAAATTTTTTCTTGGCGCTGCCCGAACTCGACGAGTTCTGATCGACATCATGTGCTTGAACTTGAAAATAGCATCGCACCATTGCGCAGCAACGGCGATGCGAATCCGTATGTTGCTTTTCAGCGGTATCTGGCATGGGATGCGTTTGCCGCAACTCTCGGTCTCGACTCTGTAGCGCGAACCAAAATCATTCGTGATCTCGACGAATCTGTGGCGAAAGTTGCAGGTGTGGGTTTTAGAACGACACCGTTCGAGCGCAACGACTCGCTCTCTGACGCGCTTGGTTTCAACAATCTTGGCGGTGTGTGGATAAAAGATGAGACGCACAATGTCGCAGGCTCGCAAAAAGCCAGACATTTGTTTACTGAGTTGTTGCATCTCATAACCGTCGAATTAGTCGGTCGTGCACCATGGAAGTCGCCATCACAGCGGCCGGCGTTGGCAATTGCATCGTGTGGCAATGCGGCAATTGCCGCTAGCACCCTTGCTCGCGCAGTCAACTGGCCAATTCGTGTTTTCGTTCCGGAATATGCAGACGCCCCAACGCTGAAAATTCTTGATTCGTTGCAAGCAAATGTGATTCGTTGTCCGAGACTGTCAACCGACCAGCCCGGTGATCCGTGTGTGTTTAGATTTCGTGAAGCCATTGAGCAAGGTTGTGTGCCGTTTGGGGTTCAAGGCCCAGAAAACGCATGGTGCCTTGACGGAGGCCGCACGATTGGTTTTGAGATGGCCGTTGTCGCCGAAGAATTGACGGGTTCTTTGATCAGTCGGATGTTCGTGCAAGCGGGTGGCGGGGCATTCGCGGCTTGTGCCGCGAGTGGTTTTTTCGCGGGTGCAACCAAGCCGCGAATTCATGCTGTGCAAACGCAAGGTTGTGCACCATTGGCTCGGGCATTCGATGTCGCGCAATCTTCGGGTGGAGCGCGCAATGCAGGTTCACGATGGACGCAGTGCATGTGGCCGTGGGAGACGACACCCGTTTCGTTAGCCGACGGAATTCTCGACGACGAAACATACGACTGGATTGGTGCATGCAATGCAATGGCCGACAGTGGCGGCTATCCCGTTGTCGCATCTGAACAACAAATTCACGAAAGTTATGCACTTGCCCATCGTGTGACAAATATTGATGTCAGCCCGACTGGTAGCGCTGGTCTCGCGGGGCTTCTGGCAATACGCCACGAGATTGCCGACGATGAGCGTGTGATTGTGATTTTCAGCGGCGTCCGTCGGCAATAGTTCGTCGGGCACTAGCCTGCAAGCATGTCAAATATTCTTCCAGTCGCTCTCGAGGCGGGTTTCGATTCACGTAGCGACATCTTCACTCGGCTTTTAAAAAATCGCGTAATCATGCTCGGTACCGATGTCAACGACGAAATCGCCAATCAAGTCTGCGCACAGTTGTTATTTCTAGAAGGCGAAGACGCATCAGCGGATATTTGGTTGTATATAAATAGTCCTGGCGGATCGGTCACCGCTGGCATGGCGATCTACGACACGATGCAGTTTGTGTCTTGCGATGTCGCCACGGTCTGTTTGGGTCTTGCTGCTTCGATGGGGCAGTTCTTGTTGACCGCGGGTGCCTCGGGTAAGCGATACACATTGCCAAATGCGCGAATCATGATGCACCAGCCGTTGGCTGGTTTGCGCGGTCAAGCATCGGATATCGCGATTCAAGCCGAGCAACTTAAATTCACCAAGTTGCGCATGGCAGAACTCACCGCGCATCACTCTGGTCGCAAACTTTCAGAAATTCAAGAAGACTCAGAACGCGATCGTTGGTTCACTGCCGAACTTGCCCGTGATTACGGTTTGGTCGACAAAGTAATCGTCAAGCGTGGAGAAATACGCTAAAAAGTTTTAGCTAGTCGGCGCGACTTTTAGTCCGCTCGAAATATCTATTCCGCAAGTCTCCAGTGTCCATTTTGCAACGGTCAGCGAGGCCTTTTCAGTCGAATACGCCATGTCGATAACTGCTTGAACGCTCTCGGGGTCGTTCGATTTAACGCGTGAGGCGACCGCGAGCAACTCTGTCAGCGATTTCCATTCATCCTCGATAACGAGTGGCGTGGCTTTGCTCAGGCGTTGATACCTTGCGAGCATCGCCGCGACATCAGCCGCAGTTACCGGTGGGTCGCCAATGAACGGAGTTTCTTTGTCTAACTGACGACAAAAATTCGTTGCTGTTCGCGGAGTTTGACTGCAAGCGGCCAGTGATATTGCGAGACAAGAAAGAATTATCAGATTAGTAGCCCGTTTCAGATAGTCGGGTACACATTTGTTCGACGAGTTAAATCTCACTGACGTTCTGAAAATCATCCCCCTCAAGTATCTCAGGTGTGAGAGTTCGACTCGCGTCAACGAGAGATCACAATTCGAAAACGGGGGTCAGGCGAGTGTTTGCATCGGTTCGGTCAGCAACTTTGCTCGGTGTCCGTGGTTCAAGAGTTGACGTCGAAGTGCACGCCGGTATCGGGTTGCCGGGGTTCACGGTTGTCGGTCAACCCGACGAAGTGTGTCGTGAAAGCCGCGACCGAGTGCGGGCAGCATTGTTGTCGAGCGACTTGCCCTGGCCGACCAGAAGAATCACGGTAAATCTTGCACCCAGTGGCGATAGAAAATCTGGAGCGTGCTTAGATCTGGCGATTGCTGTTGGCCTGCTGGCGGCGCAAGGTTTGTTGCCGGTTGAGATTCTTTCGCAATATGCGTTCATCGCCGAATTGGGATTAGACGGTTCGTTGCGACCCGTGCGCGGTGCAACGCCGTTGGTCTTGGCGACGGCTGATCGTCAAACAGTTGTCGCGTTCGAAAATCTTGGTGAAGCCAGCGCCGCGACGGTCACCCAAGTATTTTCAGCGAAAACGCTTTTTGATGTCGTCGCGTGTCTCTCTGGTCGGGCCCAGTGGCAAAAAGTGGCCCTGCAAAAAAACTCAGGTAGATCCAGAGTCGTGCCCGATCTCGCCGATGTACAAGGTCAACCCGTTGCGCGACAAGCATTGGAGATTTCAGCCGCTGGTTCGCATCACTTACTTTTAGTTGGTCCACCTGGAGCGGGCAAAACGATGTTGGCCGAAAGACTTGTCGGTCTATTGCCGCCGTTAAATGACGAGCAGGCGATTTCGGCGACGATGATTCACTCTTCGGTGCAAACAGAATTTCTCAATGGCGGATTAATCAGAGATGCGCCGTATCGCGCACCACATCACTCATCTTCGATGGTGGCGATGGTCGGTGGTGGTACAGCGTTGATGCGACCAGGTGAAATTTCTCTTGCCAGTCATGGTGTTTTATTTCTCGACGAACTCGGCGAATTCGCGCCATCAGTTTTGGATGCATTGCGACAACCACTTGAACAACGAGTCGTGCACTTAGCGCGCGCTCGCACAAGTGTTGTAATGCCGGCCGAGTTTTTGCTCGTTGCGGCGACGAATCCGTGCCCATGTGGTGAAGGCACGCCCGGGGCATGCACCTGTGACGACGCGGCGCGAGCCCGCTATCTTCGTCGCTTTTCTGGGCCGCTGTTAGATCGTTTTGATTTGCGTGTCGCCGTTTCGCGACCCAATACGGTCGATTTGATTTCACCGATCGCCGGCGAACCAACAAGTGTGGTCGCCGCGCGAGTTGCAGATGCGCGCAGTCTGGCTTTTTCGAGATTTGGTGACACCAATTCTGCATTGACTCGCCAACAACTCGACAGCGCGGCGCCATTGACGAAAAAAGCAGAAGAGTTTTTGCGCAAAGAACTCGAGGCGGGTCATCTGAGTGGTCGGGGTTATCACCGTGTGCGACGAGTGGCGCGCACGATTGCCGATCTGGCTGGTGCCCCAGAAATGATCGATGAGACACATTTGCATTTGGCGCTGATGTTAAGAGTTGATCTGGCTTCTGGTTTGCGCACACGAGAGATGTCGTTTTAGCGTGGGCACCGAGAAACTCGCATCAAAAAGTTTTTGTCAAAAGATCAAATCGCGGCGGCTGCGTTGTGTGCATTGCCAAAGATTGGTCCGAAACGATTGATGACTCTGTTGAAACATCACGACCCACAAACTGCATGGGCGGTGGTGCAAGGTCGAGCCAAACCCAATGAAGTGGTCGAAGCGATGTTGCGCGTTGAAGGGCTAGCGACTTTGTTGCGGCATCGCGCGACTCACGAATTGCAAGATCAGATCGAGCGACGATGCATCAAGGCGGGTATCCAGATAACTATTTTTGGTGACGAGAATTATCCGCGCGCATTAATCGCAGATTTGGCGCCGCCCGCAGTTTTATTTTATTTCGGAGATCTATCCGTTTTGAACAACCGTCGTGTCGGAATGGTCGGCACTCGCAGTGCGACTGCCTCGGGCAGATATCTTGCGTCGCATATTGCACACGACTTGGCGACGAACGATGTCTGTGTTGTTTCTGGCTTGGCGCGAGGAATCGACGCGTGGGCTCATCGCGGCGCGTTGCGTGCACTCGAAAGCAACTTAGAAAAACAAATTGCCGGCAGACCAGTTGGGGTAGTCGCGTCTGGTCTCGACGTTGTATATCCGAGAGAAAATGTCCAACTGTGGCAAGACATCGCCACGCATGGTGCGTTGATCAGCGAATCTGCTCCGGGTTCTCCACCCGAGGCATTTCGGTTTCCGTTGCGCAATCGAATCTTGGCCGCACTCAGTGAAGTTTTGGTCGTCGTTGAATCGCGCGACACGGGTGGATCGATGATCACCGTTGACGAAGCACAGAAGCGAGATGTGACTGTGCTGGCCGTGCCAGGGTCGCCACACAATGTGGCATCGAACGGCACGAACCTGTTGATTCAGCAAGGCTGCTTGCCGGTTATCGGGGCTCAAGATGTGCTCGTCGCACTCGGTCTTGACAACCGTCGCGCGCAAGAAAACATTTATGATCCCAGAGCGAGATTGAGCCCAAGCGATCAAAACATAGTTTCGCTGATGGCCGGCTCGCCGTTTACGCTCGAGAATTTTGTGATTCGCAGCAGACTTGCGACTATCGACGCGGCTGTTGCGCTTGGGCGTCTTGAAGCACTGGGTTGGATCGTTGAAAACTCGGGCTGGTGGGAAGTAATTGAAGTCAGGCAGCCACTGCATTAAGCGATTACCGTTGATATTGCTATGGCGACGGCTTGGAAGATCGATGAATTCATTGGCTCGATGACTGCCGCCTCGATAAACACGACTAGCGCCTATGCCAGCGACATTAAACAATTCGAAGAATGGATTTCTCGACTCAAGATTGATGATCCGCGTTCGGTGACTCGCGATTTGGTGCGTCAATATATAAGTTTTTTGACGACCAACCAGAAAGCCAAACGAAGTGTGACCAGAAAACTCGCGGCGATTCGTAGATATTTCGCCTGGCACATTCGCAATGGCACCTTAAAAACCGATCCGACGACCGGCGTTCGTACGCCGTCGGGCACAGGTCGGCTACCAAAAGTTTTAACCAAAGAACAACTGAATGCTTTGCTCACGTGTAGTAATCCTGATGTTCCAGAATGGAAGTCTTCTCGAGATACGGCGTTGATCGAGTTGCTCTACGGCAGTGGTCTACGCGTGAGTGAAGTTTGTTCTATTGATATAGACAGCATTAATGATCGAAACAACACCGTGATCGTGATGGGCAAAGGCGCCAAACAGCGACAAATACCGGTTAGTGAACCAAGTGTGTTGGCTGTTAAACAGTGGCTAAAGTTTCGCCACGAAGTTGTCGGTCAAGAAACTTCTGCAAGCGCAGAAATCGGCGCCAAAAATAGTGATGAGATCAATGCGTTGTTTTTGAATGCTCGTGGTCACAGGTTGGCCCCGCGTGATGTACGACGAATTATTGACGAGCGCGCCCTTACTCCGACGCATCCGCACGCGTTGCGCCATACATACGCAACACACTTGCTCGATAACGGTGCCGACTTGCGTGCGGTGCAAGAGTTGCTCGGGCATTCTGATGTTGCGACAACGCAGCGCTACACCCAAGTGAGCAAAGAGCGTCTGAAGTCTGCCTATGGAGCATCGCACCCACGCGCATGAACGCACTTCCTGTTCGTCTGACGATTGATCAAGCCTGGCAACAGTGGCATGACAATAAAGATCCGCTCGCTCGTGAATGGTTGGTCGTGCATTACGCCTCGCTCGTCAAGTTCGTTGCAGGTCGACTCGCTGCGGGTTTGCCGAAACGAGTCGAGATCGGTGACTTGGTTAGTTCTGGCGTGTTCGGTTTGATGAATGCAATTGATCGGTTTGACCCTGCACTTGGTTTCAAATTCGAGACGTATGCGATTCCAAGAATTCGTGGCGCGATTTTGGATAGTTTGCGTTCTTTGGATTGGGTGCCACGCAGTGTGCGATCAAAGGCGCGAACCGTTGAAAATGCGATTTCTGAACTAGAACATAAATTAAAGCGTTCTCCGACCGATGATGAAATCGCGGCGAAATTAAAAATCAACGGTTCCGACCTAGAAAAATGGCTGACCGAAATTGCGTCTTGCGCAGTCGGTCCACTTGATCATGTCGTTGCCGACAACACCCCGGCGTCCACACATGGTGGTGCGTCTTTTGTGCCGAGCCCTGACTCGGTTGTTGAAGCCGAAGAATTGCGCAAAATTATGCGCCACGAAATCAAGCGTCTGCCTGAGCGTGAGCGAACAGTATTGGCGTTGTACTACGAGGAGAATTTAACTTTGGACGAAATTGCCCAAGTGCTCGGTGTCACCGAGAGTCGTGTGTCGCAAATTCACACCAAGGCCGTGTTGCAACTTCGCTGGCGGTTGACTGCCGCCGAAGTCGCCTAAAATTTAAACTGTTAATTAGCGTTTTGCTTGTTTCCAGTTTTGTAGCCGGTGTTTTGATTTTGGCGGGGCTGGCACCGCAAAATTTAAGTGCCTGCAAACTGGTTGCTCCAATCGGCGCCGCTTACAATGCCACGATCAGCGATCCGTTTCGACAGCCTCGTTGTGATCGATGTGCAGGCAATCGGGGCATTGATTATGCAACGCAACCAGGCACACCAATTGTCGCTGGGGCCAGTGGCATCGTGAGTTATTTCGGCGTAGTCGCAAACAAAAAATATCTTGTAATCAGAACTGCCGCTGGCCGACGACTGACATACGGTTCAATTTCGACGAGTGATTTACGAATCGGCGATTTTGTCGTGGCTGGTCAGATCATTGCCACAACAACTACGACACTTTATTTCGGGGTACGCGAAAGTCGCGGCGGCAATAGCGCTGGAGCGATTGCAACAAGCGATATTTATGTTGATCCCGCCAAGTATTTGGCGCAAAATACAGACGATTTAAGGCATGCAGTCTTGATCTCTGGTATCGATAGTGGCTCTAAGTCAGTAGATCTAGATTCGTCTTGCTGAAGCCGTTTTGGCGTGCAAACCGCTAGAATTCTGGGGCTAGAAGAAGCAGCTAAAAATTTTATCCCAATATTAAATTGCACGGTTTCCATCCTGTGGTCGCTTCGGCGCGGGAGACCATGCACTCAACCACAGAAAGGCAAATAGTTATGGCAATTATCAGCATGCGTCAGATGCTTGAGGCTGGAGTTCACTTCGGTCATCGCACAGCCCGTTGGGATCCGCGAATGAAGCGGTTCATTTATGGTGAGCGCAACGGCATTTACATCATTGACCTCGAACAGACCCTTGTTCGCATCGAAGATGCCTACAGATTCGTTCGCGATCTCGTCGCCAACGGTGGAAATATTTTATTCGTCGGCACAAAAAAGCAGGCTCAAGACCCTGTTCGACTTTTCGCTGATCATTGCGGCATGCCATATGTCAACGAGCGTTGGCTTGGCGGAATGTTGACGAACTTCGACACGATCTCGAAGCGCGTTAGCAAAATGCAAGAATACGAGCGCCTACGAGACACCGGTGAATTCGAATTGATGCCGAAAAAAGAAGCATTGTTGATTGGTCGCGAACTTGAGAAGTTGCAGCGCAACTTGTCGGGCATTCGCTCGATGGGTCGTCGACCAAATGCGATTTTCGTTGTCGACACACTCAAAGAGCACATCGCGGTTACCGAAGCGCGCAAACTCGGTATCCCAGTAATCGGAGTCGTTGACACGAATGTCAACCCTGATGTGATCGATTATCCGATCCCCGGAAACGACGACGCGATTCGTGCCAACGAGTTGATGGCCCGAGTTATCGCCGAAGCAGTAATTGAAGGTCGTTACATCGCCGAAAAAATGACGCCGCGTGCTGCGCCAACAACAGGCACTTCAACAGCACCAATACCGCCACCTGCACCAGCAACTCGCACGCCAGAAGAGCAAGCGGCATTTGATGCGCAGCAAGAAGCCGCCAAGGTGCAAGCCGCAGCCGACATGGCAAAGCGCGATGCAAAAGTCGCGACAAAACCAGAAACGAACTAGGTAGCACTGATCACGATGGCATTTACAGCAAAAGAAGTACAGGTTCTTCGTCAGGCAACTGGCGCCGGAATGATGGACTGCAAAAAAGCACTTGAAGAAGCAAACGGAGATTTCGAAGCAGCCAAGCAGTGGCTTCGTGAAAAAGGACTATCCGCGAGCGCCAAGCGTGACGATCGAGACAATGCACAAGGCCTTGTGGCGATGTTAGTTAAAGGCAACATCGGGGCGATGGTCAAGTTGAAGTGCGAAACAGACTTTGTTGCGAGCAGTGACGGTTTCAAAGCCGAGGCAGATGCACTTGCGGCACTAGTCGTAGAAAAAGGTGAGGCGGCAGTATCGCAAAGAGCGACTCAACTTGAAGACCTAAAAATCTTGCTGAAAGAAAAAATCGAACTCGGAGACGTCGTGCGATTTGAAGCGGCATCCGGAAACATCATCGGTTCGTACTCTCACTTGCAGGGTGGTCGCGGAATCAACGGTGTATTGATCGAAATGTCAGGTGCGACAGAAGAACTCGCGCACGATGTCGCGGTTCATATCGCTTTTGCGAGACCCAAATATCTGGTAAAGACCGATGTTCCAGATTCGGTAGTCGCTGCCGAACGGGCAACTCTCGAAGTCGTGACGCGAAACGAAGGCAAGCCAGAACAGGCGATCGCCAAGATCGTTGACGGGCGAGTGACTGGTTTCTTCAAAGATATTTGTTTGCTAGAGCAGCCATACGCCAAGGATGACAAGCAATCTGTGGCTCAAATTATCGGTTCTGCCAAAATCATTCGCTTTGCGCAGGTTGAAATAGGCTAATCACCTATGGCAGGTGCGTCGTCAAAAACTCCTCGTTGGAAACGAGTGGTTTTAAAATTATCGGGCGAAGCGCTTGCTGAGTCAACTGGATTTGGTCTTGATTCAGATGTATTGCATCAAATTGCAACCGAGGTGCACGAGACTCGTCGTGACCTCGACGTAGACATTGCCGTTGTCGTCGGTGGCGGAAACTTTTGGCGTGGTCTCAAGGGTGCTGGTCAAGGAATGGATCAAGCCCAAGCCGACTACATGGGAATGATCGCCACGGTGATGAACGCACTCGCACTTCAAGATGCATTTGAGAGAGTCGGGCAGTTCTCTCGGGTGATGACTGCCGTTGAAATGCCAAAAGTCGCCGAGCCATATATTCGTCGTCGCGCTGAGCGTCACCTCGAAAAAGGGCGCATCGTAATTTTGGCGGGCGGAACCGGCAACCCATTTTTTACTACCGATACGGCCGCGGCTTTGCGAGCCGCCGAAATTTCGGCTCAGGCAATTTTGAAAGGCACACACTCGGGAGTAGACGGTGTTTACACGGCGGACCCCAAGTTGGATAAAACCGCGACTCGGTTCGATCAGATCAGTTACATCGACGTGATCAGCAAAGGTTTGAAAGTTATGGATTCAACAGCGATTACTTTTTGCATGGACAACAAAATACCGATCGTGGTTTTCAACCTGTTAGAAAAAGGCAACGTCCGTAAAATTCTCGAGGGTCAACAGATCGGGACATTCGTCGGGTGATAGACGAAACTCTGCTTGAGGCGATCGAGAATATGGGCAAGGCGGTGGATCACGTGCAGGCACAATTTATCGGTGTGCGAACCGGGCGCGCGAATGCGTCGCTAGTCGACAAGATTCAAGTTGAATATTTCGGTGCGTTCGTGCCCTTGCAACAACTCGCGTCGTTTCAGGTGCCAGAAGCAAGAATGTTGGTCGTCAAGCCACACGATCGTGGTTCGATTGCGGCGATAGAAAAAGCAATTCAAGCCAGCGACCTCGGATTGTCACCGAGCAATGATGGAGTCGTTATCCGGCTCAACTTTCCGGCGCTCACCGAAGAGCGGCGCAAAGAGTTCGTCAAAGTCGTAAAAAATATGGCCGAAGAGGGTCGCATCGCGGTGCGTAATGTGCGTCGCGACGCCAGAAAAATATTCGAGACGGCGAAAAAAGATGGCGATATTTCGCAAGACGAACTAGATCGAGCCGAAAAAGAGCTCGAGCAACTGACCCAAGCCACGGTTGACACTATTGACAAGGCTTTTACGCGCAAGGAGCACGAACTGCTTGAGGTCTAGTCTTGTTGTTAGGCAATAATTTTTCGGAGGCTTAAAATCTCTTGAAAGTACCGATCAAGAACTATAGAGGGGTCTAAAAATATGGATGGTGAAGACTTTTCAAATGACGACACACCAGTCATGCCTGAGCGCGTTCAAATCGAGTCAACCGTTGATTTTGGTGACGATTTCGGGGTGGTCAAATTTGCCGATGATGATGATCCAACGCCGATAGATTCGTTTTCCGGCATAAGGACCGAGCAGATACCCCAGGTGACCGCGGCATCGAGTGAGCCATCCGCGGGAATAATCCAAATTTCTGAAGACACGATCTCGCCGACACCTGCCAGAGGAGATGCACGCGAGCGAATTAATCTGACCGGTGGCTCTCGTCGCATTGAGCCGAATAGGGCTCCGCCACCCATTTCTCGAAATACGCGCGAAGGTCGAATTACCATTGGTGGCGATTCAACAGGTGAGCAGAATCGCCCAGCGCTAGTCGCAAACCCATCGGAGCGAGATTCGTCTGGTTCAATTCGTCGTGACTCTACTGGAGCAGTTCGTCGCGACTCGACAGGTCGGGTCACCCGAACCCAACCGCAACAAGTCCGTCGCGCGCGAACCAATTCTCAAAGCGATTCAGGTACCGGCCCCCGTCGCAAAGTGCGTACAAATTCGCCAGGACAACCGCAATCTGTCGCCAAGCGAGATATTCCGACGGCAACAGCAGTCGGAGCTTTACTGGGCGCAATCTATATTGGCGCAACTTTGGTCGGCCCGGTCGCGGTGGTGAGTTTGCTTATTATTGTTTTGGCGCTGGCTTCGGTTGAATTTTTTTCACAGACGTCGATAACCGGATATCAGCCGGCGATGATCGTCGGAGTCGTGTCATGTATTGCTTGCCCATCTGCCGCATACTGGGTCGGAGACGCGGCGCTTCCGCTCGTGTTTGCGTTCGCGTTTATCGCCGCGGCCGTGAGTTTTATCGGCACAACATCGGTCGAGAGCGACCCAGCGCCAAACTTGGGTCTGACAATGCTCGGCATTATCTGGATCGGATTGTTCGGCTCTTATGGAGCGCTCATTTTGCGGATTTCAAACACGGGAATCGGCTTTGAAAATGTCGGAACCGACACGCTATTTTTAATTGTTATCGGCGTGATCGCCAATGATGTGATGGCATTTTTTGTCGGAATGGCCACTGGCCGAACTCCGCTTCGGGCTTGGATCAGCCCGGGTAAGACAATGGAAGGATTCGTCGGTGGAGCAATCGGCACTTTCGCCGTGGTCATCGGTGCGGGCATGCAAAGTGGAACTTGGACAAAGTTGAGTCATTGGCTGATCATCGCCGCCGTAATTTCGATTGTCGGGCCAATTGGTGACCTCACCGAATCGATGATCAAACGAAGTATGGATATCAAAGATTTCGGCACCCTATTGCGCGGGCACGGTGGAGCACTTGATCGCTTTGACAGCATGTTGTTTACCTTGCCAATTATTTATTATTTGATGTTGGTGCTCACCCCTTGGGCTGCTTGATCTGTGAAGCGCGTTGCAATTGCTGGTTCAACAGGTTCAATTGGCAAGCAAACTCTCGAGGTAATCAAAGCGTCAAAACTTGGCGACTACGAGGTAGTTGCGATAAGTGCGAATTCTTCAGTTGAAGAAATAGTTGCCCAGGCTCGAACTTTTAAACCAAAGTTAGTTGTTGTGACCGATGAGTCGGCGCGAAAAAATGTTGCTCGAGAACTTTTGGCGACAGATCCGACGATTGAAGTTGCGGTTGATCCCGCGCAGTTGGCTGGCATCGCCGATGTCGTTGTCAACGGTGTCGTTGGATTTGCTGGTTTGTCGGTGACGATTGCAACGCTCAAAGCAGGCAAGCGACTCGCCCTAGCGAACAAAGAAAGTCTGATTGCCGCGGGACCGGTCGTTGCGCCGTTACGAAAAATTGCCGGCGCCGAGATTATCCCGGTTGATAGCGAGCACTGCGCGATTCATCAATGTTTGCGAAGTTCTGAAAATAGTTCGCGCGACGTGGCAAAACTTCTGCTGACCGCGAGTGGTGGCCCGTTCAGGGGACGCACAAAAGAATCCTTAAAAGCCGTGACGATCAAAGATGCATTGAAGCACCCGACATGGTCAATGGGGCCAAAAATTACGGTTGACTCTTCGACTTTGATGAATAAAGGTCTCGAAGTCATTGAAGCCCACGAATTGTTCGGGTTAGATTATTCGTCGATTGATGTTGTTGTTCACCTGCAATCAATCGTGCACTCAATGGTCGAATTTCGTGACGGTGCGACGATCGCGCAGTTGTCGTTGCCGGATATGCGATTGCCAATTGCATATGCGCTCGAGTATCCGCAACGCTCAACCGTAGGTTTCGGCGCGATTGACTGGACGAAACTTTCTCGACTTGATTTTGAACAACCCGACCGTGACACATTTCGCTGCCTTGACCTGGCTTATGCCGCAGGCCGAATTGGCGGTACGGCACCTGCTTGGTTGAGCGCCGCCAATGAAATTGCAGTCGAGGCTTTTCTTGCTGGTGTGGTGCAATGGTCGCAAATTCCGACCATCATTGAAGCAACCATGCAACACCATGACGGTCTAATACCCAAACAAGTTGAAGATATTTTAGAAGCAGACAAAACTGCGCGTCATCGGGCTCGAGACCTGGTGCGAAAGGAATCTGCAAGTTGAGTTCGTTATATTCGAAGTTTCGCAATGAGATTGCTGCCGGTGGGGCGGTTGAGGATCAAGATGTCGTAAAAAATAATGCGGCGACCACTTGGACGACTGTCGTTGTTGTCGTCGGTCTGCTCGCATGGCTCGGCGTCAAAAATCCGTGGTCGTTGCTGTTCGTGTTCGGTCTGATCATTTCGGTTTTTTACACGAACTCGGGCACTTCGTCAGTGCGCGGCGAAGCGGCATGAAGGTAACCCAGTTTTATATGGGCTTTGGACCAAGAGTTTGGAGCACAAAGCGAGGTGAAGTTGAATTCGGCGTGCGAGCCTTGCCGATCGGTGCGTTTGTGAGAATCGTTGGCATGAATAATTTGGATGAATGTGACCCTGCCGACGAGCCTCGCGCGTATCGCCAACAGTCGTATCCGAAAAGAATCTTTGTGATTACTGCCGGCTCGGTAATGCACATGATCATCGCCGTAACTTTGTTTATCGGCGTTTATGCAACCGCCGGCAGGTTCGGCAACACCAAAGTGTTGCATGTCGTCACCGCGCCAGCCAGTGGTTCGCCTGCCGAAGAAATTGGGTTACGAGACGGCGACCAGATTTTGGCGATCAACGAAACTGAAATCACCTCCAGATCAGAATTGATCGCGGCGATCGTCGCATACAAACCGGGTGATGCAGTTGATGTCAAAATTCAACGCGATGATTTGGTGTTTTCTCGGCAGGCAAAATTAATCAGCAATCCGGCTAATCCTCAGATTGCCTTTTTAGGTGTTTCGACAGACTCTTATAAATATGTGCGGCAAAATATTTTCAGCGCAGTCGGTTACGGGCTGGCTGATGTAGCAACGGCAGCGCGTGCATCTGTCGCTGGTGTGTTTGTCGTGATCAACCCCGCGAATATTTTTTCGAATGTTGTCGCTGACCAACCCGACCCGTTAACTCGTCCGACGACCGTCGTCGGGGCGAGTCAAGTGGGCGGCGAGATTGGTCGCAGCGAAGGTCTCAAGGGAATTTTGATCATGTTGGCGAGTGTCAATGTATTTGTCGGTGTTTTTAATATGTTGCCACTTTTGCCCTTTGACGGGGGTCACGCAGCCATTGCAACTTACGAGCGTTTTCGATCTCGTCACGGTCGCATTTATCGAGCCGACGTTGGCAAGATGGTTCCGGTGGCGACAACTGTTGTTGCGTTATTGGCAATGTTGCTTTTTGCCGGTTTGTATCTCGATGTCACTAGTCCGCTTGGCTGATTAGATTTATTTATCATGGCCCAATTGCAGTACGACCGAAAAAAAACCCGACAGATAAAAGTCGGCAAAGTTCTGGTCGGCGGCGACGCACCGATCAGCGTGCAATCAATGACGATCACGAAAACTGCAGATGTCGAAGGTACTTTGCAACAGATTTATGCCTTGGCTGCCGCCGGCTGCGACATTGTGCGTTGCACATGCAACGACGCCCAGGCCGCCGAAGGGCTGGCGCAAATTGTGCCGCGTTCGCCTGTGCCGATCATCGCCGACATTCATCACCAATATCGCATGGCGCTAGCGGCACTTGAGGCCGGAGTGCACGGCTTGCGTCTCAACCCCGGCAATATTCGCAAACCAGAACACATCAAGGCGGTCGCATCGGAAGCCCGTGATCGCGGGGTTTCGATTCGTATCGGAGTCAATGGTGGTTCGTTGGATTCATCTCTTTACGAAAAACATGGTGGGCTCACGGCCGAAGCGATGGTTGAATCGGCGCAACAAGAACTAAAATATTTCGAAGAAGTCGATTTTGATCTAGTAAAAATTTCGGTCAAAGCATCGAATGTTCCGTTGATGGTGGAGGCTTATCGCATGCTGAGTGCGATCACAGACTTTCCGCTACATCTCGGCGTGACCGAAGCTGGCCCACTGCCCGGCGGTTTGATTAAAGCCACGGCTGGTATCTCGACACTTTTACTTGAAGGCATCGGCGACACGATTCGTTACAGCCTGACGGCTGACCCGATCGAAGAAGCCCGTGCGGGTCGACAATTGTTGGAGGCACTCGGTTTACGCGAGAGAAAAAATGTCGATTTGATCGCCTGTCCGAGTTGTGGGCGTGCCGAAGTTGATGTGATCGATATTGCACAACGAGCCCAGGCCGCATTCGCCGACAAGAAACTACCGTTACAGATTGCCGTTATGGGTTGCGTCGTCAATGGACCAGGTGAGGCACGCGAGGCCGATTTAGGAATCGCCGCCGGCAATAAACGTGGTCACCTGTTTGTCAAAGGTCGCAACGTTGCGGTTGTGCCAGAGTCTGAGATGGTTGAATCTCTTGTCGAGTGGGCAACGTTTATTCACGAGCATGGCACCGATGCCGCACTAATGCGCGTCGACACGACTATTGCCGAGCGTGAAGCTGCGAAAGATCGAACTGCGGCACTTGCCGAACACGGCGACGACGCCAACCACGATCACGAAAAGATCGTCGAAATTCGGCGCAAAGTTTCGGAAAAATAGCGAGGTTTATTTAATCGCGGTAATCAACTAGTCGCAAAAAGTTGACTGTGGCTATGTTGCAAAGTCGTCGGCAGTCGCAATAGCTGTCTCTTAGTTATCGTCGGCACACGACGACGCACAGCCAAAGTCTGCGGCAGTTGTGCGACCAGACCGAACGTTGCACAGCGTTGAATTGCTCGTTCTAATGACCCGCTGCCATTGCGAAAAGCCAAACCGAGCGCCATCGCCGTGTCATTGAGGTCGAGGCAATATCCATTTGGAAAGACTTCGAGTTCGCGGGCCAAGAACCTCATTGCCCAGGTGGCACTTGGACCGATGATGCCGAGCCAAAATGTTTCGACGTACTCACTACAAGTATCAAAGCCTGAGATATTGACAACAGGGTCAACCCATTCTGAAACAAATATTTCACTATTAGAAAAGTCACAAAGATTTGAGTTCATAACAACCGTGTGTGCGTTTAATTTCGTTTGCGGTGCGAATTCGTAAAATTTCACGCAAGAATAGTCGGGTGGTGGATCATCAAAACTCAGGTGCAGACCCTCTGGCGTTAGAAACTGCCTGCAAACTCGTCGCCGACGCGCGTCGAATAACGGTTCTAACTGGCGCCGGAATTTCGACTGATTCGGGTATTCCAGACTTTCGTGGCCCAAAAGGTTTATGGACGCTCAATCCAGACGCCGAGCGAGCGGCGACACTTCGGCACTATCTGGATGATCACGAACTTCGAAAGCGCTCGTGGCAAAACCGTGTTAAGTGGATTGGTGGTGACCCGCAACCAAATGCTGGACACAAGGCATTGTTCGAACTCGAGAAGCGAGATTGTCTGGTCGCATTGATCACTCAAAATGTCGATGAGTTACATCAGCGTGCTGGTCATGATCCGGGCAAAGTTCTAGAAGTGCACGGCACACTTCATCGCACATGTTGTTGGAGTTGCAAAGATCGTCGCCCGATGACCCAAGCGCTTGAGAGGGTTATGGCTGGTGACGCCGATCCACGATGTGAACTTTGCGATGGAATATTGAAGAGCGACACAATTTTGTTTGGCCAGCCACTGGACCAAGATGTGATGGCTCGCGCACTCGAAGCCAGTTCTAATTGTGATGTTTTTATTGCGGTCGGTTCGTCGTTGTCGGTTTTTCCTGCGGCCAATACTTTGCCTCGTGCAAAAAATTCGGGCGCGAAAGTGATAATCGTCAATGGGCAACAAACAGAGATGGATCACTACGCCGATGTGATCGTGAATAGCGCAATTTCTGAGGTTCTGCCGCAGATCTGTGGCGTGGTCAAATCCCGACCATAACGGTAGGGTATTAACATGTCTAGTTTTCGCGAGTTGCTCGCCGCTGCGAAATCGAAAATCCAAGAAGTCGATACACAGACTGCAGCGTCACGAATTGAAGCCGGTCAAGTAGTTGTCTTAGATGTTCGTGAGCCAGATGAATATGAGCAGGGCGCATTACCGAATGTTGTGCACATCGCTCGTGGTCATCTTGAGGCGCAAGTCGAGACAAAAATCGTCGACAAATCAGTCGATGTAATTGTCTATTGTGCGGGCGGTGTGCGCAGCGCATTCGCTGCAAAAACTTTGCAAGAACTTGGCTACACGAATGTTGTGTCAATGGCCGGCGGATACGGCAAGTGGAAGGACGAAGGTCGCGCTTGGACGACGCCCGCGCAGTTGAGTGCCGAACAGCGCAATCGGTATCAGCGACATTTGTCGTTGCCAGAAGTTGGCGTTGAAGGTCAAGCAAAGTTGTTGGCGAGCAAAGTCTTGTTGCTTGGTGCGGGTGGTTTAGGTTCACCGGCCGCGATGTATTTGGCGGCGGCCGGAGTGGAACGATCGGTATTGTCGACATGGATGTCGTCGATGCTTCAAATTTGCAACGCCAAATCTTGCACAACCTGGATCGAGTCGGTGACAGAAAAGTCGACTCTGCCAAAAAGACGCTGACGATGCTCAACCCAGATGTGGATGTCGTCACCTACGACACGCGTTTATGCGCCGAGAATGTAATTGAGATTCTTTCCGGCTACGACGTAATTGTTGATGGCGCGGATAATTTTCCGAGTAGATATTTATTGAACGATGCCAGCGTCAAACTTGGCATTCCCGTTGTGCACGGTTCTATCTTCAGATTTGAAGGCATGGTCAGCGTGTTTCATCCGGTGCTTGGTCCGACGTATCGCGACATGGTGCCAGAACCACCACCAGCAGAACTCGCTCCAAGTTGTTCTGAGGCGGGAGTACTTGGTGTATTGCCAGGAATCGTCGGCTCAATTCAGGCGCTTGAGGCTTTGAAGATTTTGCTGAATCTTGGCGAGTCTTTGATCGGTAAAATTTTGACAATCGACACAACCGAGATGACATTTCGGACATTTAAGTTGCAGCGCGATCCGAAAAATGCTGTGACTCATGACAATCGAGAGCGAATTCAAATCCGTGATCTCGAAGGCGCGTGCGCGCCCTGGTTAGTTCACTAGCTAGTTCACTAGCTAGTTCGCTAGTTAAGTTAGTTAGCTAGATCGTTAGCTAGTTCACTAGTTATCTCGTCGCGTCCAGCCCAGGTCGTATGATTATCTAGTGCGTTTTGCCATAGTAGGAGCAGGTTTTACGGGTGCTGTCGTGGCCCGCGAACTCGCCACTGCAGGCCACAAATCGGTCGTTTTTGACACCCGCGATCATGTCGCCGGAAATTGTCACACCGCTCGCCACGAAACAGGTGTGATGGTGCACACCTATGGTCCGCATATTTTTCATACCCAGCATGAGCATGTCTGGGAGTACATCAATCGCTTTGGTGAGATGATGCCGTATAACCACAAAGTAAAAGCGATTTCAAAAGGCAAAATGTATTCGTTGCCCGTGAACTTGACGACGATCAATCAGTTCTTCGGCACAAACTTTACGCCCGAGCAAGCCGAAGCCTTTATCGCCACGAAGGGTGATGCGACTATCACTGCACCCGTATCTTTTGAAGACCAAGGTTTGCGATTTGTCGGACGCGAACTATACGATGCGTTTTTCTCGGGGTATACCGCAAAGCAATGGGGGGTTGATCCGAAAGATTTGCCTGCAAGTATTTTGGCACGACTGCCGGTTCGATTCACCGAAGACGACTCGTATTTCAATCATCCGCACCAGGCGCTACCCAAGAACGGCTACACGCCAATCGTCGAAGCGATATTGAACGACCCGAATATTTCTGTGCGCCTGAGTACGAAGTTCTCGCCGAAAAATACGACCGAGTTTGGCGAGTTTGATCATGTCATTTGGACAGGACCGATTGATGCCTATTTCGACTACGAATATGGTCGCCTCGGTTATCGAACGCTTGATTTTGTTGCCGAGACAAGCGATGGCGATTACCAGAAATATCCCGTCGTCAACTATTGCGATGTAGATGTGCCGTATACGCGAATTACAGAGCACAAACATTTTGCGCCATGGGAGAGTCATGACCGCACGGTGGTGTATCACGAGTACTCGCGATTGTGTGGCGAGGTCGACACGCCGTACTATCCGATTCGTCGGGTCAAAGAAAAAGAACTGTTACTTAATTATGTGCAGCGCGCAAGAACGGCGACTGGTGTGACGTTTATGGGCAGACTCGGCACCTACCGCTACCTAGACATGGATGTAACGATTCATGAAGCACTTGGCGCCTCGCGCGAGATGCTTAACTGTTTAGCAAGCAATAAACCGTTGCCCCCGTTCTCGATAGATCCGATGGTGTGAAATGACAAGTTTTTTATTACAGCGTTTGGTTTTGCCGCGCGCTGAAACGACCGAGCCGCTGCTTTATGTGCGCTCGCAAGGCGATGTAACTTTCGTCGACGAAAATGCGTTGCTGGTCAAAGGCGCCGAAATTAGCTTTGATACTTCGTTCGGAGTGTTCGCGGCTGGTCGTTGGAAGCGACTGACTGCCGTTGCAGATTTGAGCGTAACCGTGCATGCGGTTGGCTCTGGGCGAATTGAATTGGTCGGTGTGAGTTCGGTGGCTCGGGGCTTTCACTGCGCGAAAAGATAGTCGCCAGCGCCGGAATCTCTTCAAGTGGCAGAACAACATTAGAAGTGCCCGACTTCGCGAAAGCGTCGATTGGCACCTATTTTGTGCGAGTCAGCGCAGAACAATCAGACGTCGTCGTATCTGGCGGGCAATGGACGACCACAACGATGGCACCGCGCGAAGTTCGCCTCAGTCTTTCGATCACGACTTTCAATCGTCAAGATTATGTCAAGCCGACGGTTGCGAAAGTTTTGCAACTGGTCGAAAGTGTCGACTCATTGCGCGGTCAAATGCGAATTTTGGTGGTCGACAACGCGCGAAATATCGATTTTGATACTGCGCCTGGTGCGCCGATTACGGTCGTGCAGAATCCGAATTTGGGTGGTGCTGGTGGTTTCGCTCGTGGAATCATTTATTTGCGCGACGAAGCGTGGTCGACCCACGTGTTGTTGATGGACGACGACATCACTCTCGAACCCGAGGCGCTTGTACGAACATTTGCTCTGTTTACTTTCGCTCGTGACGAGAAACTTTGTATTCACGGAGCGATGCTCAGCGAAGAACAAGCCTGGATGCAGTTTGAGGCTGGTTCGAAGTATCGCTGGAGGTCGCTCTACCCGTTGCGTGCCATCGGTCGTGAAGATGATTTACGCGAACGCAAACTTGCATTACGTGATGCCCGCGAAAAAAAGTTTGCGTACACGGCTTGGTGGTACACGGCGTTTCCGATTTCAATCACCCGAGACAATCCGTTGCCCGTGTTCGTGCGCGGTGACGATGTGGCATTTGGTTTGATGCATACCGGCAAACACAGCGTCACTCTGAACGGCGTGATTGTTTGGCACGCCGATTTCGGATTAAAAAATAATCCTTCCTCTTTGTATTATGAGAAACGCAATTTCGCGATAGTCGACACGCTCGTATTTCGAACCACCATTGGTGGCACTTGGCGCGACGATTTATCGCATTGTGTTTTCGCAATCTTTTCTCGATGCGTTATGCCAGCGTCGAATACATGATTCGCGGAGTTCGCGCATATTTGGCGGGCCCAGAAGCGTTGATGGCCACTGATCACTCGGCATTGCACGACGAACTTCGCAAAGTCACCGAAGAAAAACCAGGACCCCTGTCGCATGAACTTTCGGCGGTTGCGATCACGAAACCTAGACCAAAAATTATTCGGCTAATTGGTTTCGCCTTGGCCATACCCCTTGTTGGTGGTTATATCTTGCCAAAGATATTGCGTCGTGATGTGCTCAAGACTGCGCCGATTGACTCACGCGCAGTTGGGTTGGCAACTCGATACAACCGCATTTTGTATCGCCACGACCGATTGCCTGAAGGGTTTTTGGTTGAGCGTGACTCGCGTCGATTCTTCTCGTTATTGCGCGAAGTTGCAGTCGTCACCAAAGATATTGCGTTCAACTACGGGCGGCTTAAACGCGAATATAAAGCGGCTTACCCGACGCTAGTCAGCGATGCTTCGTGGCACGCCCGCTTCGCAACAAAATAAGCTGACGGTTATTTGGTGGTGACGACGGCTGCGCTTGCGGCGAGCAGTGAAAGCCAGGTTGTTCGATCGATTACACCAGTTTGTTTGAGTCCAACCGTCTTTTGAAATCTCTTTAGTTGGGTCGCGGTGCCAGAGCCGAAGATTCCATCAGCTTTCATCTTCACATTCAAAACACGAGCCAGCGCCGTTTGGGCAGCGGCAACAGAAGTATGGTGTGATTTCAAACCCAGCGAAAACGTCGTCGGATCGATGCCCAGAACCGCGAGCACTGATGAGTCAGCGATGCCATCAACTGGTAGGCCTTTGAGTTCTTCTAGTTTGGCGACGGCAGTCGCCGTGCCTTTGCCGTAGTTTCCATCAGTTGAAAGTTTTTGTTTCTTTTTAATCCCAGCGCTGAGTTAAGCGCTTTTTGAAGTGTTGAGACCGGTGCGCCGCGGTTGCCAGTTATCAATGGCACGGCCAGTGGCAAAATATTCGCCGCGTTGGCTGTGATCAAACCTTGTGTACGCAATGCATCAAGTTGGTTACGCAGAAACAATGCGAACTCGGCACGGCCGGTCGTCGTGAGATGCACATCATCGCGAAACCAACGCGATTGCGATGGTGCACTGCTGGCGGCGTTCCAGTCGAGAACTGAGACGTTCGGATTCGATGCCGCCGCCGTGGCGAAGGCAACGTTTGATAACGCATAATTTTGAGATGCTCGTCGTGTCGAGAGATTTATAAACACGATGCGTTGCACATTGCGAGAGTTGAGTGCGTTAACTACTTGAGTCACATCACTAGACATCGTGCTTGGGTCGTCGTTGTAACCCAGTTGAATCATCGCAATACTCGGAAACTGTTCTGGGGTTAGAGAGTTGATTACTGCGAGTGCATCAGGTAGTCCTTTGTCAGGGGTCACACAACTTGGTCCAACCATGCATCGATTGAGAATTGCCTGAAAATTTATCGACGGATATGCGGGTGTAACTATCGCACCAAATTCTGTGGCGATACTTTCGCCAACTGAGTCGCCGACAAACAACATCGCACCAACTGCACCGGCATCGAGTGGCGCGCCAAATATTGGCGTCACTCCATACCACGGCGATGGAAGATCCAGCGCGGTGCGAAAGCTCCAACCTGACATTTTTACAGAGCCAACAGTGCCGGTGATCGTCACCTCGGTGGCGTAGCCACCCCAATCTCCACCTAATCCATCATTGGCTGTCGTCACAGATGTGAGGATTCCGATTTGTGGATACTTCGCGACAATTTGTGCCGCAGAAAATCCGCGAGACCAAACCATCAACGAACTGTTGGCAGCAAGATCACCTTGATCGACTTGCGCCGGAAAAGCACCACCAGCAGTGCGACCACCATTTGATGATGAAAACTCTGCGCGCACGACCGCACCTTGAGGGGTGCGAATCACCACGCCCGTAGTTTCAGCAACGGCACGATCTGTGTTCGCAGTTTCTAATATTGTTGGTGTGGCGTTCAAAGCAGTGCGCAATGCAGCGCCACCATAAACCTGACAATCTTGTGTGTCACAAGTTTTTGCGAGACCTGGATACCGATTTTCTGTAACTGAGTAAGAGCGAGCAGCGACCGCTTGTGCACGCAGTGCATTCATGCCGGCGCCGCCAGCAGCATCACCCCAAGATGCTGGCGACTCACGTGGCACGACACCGCGAAGATAATCGTCCAGGCGAGCGATGTTGATCGTTCGGTTTTCGTTTTTTGAGTTGTTCATCGCACGAATTAATCCGCGATAGTAACGAATTTGATTCAGGCCGTTTGCTTTTGGTTCGCACAACCCCACGGTTTCAATTGCCGAACCTGCGCTGTTTTGGCTGGCGTTGGTTAAAAATGACGCTTGCTCGTTGAACTCACCGATAAGCACGAAGCCAGATGCTTCTGGTGCATCAGTCTCGGCGAGACACTTGCGTTCTGCCGAGCCCCAAACTTGATAGACGCGTTCAGCGCCTGACTTCTCGCGGGCGATCATGCTGGTAAAACGCCTGCCTTGATCTGGGTCTTCGAGCAGACGCATGGTGCCAGAATCAGATACGACACCAGTTTGTTTGGCATTGAAAAGGCTCAGCCATGTGCTCATATCTTGGTTCGGTGCTTCAAGAAGTGAACGAGTATTGCCCGTTGCGCCACCGTAATAGAAGTCGATTATTTGCTCCCATGACCAGCCTGATGTGGTCGCCCAGCCATATGCGCCGTATTGACTCAGCCCGCGACCGTGCCCAAATCCACGACCGTAAACGATGATTCCGCCTGGCAGTTGCCCGTCGGCGGCGTTTGCATGATGCAACGGCGTTACTCCGGCAGCAAATATCGCCAGACATGTGACGATGCCAGCACGTCTAAATATTTTTTTGGGGATCATTCGCATACGGAAGTAATACATCCTCGCAGAAGACCCAAGTCTAACTTGACTGATGAAACGAGTTCAGGTTTTGTCGGCTATGCAACTACTTCGGTTGCGGGAAGCGTGTCGCGTTGTTGCACGACGACACCGGCGAGCACAAATGTGATTCCAATAAGGTCTGTGATACTTGGCACTTGATCAAGAAAAACTAATCCAAAAATTGTTGCCGTAACCGGTAGCAGTGCGAGCAAAACAGAAAATCTTCGTACCGGGATTCTGCGCAATGTGTATTGATCGATTCCGTATCCGATTGCGTTCGACAAGATGCCGACCAAGAAACATGTCGCAAGAATCCACGGAGCATCAAAGGCTGGGCCACTTGTTGGTGCACCAAATGGTGCAATAAAAATCGCGCCGATCAACAAGCCGACTCCTAACCCAGAGACACCGCGATCAAAGCGTGCAACTTTTGATCCAATTACGATGTACGCGGCCCACATAAGTGATGCCAGAAAAATAAAAAATAAGCCGAGTGGTTCATTGCCGAATTCGATGCCTGAAAGTATCAATACTCCAAGCACGGCGCAGATGAGCGCAATTGCATTACGGCTCGTACGAGTGCGAAGTGCAGCAACGGTGATTGGACCGATAAATTCAATCGCCACACCTTTGCCGAGATCAAGATGTTCAATCGCCAAATAGAAAAACAAGTTCATCAGCGCAGTCGAAATACCGAACAGACTGACTGAAATTAGTTCGTTCCGGGTCCAGCGTCCGCCGCGCCGCAATGTCGGAATCGACAAAGCAACTAGAACTAGCGCAGCACCAATTACTCGAAACCAAGCGACACTTGCCGGCGCCAGGTCATCGAACAAACGCACGGCGATAACAGCGCCGCAGTATTGACCAATCGCCGAGACGACGAACAACGCCTCAGGCGGTGCAGTACTTGCAAAACGATTTAATCCGCGCGTGGCGGTATTCGAACTCAATCGAAAAGATCTGGATCAGTTCGACAAATTTCTTCCCAAAGTGGTTGAAACTGCAACCAACCTGCAGCCGGAAAACCAGTCAGATCGCGCGTGTAAGTTGCCACCTCGTGTGAAATAAGTTTCGGCTTGCCCGCGGCTTCGGCCATCAACTGCGCTTGACATGTGCGCTCCATGGTGATGAACCAAAACGCCGCCGCATCGACGGTGTCGCTCACGGTGAATAAGCCGTGATTTTGATGAATGGCTGCTTTGCCTTTCGGAAACTTCGCCGCGATTTCTTGACCAGCGGCGACTTCGAATACAACGGCGCCACCTTGTTCGGTGATCACCGTGTGATCTTCGTAGAAGTAACACGAATCTTGTGTGATCGGGTCGAGAAGTCGGCCAAGTGAAGACCAAGACTTGCCGTATGGCGAATGTGAGTGCGCGGCCGCAATGACATCTGGTCGGGCTTGATGAATCGCCGCGTGAATGCAAAACGCAGCACGATTCACCGGCTGCGAACCGTAGACGACCTCGCCATCATGATTGACGAGAATCAAATCGCTGACTCGCATGTAGCGAAAACTTTTGGCAAATGGATTTACCCAGAAGTGATCTGTGAACTCGGGGTCGCGCACAGTGATATGACCGGCAACACCTTCGCCGAAACCAAGTCGACCAAAGATTCGCATTGCGCCCGCAAGTTTTTGTTTGCGGTGTTGTCGTTCTTCTTCGACTGTTGCGAATTTTGGTGGAGCGAATTGTGCGACTGTTTTAGCCGTCAACTCAACGCCGTCGATCAACTTTTTGGTACCCGTGTGATTTTCGATGATTGCCATGACTTCAGGTTAGGACAAGGCGAGCAGTGCCGCATTGACGAGCTGTTCTGGTAGCAGATCAAAAATGCCATATAACTCGGCGATCGTGCCAGATTGGCCAAATTCGTCGACACCCACGGGTACTGTTCGGGCCCCATAGACCGAGCCGAGCCAGGCGAGGCTATGACTTGCAGCATCTTGCACGGTCAGAATTGGCAAACGACGCTCTGACTCTTTCAACAACGTCCCAAGATGTCCGACATCACGAGTTGTGACGCCATGGCGAGTTGCATTTTGCTGCGCATTGCGCCAGCCACGGTAAATGCGGTCTGGTGAACAAATATCAATGACAACAGCGTTGATGCCTTCGGATTCGAGAAGTTTTGCCGCTGCCAGTGCTTCAGGTACGACGCTTCCGGTTGCGGCGATAATCAAATCAGTTGGTTTGTCTGTTGGTTCGTGAAGGCGATAACCACCTGACAGAACATCTGCACGCAACGCATCGGCACCACGCACAGCCAAGACATTTTCAAAAGGCGTCTGATCTATCGGTCGGGTCGAGAGTCGCAAATACATGCTGTCGCCATCTGGCGTGCCGAGTCGCTCAAGCCCGTTGCACAACAACCAATCAAGTGAACGGGCATAACACGGTTCGGCGTAAGTCATGTTCGGAAGTTCTATGCCGAGTGACGTTGTGACGGTGCTTTGATGCGCACCACCTTCGGGTGCCAGTGTCACACCTGATGGTGTGCCGACCAAAATAAATCGCGCACCGTTGTAAAGCGCATAAATCAACGCGTCTAATCCACGACAGACAAACGGATCGTAGACGGTACCGATAGGTAGTAGATGCTCGCCATGCAGTTCGTGACCAAGGCCAAAGGCATGCAGCGCAAGAAATAAATTCATTTCGCTGAGTCCGAGTTCGACGTGACGGCCTTGGGGTCCTTCGTTCCATCGCAACAGTCGATCATCGCCCAAGTAATTTGGTTTTTCATCCGAACTGAAAACGCCAAACTTGTTGATCCAACCACCAAGATTGGTGCTGACACTGACATCTGGCGACGTTGTGACCATTCGCTCGGCAACTTCGGGGATTGCACCAAGGCCGGTTAAAAGTCGGCCGAAAACTTCTTGGGTCGACATCGGTTTTTTGCCAACTGCGATACTGACCTCATTTGGAATTTTCAGCACTGGTCGGTCAGGTAATTCTTTGTTGTTGATGTCGCCACCCACGGCGCGACACACGCGATCTTCTTCGGTGTCACTTATGAATTGATCCCATTCTGTTTCAAGTGTCAAGCCGTTGCGTTTACGCAAGTCGCTTATTTGGTTCTCAGATAGCAGCGCGGCGTGGTTCAGTGGGTCGCCTGCAATTGGCAAGCCCCAACCTTTGACGGTGTAGGCAAAAACGACACTCGGCTTGTCTGTGACCAAATCGCATTCGCGGTAAGCGTCAAGCAGCATTTCGATGTCGTGACCGCCAAGATTTTGAACGAGAGGTGCCAAGTCATCATTCGAGATGTCATTGATGAACGCGGCAACTTCGGCAGGTGCTCCGTCTAAAAACTTTTCACGTAGTGCTGCGCCGAACACGCTAAACAAACTTTGGTAGCGCTCGTTTGACATATCGTCGATGTAATTACGCAATGCTTCACCACCAGGTTGGGCAAATGCGGCTTGCAACTTGTGGCCATACTTGGCTTCAATCACGTGCCAACCTGCGTCTGCGAAAAACCCGGCAAGTTTTTTGATTTTCATTCCGGGCACAACGCGGTCGAGACTTTGTCTGTTGGCGTCAACGATCCACATCACGTTGCCAAGACCTTGAAGTGACGGATCAGCAATTGCTTCCCAGATGTTTCCTTCGTCTAGTTCGGCATCGCCGACAAGAGCGATGAACCTAGCCGTTGGTCTTGGCGTGAAATGTGCGTCGACATATCGGCGAACCATTGCCGCAAATAACGGCGCGACAGCACCGAGGCCAACAGAGCCGGTTGAGAAGTCGGCAACATCGGGATCCTTGGTTCGACTCGGGTAACTCTGCAACCCGCCGAGCGTGCGCAGACGCTTCAAGTACGACTGGTCAAGTTCGCCGGTTAAATATTTAATCGCATGAAAAATTGGTGAAGCATGGGGCTTGACTGCAACTTTGTCATCGCCGTTCAAATGACCAAACCATAATGAAGTCATAATGCTGACGACTGATGCACTGCTGGCCATATGCCCGCCAACTTTTACGTTGAATTCGGCGTCACGGCCCCCTGGCGCAGGTGGTATTTCTCTTTCACGGTTGGCGTAGTCGACCATGCGCACTGCGAGCCAGAGAACTCGTTGTTGAATTCGTTCGAGCACTTCAATGTCAGCCAAGTTTTCATTACCGACGATGTTTTTGCTCATCTGTCAATTATGGCTTATCGTGAAAGGTCTTGACTACGTCGCGTGAATTGAAACCGGCCGAGATGGCGGCACCGGTGGCTGCTTATGCGCACGGTGTGCACGTGCCTGCCGGTTCTGAACTTATATTTTCTTCTGGGGTGGTGCCGACAAAGCGTGACGGCAGTGTGCCGGCAACAATTGGCGAACAGGCAAGTGTTGTCTGGCAAAATATTTCGGCGATTTTGGCGGAAGGGTCGATGACGTTGCGAGATGTGGTCTCGGTGACGACCTATGTCGTGAACTCTGTCGACCTCGCAGATCAACTAAAAATAGTGATGGCAGCGCGAGATGTTGCGCTGGCGGGGCATCGCGCGGCGAGCACGCTTGTAACTGTGCCCGCACTTGCCCGATCAGAATGGCTGATTGAGATCTCCGTGGTCGCGGCGAGGCAACCAAACTCGTAGCCTTGTCACCGAAACTATGAATAAACCGACGACAAATAAATCGACTGATTCTGGGATTGAAGTCGGGGCTCTATATACAAAAGAATCTCTTGCTGGTTTCGACGAACAATCTCAACTTGGGGCGCCCGGCGAAGCGCCTTATACGCGAGGCATTTATCCGACGATGCATCGTGACAGATTGTGGACGATGCGCCAGTACGCGGGATTCGGCACGGCGGCCGACACGAATCAGCGGTTCAAGTTTTTATTAGATGCAGGCCAAACAGGTTTGTCTTGCGCGTTCGATTTGCCAACACAAATGGGTTACGACAGCGATCACCCTCGCGCGGCCGGCGAAGTCGGCAAAGTTGGCGTGGCGATCGATTCGATCGAAGACATGCGTGTTTTGTTGGCAGATCTTCCACTCGACAAAGTGACGACATCGATGACGATCAATTCGACGGCGGCAGTGTTGTTGCTACTTTACGAACTAGTTGCCGAAGAGCGCGGTGTGTCGTCGACTGAAATTTCCGGCACGATTCAAAATGACTTGTTGAAAGAATATATTGCGCGAGGAACATATATTTATCCGCCACGACCATCGATGAGAATTATCACCGATATTTTTGCCTATTGCGCCAAGCATGTTCCGAAATGGAACACGATTTCGATTTCGGGTTACCACATTCGCGAAGCCGGTAGCACTGCAGTGCAAGAACTTGCGTTTACCTTGGCGAATGCGATTGCCTATGTGCAGGCGGCGATTGATTCTGGTCTTGACGTCGATGATTTCGGGCCCAGATTAAGTTTCTTTTGGAACGGTCACAATAATTTTTTTGAAGAGGTCGCCAAGTTTCGTGCTAGCCGAAGAATGTGGCACAAGATCATGACGCAACGCTTTGGTGCCAAGAATCCAGCGAGTGCATTGATGAGATTTCACACACAAACAGGCGGCTCGACGCTTACGGCTCAGCAGGCGCAAAACAACATTGTCCGCGTTGCCGTGCAGAGTATGGCCGCCGTGTTGGGTGGCACGCAGAGTTTGCATACCAACGGTTTCGACGAAGCATTAAGTTTGCCGACGCAAGATGCGGCACGAATTGCTTTGCGCACGCAACAAATAATCGGCTACGAGAGTGGGGTCACCGACACACCTGATCCTCTTGCTGGTTCGTATTATGTCGAGTCATTGACCAACGAAGTTGAACGACTGTCATGGGAGTACATCGAACAGATTGAAGCGATGGGTGGCGCTGTTGCGGCGATTGAATCTGGTTTTCAGATGGGCGAGATTGAAGAGTCGGCTTATTCGTATACGAAATCTATTGATGATGGCTCTCGTGTGTTGGTTGGCGTCAACAAATTTGAAGTCGAGAACGATGTGCGACCGGTGCCGGTCAAAGTCGACCCAGAACTTGAGCGTAACCAGATCGCCCGAGTGGCAAAGTTGCGTGCGTCGCGCGATCAGACGGCCGTCAACAAGGCGCTTGACACGTTGAAGAGTGCGGCTCTCAAGAGCGACAACTTGTTGTATCCGATGAAAGATGCTTTGCGAGCCAACGCCACGCTCGGCGAAGTCAGCGATGTTTTGCGCGAAGTCTTCGGCGTTTACCAGCCGGGCTAGAGGCTTTTTATTTAGCCAGTGATATTTTTGATTTTTGCTGGCGGCCGTTCGATTGCAGGCGCCAGTCTCTCTGGGTAACCGAGATAGATCATCGCCGTTATGTGTGTGCCTGGTTTGAATTCGCAGAACTTTGCGACGTCATCGTTGACGCCTTTCGGACAACTGGACCAAAAACTTGCCAAGCCCAGCGTTGTTGCGCCGAGCAAAATATTTTGAATACCCGCTGATACGGCGTCACGATTTTCTTCCGTTCGTAATGGTGTGTCGCCTTGTTCGGTGCCGACAATCAAGATCACCGGTGCACGCTGAAACTTGGTTCGTGCTTTGGCGACGCGTTCGGGCTTGTCACCTTCGCGAGCCATCGCATCGGCTACACAGTTGCTGAGCCGTTCGCGTGCGTCATTGGTTACGGCTGCAAACATCCACGGATATGTGAGTTTGTGATTCGGCGCCCACATCGCGAGTTCACAGAGTTTTTCGATCACACCATCATCGAGAGCACGATCTTTATCGACCATCATGTCGGTGCGCCGCGCCCGAACTAAGTCACGCAACTCTTCAAACTTCATCGTGAATCGCTTTAGTTTTTGTGGAGGGCAGAGTTGAGGCCGCCCCATGAGCCTGTGCGTTGCGATGCTTCTACGGCGCCTGTTTGGCTATTGCGACGAAACAATAAGTTGTTCGCACCCGAGAGTTCGCGAGCCTTGACGATTGTTGCGTCTGGAAGTTTGACCAGCGTGCCGCCCGTGACGTAGAGACCGGCTTCAATAATGCAATCATCGCCGAGACTGATGCCCAGCCCGCTGTTTGCGCCGAGCAGACAACGCTTGCCAACGCGAATTACTTCTTTGCCACCACCAGAAAGTGTGCCCATGATCGAAGCACCGCCGCCGATGTCTGAGCCGTCGTCGACGATAACGCCAGCCGAAATGCGACCCTCGACCATGGATGTGCCGAGCGTGCCGGCATTGAAGTTGCAGAAACCTTCGTGCATCACTGTTGTGCCAGTCGCAAGGTGTGCACCGAGACGAACACGCGAGGCATCGGCGATACGCACACCGCTAGGTACGACATAGTCAGTCATGCGCGGAAACTTATCGACACCGTGAATTGTCAGATGTTCGCCATTGCGTCGCAAGTTGTATGTAACTTCGTCGATTTGGTCGACGGGCACTGCGCCGAGTGATGTCCATGCGACATTAGTTAGCAAACCGAAAATCCCATCTAGGTTCAACGAATTGGGCAGAGCCAAACGATGCGACATCAAGTGCAATCTCAAATATGCATCTGTGGCATCGCGTGGTGCAGTGCTCGTGTCGATCGAAATATTGACGGGCACCATGCCGACACCGCGACGCGGATCAGTGTGTGCTTGCGGCAAAGATGCAAGGAGTTCTTCTGGTGCTTTATCGCCCCAGCCGAGTTTGCGAAAGAAGACATCGAGAACCGCGTCGTTTGGTGCGACGGTTGCGACGCCCACTCCCCAAGCAAGTTTTGCGGCGCTCATTATTCGAACACCTCTGGTCGCAATGTCGGAAACAAAATCACATCTTTGATGCTGCTTGCGCCACTGAGCAGCATCACGAGACGGTCGATGCCGATACCCAGACCACCTGTTGGTGGCAGACCGAACTCAAGTGCGCGCAGATAATCTTCGTCGATTGTTCCTGCTTCGAGATTGCCAGCTGCTTTTGATTTTGCTTCTTGGGCGAATCTTTCGCGCTGTTCAATCGGATCGTTCAATTCGCTGAAGCCATTGGCAAGTTCATGTGTGCCAACGAAAAGTTCAAATCTTTCGGTCAAGAACGGATCTTCACGGTCGACACGCGCGAGTGGCGAAATTTCGACTGGGTGACCCGTGACAAATGTTGGTTTGATCAAAGTTGATTCAGATTTCTCGGCGAAAATTTCTTCGATGATCCGCCCAGAACCCCAACGCGTTTCGGTATGGATGCCGTGTTTTTTTGCGATTGCGCGCAACGCATCGACACTTTGTGACGGATGAACTTTTTCGCCGACAGCCTCACTAGCGAGATCGATCATTCGCACGCGACGCCACGGTTCGGCGAGGTCGCACTCAGTGCCACGAATATCGACAAATGTTGTGCCGAGTGCATCGCGAGCAGCGTTGCGAATCAAGACTTCGGTTAAATCCATAACGTCGGTGTGATCAGCGAAAGCCTGGTATGACTCCATCATTGTGAACTCTGGGTTGTGTCGTGTCGAAATACCTTCGTTGCGAAACACTCGACCGATCTCAAATACGCGCTCCATGCCACCAACGATTAGTCGCTTTAAGTGCAGTTCAAGTGCGATGCGCAAGAACAACTGCATGTCGAGTGTGTTGTGGTGAGTGACAAATGGCCGAGCGTGTGCTCCGCCCGCCTCCATGTGCAGCACTGGAGTTTCTACTTCGATGTATTCGCGCTCGCTGAGAGTGCGTCTAAAACTTGAAATGGTTGCATGACGCACTTCAAATACGCGACGCGCTTCGTCGTTGACAATTAAGTCGGCGTAGCGCTGACGATAGCGAGTATCAATGTCGGTGAGCCCGTGAAATTTATCGGGCAGCGGTCGGAGCGATTTTGAAAGCAAATCAACTGCCGAAACTTTGACAGATAATTCGCCTTTTCGCGTGGTCATGATCAACCCATGAGCGCCGACCCAGTCACCAAGATCTAAATTATTGATCACATCAAATTGGTCATCACCTACGACTGATTTAGAAACAAACAACTGAATGTCTGCACTGCGGTCACGGATCGTGACAAAAATCAATTTTCCTTGATCGCGCTTGAGCATGATTCGCCCAGCGACCGAAACTGTTTCATCAGTTTCGTTGCCCGGTTCTAATGGTGCAAATTTCTCTCGCAATTCGCCGAGTGTGTGGGTGCGATCAAAACGATATGGATAAGGGTTGACACCAGTGGTTCGCAATTCGTCAATTGCCGAAAGCCTGCGAGTGCGCTCAGCGTGAAACCCGGTGCGACTATCTGTGTTCTGGTCGGCTAGTTGGTCGGCGAGCAGATGCTCGTTTTTGTTTTCGGTTGTCACATTGCTCGGTTCATTGAAATCAGATTGAAATTAGATAATCGCTATTGTAATTCGTTCAGACCCGAGCAATAGGGGCGAATTTAGCGTTATTCAATAACGAGCAGGACGTCACCAGAACCAACGGTGTCGCCAGCCTTGCAACTAATTTTTTTGATCGTCCCGGCTTTGTCCGCTTGAATTTGATTCTCCATTTTCATTGCTTCAAGCACCAAGACCGCGTCGCCTTCAGCCACAACTTGGCCTTCAGTCACGAGCAACTTAATGACCGTGCCTTGCATTGGTGCGGTCACCGTGCCGCTAGCGGCTGTTGCAGACTGACTCGCACTGCGAGATGCTGACCTAGTTTTTGTATTTGTCGCACCCGCACCAGCACCTGCGAAAGGCGGCACCCAGACCTTTACATCGAATCTTTTACCGTTGACTTCGACGACAGTATTTTTTTCGACTAGACCTTCGGCATTGGCTTGCGTCTCGCCGGTCGTTGAAATAATTTTCGACAGATCCAAAGTTTCTTCAACCCACTTGGTCGAGTGTTTTGTCGCTGCGAAATCTGGATGACGCAAAATCGCCAAGTCGGCTTGAATCGTCGTATGTAGACCTTCAATCTTGGTTTCTTCTAGTGCACGAATCGTTCGTGCGATCGCGGTCTCTCGGTCTTTGCCCCAGACAATCAACTTTCCGATGAGGTTGTCGTAGTACTGACTGACCGTGTCGCCAGATTCGTAGCCACCGTCAAAGCGAACACCAAAACCATCAGGTGTAGTGAGTTTTGTAATCGTCCCCGGCGATGGCAAGAACTTTCCGGCGGTTGGGTTCTCGGCGTTTATGCGCACCTCGATTGCATGGCCTCGTCGCGCCGCCAAAACTTGCTCTTGTGTCATTGGCAGTTTTTCGCCAGACGCGACTCGAATTTGCCACTCAACTAAGTCGATACCAGTAATCAGTTCGGTAACGGGGTGCTCGACCTGTAGTCGTGTGTTCATTTCTAAAAAGAAAAACTCTTCGTCCTGATAAATAAATTCAACAGTTCCGGCGTTGAAATAACCGACTGCCTTTGCGGCTTTTACCGCGGCTGCACCCATCTCTTCTTCGACGCCCGCTGGCAGTGCTGGTGCCGGTGCTTCTTCGATTAGTTTTTGGTGGCGTCGTTGCGCCGAGCAGTCACGTGACGAAACCCAGACGACATTGCCGTGAGTGTCACCCACGAGTTGAATCTCGATGTGTCGCGGCCAAGACAGATATTTCTCGACATAGATCTCATCGCGTCCGAAAAAGGCTTTCGACTCGCGCTGTGCCGAATCCATTGCTTCTTGCACGCTCTTTTCATCGTGCACAACTTTCATTCCGCGTCCGCCACCGCCGAACGCAGCCTTGATCGCAACTGGCCAGCCATGACTCTTGCCGAACTTCAAAATCTCGTCGGCACTTTTCAGAAATTCTGTCGTGCCCGGCACGATTGGTGCACCACCGCGAAGGGCTGCTTTGCGTGAAGAAACTTTGTCGCCCATCTCGACGATGGCGGCTGGTGGTGGACCGATAAACGCGACGCCCATGTCGGTGATCGTCTTCGCGAAATCTGCATTCTCGCTAAAAAACCCATAACCAGGGTGAACGGCGTCGGCGCCACTTCGTTTGATTGCATCGATAATCGCATCTGTCTTGAGATAACTCTCGGCGGCGGTCGTCCCGCCGAGGGCAAAGGCTTCGTCGGCGAGACGCACATGCAGCGCGTTGCGGTCGAGTTCGCTATAAACCGCGACCGTGGCGATGCCCATCTCTCGAGCGGTGCGAATCACTCGCACGGCGATTTCGCCTCGGTTGGCGATCAGGATTTTCTTTAACACGGGTTACTATTCTCGCTGATGACGAGCACCGATAACAACTGGCCAGAAAATTGGTTTGTACGCCGGGTACGAGAAACTGGGAGCACAAACACAGATTTATTCGCCGACGCCATGGCTGGCGCTCCGAGTCACAGTGTTTTAATGGCGGATAATCAGACTGCTGGTCGCGGTCGACTGGATCGAACTTGGCAAGCAAAGCCAGGTACGAATCTTCTGGTGTCGCTTTTATTTCGCAGTGAAGCAAATTCGCTTACGGCGTGGCCTCGAATTGTTGCGCTTGCTGCGACTAATGCTTGCCAAGAACTTATCGCAAGCGATCGCGCATCGATGAAATCTGCGCCATTATTAAAGTTGAAGTGGCCAAATGATCTACTAATTGACGATCGCAAACTCGGTGGCATGTTGAGCGTCGGTGACCAACAAAAACAATTCGTAGTCGTTGGTATCGGCATCAATGTGGGATGGTCGCCACCTGAGGCCGTCGCACTCGGTGAATTTTTCGGCGAGAAAATATCGACACCTGTGAACTTGCTCGAACAGATGTTGCGCGAGATAACCCGAATTGAAAAATTAAGTGAGGATGAACTGCATCAGCAATACATCGAAAAACTCGCCACACTTGGCAAAAAAGTCAGGGTCGAGTTAACAAGCGGCGCTGTGATTATCGGTCAAGCCCAAGATGTAGACGTCGATGGTCGATTGATAGTTATAGAAACCAGCAATAAATCAGCGCGACATATTATTGATACCGGTGATGTAGTGCACCTTCGCAACGCCGATCACGACTAACTTTGTAATCGCATGTCGCGATCGAAAACTAAAAATGGTCGCAGTTACAAAACGCGACTGGCATTCACGTTGTTTTTGGCGTTTAGTTGTCTCGGGGCACTGCAAATCGTCGTCGCAACTAAATCTCAGTTAGCCACTGTCAGGCGAGATCTGGCTGCGACTTCGGCGTTGTCTGCGCCAAGTTCTGGGTTTGAGAATTACTTACTTGTTGGTTCAGACTCGCGAGAGGGCGTAGACCCCAATGATTCTGATTTCGCGACAATCGGCAGCAACGATGAAGTTTCGGGGCGCCGAAGTGACACCTTGATGGTTTTTCACTATGACATTGCCACCGGTTCTGGGGCCTTAATCTCGTTTCCGCGCGACTTGTGGGTCAAATTAGGTGATGGCCAAAAGGCTGGCCGAATCAACACTGCCTACCAGTTAGGCACCGACGTGCTTGTGCGCACAATTCAGAACGAGTTCGGTATTCCGATTCATCACTACTTGGAAATAGATTTTCAAGGATTCAAGGGTCTCGTCGACTCAATCGGCGGTGTGCAAATTTGTACGCAGTTTGCGTCGCGCGATAAACACACGGGTTTCTTTATGCCCGGTGGTTGCCACAATCTAAATGGTGTGCGTGCTTTGGCGTTTGCGCGTAGTCGATTTTTTGAAACGAAAGTAAAAAATAAGTGGCAGATTGACGGTTCGTCTGACATCGGTCGCAGCAAGCGGCAACGCCAGTTCATTGCTTCGATGTTGAATTCGGCGCTTACTCGAGTGATATCTAATCCGTTTGTGGCTTCGAGCGCGTTTGTCGGCGCAACTAATTCAATCATCACCGATCAAAATCTTGTCTTGACAGAATTCGCAAAAAAAGTTAAGCCAGCGGCCCAAGGTGCGATCAGCAGATATTCACTCGCGGTTTATGGTGACCAAGTTGGTGAAGATTCTGTATTGCGCGTGGCAAAAGATGCGGCTCCTGTGCTCGCATTTTTTGGCGGCACAGGCCCAGCACCCGAATTACTCGACGAGAATTAGCAGCGAGAATTAGCAGTTCAGCGCTAGCAACTTAAATCGCTCTTGCTTTTGCGGCAAGTGGCGAGAATTCGGCGCTCGTAACCGGCACACCAATTTTGTTGCCTTGAACAAAGTCGCAGCCCAAAAGTTTCAAGCGCTGAGACTGATCCTCGGTGGTTACCCATTCTGCAACAACTGACATGTTCAAAGAGTGGGCGAGTTGAATTACTGAACGTACGATCGGGTCATCGTTGCCTTGCGAACCGATATCACGAATGAATGTGCCGTCGAGCTTCAGGTAATCTGCAGGAAAGTTGCGCAAGTTCACGAGTGACGAGAACCCGGTTCCAAAGTCGTCAATCGCCAGTTTTATGCCGAGCCGTCTCAACGCGTTAAGCGTTCGCATTACGCCACCTTTGTCGTCAAGCAGAGTTGCTTCCGTGACTTCGAGGTCAACTTGATGCGGCTCGAGTTTTGCATCGCGCAACGAGGCCATTGTCCGCTCGACAAAAGTTGCATCACGAAGTTGTCTCGCCGAGACATTGATGTGCATCACGAAAGAATTGTCGATCGACTTTGCATCCAGCCATTGACGCATATCGGCGCAAGCTTGACGCCCAACCCAATCACCGATTGGGCCGATCAATCCCGACTCTTCAGCCAGCGAAAGAAAGACTGGCGGGGTCAGCACTCCGCGGTCTGGGTGCTGCCAGCGCAAAAGAGCCTCTGCCCCGGCAATGCGGCCAGTGTGCGTTGAGACGATCGGCTGGTAAACCAAAAAAAGTTGGTTCGTTGCCAATGCCCGCTCAAGTTGTGCACTTAGAGAACTTCGCTCTCGGGCGTTGGCGCTCATTTCTTCGTTATACATTTCGCACCGACCGCGACCGCGTTGTTTGGCGAGATACATTGCGCTGTCGGCGTGATGCAACAAAGTGACAGCCGCATCGGCACTCGACATTTCTTCGAGCAACGAAGCATTGGCCATGGCGATTCCGATACTTGCGCTGGTCGTAATTTCGAACCCCTGCAGAATTTGTTCGCCAGTCACCGCTGTTCTCATTCGATTTGCCACATCCATCGCGACTTGTTCGTCGCCGAGACCGTCGCAGAGAATCACAAATTCGTCGCCACCAATTCGTGCGACCACATCTGATGGTCGAGTCGCGCTGACGAGTCGTTTTGACATATTGACGATCAACTGGTCGCCAACCGAGTGACCGATCGTGTCATTGACATCTTTAAGTTTGTCTAGGTCAACAAATAAAACAGTCACACCTCGTTTTAGAGTTCGTGAACGATCAAGAGCCTCGGCAAGTTTGCGTAGAAACAAAACCCGATTCGGCAGACCAGTCAGTGCGTCGTGTGTGGCTTGACGCTGCAGTTCATCTTGCGTTTGTTTTGATTCGGTGATATCGCGAGCAATCGACGAATAATGTTCGATCGCTCCCTGCGAGTCGCGCACGATTTGAAGTACAACATCCAGCGTGCGCATGATTCCGTCTGCACTGCGAAATCCGACCTCACCTTGCCAGCGATTTGATGTCGTGCCAGTCGTAATTTCGCGCGGCAACTGATCGCGAATCGCTTGAATAAAAGTTTGGATCGCCGCGTCACTGTTTGCGGGCGTCTCGTTTATCCCAACAAGTTGCTGTGCATAGTCATTTGCAAACATCAGTGCACCGTTGCGATCGAACACCAAAACGGCATCGTGCGATGCATCGAGTAATCCAATCAGTTGTTCACTCAACATTCGTCGGGCGACTGCTTGCGTCACGTCGTGAGCCGTGCCGATATAACTAATCACGGCACCTGCGTTATTTTTTTGCGCCTGAGTCGAAATCAAAATCCACATTGGGTCACCATTTGGTTGCCACAGACGAAACTCAAAATTAAATGGTGTCTGAGTTTCTTTGGCAAGTTGCCAAGCGCGTTCAGCAGCGGTTCTTTCTTGTGGTTGTGCGTTCACCCACGGTGCTGTGCCGACCACAAGCGGTGCTGCAGCCAGTGCGAGCGCTCTGAATGCATCGTTAGCCGCAACCAGCCGTCCATCCGTGTCGGTCTCGAAAAGCGAGATCGGCAAAGCCGTCAGCAGGGATGAGATGTTTTGGTCTATGCCTCAATCATTACACGCGACAAGCGGGCTACGGGGTTTGGGCGAAAAACCGGGTCTCGGCAGAATCGAAGGCGCTGGATTGAATCGCCTCATATAACAATCGCGAGTCGCTCAGCGACTTCGGGTCTGGATCAAATTCAAGCATTTGGTCAAGGGCGTATACAACGAGCAAATATTCATGCATCTCGTTGCCGGTGCCGCACGGGCCACTGTAGCCAGAGTTGATTTTTGTGCCATTTGCCGTTGCACCAATAATTGCGCCAGCAGGTAGACCGCCTTCTTGGATTGAAGTTTCACTCGGACTTATGTTTGCCAATAGCCAGAGTGGTTTTTCTGGCGCGGCCAGGTCGATCAAGGTGATCGCCAAACTCGCGGCGTCAACTGGAGCATTGAAAATTTGCAGTGAAGGAGAAATGTTCGCTCCGCTACACGTGTGTCGCGTGTCGATCGCACCGCCGTCTAGCCAAGTGCCAGTCACGGTGAATATCGCCTGCAAACTCGTGTCTTGCGCCGCAGGAGTCGTCTCGGCAGTGGTCTCAACGATTGCTATTGATTCACCTTGCCCAACGCCTGGCGCTCGAAGTTCACGGCCATCAGTCGAACAAGATGAGATCGCAAAGGTGGCGATGCAGAGCAACAAAATCTTGCCGCTCTTGATCTCAAGTCGGTTCAAGATTTTTGAGATCATGTTTGTAGTTTACGGTATCGCCATGTAACTAACAGATCACTATCCTGCTTGAGATGAGAAAATCAAGTTCGCAGGTGGCACCTCGTCACGATTTAGATGGCAACCAATTGTGTGCATTGACGGTTCACGCTCACCCTGATGACGAAGCGTCAAAGGGCGCACCAACTTTCGCGATGTATGGAGAACCGGAGTACGAACCGTGTTGGTGTGTTGCACGGGTGGAGAAGAAGGCGATCTGAATAATCCTGCACTCAAAGAACCAGGTATGCCGTTTCACGGGCTCGATGAAGTTGCTCAGCAGAAATTAATGGAGTCGGTGCGTCCAGTTGAACTGGCGAACAGTGTCGAGATAATCGGATTCGATAAATTGCACATGCTCGGCTATCGCGATTCAGGAATGGACAAGAGTCCAAAAAATTTGAACCCAGCATGTTTTCATATGGCAGATATGGATGAAGCCACTGGTCGACTTGTCAAACTGATTCGCGCCGAAAAGCCCCATGTAATAGTCACTTATAACGACGACCATCGTGGATATCCGCATCCCGATCATGTCAAGGTTCACGAAATTAGTGTTCGGGCATTTGATCGGGCCGGTGACCCGAGTTGGTATCCAGATGCCGGGGCAGTATGGCAACCGTTGAAAATGTATTACTCGGTTTGGTCGCGCTCGCGCTTGACGGCCGTACACGAGGCGTTGTTGAGGTTGCGCGGCTCTTCGCCGTACGACAAAGAGTGGTTTAGTCGCCCAAACATGGACGATCGAATAACGACAAAAATTCGAATAGAAAATTATCTTTGGGCGCGTTCGGGTTCGTTGAGGGCACACGCCACACAAGTAGATGACAAAGAACCGTTCTGGTTTGGCCTGAGTGACGAAGAACTCGCCGAGGTGTATCCATTTGAAGATTGGATTTTGGCGAAGTCTTGCTTAATAATTATTCGCCAGACGCACAACATCTTGAAAGCGATCTTTTCGCCGGCATAAAACAGAGTGCTAAATAGCTAGCTAGTTCGCATCAGCGAACGCAACTCGCGAAAACCGATCATCGTTGCGCCACTTGCGTCGATCGCATCGCGAATTTCTTGATCGTTGACTGCAAGTTCGTAATCGTCTATCCAACTTTGTGCGATTTCGCCGAGTGCCCGAACTTCTGGTGTATCGATGCACGGTTGAATATGAATCTCGGTCACGCCCGCTTGCAGTGTGTCCAGAGATTGAAGAACTCTTTGGCGACTTCCATAGCGCCAGTCGTGGTCAAAAAAATCCGGAAACACTACGCCTTCTTCAAGCGCAAGTTTTCTAAACGGAAAGCCCGCTTGTTCTTCATTGATCGAACTTGGCAACCTGAGTGGCAAACGAAATTCGACAGCCAATTCAAGATAAATATCAAAAAATTCTGGGCGCAATGTAATCGCGGTCAAGTGCGGGGCAAGGTGGGTTGGGTCGAGACCCCAGGCGATTGCGCGTTCAATTTGTGCGCGACACTCTCGCAAAACCTCTGCGGGGTCGGCGTGCTCCCAGAGGTCGTCTATCGTGCGTGGAAACCCTCCTTCGCCCGAAGACAATGACGGAGAATTGGTGATTGAACCCCATCGATAATTCGCATGTTCGGCATTCAATGTGAGGTGCACACCGATGTCTTCGCCGTTGTAACAATTAATCGCGTGGCGCGCCCACGGCGCCGGCACCATCAGCGAAGCACAAGTCGCCACACCCTTATTGAGTGCGTCGTAGACGCCAACATTTGCCGCATGAAATGCACCGAGATCATCGCAACTTAAATGACCAGGCGAGCATGCGGCGAGTGACCGAGCTGTTCGACCAAACTTTTTTCGTAGCCGTCACGGTTTCACGCTACCGCTAGTCAGTTATGACCAACATTTAGACGATTGAACAATTCAACATTTCAATATTTCAACATTTCAGCCATAAACCGATTTGATTTTCTCTGGCCGCAGTTTCAATTGAAGCAAATATGGTGGCGAATGCCGTATTCGGGGCGATGTTCAATGTGCGGGCGAAACCGAGTCGTAGCAACTCTTGATTGATGAATGTGCCATCTGTCAGATAGATATATACGAGCAAACGCTGATAACGGTCGCGTGCTTCAACATCGCGTTGCACACGAACTTGGGTTTTAGGTTTCAGCACCGAATGTGTAAATGCCGAAGCTTCAGGCCCGAAACACTCGATAGGTTTTGTCGGATGAACTGTTTCTGGTGTATCTACGCCGATCAATCGCACGGTCTCGATTGCGCCCTGCAACCGCAAGACAACGGTGTCTCCGTCTATTACTCTGACCACAGTTGCGACATCGCTAGGCAATTGTTCTGGGCTGGTGCACGATGAACTCAAAGACGAGATGATCGCCAGAATCAGAGATATTTTCAAGACATGATGTTTCACAAACTGATGTGTAATGAAATTTGCGATTATGGTTGGCAGATATGAATAAGACCTCAGATTTTGGTTTAGGCCGTGTTGGTATCTGGACATCTGCACTTGATCTGCAACCGATGTCCAAAGCAAAAGAAGCAGTAATCGAACTTGAAGAACTTGGTTTTCGCTGCGTCTGGGTGCCAGAGGCAGTCACTCGTGAACCGTTTGCGTCATGTGGCGTGTTGCTCGAAGCGACAAAAAAAATCACGATGGCAACAGGCATCGCTTCGATGTATGCGCGAAGTGCGGCAACGATGAACGCTGGTTGGCAAACACTTACCGAGTCATTTGGCAGTCGCTTTCTTCTGGGTATCGGCGCGAGCCACCAGCACCTCGTCGAAAAAGTTCACAAGACTAGTTACGACAAACCGTATTCGGCGATGGTCGAATATTTAACCGCGATGGATAACGGATTATTTTTTGGTGCGGCACCGACTGTCGCCCCGCGGCGAGTTTTGGCCGCACTCGGCCCAAAGATGCTCAAACTTTCGGCTGAGATGGGCATCGGCGCGCATCCATATTTTGTGCCGGTCGAACACACGAGTTTCGCCAGACAGATTCTCGGACCAGCCGCATTGCTCGCACCTGAAGTCGCCGTCATATTCGACACAAACCCACAGACAGCACGCGAAACTGCAAGAAAATTTATGTTGACATACAACCGATTGCCGAACTACGCCAACAATTTATTGCGTCTTGGTTGGAAGCAAGAAGAAATCGCTGGCCCAGACAAGATGCCGAGTGATGCGATGGTCGATGCAATCGTTGCCTGGGGCACACTTGAGACGAGTCGCCGATCGAATCAAAGCGCACCTTGATGCAGGTGCATCGCATGTTTCCGTTCAGGTTCTGGATGCAGATCAGTTTGCGTTGCCGATGAACCAGTGGCGTGAACTTGCGACCGTGCTCGCTAATTTCGCTTAGCGCGAGATCAACGGAAAGCGTTCGTCAACCAATAAATCGCCGGGGCACAACGAATGTGCTTCAAGCGGTGGAGATGTCTTCCATGGTCGTGTCGCCCAAACTGCGTCTGTGTCGACATAACGAAAACTGACAACTCGGCGTCGGCCGTCATAATTAGATGTCGCTGGGGCGCTGTGCAGCGTTCGAAAGTGAAACGCGACGATGTCACCTGGCATTGCCGGAAAACTTTCGATGTCTGTTGACGCGTCGAGTTGTTGCGGCTCGGGAAACTGTTCGTAACCGCGAGCGTCTGTGACGTATGCGGTTTGATCGACAAACCTGCGCGGAATGAAATTTTTGTCGAAGTCTCGTCGCGATTTGATCGCCCGTAGCGCGATTTTTTCAGGAATCGGATCAAGAGGCACCCACAAACTGACGTTGTTGCTCGAATTTACGCCGTAGTACGGGTCGTCGTTGTGCCACGGTGTGACCTGGTTGTTGCCGGCCTCTTTGACTAAAACATGTTCGTGAAAGAAACGACCAGAGGTCGTTTGCATAAGTTCGAGAGCGATTTGCGGAAGCGCGCCAATTAATGCGTGCGTTTTGTAGGCGTCAAAGCGCATCCAGTTGACATAGTCGTCGAAAAATCTGCCCTGTTGCGAGTTGGCCGCATATTCGTTGGCCCATGGTCCCGGCGATTTCATGTTTTGCTCGACCGCATATTCGAGTTCGACGATCGTTTGTGCACTCAATAAATTGCGCAACAACACGACGCCGTCACGTCGATATTTTTTGATGTCGTCGGCCGAAACCAGATCGCTGTTTGCTTTCGTGGTCACTAACGCGATCAGACGCCGAGCGTACGAAGCTGAAGTTTTCGCATACCGGCCAGCCAGCGCTGATGCTCGGTTGCTTTCTTGGCGACAAATTGTGCAACTTCGGGATGCGGCAAAATCAAAAATGTTTCTTCACGAAGTGTCGCCACGACAATGTCGGCAACTTGTTGTGGTTCGAGCACGACGCCCGAAGCCCGCACAACATTGCCGTTGTCGGCCGCTGTGGCTTCATCTGAGCGTCGCAACATATTCGTGTTTACGCCCTGTGGGCACAGGCAACTTACGCGCAACCCACGGTTGCCGTAAGTGATTGAAAGCCATTCGGCAAACGCAAGCGCAGCATGTTTAGTCAGCGAATACGGGGCAGAACCAATAGCGGTGAGCAAACCAGCAGCCGATGCCGTGCTGACAAAATATCCATTACCAGCCGCTAGCCAGTCGTCGATCAAATATTTTACGGCCCATCGGTGGGCGTGCACATTTATCGCAAACGATGTATCCCATGCATCTTCGGTGGTTGTGAGATCGGTGCCCATTGCAACACCAGCATTCGCATAGAACAGATCGATGAAGCCCAAGAACTTTTTCGACTTCGCTACGAGATCTGCATTCGCTTGTTCGGTTGATAAATCGCACGCAACGGCGAAAGCCGAATTAGGTCGCTTGGCATTTAGTTGAGCGACTACTTCATCCAAAAGAATTTGGTCACGATCAGCAAGAACGACTCGCGCACCCTGGTTGTGAAATGCTTCGGCGACCGCTTTACCGATGCCGTTTGCGGCGCCTGTCACAACCGTATTTTTGTTGGCTAAATCCATATTGTGATGTTACGCACAAGCAGGTCTGCACTTCTATTCGTAGATCGTTCGTCAGATAGGTGTGATGACTAGAGCTCGCAACAACCCTGTGACATGCTTCGGAGATAATTTCAGGCAAAGCCGTCACCGAGCGTGCTACTCGCACTAGCCTTCGGTAAATAGATACCCGAATACATTTATCAATAGCAATGAGAGGTTTAAGCACATGACAGATTCACGCGAAGCGGCAGTCATTACTGAAGCACTCGGTGTAATAGACAAGGCTCTTGGCGAGATGCTGCAACGCGAATTGGTTTCAACTGGCGAAGTCGCCGACTTGCTACTCGATGTGCGGTTGTTGCTAACAACCAGCGCAACTGCCACCACTCCCGAGGCTTAATCTCGGTGCGCCCTGGCGCTAGTTTCTAAAGAGAACTTAAAACGAGTCGGGCAAGCACGCCCATTGCCGCGCCGATCGCGGCGCCGGCGAAAATATCGCTTGCATGATGAATTCGCACGGCGACTCGACTGGTGGCGACGATGATCGCGAAAGTAAACCACAACGCGATTGCCGGCCCGCCAGACCAGCGTGACAGCACAACCGCGGCGAAGAATGCCGAACTGGCATGACCGCTTGGAAAACTTGAAGTGCGAGGTTTACGAATTTTGAAGCGGGTATCGCCTTTGACGGTTGGTCGTTGTCGGCGAAAAAAAGGTTTGATGCCTTGGTTGACGAGCAGACTTTCTACTCCCATCAACGATGACAGAATCAATGCTTGACGCACGCGAGTTGTATCGGCAACCGCGCGAACGATGCCAACGATGTGCCACAGTAAACCGAAATCTCCGAGGGCGGTGGCAGTATTGAACAGCCATACCGTGGGTTTGAAGTTACGGGTCGGCTCTAATAATTGATCGAATCTCAAATCGAGCGCTTGAAATTTTTTACGACGAGATTCGTTCATTGGATGTTTCTAGTCCCTCGGGATCGCTGGGTATAGTTTCGGCGCTTCGATTTTTGCCTGAGAGTCGTCGCCACCAAATTCGGGGCACCACTGTTTGAAAGCGCAAAAATTACAGAGCCCAGATTTGTTCGTGGCGAACACGCCCGATCGGCACGACTCTGCGATTTGATCGAATGTCTCGATCGCCGCATTCTCGCATTTGATGTTTGATTGAACCGTTACTTCTACTTCTACCGGGGTGCTTGACTTTAGATACATCAGTCGAAGTTTTTTCGGCAGTTCGCCGCGCACACGCAAACACAAAGATGCGTAAAGGTGCATGTTGTCCATTTTGTTGGCGCCAAACTTTGCAGATGGCGTCTTCCCGGTTTTGTAGTCGCTAATAACTAGCTGATCATTTTCGTCGTGTTCGAGTCGGTCAATGATTCCTCGGAGCACGAATTTGCCGAAGTCTGCTTCAAGTTTTAATTCGAGACCGATTACTTTTGTATTTCTCGGGTTCTCCATTCGGTAGTAGCCATTCAAGATCTCGCGCGAATCTTTGAAGAATGCATCTCGAGCATCGTCACTCAGGCCGAGTGCAGTAAATCTGACAGATGATTCGTATTCGGTTTTGGTGACTTCAAAAGCTGCCAAAGCGGCGTCTGGAGTGCGCAGTTCCGGGTCGTGGGCAAGCAGCAACTCAAGAACTTTATGAACGAAGTTGCCTTTGACTAAATGTATTTGTGGAGGCTCAGGAAGATTCTCGATCGAGATAAATCTAAATTGCATCGGGCAGTTTCGAAAACTGCTTATTCGCGAGGGTGACAGCGTTAACGGGATTGGATAAACGGGTTGTGTCACGACACGATCAATCTAGGCAATAATGTTAAGCCGACGAGGTTCTACTCGAGCCAGCATCGGTAGATGTGAGCCGATCAACCTGACGCACAAGGTCAGCAAGGCGGTCGGGCTTTTGCATCGGTCCGAAGTGGCCAGCGTCTGGCCAATGAACAAACTTTGCGTTTTGTATCTCTTTGGCAATCAGCTCAGACCATGACGAGGGTTGCATCGGAGCCACGGCACCAGCCACGACCCATGTCGGCACTCGCAACAAATGCAACTGTTCCCAGGTTTGGTGTGAAGCCCCGGTTTCGTAAGTTCGCGCTTCGTGCTCTGGTCGGCATTTAAGAACAACGCAATTTTCATTAGTTTCGGCAATCCGTGAATCTCTAAATCCATGGTCTACGTAGGCGCGCAGAGATGCCGGTTCGAACACATTCATTGGTGGCTTCGATGAGTAATTGGCGAAAGCCTCGTCTCGTGACGCAAATGTTGTGCGCCGTCGTCGAGCACCTTCGACTAGTGGACTGGGTTGATCTGCCGTTGTCCTTGCCTCGCGAATTGGATTCGGAAAGATAATTGGCTCGTAAAGAATCAACGCTCTGAAAAGTTCGGGCTCGATCAGGGCCGCCATGGCCAATGCCGCGGCGCCCATTGAGTGTCCGACGGCGATCATTTGATTTTTGTTTTTCAGGGATCGGGCGACCGCGAGTGCGTCGTCACAATAACCTTGCCAATCAACGGCCCAGTCTTCAACCAAGATCGAATCGCCGTAGCCCCGATAGTCGAACGTCGTGCACGCATAGTCGGTCTGCAATGTTTCAACTATCGGATCAAAACACCGACCATGAAAACCCGTGGCGTGAGACAACAAAACTGCTGGCGATTTGTCGGCCAAGTATGTGTTTCGACCGTATTTATAGACACTTAACTCAACTGAGTCGGTAGACGCGATATTTTCGGTTGTCGGCGAGATGTGAAAAATACTATTGCATTAGGTCGGTTAGATGCACTATGTTGTAACGATGCCTACTAAAAAAACACCAGCAAAAAAATCGGCCAAAAAGAAATCTGCGAAAAAAGCAGTTGCAAAAAAGGTCGCGAAAAAAGCGAGCAGTCCTTCTAAACCGCTTCCTAAAATCAGTGATCTCAAAGCAACTGCAAATCGGGTAGCAGCATCCAAGGAACTCGGCAAGAAGTCTGGCTCTAGCAATGCTCCGCAAGCAAAGACTTCGGCTGCGCAGGCTCCGGTTGTTGATCTGTCTAAAGCATGGGATGCTTTGGTCAAGTGGTTCAAGAAACAACTGGGCCAAAAATAAACGTAGTTTTACGATTTTTTAGGGAGCCTATTGCTCCCGGAAATATCACCGACTAACCTGTGGCAATGGCCACATCTCGTCGAAAATCCGTCAAGAAAAAAAGCGCGCTCAAAAAAGAGCGCGAAAAAGAGTGCTCGAAAACCAGCCAAGAAAAAAGCGGTTAAGAAGCGTGCGAAAAAGAGCGTTCGCAAGTTAGCGCCGAAGAAGAGCGCAAAAAAGAGCGCCCGAAAACCAGCCAAGAAAAAAGCGCCGAAAAAGCGCGTAAAAAAGAGTGCTCGAAAACCAGCCAAGAGTTCTCGTAATCCATTGCATCAGATTCAAGATGTTGGCGGAATCGTTCGTTATCACGCCAAGACACAGCCAAACGCGGTTTCTCTTGTGTTGGGTGAACGAACTCTTACTTGGGCGCAACTGCTTTCGCGATCGGCGCAAGTCGCTCAAGGTCTCAAACGAGCAGGGGTCAAACCTCAAGATCGCGTCGCGTTTTTAGATAAAAACGGCATTGAGCACTTTGAGGTGTTCTATGGCTGTGCGTTACTGAACGCGGTCAGTGTCGATATCAACTGGAGACTCGCTGCACCAGAAGTGCTATTTATAGCCAACGATTCGCAGGCTGAGGTGCTGATCGTCGGTCAAGAGTTCGTGCCGATACTTGATGCGATTATTGGCCAACTGGCCCGAATTAAAACGATAATTGTGATTGGCGGACATCCGAGCCATGACGATTACGAGCAGTGGGTCAACGCGCAATCAGCAACCGATCCCAAGGCGCCAACTAAGAGCAGCGATGTTGCGTTTCAGTTGTATTCGAGTGGCACCACGGGTCGACCAAAAGGTGTGATGTTGACGAATGATAATTATTTCGCGCTACTTCCGGCTGCGCAAAAAATTTGGCTGCTGTCTGAAACGACGGTCAATCTTGTGGCGATGCCATTGTTTCACATTGGTGGTGGTGGTTGGGCAACTGCGGCACAATATTGTGGCGCGAGTTCAATTATTATGCGCGACGTTAATCCTGCAGAAATAGTTGCATGGATCGAAAAGTACAGAATCACCCACGCATTTATGGTGCCGGCGCTGTTGCAGTTTGCTCTCACGATGCCGAATATCGCAACGACTGATTTCTCAAGCCTTGAACTAATTGTTTACGGTGCGTCACCGATATCTGAAGCAGTTCTTGAAGGTGCGATTAAAGCATTCAAGTGTCCGTTCATGCAGGTCTATGGCCTGACCGAAACAACTGGTGTTGTGACGGTTCTCGGACCAGAAGATCATGACTTGAGTTCAGCCAACAAGGGTCGCTTGCGTTCGTGTGGCAAACCGTTTACTGGTATCGAGTTGCGAATCGTAGATTCAGACACCGAAAAAGATGTTCCTGTTGGGGAGGTTGGCGAGATTTGGATCCGCTCGCGTCAGGTGATGAAGGGCTACTGGAACATGCCAGAAGAAACCGCGAAGTCAATCGTCAAGGGTCGGTGGTTCAGGTCAGGTGATGCTGGATACTTCGACAAAGACGGATACGTCTATATTTTTGACCGCGTCAAAGACATGATCGTGTCTGGTGGCGAAAATGTCTACCCGGCAGAAGTCGAAAACGCGCTGATGGCCCATCCGGCTATCGCCGACGTTGCCGTAATCGGCGTGCCTGACGAAAAGTGGGGCGAAGTGCCAATGGCTTTAGTCGTGCGTAAACCAGAAACACAAGTCACTGAGAACGAGATTCTTACATTTGCCCGTGAGCGGCTTGCTGGGTTTAAGACTCCGAAGACAGTTGGCTGGGTAGAAGTTCTACCGCGCAACCCGAGCGGCAAGATTCTCAAAAAAGATCTGCGTGAGCCATACTGGAGGGGTCACACTCGTCGAGTTAATTAACTCGAATTTACGGTCTCTTAAAATCGGCGCGAAGCAGAAAGAAGTTCTATGAAACTTTCAATGATGATTAATTATATTTCCGATTTTCAGACGTCTGCCAAGCGCGTTGCTGAACTCGAAAAAGTCGGTTTGGATATTGTTTGGATAGCCGAGGCATACAGCTACGACTCAATTTCGCAGGTAGGTTACTTGGCTGCTGTTACAGATCGCGTGCAGATCGGCACGGGAATCATCAATGTCTATTCGCGAACTGCCGCTCTAACTGCAATGACCGCAGCCGGTTGTGACTACGTCAGCAATGGTCGATTTATCTTGGGATTGGGCGCCTCTGGCCCACAAGTGATCGAAGGGTTTCACGGCATGCCATACGAAAAGCCAATGCAACGAACAAAAGAATACATCGAAGTTTGTCGCGAAATTTGGAAGCGTGAGAAGCCGCTTAGCTATGACGGCAAGACTGTGCAAGTTCCATTGCCTGCTGGTCAGGGCACGGGATTAGGTAAACCACTGAAATTGATCAATCATCCGGTGCGATCTGAGATTCCTGTTTGGTGGGCATCTCTTAAAGATAAGAGTGTTGAAGCAACCGCCGAAATGGCCGATGGCTGGATGCCCGTGTTCTTTTTGCCAGAGAAGTTTCAAAATGTCTGGGGCAAGTCGCTCAAAGCCGGTCAGGCAAAGCGTGACGCATCGCTCAAACCGCTCGATATTTCAGCCGGCGGAATGTTGCACATTGATGAGTCGCTGACACCTGAAAAGCAAAATGAGATTCTAGATTTTGCTCGACCAAGTTATGCGCTGTATGTCGGTGGCATGGGTGCCCGTGGTAAAAACTTCTATAACGATATTTGCCGCGACTACGGCTACGAAAAAGAAGCGGTCGAGATTCAAGATCTTTATCTTGACGGCAAAAAGAAAGAAGCTGCTGCTCTGATCCCGACCGAGTGGCTACAGTTATCGAATCTCGTTGGGCCAAAGAGTTTTGTCAAAGAACGACTTGGTGCATTCAAAGAGGCTGGGGTAACTGTGTTGCAGGTCAATCCGGTTGGTCCAGACCCTGTGCGCGAAATAGAAACACTTCGTGGAATTATTGACGACGTCTGAGTTCTTCGCTTAGGTTTTTTCGAACCGGGCGAGTTGCAAACAGATAAATTAGCGAAGCGCAAACCGCGAGCAATGCGAACACGGCAATGGTTCCGCGTGCGCCAATAATTTCTGAGACAACTCCTGCCAGCAAACTGCTCAATCCGAGTGACAAAGTAATTAAGGCAAAGTCGCCAGCAAGAACTCGACCGCGCATTTCATCAGGGCAACGCACTTGTAATCCATATGTTGAAAGCGTCCATTGTGCACCTCCACCCAGGTGAGCAAAGCCGATGCAGACACAGGCGACAATAAAAAATGGCGATGCAGCAGCGGCAAGATATCCGCCGGCAAAACCCAGACCAGCAATACCGCATACGAGTATCACCTTTGACAAATCATTTTTAACGAATCGCGCCGCGAGGAGTGGCCCGAGTGCACTGCCCAAGCCACGAAGACCGAGCATGATTCCACGACCCGCGTCACCTCTATTAAACGAGTCTGCGGCAAAAACCGCGAGTTGGCTGACGACGCCAGCGCCAATTGCAAACGTCATTTTGACATCAGTAGCGACATTATTGCCGGATCAGATTTGGCGAGGTGTAGTGCTTCGCGCATATCGGCGATCGGACGAATCCGTTTGCTGTGGCTTGCGGCTCGTACTTCTTGCATCGGGCGAGTGACAAGTGCAATCAGTGTTGCCGCGACGATAAATGTCGCAATGTCGGCGATGAACGCTGCTTGACGACCAAAGACTTGCGAGAAGATTCCGCCGATGCCTGCGCCAACGGCGAGCATTACGCCCCAACTGCTGCCAAATAAAGCATTTGCTTGACGGAGTTCATCAGGATCGCGAGCCATGTTAGGAATCGCCGCTTCGAGTGCCGGTCTCACGAATGAGGCGAGTGCCGCGATCATGCTTTGTGCGACGAATGCAATCCAGACTCGCGAGTCGCCAATAAACAGAAATCCACATGCGGCGATCGCCTGAAGTATCGAGACGATTATTAGAACTTTGCGTCGGTCGTAGCGATCGGCAACTGGGCCACCGATTGGTGAAGCCAAAAATGACGGCAACGAAAAGGCGACAAGCAATAGCGAGACAAGAAATTTCGAACCTGTTAGATCTTGCACCAAGCCTGCAAGTGCGACGAAAGTAAACCAATCACCGATGAACGAAAGATTTTGGGCGATGAAGAGCAGGCGTAGTTCGCGATTCGTTTTCAGAACAGAGAACATTTTTATTTAACTAAGATTTGGTCTTGCCGAGTTGGCTCAAGATTTTTTCTGCCTGTGCCACGATTTCGAGAACTAGATCTCCGGCTGGTTTCAAACTGTTGACCGCTCCCGCACCCTGACCGGCTGGATAGAACTCGCGTGTTATATCGACCTGCGTGCCACTCGGATATCCCAAGTGATTGACATTTGCTTGCGAAGACGCGATCGCCTGTTGCGGGAAAGTCTTGATGTCCTGGGGATTTTGTTCGTAATAATTTGTCCATTCGTTGCGCACCACGCGACATGGTTTGCCCGTATATGAACGGCTAATGACCGTGTCATCTTCGCGACTCGTGACTAGTGCTTCTTTGTAGCCGTTGACCGCACGTGCTTCGGGCGTGGCGATAAACCGAGTGCCGATCCAAACTGCATCGGCGCCGAGCGCGAGAGACGCTGCCAGCCCGCGACCGTCGAATAATCCACCCGCAGCCACAACCGGCACTTGCTTTGAGACTGCGTCGACAACTTGTGGCACGAGCGCCATCGTCGCAACGAGCCCGGTGTGTCCGCCTGCTTCGGTGCCTTGGGCGACGACAAAATCGCAACCACTGGCGACTGCGGCAACTGCGTGACGAACTTTTCCGCACATTGAGCCGACCAAGATGTTGTGACTGTGCAATAAATCAATCGCATCACGGGGCACACCAAGTCCGGCGACAAAAATTCTTGCGCCACCAGCAATGACGTCACGGATGCCTTGTTCAAGGTGCTGTGGCAATGCCGTCAATAAATCGACACCAAAAGGCTTTTGCGTCAATGTTTTGAGTGCGTTGATTTCTCTGGCGAGTTCTCCGTCACGCATTGTTGAAGCGCCGAATGTTCCGATTCCGCCTGATTGGCTGACCGCGGCGACGAGTTCGTGATACGAAACTCCACCCATGCCCGCGAGCATCACTGGATGTTCAATTTCAAATAGTTCGGTTATTCGCGTGCGCATAGCAATCAAATCTAGTTGCTTGTGGCTGTAGCGCTTGATTCGAAGGCACCATCACGTTTGAGAAAATTTCGGTGCCAACGCCGTGGGGTAAGCAATGCGGCACGCGGCTCGTCTTCGAACATCCATCTAACAAAGTTTCGCCGAGTCCAGTCTGAATAATTTGCGACGCGCAACACGCCACGAGTCAAGAATTCATTTTTTAATACTCGGCCCAGCACCTGCGACATCCGATGGTCGGCGAAAAACTCGCGACGCATTTTCGTCTCGTATATTTTTCTGACAGCCGTCGGACCTCGACGGTGAGCACCGATAATTGCCTCAGCCGCCAAGACCCCGGTTAAGAGTGCTTGACCGATACCTTCGCCAGTCATGGTGTCAGCGGCACAAACGGCGTCGCCAACAAAAATTGCACGACCACTAGCAAGTTTTGCATTCGTCACACGTGCTGGTATTGGCCAGGCTGTGTGCCGAGCTTCAAGAGTTGCATCGGGCCCGAGCGCGTTGGCAATGTGCGGGCGAGCGAGAAGTTCTGGCCACAACGATTTCATGTCTTGCACCGAATATTTTGATCCCCGCAAGATACCGAAGCCGACATTGACTCGACCATTCGGTAACGGAAACGACCATGCGTAACCCGGCAATAAATCTGCGTCGAACCAAACGTAAAGGCGATCACGTGCCGGCCCAGTGACGTTGCCCAAATATTGACGAAATGCGTGCCACTCGCCGAGATATCCAGGTTGCGAGGCACCGAATGCTTTGCGCACAGGAGACCACATGCCGTCAGCAGCAACTATAAATTTTGTGGTTATCTCGTGAAACTCGCTGGATGATGTATCTGATGTATCGGCTGTATCTGCAGAAACTGTGCTTACGGTGATGTCGTCAGTTGTTTGACGCGCAATTTCTGTGAACGCACAACCTTCAATTATTTTTATACCGAGGGCACGCGCATGTTTTACGAGTGCGTGGTCAAGTTCGATTCTCGGGGCGATCGCCGCGAACTGACTAGTTTTATTTTTTTTGACGTTTGGCAATTGAAGTTGTATTTCGCGACCAGATGGAGAGCGCAACCACACATCCGAACAAACTTTCCAATTAGCGACTGTCGTTGGATCGAAGCCAAGCATCTCGAGAATTCGTAGTGCGCCAGTCGTCAGCCCGTCACCGCAACATTTGTCGCGAGGAAAAACCGCTTTATCAATTACCAAAACATTTTGACCGCTCGCAGTAAGTGTGATCGCCGCCGCGATTCCGGCAGGCCCTGCGCCGACGACCAACACGTCACATTGATTTGACGATTTTGGTTCGAAAATAGCATTGGGCACGACGCTCAGGCTAGAGTTCTTCGCCATGAGTCGCTTATGTGAAGGTCGAGTAGTTGTTGTCACTGGTTCAGGTCGAGGCATCGGACGCGAACATGCGCTGAGCCTTGCCAAGCATGGGGCGTTGGTCGTAGTCAACGATTTAGGCGCCGGTGTTGATGGCAAGGGTGGCGACAAATCGCCAGCACAGCAAGTTGTCAACGAGATCGAGGCAATGGGCGGCAAAGCAATCGCCAGCGGCGATGACATTTCATCATGGGCAGGTGCCGAGCGATTGATTCAAACCGCAGTTGAAACCTTTGGTGATTTGCACGCAGTCGTAAACAACGCCGGAATTTTGCGCGACCGAATGCTCGCCAACATGAGCGAAGAAGAATGGGATGCAGTAATCAAAGTGCACCTCAAGGGAACTTTTGCTCCATCACGTTTTGCGGCCGCTTACTGGCGGGATCAAAATAAAGCCGGCAAACCAGTTGACGGAAGAATATCAACACTTCGTCCGTTTCAGGGATCTATGGCAATGTCGGGCAGACAAATTACGGCGCGGCGAAAGCCGGCATTGCTGCGTTTACGACAATCGCATCGCTTGAACTCGGTCGTTACGGCGTAACCGTCAACGCAGTTGCACCAGTTGCGCTAACTCGAATGACAGAAAATCTCGGACCTGCACCAGAGACCGAAGCCGAGCGTGAGCACCGCTCACCAAAGTGGATCGCGCCGATCGTGACTTGGCTCGCGTCGGCAGAATCGGCAGGCATAACTGGTCGAGTGTTTGAAGCCAGTGGAGATGTTTTGGCAATCGCCGAAGGTTGGCATCGTGGGCCAACAAGTAAGCCAGTCGAAGACCCGACGAAACTCGGGCCGATTGTCGAAGAAATGATGGCCAAGGCTCGGCTTAATGCTGGCATGGATGGTCGCGACGGCACCTGGCCGCAACCGCAAAAAAAATAAGCGAGCGTTTTTAGTTTCTTAAAAAAGTTTTAGTTCTTCAGATTTTTTGCCGCGAAGTTCGTCGTAGTCAACTTCGCACCAACCGATATTGCGACTCTCGGCGAGTACTCGTGCTTGAGGCTTAATTGATTGGGCGACAAAGATACCGCGAATTTTTCCGAGTGATGAATCAGCATGCAGGCAGTCGATGTAGCGCGTGAGTTGCTCGACGCCGTCAATTTCACCGCGACGTTTGATTTCAATAGCAACTGTTTGACCTGAAGCATCGCGACAGAGCAAATCAACCGGGCCGACGGCAGTTGGATATTCGCGACGGATCAAAGTTAAACCAACTTCGATTGCTTCAGGTGTTGTGGCAAGTAGAACCTGAAGATCGGCCTCGACACCATCTTTTGTGAGTCCTGGGTCTTCACCCAGTTCGTGAGCAAAGTCGGCATGAATCTCAACTAAGTGAATCGTCAGAGTCTCGCCCTTGGGGTTACGAACAATAAGTCGGTCTGTCAGTTCTTCGAATGTGTTCGGTGCATTCATCCAATTAAGTGGCTTGTAAGCGCCACCATCGGCATGAATTGCCACGCATCCATCGGCTTTGACCATTATTAGGCGCGTCGCAACTGGTAGCGAGGCATTGAGCCGACCTTCGTAACTGACACTGCAAGTCGCGATTATCACTCGCATATTTTTTAACGCTTGACGCGTTCACGCATTCTTTTTTGGATCAACTCGCGTCGTTGTTGTAGTTCTCGATAAGTCAAACTATTGGTCTCTAGTTCGATGCCAAGTCCGGCTTTCACGCTGTCAAGGTTTATCTCAATTGAGTTGTGATCGATGCCGAGTTCGCGACCGAGTTGTTCTCCGTGTCGCTGGGCGAACAACATTGAGATCGCCGCTATTTCTCCGAGCAGGTCAAGATCTGGAGCGAGGCGAGCAATTGCGCCGTCAAGAAAAACCATGTTTTTCACATAGAGCATTAATTCTTTGGGCATTCGTGCACCGTAACCGAGCAACGATTTCATTATCCGCTGAACTTCTTTGACGAGTTCGTCTGCAGAAAGTTTCGTCGGATCAATTGGCGGGCGATCCAGCCCGAGGTCAACAATCACAGCGTCTAGATCAGTATCCATCGGTAACGCACCAAGATCTCGCAACGCAGTGACTTGACCCTTGACGTCGTTCGTTGTCGCACCAAGCATCAGTCTGAGAAATGCAAGTCGGCGCGGGCCACTCAGACGACCGACGATGCCAAAATCTAGTAGCGCGGTTCGACCGTCTTTCATCACGAAAAGGTTTCCACCATGCAGATCGCCGTGAAAGGCGCCGTGAACCATTGCGCCTTCCATAAAAGCGATCATGCCGGTGCGAATCACCGCTTCGGTATCTATGCCGGCGTTTTTCATGCCGACTACGTCGTCAAATTTGAAACCTTCAAGTCGCTCCATTACCAAAACGCGCCGAGTGACTAATTTTGGGTGCGGACGCGGCACGATGTAGCCGGTCTGATTGAGGTCTCGCAGAATGCGAGCGATGTCAATCATGTTGTCGGCTTCCATCCTGAAATCAAGTTCTTCAACAATCGTTTCGGCGAATAACTCGACTAGTGCGGGCGGGTTCGCCAAGGCAGCAATTTTTAATCGACCCACAAGGTGTGGTGCAAGCCAAGACATGACTTTCAAATCTTTTCGCACGAGGTCGATCACTTTTGGTCGCTGAACTTTTACAACGACGGTTTCGCCAGTCAGCAGGCGAGCCAGATGAACTTGCGCAATTGAAGCGGCCGCGAGTGGTGTCTTGTCAAAAAATTCGAAGACATCTTCGATTGGTGCACCTAGGTCTTGCTCGACGACCTTGCGCACATCTGCAAATGATTCTGCTGGCACTTGGTCTCGACAAAGTTTGAATTCATCAACGAGTTCGGTTGGAAACAACCCGTCACCACTTGAAATTATCTGACCAAGTTTTATGTATGTCGAGCCAAGTTTTTCAACGGCTCTGCGCATTCGCTTAGAAATATCAAGTCGCGAATCTTTGTCAGATTCGTAATGGTTTAATTTTTTATGCCAGAGCCAGGGCAATAGTGCGGCAAGCAACACGCGAACGACAACCAACAGTCGCAACACGGGCGGAATTCGCGAAGGCTTGGTAAGTACCGGCACTTCTTTTCGCGCTGCTTGACGCAAAACCGGCGCAATAGACAGCCAACTAATTTGATCGCGGTCTAAAACCCACGGTGGATTATCGCTGAATGCGCCCCAGTCAAGATCAGTCATCGCCTTAGTCTGCCGTTTATCGGGCAGATTTATGCAACGCTGCGAGAACTGACTCAGCCAGATCGGCACGACAAACAATCAAATCTGGCAACCAAGTATCTGAATCGTTATAAATTAGTGGCGAGCCATCGATTCGACTCGTAAAAAAGCCTGCAGCGCGAGCAACTGCAACCGGCGCCGCAGAATCCCATTGATGCTGACCACCTGAATGTAGATAAATGTCACACTCGCCGAGCACCACAGACATCGCTTTGGCGCCGGCTGATCCGAGTCGCATTGCATCGCAACCCAGCGCGTTTGCAACAATCACAGCTTCGCGCGGAGTGCGGGTGCGAGAGGTGACGAGTCGTGGCGGTCGGTCTTGTTTTTTGGGCGACACATGCGGTGGGTCGGTACTGAGCGTCAATTCAATGGCCGGCAAACTCACGGCACCTGCAACAAGATCGCCATTGTTCGTTTCATTTCGTTGCCACAACGCGACATGCACCGCCCAATCTTGGCGCTCTGGTTCGCTGAACTCTTGCGTGCCATCGAGTGGATCAATTATCCAAACGCGGTCGGCAGATAGTCGCGCGGCGCTGTCGGTCGCTTCTTCGCTTAGTACAGCATCATTTGGCCGATGTTCGCGCAGTTGCGACATTAAAAACTCTTGCGCCATTGCGTCACCGGCATCTTTTAAATCCCAGCCGTAGAAAACCTCGTTTTACGAGTTCGTTACGCAGTGCTACTAAATGTTTGCCAGTTTCTGTAGCAAGGTATGTGGCGAATTCGGCGTCTTTTCGGTGTTCGGGGTTTGCGATATTTGTCAAGGCTGGCGACCAAGTTTCGTCGCGTCACGAACAATCGAGCGAAGCGCAGTTTCGTCGGTGCCTGACTTAATAAGTTCGGCTATCTGTCGCTCAAGAATTTGCGCGTTGGCTTCGCTGAAAACTTCAAGTTGATCTTGGTTAGATGAAACATTGGCGATCAACAAGACAAGCGCCGCAATTGCGGTCGTGACGCCGATGGTGGTTACGACACCGACGTTGTTGCCGGCTATTGATGAAATGATCATGCCGGCGATGCCCAACACGAAAATCACAATGCATGAAATGCGGATTGTGCGAACGGCTGGTGAAGTCATTTGTTTTTGCGCAAGTTATTTTCTTGAGAGAGGCTTGTATTTAATTCTCTTCGGCTGGTCAGCAGAGATTCCGAGTTCTTTTTTGCGCCAAACTTCGTAATCAGAAAAGTTACCCTCGAACCAACGAACTTGACTGTCGCCTTCGAAAGCCAAAACATGTGTTGCAATACGATCTAAAAACCAACGATCGTGACTAATCACGACGACGCAACCCGGAAAACTTTCCAGAGCAGTTTCGAGCGCACGCAAAGTATCAATATCTAAATCATTAGTTGGCTCGTCAAGCAGCAACACGTTGCCCGCATTTTTCAAAAGTTTGGCCAAGTGCACGCGGTTTCGCTCGCCACCAGAGAGATCTCCGACACGCTTTTGCTGGTCGCTGCCCTTGAAGTTGAAACTTGCGACATATGCACGACCATTGATTTCTCGGTTGCCGACTTTCATCACTTCGACACCCGCAGTAATTTCTTCGTAGACCGAAGCGTCTGCATTTAGCGTGTCGCGACTTTGGTCTACGTAACTCAACGACACCGTGTCGCCAACCGTAACGGTGCCCGAATCGGGGCTCTCTTGGCCGGTGATCATGCGAAACAAAGTCGTCTTACCCGCACCGTTTGCGCCGATGATGCCGACAATTCCGGCTGGTGGCAAGTTGAATGTGAGATCTTCAATCAGCAATCGGTCACCGTATCCCTTTGAAAGATTTTTTATTTCGATGACTACATCGCCCAATCGAGGCCCTGGTGGAATCGCAATTTCTAGTTTGTTGTCGTCGCGTTCGGCCGCTTGGGCTTCTGCGTGCAACTTGTCGTAGGCGGCAAGACGTGCCTTGCCTTTTGACTGACGAGCCTTTGGTGCCATGCGTACCCAGTCGAGTTCGCGTTGCAGCGTGCGTCGCCGAGTTTCGTTGGCTTTTTCTTCGCGTCCAAGTCGTTCTTGTTTTTGTTCTAGCCAACTTGTGTAATTGCCCTCAAACGGAATGCCCTTGCCGCGGTCCAATTCAAGAATCCATTTCGCGACGTTGTCCAAGAAATAACGGTCGTGGGTGATTGCGACCACAGTGCCCGAATACTCTTGCAAAAATCTTTCAAGCCAGTCGACGCTTTCTGCGTCGAGGTGGTTGGTCGGTTCATCGAGCAACAACAAGTCGGGTCGGCTGAGCAACAAGCGGCACAACGCCACACGACGTCTTTCGCCGCCTGAGAGTTTCGTGACATCGCTTTCATTGGGCGGGCAACGCAATGCATCCATTGCGATCTCAACATTGCGTTCAAGACTCCATGCATCGACTGCATTAATTCTTGCTTCAAGTTTTGCCTGCAGTGCTCCAACTTTGTCGAAGTCGGCGTCCGGCTCAGCCCACATCGCGGTGACTTTTTCGTATTCGGTCAAAAGATCGCGAATCGGAGCGACACCGTCCATGACGTTGCCGAGCACATCTTTTGTTGGGTCGAGTTTCGGTTCTTGCTCAAGCAGGCCAACTGAAAAACCTGGTGTCAAACGCGCTTCGCCGGTGAATTCGTCGTCGAGACCAGCCATGATTTTCAGCAAACTTGATTTGCCGCTTCCGTTTGATCCGAGAACGCCGATCTTGGCTCCCGGGTAGAACGACAAAGAAATGTTCTCGAGCACCGTGCGATCTGGCGGATAGAAACGCGCCAGTTTGTAACAAGTGTAAATAAATTCAGCCGCCATAAGACTTATAAACTACTAGGCGATCGGTCTGGCAGGTTTCTTTGCGCTGCGGGTCATTTTAATATAAGAGATTCGCTACCCGAGTTACTGCGCGAGATCATGAGATCGTCGTATTTTCGTGAAATTACTTTGATGAAGGCTTGCCACCTGCTTGGTCGTGCTAGTTTTTGCGTGCCTAGTAATTTAGCTATTAAATTTATGAGTTTTAAAAATTAGATGAAATGAAAAGGGAGAAATCATGCAGTTATTAACTCAGGCTTACATTGGAAATTTTTTGTTCAGGTACTTGCACATTGCCGTGGGTATTACCTGGATTGGTTTGTTGTACTACTTCAATCTTGTGCAGGTCCCGGCGCTTGCTGCTTATGGTGATGAAGGTAAAGCACGGATGTTGACCCTTGACAAAGTTGCGCGTCGTGCGTTGTGGTGGTTTCGATGGGCAGCGGTTGCAACTTTGGTAACGGGTTTGCTGATCACCGGTCTTGTGAAGGACTACTGGCTACAAAATTATGCGCACAACATGACGATTTCACTTGGCATGATTTATGGCATCTTGATGGCTGCCAATGTGTGGATGGTTATTTGGAAGAACCAAAAAGTTGTTCTCGCCAATGCTGTGAATGTTTTGGGTGGCGCTGCTGCTGACCCAGCCGCTGCTGGTGCTGGTCGAAAAGCATTGCTTGCTTCGCGTCAGAACTTTATTTTCTCGTTCTCAATGTTGTGGTTCATGGTCGGACCGGCTCACTTCTATGGTTCGGCTTTTGGTGATGCAACTCAGAGCAACGCCGTAACTTTGTTGATTATCGGTGTTGTGCTTGGTGCAATCTTGCAACTAAACGCTCTTGGCATGCTTGGTGGCACTGCTGCGACGAACAAGTTGCTATGGCCATATGAGTCGCATAAGAACGCGATGATCACAGCCGGTGTCTTATGGCTCGTGCTTTGGATCGCATCAGAGGTTCTACTCAAATAATAAATCGTTACGATGTAGTTGATGGTTGAAAGGTCCGGATCCGACGACTTTGGTGCAAACTCCTGGTTAGTAGAGGAGATGTACGAGAGATTTCGCGACGAACCCGAAACTCTGTCTTTGGCATGGAGAGATTTTTTTAGTGACTACAAGCCAGTCGGATCACCAAAAACTGATCCGACTGGCGAGTTAGTTCGGCCAGCTTTTGAATCGTTAGATTACGACGCACCCGTCGCAACTTCGGCGCGTTTGCTTTTGGCGGATAAGCAGTCAGCATCAGCAATTGCGACCGTGCAAGACGAGTCGTCGCAAAAAATCTCATCAGTTGTTGCTTCTACACAGCCAGCGCTGGCGCAACGGCCTCAGGCTAAACCGCAAGTTGAATTAACTCCGCTTGAAGTTGTTGAACCAGAACCGCTGCGCGGTGTCTCGGCGGTCATCGCCGCGAATATGCAGTCGAGCCTTGAAGTGCCAACTGCAACCAGCGTGCGCCAAGTGCCGGCAAAACTTCTCGAAGTTAATCGAAAAGTAATCAACGGCTATCGCGGTCGAAGTGGCGAGAGCAAAATCAGTTTCACGCATTTGATCGGGTATGCCATCGTGCGAGCGATCGCCGATTCGGTGCCGAATATGAAACATGCTTTTTCAGTCGACGAACACGGCAAGCCTCAAATTCAAAGATTCAACCATGTGAATATGGGATTGGCCGTAGATGTCGATAAAGGCAATGGGCAACGAAGTTTGGTCGTGCCTGTCTTGCGTAACGCCGGCACTCTCGATTTCGCGGGGTTTTTGCTGGCATACGAAGACATTATTCGTAAAGTTCGCGCCAATAAATTAACTCTCGAAGATTTTAAAGGTGCGAACATAAGTCTGACCAACCCGGGCACGATCGGCACGCAACAATCCGTACCGAGGTTGATGGTCGGGCAAGGAGTGATCGTCGGTGTTGGCACGATTGATTATCCAGCCGAGTTTCAAGGCAGCGACGAGCGCACGCTCGGGCGACTTGGCGTGTCGAAAGTTGTGACTCTCACTAGTACATATGACCACCGAATTATTCAAGGTGCCGAGAGTGGAATGTTTCTGAAATATGTGCATGAACTTTTAATTGGCGAGCATAATTTTTATGCCGATGTATTCAGCAGTTTGGGTGTGCCATATCAAGCAGTGCAGTGGCGCGAAGACTCAAATTCGCTCGACAGCGAAGATGCGTTGCTCGAAAAGCAAATGCAAATCGCAACGCTGATTCGGGTGCACCGCGTGCGCGGGCATTTGATCGCTGATCTTGATCCGTTGCACTGGCGTGCGCCCGAAATGCCGCGCGAATTAGACCCCGCAACATATGGTCTGACACTTTGGGATCTGGACCGAGAGTTCTTGACGGGCGGCGTTGGTGGTGTGAACCGTTCGACTTTGGGTGAGTTGCTGGGCGTGTTGCGAGATGCATATTGCCGAACTATCGGCATTGAGTACATGCATATTCACTCGACCGAAGAACAACGGTGGATTCAAGAGCGGTTTGAAGGCCACGGCGTGGGTGAATATGTTGTTGATCAGCGTCGCGTGCTGGAGCGGCTGAATGCAGCCGAAGCATTCGAGCGGTTTCTCGCTACTAAATATGTTGGCACTAAGCGATTCGGGCTCGAAGGTGCTGAGTCGCTGGTTCCAATGCTTGATGTAATTCTTTCGTCAGCAGCAGACAGCAAAATGCATTCAGCGGTGATGGGAGCAATGCATCGTGGTCGCCTGAACGTATTGGCGAACATTATGGGCAAAGACTTAGAAGAAATTTTTGAGGAGTTTGAAGATCACATTGATCCATCTTCGGTACAAGGGTCTGGCGACGTCAAATATCACCTTGGAAGCGTCGGTGTTTTCACTTCGCCTAAAGGCGGTTTGTTACCGATTGAGTTGTCCGCGAATCCGAGCCATCTAGAAACTGTTGGACCAATTGTGCTGGGCATGGTTAGATCTGCTCAAGACAGAATTGATCCTCCGCTTTCTTATAGCGTCTTGCCACTTTTATTGCACGGGGACGCAGCATTCGCCGGACAAGGAATCGTCGCGGAGGCTTTTGCGATGAGCGACACCAGCGGATATCGCGTCGGTGGAACGGTACACATCATCGTCAACAACCAAATTGGTTTTACTACTTCACCACAATATGCGCGCTCGTCAAAGTATCCGAGCGATGTTGCCAAGACAGTTCAGGCACCAATCTTTCATGTCAATGGCGATGACCCGGAAGCCTGCGTACGAGTTGCACAACTTGCATTCGAATACCGTCAGCAGTTTCACAAAGACGTCGTAATCGACATGATTTGTTATCGCCGACATGGGCACAACGAGGGCGACGATCCGAGTTACACCCAGCCTTTGATGTACAAAGCAATCGCCGAACGTCGAAGCGTGCGCAAACTTTATGTCGAGACCCTCGTTAAACGCGGGGACATCACCCTTGACGAGGCAGAGCGAGCACTCTCTGACTATCAGGGCAAATTGCAAGGAGCGCTTGATGCGGCTCGTGCCGCCAAGCCGGCTCCAATAAAAGTGCCACCACCGCCAGATCCAATTGGTGTTGTTCCACACGTTGAGACTGGCGTTGAGCGTTCAATTCTTGATGGCATTTTTAATCACTTGTCGGCCTACCCGCCCGACTTTACTGCGCATCCAAAACTCGTCAGACAGTTTGCCCTTCGCGCCCAACTTTACAAGTCACAACAAGATGTTGATTGGGCGACGGCCGAAGCTCTGGCTTTTGGATCACTTGTGGTCGAGGGGACGCCGGTGCGACTCATGGGCGAAGATGCTCGTCGTGGCACTTTTAGTCAGCGCCATTCAACGCTGGTTGATTACAACAATGAAGAGCGCTGGGTTCCAATCAATACTTTGCCGAACGGCAAGGCTCGATTTTGGGTTTATGACTCTTTGCTTTCTGAATATGCGGCTCTCGGATTTGAATACGGATATGCGCACTCCAACGCTGATGCATTGGTGATGTGGGAGGCACAGTTTGGAGACTTCGTAAACGGCGCTCAGATCGTGATTGATCAATACATTGTCGCAGCCGAAGATAAGTGGGGACAGCAAAATGGTTTGGTGATGCTGCTTCCGCATGGATATGAGGGGCAAGGACCTGAACACTCCTCGGCACGGCTCGAGCGATTCTTGCAGTTGTGCGCGGAAGACAACATTCAAGTTTGTTATCCGACAACGTCCGCACAGTATTTTCATATGTTGCGTCGGCAAGTGCGCCGTGAGTTCCGAAAACCACTCGTTGTGATGACCCCAAAGCAACCACTTCGAATGAAAGAGAGCCGGTCAACGCTCAACGAATTAACTTCTGGATGCTTTCAAGAGATTCTTGATGATCCCGCAGTGAGCGACAGAGAAAGCATTACTCGAATAGTTTTATGCACTGGGAAAGTTGCTTGGGATGTTATGGCTGAGCGCAACAAGCGAAATGCATTTGTTGCAGTGGTTCGCGTTGAGCAGTTGTATCCGTTTCCAATTGCGGGTCTAAATGAAATTCTCTCCCGCTATCCGAATGCAAAGCAGGTTGTGTGGGTGCAAGAAGAACCGGAGAATATGGGAGCGTGGCACTTCGTTGACGACATCGTCTGGGGCATCAAGAATAAAGGCTTTGACTGGCGCCATGTCGCCCGCTTTGAATCAGGAAGTCCTGCAACCGGATCAAAGACGATCCATGACCAAGAATTAGCCAGCCTGCTTGAACAAACCTTTGCCGACTGGCGATAAAACTTTATTTAATAAAAGAGTTGTAAAGCTCAGCCTGGTTCGCCGAATGTAGCGATGCTGTCAACCTTGCAGACGAACAGCACTCGTCGCTCATTGATTGACGGGTCACGCAATCCGTATTCTTCGCCTTGGCCGACGTACTTCTTCCAGATGCGATTCAATTGAGAAGTCACCCACGCGCCTTCTTTGGCGTCATCTTCTAAAATTTCACGCTCCACAGTTACCTTCATGCTCATCCAGTGGTACATGTTGGCTGGGTTGACAATGACGATTGTGATCTTGGGTGTTTTGCGAATCCACTTTGTCTTGGGGCGATGTGAAGCAACGTTCACCAACACTTTGTCGCCTTCGTAGTCGAACCACATTGGGGTAAGGTTTGGTCGACCGTCAGCGCCCATGACCGCCATCACACAAGCAAACGGTTTGTCCATCAACATTTTGTATTTTGGGTCGATGTCGGCGATCGAGCTGACAGTGGTTCGGTCCCCAATTGCAAACTGACCTGATTGCAAGCCGTTTGCCACGTCGCGAAATTTAGCGAGCTTGATTGCCATATTTTGTCCTCCTGTAGAAACTTTTATGAGCCCTTACGTGTTTAAAGTCTGTATTAATTTAAGTCACATTAATTTGCAGATTAGTTCAAAAATTCAGAGTTTGCAAAAATCAGCTATTTTGACCAGGGGTAGACTCACCGACGTGACAGCACATGTTATTTATTTGTCAAGGTGCCCATCGTTTGGATGTTGGTAGTAGGTCAATGAAGGTTTCTATTGTTGGTGGATCGATCGGTGGTCTGACGGCGGCCTGCCTGCTTCGTGATGCGGGTCATCAGGTTTCGATATATGAGCGATCTGCGGTTCGTCTTGAGCAACGCGGAGCCGGAATTGGTTTTTTGCCCGCGAGCTATCGTTATTTACAAACGCGCGCTGCATTGGATATAGAAAAGATATCGGTTGAAACCAACCACATTCGTTATTTAGACAAAGAATGCAAAGTGGTTCACGACGCCAGACACCAATACCGATTCAGTTCATGGAATACCGTCTACGCTTCGACACTTGCTCACTTCGGAGCAGATCAGTATCACTTGGATTCCGAGGTAGTTGATTTTTCTCAGTCATCCGACGACGTATCAATCTCGTTGAAGGATGGTCGGTCGATAACCTCTGATCTTCTGGTAGGCGCCGACGGAATCGGTTCACTTTTGCGTGACAGGTTGGTGCCATCAAGCAAATCGCAATATGCGGGTTATGTCGCCTGGCGCGGGATGGTTCCTGAGTCAGAATTATCAAGTGAAATAATTGAACGCTTGGGTGACGCGATCACTTATTTTGTATATCCGAATTCGCACATTTTGGTGTATCCGATTCCTGATCACGAAGGTCGTGTAACGGCGGGTAATCGACTCATCAATTTCGTTTGGTATTGCAACTACCAGCACGGTGATGAATTTAACAATCTAATGACCGATAAGTACGGCGCGTTACGTGAAGTTTCAATTCCTCCAGGGTTCGTAAGTAAGCACAATGTCGAGCAAGTCAAGTTAATGGCGCTCAGATGTCTTCCAAAATTACTGAGCGATCTTGTTGTCGCCACAGTCGAACCTTTTGTGCAAGTAATTTATGATGTCGACATTGATCAGATGGCTTTTGGACGAGTATGCCTAATCGGCGATGCGGGTATCGTCGTGAGACCTCACGCCGCGGCAGGTACCGCTAAGGCGGCGGCCGATGGTTGGGCGCTTGCCGAGGCAATTGAAAATATCAGGTTTTGTCTGAGGCACTTGATGTTTGGCAAGCTTCTCAACTTACTCTCGCAAAAAATCTTTTAGAGCGAACTCGGAGGGTGGGTTCGAAGTCGCAATTTTGAATACTTGGGATTCATGTGATCCAGAAGTTATTTTCGGTTTAAATCGACCAGGTAACTAAAGAAATCAAAATGACACCAAGCATGATTAATGTGGCCAAAGAACTGGTCGCTAGTTTTGACGAGGTTCAGCGTGATCGAGCGATGTTTAACTTCGCTGATTTTAACGAACGTAAGAAATGGTTTTACACGCCTACCAATCATGTGGGTTGCCTCTCGCCGAGATGAATCAAGCCAGCATCGAATGGTTCATAAGTTATTGGCAACTGCATTGTCAGAGGGTGGTTACACCACAGTTTCCACGATTATGGGTCTAGAAAATGTGCTTGATCGGTTAGAGGGTTTCGTCGCTGAATTTGAGCGAGAGCGAGAAGAGATCCCGATGTTGTATTGGATCTCGTTCTTTGGAAATCCAGGAGATACTGGTTTATGGTCTTGGCGGTTCGGCGGGCATCATGTGTCGCTGAACTTCACATTGAGTGCTGGCGAAATAATTTCGACAACACCATGTTTTCTTGGAGCAGACCCAGCGAATTCTGTACTGCTTGGTCCACATTTGTTGAGGCCGTTGGCGGCAGCAGAGGACTTGGCAAGAGATTCATACATTCGCTAACACTCGAACAGCGTCTTACCGCAGTGGTAAACAAGGTTCCGCCCACTGACATAGTGGGTGCGAATAGAAGCGCGTTGGTTGAAGGAGACACAGCACTTCCAATGTCGGACATATGGCGAAAACAGTTTGATGGGGCATTGGGTGACGCAATGCAAGCGATACAGATGCGGGCAGACGCCGAATTATCAATTACGGCCGACGACCTTCGTAAGGTTTCGTTTTCGCGCACAACCCAAGGGTTTATCGGCAGCCATTTGAGTATTTCGCAACGTGATGATTTAAAGGAACTTTGAAGGTTTATCTCAACCGGATTTCGGATGATGTTGCCGACCGTGAATGGGCAAAACTTAGCGATGACAAGATTCAAGAACTTTCATTTCTCTGGGCGGGTGTGAATAGAAAAGGGTCAACCTCACTATTACCGAGTACAAGGCACAAGATTGTTTGTTGAATACGACAACACTCAACGAGGAACAAATCACATCCATACGGTGTGGCGCGATTTAGAAAACGATTTTGGTGGAGACCTGCTGGCAGACCATTACACGCATGAACATTGATGCCAGAATACTTTGTATTACTAGCTTGCTGAGCGTGGTTGAATAGAGACGTGGTAAAGCCGTTCACTCACGTTGTAGTTGACGGTTCGAATCTGGCGACCGAGGGCCGTACCGAGCCAAGCCTGAAGCAACTTAACGAGGCAGTGCTCTCGTTATGAATGAGTTTCCAGACACGAAAATAACAGTCGTAGTTGATGCAACATTTGGTCATCGGGTTGATCGAAAAGAACGCGCAGAATTTGATGCCGCAATCAACAACAATGAACTCGTCGCTCCGCGGCGGGGGCTGTTGGTCGGGGTGATGGCTTTGTGTTGACGATTGCAGACAAAGTCAAAGCGAGTGTTTTGTCAAACGACAGTTATCAAGAATTTCATGACCAATATAAATGGTTGTTCGATGAAGGTCGACTTATCGGTGGCAAACCTGTGCCGAATGTTGGTTGGGTGTTCATTCAGCGATTGCCGGTGCGCAAACAATCTGGACGAGAAAGTTCGGCAACTCTGCGCCGCGCAAAGGCTGTTCGCGCGCCGTCGCGTCCGATGCCGGTGCCAAAAACTCCACCTCCGACATTAAAAGTTGCGACAAATTCATCGAAGCCAATTACACAAAGCAGCAAGCCGAGTGCCGGTTCAAAACCGACGCCGAAACTCAACGAACTCACCGCATTTTTGAATTTTGTCGAAAAAAATCCGGTGGGAACGAAACTCAAAGGCATTGTTGAGAGTTATGCGTCTCATGGTGTGTATGTGAAAGTTGGCGAAGTGTTGGGCTATTTGCCGATGCGACTAATGGCTAATCCAGTTCCGCGTAGTGCACGCGAGCACGTCAAACTTGGGGCGTCATTAAATTTGGTGATAGTTGGCTACACACCGTCTAGGCGAAGCGTTGAACTTGGGGTATTCGGCGTCGAACCGGCATCCACTCAGCGAACCGCTCGCGCATCAACCCAACGAAGCGTGACTCCGAATCGAACGGCGACTACTCGCGTTGCACAGATCAAAAAAGCCAAGCGTCGCCGCCAGCAAACGAAGTCAGTTTCAAAGAAAGCACCACACAAGAAACGCTGATAATCGAAAATCTCACAATAAGCCACACTCATGTGATTTTAGTACGGTAATGGCGTGCTGATCGCGTCATGGAATGTGAATTCGTTGAAGCCCGTCTCGAACGAGTGACCCAATGGGTTGGCGAGAACAAGCCCGACGTTTTGTGCATGCAGAAACCAAAATGAAGAATGAGGTCTTTCCGACCTCGGTGTTTTCTGCTCTCGGCTACGAGTCGGCGCATTTTGGTCAAGGTCAATGGAACGGCGTGGCGATTATTTCGCG
>BGOG01000006.1 GCA_003569125.1 Acidimicrobiaceae bacterium | reverse complement strand
GTCATCAGTTTGGTTGGCAGCCAAATAACGAAACTGCTGAATACATGAAGCAGATGAACATTGCATGGTTTGTTGTTGATAAGTCAAAACAGATGCCCGCAACATGGGAACCTTACGCAAGGACCGCCTTTGAAACACTGAAGTCATAATCTTGAAGCTCGACTAAAACACGATTAATTTGACCTTTGCGAGCCGTTGCGCAGATAATCAGTATGCAAATCGGTCATTACTCGTTTGATCCCGACACTAATTCGAGTTTTACAAAACGAGTCAGCGTCTAAAGTGAAACCGATTTGAAGATGATACTTCTTGGCTGTTTGTTAATTTTCGCATTACTTGACGCGGTTATCAATGGTTTGATACGAAAAACATTCTTGGCAACATTGAGTATGTTTCCGATCGTCAAGTTTTCATCAGCCACGACCAGTTTCAAGAACTGACGAGTCGCACCAGAATCTTTCACGGCAATTTTGGCCGCATCAACGATGATTCGCGACGCATCGCCAACATATATGTAGTTACGCGACGTCTCTAGCGGTACAAATAGATTTATTGGCTGTCGACGAAGTATCGATGAGCAAATCGTCGAGATTAACCCTTGGTTTTTTGACAAATCTTGATTAGCGCCATAAAGATTGGAGATTCGGCCGATGACTATTCGTATATCTAGTCGGCTCGAAAACTCTCGCAAGCAATCTTCCTGCTTCAGTTTTGCTGCGCCATACGCTGTCGTAGGTTTTGGCACGGTTAGTTCTGTGAATGGCTGATTTTCACTGCCTGCGTAAACTCCGCCGGCAGACGAAGCATGAAAAATAAGCCCGTTTTGCAATGACTTAGGGCTGAAATTCTGCTCGACCGATTTTAAGAATTCTTGAAAAACTTTCGTTTCCTGCGGCCATTTGTTCGATCGTGCTTGACAGTGTTCCTTTTCCAGCACACCAAAAAATCGCCCACTCGCTGTCTACAACAACTTGCGAAAACTGCCTGCAACTCTCGGTAATTTGATTATCAAGTCGGGCACTGTCAGACCATGCAAATTTTTCTGACGGAGAAAATATTTCGGCAAAATATCTGCACTGTTTTTCGACGCTATTGCCGAGCAACCCACCGCGACCGATTACCCAAACTTTCATCAGTTTGATGGTTTACTTTTTCTCGTTCGCGAAAGCGCATCATTGAAAGGGCTCGAACGAATCAAGTAAAGCGGCCTACCAATCGCATTACGAACGACAACACCGAGATATTCGGCCAAGATTCCTAATGAAAATAAGATCGCGCCACTACCCATTGAAACGAAAATGATCACGGTCGTCCATCCTTCAACCGGATACCCATGGGCGATCTTGCCGTAAATTGCATACGCCGCGTAAACAACTCCAACGAAAAACGAAGAGAAACCAATCAAACTCACAAGTCGAAGTGGACGAGTGCCGGAACTCAAAACCAGTCTCAAGAAATGACCCAGCAATCGACGAAAGGTGAACCCAGTTTGGCGCGGGTATTCGACTCGCGGCGCGATCTCGCAGGCTACTGACCGGTCAACAACCCAAGTCAAGGCAACATCTAAGTAAACACCCGAACCCGCGTACGCTCCAACGCTCCTACCTATTTCGCCAGTCATCAACCTGAAACTGCTGAAAAATTCTCCATCTTGCGGAGAAAGAAGTTTGGTGTAAAACCATTTGGCGAGTGACGAAAAAAAATTTCTCCACCAAGAATGCAGTGCACCGCCAGCGAACTTGCCGTAAACGAGTTGAGAATTTTCTGCAACAGCAGTATCAAGAAGTGTGGCGATTTCTTTCGGATCATGTTGGCCATCTTCGTCGAGAGTAACTATCCAATCAGAGACGCTCGTCGACATTCCGGCCAAAGTTGCAGCGTGTTGCCCGAAGTTTCGCGATAACCAAACTGGCCGAACCCACTCATGATTCGTGCTCAGGTCATTAATTATTTTTGCCGAATCATCTGGACCAGAGTCATGAACCAAAAGAACTTCACTGATCACATACTTGATGCCTGCGGGTGAAGTCGATGGAGCGACATAGAGGGCTAGTTCATTGACCAAATTAGAGATAGTTTTCTCGCCCTGATAAACCGGGATCACCACCGAGACAGACGCAATATATTGATTGTCTTCGTGCTTTTCCATACCAAATAACCTTATCCTCAATGAACAATCACTAACCCGTCTAGCGTAAGACCGTGGCTTTCAATGACTAATAGCAATCTAGGTATTGACTTAAACGCTATTCATGCGGCGCGAGAAGTTGGGCGAACAGTAGTTGAACACACCCCGGTTACACCCTCGGCATATTTGTCAAATGAATTCGGTGGAAAAATTATTTTGAAGGCCGAGAACTTGCAACGAACCGGGGCGTTCAAAATTCGTGGCGCGATAAACAAGTTGCACCATCTCGGAGATCTTGCAAACAATGGCGTCGTAGCGGGTAGTGCCGGCAACCACGCACAAGGACTCGCATTTGCTGCAAAGCATTTCGGGGTGAAGGCTGAAATTTTTATTCCACTCGGGGCGTCGCTGTCAAAAATCAGTGCGTGCAAAGGATACGGCGGCATTGTTCGGGATGGCGGTGAAAGTGTCGACACTGCGGTCGCCGCCGCCAAAGCACGAGCCCTTGAAACTGGCATGGCTTTTTGTCATCCGTATGACGATGTCGACGTGGTAGCGGGTCAAGGCACGCTTGGTCTTGAACTGCTTGAAGATATCTCGGATTTGGCGCAGGTGATCGTTCCGCTCGGCGGTGGCGGGTTGCTTTCTGGCGTGGCGTTGGCGATAAAACAACAACGACCTGATATTAAAATTATTGGCGTTCAAGTTTCATCCTGTGCGCCATACATATATGGCAGCGCGCCAAGTGGTGCAATCGCAACACTGGCCGACGGTATCGCGGTCAAACAACCTGGCACCGTGACACGACCACTAATTGAATCATGGGTTGACGAGCTTGTCGATGTCGACGAGGACAGTGTCGCCAATGCGATGATGATTTTGTTGGAACGATCAAAAATGTATGTTGAGGGCGGCGGGGCAGTAGGCGTTTCGGCGCTTCTCACATCGTGTGTCAAGCCTGCAAAAAAAGGTTCGACCTGCGTTGTGTTGTCTGGCGGCAATGTCGACATGGGTTTGATTCCAAACTTGATTCGACGACATGAAACCAAGGCTGGCCGTCGCGCACTTTTGTTCGTTCGAGTGCCAGACCGCCCGGGTGCCTTGGCGAATTTTTTGGATGTGATCGCGAAGTCAGGCGCAAATTTGATCGAAGTTAGTCATGTGCGCGAAGGTTTGAACCTTAAGGTGCGTGAAACTGGCGTTCAAGTTGTTCTCGAAGTTCGTGGTCACGACCACACGGTAGAGATCATCACAAACGCAAAAACCGCTGGCTTTGATGTTTCGCAAGTTACTAATTAAAAGCGATGACACCACTTATTTTGCTTCCCGGCAAGTTAACAACCGACGCAAAAGGCGTTCGTGGAGATTCGTTTTCAACTGGACGCCTTTATAGCCAAGCGATTGCTCGCGCAGGGGGCGTCGCGCTACAAGTGCCGCCGGTCGCTCAAAGTATCGAGTCGGCTGACGAACTCGTATCAAGATTTGACGGTGTAATAATTCAAGGTGGCGGGGACATTGACCCCTCACTTTATGGTCAGGCACAACTAAGCACCAAGATTTATGGAATCAGCGCCGAACACGACGCGCTTGAGTTGTCGATAGTCCGCGCTGCGATTGATCAAAATAAACCCGTCCTCGCTATATGTCGCGGAATGCAAATACTTAACGTTGCGCTCGGCGGAACTTTGCATCAAGATTTAGGCGAAGTTCTTGACGATGGTGAGACACATTGGAATACATATCACGAGATCGTGCTGACCGCCGACAGTCGGGTGGCCCGAGCAATGAAAACGACTTCGCCGAAGCGTTCGCATTCGTTTCATCATCAGGCGCTCGACAAGGTCGCAAACGACCTGCGTGTAACGGGTCGTGCTGCGGATAATACGGTTGAGGCAGTTGAACATGCGTCGGCAAAATGGATTGTCGGCGTGCAATGGCACCCCGAAGATGACGCGAGTACCGAACCTGATCAGCAGAAACTTTTTGACGGCTTTATTGAAGCCGCTAAAAAAAATTAATTGCTGGCAGCTTATTTGCTGGCGAGTTGAGTGAAATTCGAAGTCAGGTCGAGCAACAAGCTCGGCAGAACACCGATTACTAGAGTTACGGCAACGGCAATTGCAATCGCAATAGTTGAGAACAACGGAACTTTTGCCGATTCGGAACTTGTTGAATCGCTCAACCACATGCTGACCATGATCCGCAAATAAACAAACGCCGCGATAACCGCACAAACCATCGCAACAACCGCTAGTTCGTAGCTGCCAACATTTATTGCCGCCTGAATCACGCCGAACTTGGCGACGAATCCACTGGTTAATGGCACGCCTGCTTGAGCCAACAACAACACTGTCATCGCCAGCGCGAGCACGGGATTATTTTTGCCAATGCCCTTGAAAGCATCGAGTGATGCTGCTCCGTCGCTGGATTTCTGGGCAACAACCGTGACAACGCTGAAGGTGCCCACGACCAAGGCCGCATACAGCACAACATAAACTGCGATTGCGGTTAATCCGTCACCGACATTGGGCGAAGATCGATGTGAAGATACTTCTAGACCGACGAGAATAAAACCAGCGTGGCTGATCGACGAGTACGCAAGCATTCGCTTTACATCTGTTTGCACGACTGCAACGACCGATCCGATGACAAGAGTCAGCGCCGACAATATGAAAACTGCCGGTCCCCAATCGTCCGCCCGCGACGGAAACGCAGTCACGAAAACTCGCACCAGCGCAACGAGCGCGGCGACTTTTCCGGCTGAGGCCATGAAACCCGTAACTGGAGTTGGCGAACCTTGATAGACATCCGGGGTCCAGGCTTGAAATGGCACGAGAGAAACCTTGAAACCAAAACCAACAAGCATCAAACCGACACCTACGAGCAGCAAAGTGTCATTGCGTGGCACGGTGATATACGAATTCAGCGACGAATTAATGTCGACTAAACGAGTTGTTCCTGTCGCACCATAGGTAAGTGCAACGCCGTACAAGAAAAACGCCGATGCAAAACCACCGAGAATGAAATATTTCAACCCGGCTTCTTGGCTTTCGGTGCGTTTGCGATTGCTTGCCGCCAATAAATAAAGCGACAAACTAAGGGTTTCTAATCCGAGAAACAAAACGATTAAGTCGTTTGCCGCGACCATCACGATGCCGCCGATTGCCGCAGTTAAATACAGGGCATAAATCTCGGGCATGTCGGAGTTTTCTCCAGCAAGATAGTCACTGGTTACAAGGCTGACGAGTAATACAGCCGAACAAATTGCAATCGACGCCAGCAAGGCGAAATGGTCGAGAGCGAGGGCGCCACCAACGAGAAGTTTTGCACCCGAACTTGAAACATCACGCCACAAAAATATCGACAGAACAATTGCTGCACCTGCCGTTAATGCACTGACCAGTCCGTACCACCCACGTCGCCACTGCGGAGTCAATGACCCGACAAGCAACAGCAATAGTGCGCCGCCCAGCAAAACGATTAACGGTGAAACCGAAAACCAGTCGATTGCCGGACCAACGAATTCGGGTATTTGATCGTTCACTTTGTTTGTCCTTCTACGTGCTGGATTAGTGCAGCCACGCTTGGCTCGATGCGATCAAGAATCGGTTTCGGATAAATACCAGATACGACGATGATCGCCACGAAAACAGACATCAACAAGCCCTCGCGCACGGTGATTTCTTTGAAAGTTGAATTGGCTTCGTCCGGCTCACCGTGAAAAACACGTTGATATGCCCAAAGTAAATAAAGTGCGGCGAGAACGACTCCGACGGTTGCAACAACTGCCCACCAGCGTGCCGGGCCAAATGATCCGATCAAAATTAAAAACTCGCCGACGAAGCCATTGAGACCAGGCAGACCAACCGACGACAGCATGACCACGGTGAATACTCCGGCAAATATTGGCGCAACATGTTGAATGCCACGCAACTCAGAGATTTCGCGGGTATGGCGCCGTTCATAAATCATTCCGACGAGCAAAAACAATGCACCAGTTGAGACACCATGATTTACCATTTGCATTACGGCACCGGTTACAGCCTGTGAACTCAGGGCAAATGTTCCAAGCACGATGAACCCGAGGTGGGCAACCGAAGAATAGGCAACCAATCGTTTTAGATCGCGTTGCATCGTTGCGGCGATTGCGCCGTAGATGATTCCGATTACGGCAAGAGTAAATATCGCTGGTCTCGCCCACATCGCGGCCTGCGGAAATAAATAAACTCCGAAACGCAAAAAGCCATACGTTCCCATTTTGAGCAGCACGCCAGCGAGAATTACCGAGCCACCAGTTGGGGCTTGGGTGTGAGCATCGGGTAGCCAAGTGTGAAACGGAAAAAGCGGCACCTTGACGGCGAAGGCAATCGCGAAAGATAAAAATAGCCATCTGGCGGTATTCGTTGAGAACTTTGCGCCTTCGGCGATTTTGACGAGATCAAATGTCACCACACCCAGGTCGCGATGTGCGAGCGCAACTGTTGTAATTATTCCGATGAGCATGAACGCCGAGCCGGCCATTGTGTATAAAAAGAATTTCGTCGCCGCATAAACTCGTTGGTCGTAACCCCAACCGCCGATCAAGAAATACATCGGCACCAGCACAATTTCAAACATCACGAAGAATAAAAACAAATCAAGCGACAAGAACGAGCCCATTACCCCAGCTTGTAACAACAGCATCCAAGCGAAATAAGAGGTCTCGTTGTGATGCGGATCAATACCCACGATTACCAACGGAAACAAGATTCCCGTGAGCACGATCAAAAATAATGAGATGCCGTCCACACCCAGATGCCACGAGATCCCCCATTGGCTGATCCAGACATGTTGCGAGACAAATTGAAAGCCCGCCTCGCCAGATTTGAATACTGCTAACAGCCACAATGAAAGCGCCGCGGTTGAGACGCTCGAAACAAGAGCGGTCAGTTTTATCCACTCTGGCCTAGAACCACTAAGCAGCGCCACGAGAAGCGAACCAATTACGGGCAATACGACGAGCAACGTCAAAATTGGAAAGTTGAGTACTTCGGCATTCGAAGCGATCACAAAACTGCTCCCCGCAATAAGAACCAAGCCAAAATGACGACTGCGCCGAGACTGATCAACAACGCATACGCACGCACAAACCCACTTTGGGCGCGACGCAGTGATCCTGCGAAACTTCGAATCAACCTGCCGACACCGTTGACCATGCCGTCAACGATGTTGGAGTCGATCCATGCAATCAAATTAAAAGTTCGTGCACCGGGTCCGGCGATCAGACGGCTTGCGGCGTTGTCGTAATACCAGGCTTGTTCAAGAACCTTTGGCTCGATCGCTTTGATCCATGATTTTGCATAAACCGCAATCGAAACCGCGATTCCGACTGACGCCACCAAAATCGCTACAACTAGCAGCAGATATTTATTTTGATATGCCCATGTGTCATGAATGTGTGCTTCGGATTCTTCGACAACAGGCGCGAGCCATCGCTCTAGAAAATTGAAGTTTTTACCAAACGGCAATTGCATCGCGCCACCGACCAGAGATAAACCCGACAACACAATGAGCGGCGTCAACATCACCCAGCTGCTCTCATGTGGGGTTAAGTCGCCGTGCGAACCATGTTCGGCGCTGTGATCATTCCATTTTGCTTTGCCGTAAAACACCATGATTACTTGACGCGTCATGTAGAACGCCGTCAAAAGCGCCGTGAGTAATCCGACAACATATAGCCCACGATTGTTGGCATAAACATAGAGCAAAATTTCATCTTTCGACCAGAAACCAGCAAACGGGGGAACTCCCGCGATTGCTAACCACCCGATGATAAAAGTGAAAGCAGTTACCGGCATGACTTTGCGCAACGCACCCATGCGACGCATATCTTGTTCGTGATGCATACCGTGAATCACAGAACCTGAACCGAGAAATAACAACGCCTTAAAAAAAGCGTGGGTCACCATGTGGAAAATCGCAGCAACATAGGCTCCAGAACCGACTGCCAAAAACATGTACCCCAACTGCGAAACGGTGCTGTACGCGAGAACTTTTTTAATATCGTTTTGTGCAACGGCGACAGTTGCGGCATACAGCGCAGTCGCGGCACCAACGACGGCGATGACCGTTGGCAACCACTCGAAAGACGCGTGCAAACAGGACTCATACGAGTCATCAAAAACACACCTGACGTCACCATTGTTGCGGCGTGAATCAAAGCCGAAACTGGGGTCGGTCCTTCCATTGCATCGGGTAACCAAAGATATAACGGAAGTTGAGCGCTCTTGCCGCAAGCGCCGACAAAAAGCAACAGTCCGATTGCCGTAGCGGTGACTGCAGCCAATTCACCGCTGTGGGCAGATTCGTTTATTGCATGATATGAGAGCGTGCCGAGACTATTGAATGCTAAAAACATTGCGGCCATCACGCCGAAGTCACCGATTCGATTCGTGACGAAAGCTTTTTTGCCGGCGACTGCTGCACTGTTGCGAGTGTGCCAAAACGAAATCAAGAAGTAACTGCAAGCACCGACACCTTCCCAACCCAAGAATGTGACGAGTAGATTCTCGCCAAGCACCAGCATCAACATGCTGAAAACGAAGAGGTTCAGATACAAAAAAAACTTCGAAAACTTGGCATCGCCGTGCATGTATCCAATCGCGTAGAGATGGATCAATGTTGAAATACCCGTGACGAATAGTGCCATCACGATGCTCAATGGGTCGGCCAGAACTGCGAGATCAACTTGTAGCGAGCCGACTCCGATCCACGAAAACATTTTTACGACATGGCTGCGCTCTTCGGCGGGGAGCCCCAACATTTCAAAATAAGCCGCCACCGTCACGACAAATGACGAAGCTGTTGCGATCGTGGCGACCCAACCTGCGCGCGGGTCGCCAAGTTTTCGACCCAAAACCAAATTCAGCACAGCCCCTGCAAGAGGTAGGACAGGTATCAGCCAGATCAAACCGAGCATGAATTAGCCCTTCAACTCGACGAGATCGTCGGCGGTCACCGAATTTCGATTGCGCATGATCGCCACAATGATGCCAAGACCGACGACTACTTCAGCGGCGGCCACAACCATCACGAAAAATACGATCGTCTGACCGTTGATGTCGTCGAGTTTTCGCGCCAAAGAAACAAAACTGAGATTCACCGCATTGAGCATTAATTCGATGCACATGAACATCACCAACGGGTTGCGACGAACTAATACACCAAATGTTCCGATACCGAAAAGCACCGCGCTCAGCACCAGATACCAAGATGCGGTTGGTACGAGCGAGAACGCGATCATTTTGAATTCTCCGTGACCGCACTTTTGGTTCGTCGCGCGAGAAGTACCGTACCGACGACGGCGACAACTAACAGCACCGAAGTCACTTCGAACGCGACAACATATTGCGAGAAAATAGATTGTGCAAGTTGCGTGGTGTTGGCGTCAGACTCGTTGGCCAAATCTGGAATCTTTAAACCAGCGCCACGCTCATGCAACACGCCACTGCCAGTCGCAAACGCTGCAACCAGGATGCCGATCAATCCGAGACTGACTGCGACGGCAAGTGGGCGTTGGGCGGCAAGCGGCTCTGTGCGAAGATTTTCGACTCGGTCGACGCCGAGCAACATGATCACGAACAAAAACAACACGACGATCGCTCCGGCATAAACAATCACTTGAACCGCCGCAAGAAAGTGTGCCTGTTGCGCAACAAATAAAACTGCCACGCCAAAAAGTGTCAGCACCAAACTCAATGCTGCATGCACCGGATGTTTTCGAGTGATGACGCCGACCGCACCGATGACAACCATCAATGCGGCGCAACCAAAGACGAACAACTCCATTATTCGCTCTTGTCTTCTGCAGGGCGGATACCGTAACCCAATTCGCCGCTCCACGATACGACTCCAGTGAAATTCGCATCACCCGATGCCGCTGTCGCTCGCATCCATCCTGAGGTGTTTTGATCCTCGCCTTCGCGCCAATCTTCCCACGCAAGTTGCTGAGGTTTTCCAGAATTGTCGACTAGCAGTTCGTTCTTTGTATAAATCGCATCTTGACGATTCGTGAACGAGAACTCAAAAAGTTTCGTCTCGGTAATCGCTTCAGTTGGGCAGGCCTCGACGCACAAATCACAGTGAATACAACGCAGATAATTTATTTCGTAAATCCAACCGAATCGTTCTCCAGGGGAGGTCGGCTTCATCGGGTCATTGTCGGCACCTCGAACATGAATGCACTTTGCCGGGCAAACCGCGGCGCACAACTCGCAGCCGATGCATTTTTCCATGCCGTCTTCGTAGCGGTTGAGTACATGACGACCGTGAAGACGATCTGGTTTCTCAAGTTTCTCATCCATTTTGACGGCACGTTTTTTGTCGCGACGAAACACCCGTCCACCGGAGTATTGCGTTGTGACGCGGTTCTTTTCTCCGCGTTGACGAAGAGTGACCATAAATCCGCCCAGATAGCCCATTAGAACATTGGTCCTTGCGTCTCGCGTTGCCGCGTACTTTGTGTAAATGCTGCTTGCAAAAGTAAATAACAACCGACCATCACGACAACCGAGATGGTCGTAACCAAAATAATGTTCCACTCGTTTTGCCGTGCCATGCGTTGCGACGCCAGAAGCATGAACCAACCAAGTCCACCTGGGATCAGAACCTTCCAGCCGAGATCCATTAATTGGTCATAACGCAAACGCGGAAGAGTTGCGCGGAACCAAATATAAATATAAAGGAATACGAGCACCTTGGCCAACAACCAGAATGTGCCCTCGACAGCATTCGGAACAAGTGGAATATCAAAGACGAAATTTCCGATCGCGATTGGTTGTGGACCGCCAAAGAAAAGCGTCACGATTAGCGCCGACATTGTGACCGTGTTCATAAATTCGGCCAAATAAAACAGGGCGAACCGAATCGACGAATATTCGGTGTTGAATCCACCTACGAGTTCTTGCTCTGCTTCAACCAGATCAAAGGGTGGACGGTTCAACTCGGCGGTGGCCGCAATTAGAAAAATAATGAACGGCACGATGCCGGTTGAAATTACGTTCCATTGGGTAATCGTCGCCTGCGCCGCAACGATGCCGCTTGTTGAAAGTGTGCCTGCCAACAACAACACGCAAGCCAAAGATAAACCAAGTGCCGCCTCGTAACTCACCATTTGCGCCGATGCCCGAACAGAACCAATCAGTGGATATTTAGACCCACTCGACCAACCTGCAAGCATGATCCCGTAAACAGCGATCGACGAAATTGCGAGTGCGAACAAAACTCCGACTGGTGGGTCGGCCAGTTGCACTTTTGTTACATGGCCGAACCAGGTGACTTCGCCACCGTTGCCGTCACGAAAATCTCCACCAAGTGGAATGATGGCGAACGCCAAAAATGCCGGAACAAAAGATAAAAACGGTGCGAGTGCGAAAACGAATCGATCTGAGCGGTTCGGAATCAAATCTTCTTTGAAAAACAACTTGATGCCGTCGGCCAGAGTTTGCATGATCCCAAATGGACCCGTCTTGTTTGGCCCGATGCGGTTTTGCATTCCAGCGATTGCTTTGCGCTCAAACCACACCATCAACATCGTTGCCAACAAACCGACAATGAATACAACTACAACTTTCAACAATACGATCAGCAACGGCGCCCAAAGTATCTCGTCTAACAACAGACTGTCGAGAGCGATCATTTGATTTGCTCAATTCGAACATCGACCACGTCGGCTGCGATATTCAATAATGGACGGATATCTACATTCGTGTGGTTGTATGGCAACCATGCGGTACCGCGGTGAACTCCGCTGTGAGCCCTGACTGGTAAAACAATATTTATTTCGTCGACCCCGACTCGAATATTCGTGCCGTCGACGACACCGATGCGCGCAAGATCTAGTGGATGAACATAAATTGTCGACTCGGTAATGATCCCAACAAGCGAATTGCTGGTGATAGTTGACTGCGCCGCGTCATACATCGTGCGAGAAACAATTAGTCGGTAGCTATATGAATTTCGATCCACCAAATTAACCGACCCTCGAGAAATCGTCGCTGATGCTTCGCTGACCATCAATACGCCGTCACTTTGAATCGCCGAATTATCGGCGCACGAAGAAAACTCTGGAATCGATGAAATCATTTTTTGGTGCAACTCATCGAGACTCGAAATACCAAGGTCTATCCCGAGACTGAGACCAAGTTCGGTGGCGATCATCCAATCAGGACGAGATGTGCCGCGTGGTGTGATTTGTTGGGTGACATTGCTGACACGACCTTCAAGGTTCGTGGTCGTACCGTTTTTCTCGGCGAACGCCGCCGCAGGGAAGACGACATCTGCGTTGGTGTTGGAACTTGTAACAAAAGTATCGATGCTGATGACATTTTTGATTTGTACGAGCGCTTGTTTGACGAGAATTGAATCAGCCACATCGGCGAGCGGATTTGCCCCGAGCAAAATTAGGCAGTTGATTTTGCCGGCTGCAGCTTTCGTCAAAATATCAATTGCATCACCAGAGTTTTGTTGCGGCGTAAGACCCACGGCCACTGCGCCACGAACATTGCCACGGCGCAAAACAGGAAGTATTTTTGCATTCGGAAGTGCATGAAGAATTTCGCCCAGTGCGTGCAAAGTGAACGCTTCGTTTTCGGCCAAATTTGCACGACCCAGCACAACGACAACTTCACCTCGCTGAATTTGCTCTTTAATTTCTTGAAGTTCTAAAGTCTCGCGCACCACTTGAGCCTGACGACCTGGTTCAAAAGCAACGCTTCGCCAGGCATACGGTGTCAAGCCAGAGTCGTGCGAAGAAAACTCGATAATTCGTGAGTTGCGCTTTTGCGCTGCGTCTCGAATTCTTAGATAAAGAACCGGTAATTCTTCTTTCAGATCAGGAGCCAACAAAATGATCGTGCTGGCTGCGCAAGTTTCATCGATCGTTGCTTGTGCAAGATTGAAAATTTCTGGAGTCAAACCATCACCGAGTTGCGAGTCACGCTGATTGATCTTCAATTCATCCGCCAACATCGCCCAGGCAAACGCATCTTCGTTGGTGCCACGAGCACCACCGAGAATCGCGACCGAATCTGCGCTAGTCGAGAGTGCATGACGAATGATTCGTGCCGCCGAATCAAGGGCGACTGACCACGAACTCGGCACAAGACCAGAATCTGATTTGATCAATGGCGTAGTAAGTCGCTGCGTTGAATTAACTGATTCGAAGTTATAGCGACCGCGATCACACAACCAGCCCCAGTTCACGGGGTCAATATCTACGCCTTGATACCGAACGAGTTCGTCTCGGCTACTTTGCACGACAATGCGACATCCAACCGAACACGACGTGCAAGTGGTTTCGGTTTCGTTTAAATCCCACGGACGAGCCTTGAATCGATAAGGCTTTGCGGTTAATGCTCCGACAGGGCAAATCTGCACTGTGTTGCCGGAAAAATAACTACTGAATGGCTCTTCAGGAAATGTCAAAACCTGGGTGTCGTTGCCGCGACTAGTGAATGAAATCAGCGGATCACCTGCAACTTCGTCGGCAAATCTCGTGCAACGGTCGCACAAAATGCACCGCTCACGATCCAGATAAACGATGTCGCTGATTGCGATTGGCTTTTCGTAATGACGCTTCTCTTCAACGAAACGACTCTCGCCCGGGCCATGGCTAAAAGCCTGATCTTGCAACGGGCATTCGCCACCTTTGTCGCAAACAGGGCAATCAAGTGGATGGTTTGCGAGCAACAACTCGAGCACACCCTCTTGCGCTTTTTTGACGGAGTCTGTGGCTGTGCGAACAATTTGTCCCTCGGCGACCGGTGTCATACACGAAACAACCATCATTGGTCCGCGCGGTGTTTCAACTTCAACAAGACACTGTCGACACATACCAACCGAACTCATGCGCGGGTGATAACAAAATCTCGGGATGAAATCCTCCGTACGATCAGCAGCAGCGATTATTACTTCACCTTTTCGGGCGAGAACTGGCTTGTCGTTAATCGTGATGTTCACGACATTCGGGTCGACGACGATTTTCTCTGGATCAACAATTGTCACGAATGCACCACATTAGATAACACGCTCGACATCGCCGCAACAGCCGTGACAGGAATCGTCACGCGCTTGGTTACCCGTGACTCGAATTCGCTTCTGAACAATGTCAACGCAGAGTGCACCGGGGCAAAAGCCGAGGGGCCGACGAAACAAATCGTCGTCATTTTGTATGGGAAGGGCACGGCACTCAAACCTAGTTTCTCATTTGCCGCATGCGGAAAATCGCCGGGACAAATCATCGCCCCGACTTCGAGAAGTTGCGCAAGATCGGCATCGGTGCCGTTGCCATCTACGATGCGACGCAGAATTCGCTCAAGCCAAGTTCCACCTTCACGACACGGCGTGCACTTGCCACAAGATTCATGAGCATAAAAATGTGTCAGCGTCAGCGCCGCGGCAGGTATATCCGTTGTCTCATCCATCACCATTACTGCGCCAGAGCCGAGCATCGAACCGGCTGGTCCAACTTGACTTGCTTCGAACGGCAAATCTAATTGATCGGGAGTGAACCATGGCGCCGAACCTCCACCTGGCACGAACGCCTTGAGTTTGTTGTCATTTTTGATTCCGCCACAAAACTCTTCGCCGAAAATAAGATCACGAAATGTTGTCGTGCCATTGACGATTTCAAAAACTCCTGGTCGCTTGACATGACCAGAGACTGCAACCATGCGCGTACCTGGTGATGTCTTGGTGCCGATCGCCGAGTATGCGGCAACACCGTTGCACAACAACCACGGCAGATTGGCCAGAGTTTCAACATTGTTGACAATCGTCGGCTGACCATAGAGACCATTTACCGCCGGAAAAAATGGCGGCTTGAGACGGGGCATGCCGCGATTTCCTTCGAGACTTTCGATCAGCGCAGTTTCTTCTCCGACGACATATGCACCTGCACCCCAATGCAAAATAATGTCAACAGAAAATTTCGAGCCAAGAATATTTTTGCCGACATAGCCAGCGGCGTAAGCCTCGTTTAATGCAGCAGCGACGCGCTCTTGGGCGACCGCCATTTCACCCCTTATATATAGGAAGCATTGCGACAACCCCGCGGCATAACACGCGATCAAACAACCTTCAATGAGTTGATGCGGATCGCGCTCCATAAGTAATCGGTCTTTATAGGTGCCTGGTTCGCTTTCGTCACCGTTGACGACTAAATAACGCGGCCACACTTGTTGCGGAGTGAGACCCCACTTTGTGCCCGCAGGAAACCCCGCGCCACCACGACCGAGCACGGTCGCACTTTTTACATCATCATGAATTTCATTTGCAGGACGAGAAAGCGCCGCGCGCAAACCTTTGTAGCCATCTGTCGCCAAGTAGCGTTCGATCGTGTACGAGTCTTCGAATTCGAATCGTGAGGTGACAATTTTTGGGCGATCACCCGATATGAAACCCGGAGCGTGCTTGTAAGTTGTGCTCATAATGCCGGCTTGCCGTTTAACCAAACTGGAGATTCGGTAACGAGTTCTGGGTCAACAGCGCCCACTGCCCGGTCAGCAGGTATAAGTTGTCGGACTTTTGAAAGTACACCGTGCGCCGGAATCTCGTCGTTTAGCTTTCCGTTTTGTAGGTCGTCGATGAGATTGTCGAGGTCTGTTGCGGTCACTCGCAATCGATAGCGATAATTTACTTGCAGACATGGTGCCTCGGTGCAGGCAGCCTGGCATTCTGCGTGCGCAAGAGTGAACAAACCATCTTGAGTTGTGCCACCGGCTTTGACCCCAAGTCGCTTTTCTGCATGGTGCATTAATTCTTCGGCGCCCATCAAAGCACACGACATCGTTCCGCAAATATTGATCAGATACTTTCCGATTGGTTCAAATCGAAACATTTCATAAAAAGAAGCCGTGCCATAAACCTCGGCAGAAGTTACACCAACGAGTTCTCCAAGATGCACCATTGCATCACGGCTGATGTAACCAGTTTGTTCTTGAGCCAGGTGCAACAACGGGATCAAAGCGGATTTTGAACGCGGATAGCGAGCGATGATTTCTTTTGCGATCACCAAATTTTTCTCGGTTAGACGACTCATCGATCAACCTCACCAAGAACCGGGTCAACGGATGAAATAACGGCGACCGCATCGGCGATCAAGCCACCGTGCATCATCAACGGCATCGACTGAATGTTGACAAAACTTGGTGCCCGCATGTGCATTCGATACGGAGTCGATGAACCATCGCTGGCAATGTAACAGCCGATCTCACCGCGTGGGCTTTCAATTGCCACATATGTTTCGCCTTCAGGAACTTTGAAACCTTCAGTAAAAATTTTGAAGTGATGAATCAACGCTTCCATTGATTCATCGATTCGTCCGCGTGGCGGCGGCGTGACTTTCTTGTCTTGAATTCGATAGTCACCTTGAGGCATTCGATCCAAAATTTGTCGGACGATGCGCATTGACTCGCGTATTTCGTTGAGACGAATCGAGTAACGATCGAACGCATCGCCATAACTGCCGACAATCACGTCGAATTCAACTTCGTCATAATGCAAGTAAGGCAAATCGCGACGAAGATCCCATGCCAAACCTGTACTTCGCAAAATCGGTCCGGTCGCACTTAAGGCGATTGCCTCGTCGCGTGTGATCACGCCAACACCTTGCAGTCGTTCGCGCCAGATCGGCTGACCCGTCATTAAAATTTCGTACTCGGCCAAACGCTCTGGCAATGCATCCAGCAAACCAAGAACATCGTCTCGCCACCCTGCTGGAAGATCTGCAGCCACCCCACCTGGTCGAATGAAGTTGTGATTCATTCTCAAGCCAGTAACTTTTTGGAAGAAACGCAAAACTTCTTCGCGTTCGCGAAAACCGTAGAGCATCATCGACACTGCACCGATGTCCATGCCGTTGGTCGCCATAAACAACAAATGACTGCTGATGCGATTTAGTTCTGAGAGCATCATCCGAATCCACACAGCTCGTTGCGGAATATCGCCATCGATACCGAGAAGTTTCTCTGTTGCCATCGAGAAGACAAGTTCATTATTTAGTGGCGACGCATAATCCATGCGAGTGACGTTGGTGCCACCCTGCATGTAGGTCAACGATTCACCGGTCTTTTCCATTCCGGTGTGCAAGTATCCGATGACCGGCTTGCAACGCAAAACAGTTTCACCTTTTAGTTCAAGCATCAAGCGCAATACGCCGTGTGTGCTCGGATGTTGCGGGCCCATGTTGATGATCATTGTTTGATCTTCACTTTGAGTATCAGCCAATGATGCGACTTGCGATTCACTCATTCGCAGAACTGCACCAGACTCACGAAGCACCGCCTTGGCCGACATGTCGGCACGCAATTGCAGTTCTTGGCCGCCTTCTGATGTGCCCGCAGAGACGATCGTCGAAACGACTTTCTCGGTCGCGTTTTCTGTCGTCGTCACGAGGCCGCACCTTTGAACTGCACAGGAATATCCCCTTGCGAATAGTCCTTGCGCAACGGAAAGCCAACCCAATCTTCGGGCATCAAAATTCTCGTTAAATCCGGATGACCTGTGAACGTGATCCCGAACATGTCGTAGACCTCACGCTCCATCGCTTCTGTGCCTGGATAAAGATCAAAAGCCGAATCAATTGATGTGTCTGATTCAGAAATTTGCACACGCAGTCTGACCCGACGGCGTTGCGACAGTGAAAGCAAATTCACAACAAGCTCAAAGCGCTCAAGTGTTATTCGACTTGCGACTTCGGCATCTAGCGGTCGACCAGGGTGAGTCAAGAAATCAACCGCAGTCAAATCTGCACACATTTCAAAACCTTCACTGCGCAAAGCAGTAAGTGTTTTTAAATATTCGGTTTTCGCGACGAAACGAACATCATCGGCAACGCGACCGGCATTTTGCGACATTGTTCAACGTTTTCCGAGAATTACTGGAGTTATTGATCCAGCAGGGATTTCTTGAATATGTACCTGCGCTCCCGCACCAGTCGAGGCACGCCGCTTCATGATCTGACCGTCTTCAATTAACTGGTGCAAAGTTTCAATCGCGTGAATCAAAGTTTCAGGAGTAGGTGGGCAACCGGGTGCATAAACATCGACGGGCACGATCTGATCGACGCCCTGGACAATTGCATAATTATTGAACATTCCGCCACTGCTGGCACAAACGCCCATTGAGATGACCCACTTAGGCTCCATCATTTGGTCGTAAACCTGGCGCAAGACTGGGGCCATCTTTTGGCTGACGCGTCCTGCAACGATCATGATGTCTGCTTGACGAGGAGACGCGCGAAATACTTCCATTCCGAAACGCGCCAAATCGTAATGCGCGGTGCCAGACGCCATCATTTCGATTGCGCAACATGCCAAACCGAAAGTTGCAGCCCAACTCGAACGCGAACGCGACCATTTAACAAGATCTTCAACGCGTCCAGTAAGAAAGTTGTGCTCGAGACCGCCGAGGCCGTCGTCTAGTACATCGCGAACCGCTCCCATCAAGAAACAACTTTCTCTGTTTGACGTCCATCTAGACCAACACGGCGAATAGTCGTCGCAGTCGTGCGCGAAGCCGAGAAAATATCATCATCAATCGTCAACAACTGACGAGGCTTATTAATCGGGCCCCAATCAAGTGCCCCGCGCGCGACAACATAAACAAACGCCACAAAAAATACCGCGCTGAACGCAACGAACTCCCAGAAACCATAAGTGCCCAGTTCACGACTCGAAACCGCAAACGGATATGCGAAAATAATTTCGATATCAAACATGATGAACAACATTGCCACTACATAGAAACTCACAGGAAATCGTTCCGGTGCTTCTCGACTCGGCACGATTCCACATTCGTATGGCGCTTCTTTGGCTGAGTTCGGCCGACGCGGCGCCAATAGTTTTGACGCGATAACTGAGCCTGCACCAAATAAAATTGCAAGAATAGTCAGTACGACGATTGGAAGATACTGACCCACGATTTATGCCTTTGCGGGCGACTGCTCTTTAAGATTCTTTTGCAACTTTAAATCTCTATTATGCAAGATTCGACACAGCAACAAGAAGATGATTGATGAGCCGATCGTGATAAAAATTGCAGGTTGTCGCTTGCTGCCAAGATCACGAACCATGTGTATATAGCGATGTGGTTGCGTTTCATCGACAACTGGTCGGGCTGGCGCGCGACCTGGCTCTGAGCGCTGGGGCAATACTGGTGCGACTTCAACAAGTGCGAAGTGGGGCTTATGAAAGAACGCGACAAAATCAAGGGACTCATTTATTTTTGGCCAACGCTCACCACCCTTGTCGTAAACGGCAAGTGACAGATATTCTCCAGCGACAAGTTCTTCTGCTTCTTTTTGAATAATCTCATCGGAGGCAGCAACCGCCTGGCCACGACGCGGATCTGATTCTTCAAGTAGCACCCAACCTTGATTTTGTAATGCCGAGGCGACCGTTGATGAATCGCTCACGACATCACCAGTCAGTTTTAATGGTGACTCTAAAATTTCCGCACCTTGCAATAGCGAAGCCTCACGCACAATTGTCACGGGTTCGGCAGGCTGCCATGTTGGTTCGCGACCCTTAAGACCGATTCCGTATGTCCACCAAATCGCTCCCATCGTCGCCATCCAGCCGAATAGTCCCGCTAGAACAACCAAAAAACCCAGGCGCGCGCCTAGGTTTGTGCCAACTACCAAATAAGTTCCACCAACAAGAACGCCGACCGCTATAGCGACTATCACAATGCCGCGTAATTCTGGCTCCCAATTAATTGCAAGTAACGAAAACATCTACAAGCCTCTTACATAATCAATGATGGCGGCGATTTGTTCGTCGGTCAGCATTAATCCGAATGCAGGCATACGCCCTGAACCTTGTCCCTGTTGCCCATACTTTTTGCCGAGTTCACTGCCACCCTTGATGAATGCAATCATGTCGTCTCGTTGTGGAAACTGACGAACGGCAGAGCCACCAGTTAGGTTTGGGCCAAGCGCTCCACCACCGGTGGTTTGCGGATCACCATATGACCAGCCTTTTGTATGACATCGCGCGCACGAAAAGTTTCCGCTGCCGAGATCTAAATTGAACAATGCCTCGCCAATAGTGGCGTATGTCTTTGCTTTTACTAAACGTTCTGCCTCGGCTTGAATCTCTTGCTGTTTTGCTTCTGGCAACTTGCCGTTTTCGTCGCGTGGAATCTGAATACTTTTTACATATTCGATTACGGTTTGAATCTGCTGATCGTTCATCGGTCCACCACCAACAAGGCCCCACGCAGACATCGGCGAAAATGGACGCCCGTAGTTCAGAATAAATCGAACCTCTTCGTCGCTATAGCGATAAAAAACCGTATTGATGGCTGGCGCCTTCCAGTTGACCTGTTTGACTTCGCCGGTAGTCGGATCGGTAATCGCATACGACGCGACGCCACCGCCACCTTTCATTCCACCGTGACAACCTGCGCAATTAAAGCCACCATCTGCTGTCGTAGCGAATAGTCCACCACCCCACTCTTCAAACTGGTGTTGAAACTCTTTTTCGGCTCCGACCATGCGACCAGGTTCAAGAATCCAATAAAGCGGAAGTGCGATCGTAACGATTGCCAGAAATGCAAGACCGATCAATTGGGTGCGCTCGATTTTTTCGCCTTCAAGACGCTCGTCGTCGTAATACGGTTTGCGGTTCGCGGCCAGTTTTATTTCTGAACCGATTTCGCGCTTTGCCGAACGAACATTCGACAAACCATAGAGAATCCAACCCAGCACGGATACGAGAAGAATCACCCATGCGATCGTCGTAGTCGTGTCGGCAAGGACCATTAAAATTTTCATTTAGTGTTTTCCTGCTCCGCCCACGCAGTGCGGGCCTTCTGCTTCTTGGCCAGTTGTATTGGTTCCGATTGGCGGACCACCAAAAACTGAACCAGTGTCGATAACCATCATCCCATTATTAATTGAAACTCCAAAACGATCCATCCCGCGTGGCGCAGGGCCACCCTTTTTTTCACCGACGCGGTTGTATTGCGAGCCGTGACATGGGCACTCGAACCATTGCGATGTTCTACACTCAGGAACTCGGCAACCTAAATGTGGACACTTCTGGTATAGAGCAATGACACCGGCACTCATTCCGGCGAATACAGCGCCTTGCCCACCGTAGGCGACTTCTGCTTTCGAAATCGCCTCTTTTGGATACTCGGTAACCCAAGATCGCGCTTCTGGAAGATACAAGAAACCTCCCGCAGAGCGGATCTGGCCAATCACGTCGTCGATCTTGCCAGCGTTAATTTTGGAGCCGAAACCACCTTCGGCACCCTTCCATAAGAACGCGATAAGGGCTGCGGCGAAGCCGCCAAGGCTCGCACTCATCAATGTCACTGTCGCTCGATTTAAAAATGCACGTCGCGTTTCTCCAAGAGCTTCGGCGTCTGGTGCAACAAATGATTCAACTGCTGCTGGCGCCATAACAGCCACGGCACTGCGACTCGCAATACCTTGATACTCGGCCTCTCGCGAAGAATTGCGCGCAACCTTTGCCGCGTTGCGATCTCGCTTGCGAGTCTCACGCGACAGCGAGCCGACGCCCTTGATATCAGACCTACGTGATGCAGTCAGTACAACGCCAAGACCGAGCACAGCGAGAACCGCGATCGCAATTGTGATGATTGTTGTTGAGCTCATTTAAGTAATAGTCCGATCACAATTCGAAGAAGATGCCTTCACGCCATGGGAAGACAAAGTTGAATCCAGGGCCTCTGAAGAACGAGCCGATAATTACGAGGATCGCCCAAAACATCAAATGCACCGTCATCAAACTTGTCATGAACTTTCGATCTTCTGGTCGGTTTGATTCGTTGCGATCTAGGTACGGCGCAAACATCAGGGCGATTATTCCCATTCCAGGAATCGTCACACCAGCAATCATCGGGTGAAACATCGTCAACAACTCTTGCAATCCAAGAAAGTACCAAGGTGCTTTCGATGGGTTCGGGGTTCGGTTGAAGTTTGCTGCTTGCAACAACGGCGCGTTGACAAACCATGAAAACATAAACACGAATGCCGTGCACGCCAACGACGCGACGAACTCGACGCCCAGTAAATGTGGCCAAGTGTGTACCTTGTCGACAGGAACTGCTTTGACATCTTGAATCGATCCTGATTTAACAACAGTCAGCAATCGCTGAGTGTGTCCACCGGGCCCCGCGCCGTAGGGGATACTTCCGTTTGTTGGTGCACCAGAAACAACAGCACCAGGCTTTTCGGCTACCGCAACTGCGCCGCCAGCGGCTTTGCTTCGCTCAAGCAAGTCAGCCGGAATTCGCGAGCCTGCATCACCGCCAGTTGCTGCTGGTGCTGACGCACCCGTGGCTTCGGCTGCGGCTTTTTCACGCGCCTCTTGCGCACGCTTGAGAAGATGTTCTGGAATGCCGGCCATCAGAGTGGTCCTGAGATTCCGCCGTCTTTACGCACGCGCCAGAAGTGGATCGCGAGGAAGATGACTGTCACAAATGGAAAAAGTAAGACGTGCAACACATACCATCGCAGCAGAGTTTCTGGCCCTATTTCGACTCCGCCGAGCAGGACGAAACGTACTTGTGAGCCAATCACCGGCGAATACCCCATCATGTTGGTTCCCACCGTTACAGCCCACAACGCAAGTTGATCCCATGGCAATAAGTATCCGGTGAACGAAAGCAACAGTGTGAGCGTCAATAAAATTACGCCGATTACCCAGTTGAATTCGCGAGGCGCTTTATATGCACCATGATAAAAAACGCGTGCCATGTGCAAGAACACAGCCAACACCATTAAGTGTGCTCCCAATCGATGCATGTTTCTTACCATTAATCCGAAAGTCACCGACGTGTGCAACGACTGAATGTCTTGCCAAGCGTTGGCGGATGTTGGGCGATAAAAAAACATCAAGAAAATTCCCGTGATGGTCAACAAAATAAACAAGAAGAAACTCAAGCCACCCAAGCACAATGTGTAACTGACTTTTACAGCGTGACGCTTTACTTTTACTGGGTGCAAGTGATAAAGCACGGAGTTCATAACTACGTAAGAACGATTTCTTGGTGAGTCTGAGTAACCCTTACGAAAAATTGAACCAGGTCGAAAGATCGAGTTCCACGCCTGGCTACCTTGCAGTGACTCATTTAATTTTGTCACGCGATCTTTAACTGTCAGACGTGGTTTCTGTTCGAGTATTTGTACCATTTTATTTAATCTCCATTCCTAAAATCGCATGCCATATGAATAGCCATGATTATTTGTGCGCATATGAGTTTCACCGGTTGCTGGCGCAACGCCAACCTTGCCGAGAATAATCACTCCCGTCGGGCAACGATCAACGCACAACGCACAACGCGTGCAAACATCATCATCGATAATGAACACAACCTTGTCGGAAGGATCATCACCTGGTAACTCAGTGCCGTCAGCTTGTGAAATTGCTTCTGGCGAAACCATGAAGATGCACTTCCATGGACAAATATCAACGCAACCTTCGCACATGATGCATTCAGACTGATCAATATGTATGAACTGTTTTGGTTTGACTGCTTTGCTCAGGTAATCGGCATCTACCTCAACGAGTTGATAGTCATCCGTATATGGCATCATCGGTGGGTTTGCGTCAGTTTTTGCCATATCTCAACTCTTCTTCACGAGTGGACGTCCATAGCTAGAAGTTGCTACTTCTGTGGTCACTACTTCTCCACGCTTCTGCCACCAACTAAATAAATAGATCATCAAGCCGATGTAATAGACATGGATGACCACAACGATGATGTCACGAATTGCTTCGTAACTGATAACGATCGGAAAGCTTCCGCCAATCGTGTCTGACTTCAAAATATCGAATGGTCCGTAAACGAGTTTGTCTTTGCGCCAACCTAAATTTTTATCTGCATGGTCAATCCATTGGTGAGGCACGACACCAAACGCTAAAAACAAAACCGCGAAGACATACGCGGCACCAAGCATTGCTTCGCCCCAAGTTGCCTTGCGATCAAAAGTCCGACGCTTACCAATTGGAATTACCACCAGGCTGAGCAGGGTCGTAAAGATGGCCGAAAAAATAAAAGCCTGGTTGACGCCTGGCCATCTGAGAATGTCAATTGCGAGCATTAGTTGAGGGCTTGCCTTTCCTCGTTAAAATCTGTTTTTAGCCTAGTCCTCAAGATAATCCGACTGATAATCATCCTCGTTTTTTTGGCAAATATTGGTTGGCTCTTTGGTCACTAAGTTTCACGAATGCTCAACGCATCATGTGCCAATTAAATATGACGGGCGATGTCGACGCAGTGGTTGTGCGCTAGTGAACTTCTCGCATCAGCCTGAGTTGCGTCTAACCTATTAAGGCGAATGCAATGAAGAATTATCTACGAAGAGTTGAGGAGCGCAGTGGCAGGAATACCCGAGCATTTACTTAAGCGTGCACAAGAAGCACGTGACAAAGCAGCTGGCAAAACGCCTGCTGCCGACGGGGCAACTGCTTCACCTAATGTGCTGGTAAAAGTTGAAGAAAAAAAATCGGTTGCGAGCGCTGCAACTCCGCCTCCTCCTCCGCCTCCAGATCCTGCATATGTTGTTGCGGCCAATTCGCGCAAGAAGATTCCATTTTGGGCGATGGCTACTTTAAGTTTGTTGCCGCTTTGGGCGTTGTTATATGTGCTCGCGATTCGACCGCAAGAAAAAATAGTAGAAGGACCACTTGCCGTTGGCGCGGGCGTCTACGGTACTTGCGCAGGCTGTCATGGCGCCGAGGGCGCCGGTGGGGCTGGTCGAGTTTTGTACCAGGGCGAAGTGCTAAAAACTTTTCCGAAAATCGAAGACATGTTGAATTTTGTTTACACGGGCTCGCAACAATATGTCTCTGCAGGCCTAAAAATTTACGGCAACCCAGACCGAGAAGGTGGTGCACACGCGCCACTTTCGTATAACGGAAACCCAATGCCACAACAAGGTGAAAAATATGGTGGAGCTTTGTCTGAGGCGCAAATTCTCGGAGTTGTTTGTCACGAGCGCTATGTGATTAGTGGTGCAGACCCTCAAAGCGAAACATGGAAAGCAGAGTACGAGCGATGGTGCGCACCTGGTTCTGAGATTTTTGCCGGTCTTGAATCTGGTTCGGTTAACTTCGACAATCTTGCAGAAACATACGCTGCCATGCCTGAAGCGCCTGCGCACGTCGGTACGGACCCTCGACCAACTGGTAAATAATCAACTAGGCAATTCTTTCGCGACTAGCGAGCAAGGTCACACCATATTAATAGTCGAGACCGAATAAATCTGTTTAGCCTTGTGCGTAGATGCAAAACGATATCCAACTAGCGCAAGATAACACTGGTGAGGTTCGTCAAGTGTTGCGCACAGAGGTGCTCGTAGTTGGCGGAGGACCAGCAGGTGCTGCTGCCGGATTTTGGTTAGCGCGACTTGGTCACGATGTAATTGTGATTGAGCGCAAAAAGTTTCCACGTGAAAAAACTTGTGGCGACGGATTAACACCCCGAGCAGTCAAAGAACTTGGCGACATGGGTCTTACCGATCAGTTGTCGCAGTTTCATCGCTACGAAGGTCTTCGTGCAACGGCGCATGGCAAAGCACTCGAATTGAAATGGCCAACTCATCCGATTTATCCGCAGTATGGATACGTCGTGCGTCGACGCGAACTTGACATGATGGTCGCGCGAAACGCGCAAGATGCCGGCGCAAAACTCCTTGAAGAACATGAAGCTGTTGCCCCGATCATCGAAAAAGATTGTGTACGCGGCGCAATGGTGACGAACAAAGTTGATGGCAGCACAATTGCAATTCATGCGCAATACGTGATTATCGCCGATGGTGCGAACTCACGATTTGGTCGCGCAATCGGAACCTCGCGTGAAAAATCTTGGCCTTACGGCACGGCGATTCGTACTTATTGGAAGAGTCCGCGACACGACGAACCGTGGATTGAATCGGCGCTAGACGTTAAAGATCGCAATGGCAAGTCGATGCCCGGCTACGGATGGATATTTCCGGTTGGTGACGGCACCATAAATATTGGCGTCGGACTTCTTTCAACTTTTAAAAACTTTAAAGATGTCAATACTTCACATTTGCTTGATTCGTATGCGCATATGGTTGCCGACCGCTGGGAGATTGACCCGACTCAACCAGAATGCAAAGCAACGAGCGGCAAGATTCCGATGGGCGGATCAGTCGGACCAAAAGTTGGCAACACACATATCGTGATCGGTGATGCAGCCGGCAGTGTGAACCCGTTCAACGGCGAAGGAATCGACTACGCCTACGAGACTGCACACATCGCGGCTGATGTGTTGCACGATGCGCTACTTGCCAAAGATTCGGAGATACTCAAGCGTTACGACCAAATAATTGAGGAAGAATACGGTCAATATTTCAAAGTAGCCAGACTGTTTGCACGAATTATCGGTCGCCCTGTTTTGATGCGTGAACTATCTCGAGTCGGCATAAATAGTCGAACACTTATGGAATGGGTTCTGCGGATCATGGCTAATTTATTGCGACCAGACGAACTAGGCCCGGCCGAGGCTGCGTATAAAGCGGCAGCGTTGATCGTCCGCGCAATGCCGGACGCCTAACTCGCTATCTGTTGTAAAGTCGCAGTGTGAGTACCAACAGTCGCACTTCGAATTTACTTTTCAGTTACTTTTCTTTTCTTCAGACTCTCGTCTTGCCCCTGCTTGAAATTTCGCCTCCATTTTTGCGAACTTTGATTTTCAAACTTGTGTTCAAAGAGTTTGGTAAAAATGTGATGATCGACTACAAGTGCTATTTCAGATATCCATCAAAAATCAAAATTGGCAACAACGTCTCGATCAACCGCGGGTGCGAGCTCTATCCATCGCGTCAATTTAGAGATGCTTTTATAATTCTCGAAGATGACACTGTGCTTGGTCCGAATATCACTTTCTTCGGGGCGGGACAAGATCCATCAACACCAGAATTACCCGATATCGCGGCAACAATTCGCGTGGGCCGAGGTGCCTACATCGGTGGCAACTCAACAATTCGTTACGGAGTAACTATCGGTGCTGGCGCAGTTATTGCCGCTGGTTCGGTGGTCACAAAAGATGTGCCTGGAAATACCGTTGTCGGTGGTGTACCAGCACGCTCTATAAAGCCGCGTTACAACAAAAACTAGAACCGCTAGTTAATTAATGCACTAGTAGCGATTCGGTTGGCGTTTGCCATTGCCAGCAATCCGATTGATGTGCCAGGGATCGAAGGCAGAACACTTGTATCGACTATATGCACATGTTTCCAACCAAATGGTCGGCCAAGTTGATCCGTGTCTGTCGGAAGTTTCGGATTAGTAGACATCGGGAACGATGAACCAAAGTGATACCCAACAGATGCAAAACTTTCTTGACGGGCAAAACCAAGGGCAACTGCCCCTTTTCTTCGAAAAATTTTCTTAAGTCTTGAGTTCAAAACTCTGACGACATGTTTTTGATCGGGGTGCAAGATCTGTTTTGACTCAAGTTGTGCGACACCATTGACAAAATTATCCCTGACTCGCACAACATATTTTGAACCGTGATCCGAATGCGTGTTGACAATTGCGACCACCAAGTTGCCACTGACATACTTTGCCAATTTTCCACGCACTGAATTCACCGTCGAATGATTCAACCCCAGTTTTGCCATAGCGAGTTCATTCGGCTGCGATATCTGCACATGCACCCAACTATCAGATAATCGAGGCTCTTTGAATTCTAAAAACACGTTGCTCTGAGTATTTTGATTGGGCCACGCAACGGGATAATGAACCGCGGAAACAAACGGTTGAAGAAATCCACCAGTCTGTTTGATTGTCGCCTCGAAACCAGACATCTCTTGAGACTGCAATAAGATTCGCGTGCTATTCACCGCACCTGCCGCCAAGAACAATCGATCGGCTTCGATTATTTTTTTCTCTCCACTAGATACATCAATCATCGAAATATTCACGGTTCCGCCTGATTCAACCACAGTCACAACATTCCAACCATTCAAATAGTCGATCTGCTGCCCAAGTCTCATCTGAGCGATTTCTATATCCGCTTTGTAAATTGCGTCGTAGACGCAACCAGCGCTGCAGTGCCCGCAGTAATTGCAGCCTTTGAGATCTCCGATATTTTTGCTACGCGTCATTATTCTTGCTTGCCCAAAGACTTCTGGCGCAACCGAACTGGATCGTGCAGCACCACGCAAAGTTCGCAGCAGTTTTCCTTGCCCTTTTGACAGACTTAAAACATCATTCGAATTATTTTTCAAAGGCGGAAAAAATTCAGAGAGAGCATCAACCGGTTCGGAGCATGAAATATTTTTCACGCATTCACGCATATGTTCGAGAATTTCGTCGTGAGATATGGGCCAATCTCTGATATCTGATTCGGCGGGTGGCAAAAAGGCTGCTCCCCATCCGGCACTAAAACCACCCAGCGCCAAAGAATACGTTGGCGAAGATTGCGAGAAACTGTCAGGTTGTACTGAACCCGAGTTATCACTTGAGTAAAAATAATCGGATCCTAAAACCAATTTTTTTGGAATAGCCGACGCTGATTTTGAAGTGAAGTTGCTGGCCAGACTCTTCACATCATCATCAGACCAATTATTTGGTGAAACCGATGCGAGGCGCAATTTAATTTTCTGACGCTCAGCGTCGAGTTGACGCCCGACATCAATGACAACGGGTTTGACGCCTGTTTTGATAATTGCTTTTAACGCACCCACGGCCGAAAGGCCAGAGCCGACTACGACGACTCTCATTGGCTGAAGTTACTTCGGTTCAAGTTCAGACAACGCATTTGAAATTCGCGCTATTTGAGATTTAGTCAACTGGTGATAACAAGGCAAATAAACGCCGTTCGAATAAAGACGGTCGGCATTTGGGGTCACCCCGAGATACGGATAACTCTCTAGACCGCTGATCTTGACCAAACTCGTGGTTGCACAGTCGACCCCGCGAGAAGTTAATTGTTTTTGAAACTCGGGAAAGTCGTCTGCGTAAACGATGTATTGCCAGAAAACATTTTCTCCGCCGTCTGCACCTATTGGTCGATCTTTGAAATTATGCGAACTGTTGATCTGATTTATTGCAGATTTTCTCTTCGTATCTTTTTCTTCCATCTGCTTGATTTGCTGCAACCCCACCTTGGCTTGAATCGACGTGTACGACTCGAACCACTCGGAAGGAAGACTCGTCAACGGCTGCTGATCGCGATCACCAGTAAATTTGGTGAGTTTTGAACCGCCTCGCCAGGTCAGAAAGCGAAGTATGGGAAAAGTTAAGACCGCAAAAATTAAGGGCTGAGATGCGAAGTTTCGAATTAGATCAGTTTGAACTTTCTTGATCAGCCGAGATCGCGAAGGTTTTGCAAGTTTGCGCTGCTCACTACCGAGACTGCTTGCCATTTCTGGATCATCGGTAAAAACAAAACCACCACCATAAGTATCGAGAGTTTTTACCGAAGATGCGCTGTAAACACTCACGTCACCAAATGACCCAATTTTGTCGCTTCGAAATTTGCCGTTCAAACACTGCGAGAAATCTTCAATTATGAATACGCCGGCATTTCGCAGTGTCTTGCAAAGAGCCTCGACATCTGGGACGACCCCGAACAGATACGTCAAAATTGCAACGCGTGGACTTGACTTCAAAGCATCAGTCAGTGCTTTCTCTGAAAAACAAACTGTTGATGGATCAATATCAACAAACACTGGCACCAACTTCAGATCCAGCACCACGTCCAAAATCGGTTTTATCGTAATCGGCGGCATCAATACGACAGATCCTGGGGGTAAATCAAGATTCTTCAAAACTGCATGAATTCCGGTTCGCGCAAACGGAAACACGATGCAATATTTTCGGCCGACATATGCGGCGAAAGTCTTTTCAAAACGATCAATGGTCCGCGAATCATTGATTTTTGAAAAAAATGAGCGAAAGAGCCAAACAACATCTTCGAACAAAGTATGCGAAATACGACCCCGCGAAATAGGTAATTTCATAACGCGCAGACTACTTCGTTGACTTCATCCGTGATCAGATTCATCTTTGAAATGCTTTTGTCTGGTGAATAAACATTGATAAATTCGCGCAGGCTGATCATGCTGGCGCCACTGTCGTTGCGGCAAGTCTTGATTGTTGGTGATGCCAATCGAACAATCCACCCGTTTGCTAGAACTCCTCGGTCGCCGTTATCGAGCATGTCGACAAGACTCGGTAACTCAAGAACCCGGGTCGGTGTCGTGCCATTTGCGTTGACGATTGCGAACCACATCACCGAATCACCAAACATATTTGCCAACATCACGCACGACGAGCGTTTTGAAGGCTCAGAGCAATCGAATTCGCCGGGTGTTCCCGACGCTATAAATATGTTTCGACCATCGTCCAGACTTACGGCCGAATCTACAACCGTGCGACCACTCTCAATCGGTAATCCGTCAGTCGTTGAAAACGTCGAAATAACCGCGACAAGTTCAATATTTTTTTCGACCGAATCTTGAATAACCGCGACGTCTGATCCGCGACCAAAGCAGTCGTTACAAGAGACCAGGATCAAGAAAAACCCTGAGAGTGTAAGCAAACCAAACGCGAGCCAAAGTCGCGAATTAAAGAGCTGGCGCACGACTTAATAATACTAAGAATGAGCCGAACAGCTAAAAGTCAGCGAGCACCAGCGGTGTTGAGTTGTGGCGCACCTTCAGATTTACCGCCTGTTTCAATCCTCATCTGCTCGAAGTAACTCAAGATCTGCAACTCAACCCCAAGGTCAACATTGCGCACGGACACACTGCTCGGCGTAGACAACACAACCGGAGCAAAGTTCAAAATCGATTTGATGCCTGCATCTATCAATGAATCGGCTGCGGCCTGTGAAGCAGACGAAGAAGTGGTGATCACACCAATACTTATTTTCTCATCTCGAACAATATTTTTAAGATCATTGACATCACCAACGGTCAGAGAACTAGTTGTTCGACCAATTTTTTTTGGATCGTTGTCGACGATCGCGACGACGGGGAATCCGCGAGATAAAAAACCATCGAACTTGGCGAGAGCACAGCCCAAGTTTCCGGCACCGACAACCACGACATTCCATTCGCGCATCAAACCCAGTTCACGTTTAATTTGGTGAGTCAGATATGTAACTTCGTATCCAACGCCACGAGTTCCGTAACTTCCGAGGTACGAAAGATCTTTTCGCACCTTGGCCGCGTTAACGCCGGCGAGGGCAGCAAGTTCATCACTAGAAAAACGAAGCACATTAGTTGCCGCGAGGTTGTTAAGAATCTGCAAATAGATTGGCAAACGAGCAATTGCTGCGTCTGGGATTTTTCGTCTTTGAAGTTGCGTCATGGTCTCAAGGGTAGGGCTTAGTGCATTAATTCACAAAGTCAAGCGCGTCTTTTGACGTTTTGTGAGTAAAGACTTTTGTCACCAGAGTTATCGTTCGGTAGTGCTTATCGAAGTCTTTACGGCGTCCGCCAATCAAACTAATGCAACCCTTGCGGGCGCGGCAACCCTGATCGCCTGCGCGTTTGCGATGCTGACCTTTGATCGTTGGCAAATTCGCGGACAGGCGCACGACTTGGCCTGGACAATTGCGATGATTCTTTTCGCGATCGGCTCATTGGCTTTGTGGTGGGCCGAGACAACTGGCTGGACGCTATTTATCTTCAAGATATTTTTCGTTTCGGGTGCAGTACTCAATGTTGCATGGCTCGCATTAGGGACAATTTATTTATTGACCGGCACGAAGACAGGCGACCGTGTTCGTAAATGTTTGACGAGTTTGAGCGCGTTTTCTATCGGTGTCGTGCTGATAGCACCAGCAAAACGAGAAATAATTGACGGCGAATTTCCTTCGGCGCGCCAATTATTTGGTGTCACTCCCCGAGTTCTTGCCGCCGTAGGTTCTGGTGTCCCTGCACTGATAATAATTTTTGGCGCCCTTTGGTCGACCTTCAGGGTGATTCGAAAAGCAACACCGACAATGTCACAAAAAAATCTGCGAATCGTCAAATCACCAAAACGTTTGGCGCTCGGCAATGTTCTTGTTGCAACGGGCACACTTGTGCTTTCGGCGAGTGGATCGGTTGCTGGTCGTCTCGGCAAAGATCGAGCGTTTGCAGTCACATTACTAATTGGCTTGTGCATTTTATTTGCAGGATTCTTAGTCGCCAGTAATTCGGCTCGCACAAGTGCGAAAGATAACTCGGTCGTTCGTGATAGCTAGAGATTTTTAGCGAATTACCAGCGAGGCGATGCCTGCGGCAAAAATAACCAGGAGCAATAAAGCAATCGTCAGAGTTGTTGAGGGTCGCATGACAACAAGATTAACGAGTCGGACTAATTTTTACTGATGTAGTGACTGAGGCTGGGTCTTGGCTGGGCGAATCGGTCGGGCCGATAGAACGATCAAATCTCCTTGCCCTATCTGCAGTTCAGATGCAGCCGAACCACGATCTACGCACAACGAGAGCATCCCATACGAGTCGATTACCAATCCGATTCCACTTCCAATTTGGTCATAACTCCGCGCAATTTTTAATGCCCGCACAACCGGCTCACGAGATGCACTCGCACCACTCAGCAGAGAACCGATTTCAACGCGCACGACCTCGCCAAAAGCTGTGACTTCATCTGGCCCGATATTCAGCTGACAATTACCGAAGCGGTCCACCCATGTGACTTCACCATGCAATGAACCGTTTTCTTCTCGCGGCAACGGCACAACACCCGGCAGCAATAAAGCTGGGTCAATCAACTCTCCGAGTTCACTGAGATCGACACCGTTGCAAAGATGCGCCGCAACCGGGCCAAAAATATCTCGCCCAGCAAACGTTTCGCCCGGCGCGTCAAGATGGTAATCACTATTGGTCAAGCAAACGGCTCGCCCCGCACCGCCAGCCAATGCGATCGCCATCGCCAACAGACCATTGTCTGGCCCAACGAAAACTCCTTCACCATCTGCAACTTCAACGGCGATTGCGCGTCGACTTGACCCAACTCCTGGATCAACAACCGCCAACACAACACCACTCGCGACGTATGAAACGCATCTCGCCAACGCGAGTGAACCGGCACGAACATCAAACGGTTCGATTTCGTGTGTCAGGTCGACCACACGACAACTCGGAGCGATTTCATAAATCACACTTTTGACGACGCCAACAAACTCATCGCGCGTTCCATAATCGGATAGAAACGAAATCGTCGAATATTTTTTTGTCATTGGCGTCTCACGATACTGAAAAACGTAAGAGCCGGTGCCAACCCCCCGACGGCACCGGCTCAAACGGCGCAGCCCTTGCGAGCGCGACTCCCAGTTGGGGGGTTACCCCGTCCGGTGATCTTGCGACATCTCTATTCTCACTTTAGACACGATTAACAGATATCAAACAAATTTTGATAGAAATATTTAACCTTTCGTTTCAGTCAAATTCATCTGCCAAGCTCTTTGCTTCGAGCGGTTGCTGCGTGTACCGCTGCTGAGATGGTTTCGACAAAATGCTGACTCTCGAGTGTGGCGATGCCTGCGGCCGTTGTGCCATTAGGCGAAGTAACATTTTTTCGTAACTCGGCTGGAGTTGCGGCGCTTTGTGCCAGCAGGGCCGACGAGCCGACCAATAGTTGTCGAACAAGATCATTGGCAACTTCTGCAGATAGCCCTTGTTGCACGCCGGCATTTATTAGCGCCTCTGCGAGTAAAAAAATATATGCGGGGCCGCTTCCAGATAAACCAGTCACGGCATCCAGAAGATTTTCTTCAACTTCAACAACTTTGCCGACACTGAGCAGAATTTTTTTCGCCCACGAAATCTGGTCACTTGAACAGTTCGTACTCGCCGCCATCGCCGAAGCGCCCTGACCAATCAGTGCAGGGGTGTTCGGCATCGCGCGCACGACCGAAATCGATTTTCCACAGGCGGTTTCAATTGAAGCAATGGTTACTCCGGCGGCAATCGAAAGCAATTGCTTGACGTCGAAATTTTTGAGTTTGGCGCAGATTTCAGAGACATCGTTCGGTTTCACCGCGACGATTACCGAATCACATTTCAACATCTGTTCGGAGATTTGCACCTGCGGAAAATCTTTTTGCAAGACTGCTTGTCGCTCGGCACTGCTTTCAACAATCGCCAATTCTTGAGGGATCAAAAACTTATTGGCGACCAACCCGCGGGCCAACGCGGCTCCCATATTGCCACCGCCAACTATGACCAACGATGGGCTGCTCACAACAAGATCAGCCCGCGCATACTGCTCACACTAGTTAGCCTAATTAGGTCGAATAACTTAGTTATACGCACTCGAACCACCTAACGGCTTCCCCGACCGCTCAGCAATTCGAGTGCTACTGCGTTGTGTGCGCATGGCTTTTGCTTTGGCAAAGCCAATTTCAAGGAGACTCCAAAAAAGTTGCTCGACAACCGCATACATCGTGCCGATTGCACGATCCAACTCTCTTTCGACGAGCGCCGAGAGCACTAGTTCGCCGCGCAGAAATATCGCATCTTCAACACCAATCGAAAAATGAGCGCCGACCAGTTTTTCATTTCGCCGCAAAATCGTCTCGTATAACAGCTCGGCGTTTTGTTCTGGCGCGGGCATGACATAGGTTTCGTAACGTAAGGTTCTTTGACCGAGCGTCAGCCAGATCGTCGTGAAATCTTTTTCTTCCCCACGCATTCTGATAAACCATCTAATTTCGTCGCCCTCGGCACGGTCCACTGCTTCAATGTTCGTGTAACTCGCCCGAATCCGTCCGAGCCATTCGTCAATTTGTCGCTCAACGCGGGCAATCGCCGCATCGTCAAATAAATCGCTCACGAGATTACGAGCAAGCAACCAATTGTCGCGCCTCAAGAGCGTCATACACGCCGATAACACTCGAGGCCGTGGATGCCCACGAATAATTTTTTGCGCGTTGAGCGGCGTGTGTTCCCATTGAAAGACTTGAAATTGGATCGTCCAGCAACCTGCGCGTGTATCCCGCGAAAGTCTCAACATCACGATTTTTCACGACATAACCAGTTCGTTCGTGCTCGACAAGATTTAAAAGTCCACCAACAGCACTCGCTACCACCGGGATTCCGCATGCCGCTGCTTCGAGCGCCACGAGACCGAAACTTTCGCTACGCGACGGCACAAGCACAACATCTGCAGCCCGATAATAAGTAGACAACAAATGATGGGGTTGCGGCTCGACAAAGTGCACGCGACCGGTTAATCCAAGATCAACAATCAACCGTTGAACATGACTTGTCTCACTTGTACCAAATGTTCCACTCGCTCCGCCGACGACCATTAGTTCTGCGTCACTGCGCTTGAGAGCAGCCAGTGTCTGTACTGCAACGTCGACACCTTTGAGTGGTTGAATCCGACCGACGAACAACAGCAACGGCTTGTCGCCCCAACCGAGGGCATTTCGGGCACCGCGACGATCACCCGGCGAGAAAAATGCCGTGTCGACTCCGGGGATGCGACTGTCAATGCACCTGGTGATTTGCCGTAAAGCGCGCGAAACTGACTCAACTCTTCCGGGCAACTTACACAAATTGCGTCAGCACATCCAATGATCTCTAGTTCGGCGCGCTCACGCACCACCGATTCGGTGTCTCCACCGAGAGATTTGACTCTGGCCAAAGTATGGAAAGTTGTTTACCAGCGGCAAACCGAGTTGATGCTTGAGACGATGACCAACCAAACCAGACAACCAGTAATTCGCGTGCAGCACATCGGTGCCACCGTTGAGTTCAATATCTCGGGCAACTGCTTGTGTGAACTCGTCAACTACATCAAGTAGTTCATCTTTTGAGAGATCAAACTTTCCCGCTTTGATGTGCACAACTTTGTGATTTGGTTCGACATCAATAACTTCTGGAAGTCCTTCGCGCCACGCACGCGTATATGTAGTGCATTGCAGACCCGTTTGAGCCATCGCCGAAACAAGTTCGCGAACATAAACATTCATCCCACCACCATCGCCAACTCCCGGCTGAGCCAAGGGCGACGTGTGCATCGAAATTATCGCGACGCGGTTCATTGAACTATAAAACCTATCGTTTGGTCGGGTTTTGCCTCTACCCAGCCGCATTACGCTACGCCTACGAGCTAATCGGCGAGAAGTGAGTCGACGTTGACCCCGTCGTCTTTGTAGCGCTTGACGAGTTGCGTTGTCAAAGCATCAATAGATGCGAAAAGTGTTTTTCGTTGCAGCGACTGAGAAGTTTCAAACCGTGAAAGTTGTTCAACAACATTTTCAAGTGACTGATCGTCAAGGGTTCGCAGGTCGCCAAAACTGATTTCGTGGCAAAGTTTCTCGAGTTCGACCACCAATGGATGTTCAGCGGAAATATTTGTCTCGCGCGGTGGACGCGATGATCCGCCACCGTGTTCTTGGCCGAAAACATTTGCAATGTCAGCGACACTTATCCCGGAAGCAGGCGTGCCATCTACGCGGCGGCGCTGCTCGTCTCGCGCCAAATCGCATCGCCCCTGCGCCATGCGACGAACGAACGAAATTACATCCTCTTGCATTTGTAGTGCCGCACGAGCAACACGAATCTCGGCAGTTGACATCGATTCTGCGTTTAAAATATCGGTCATCAGCATCCTCCAGAAACTGGCGGCAAAACTGCCACTTCATCGGCATCGCCGACTGCAGTAGCGCCAATTGCTTCTTCGCCGTTCAGCCAAACACGACAAGTGCCGAGCACTTTTGCAAAGTCACCGCCGAATTCAAGAACTGCTGTGCTCAGTACTTCGTCAACTGTTGAACCTTTAATTTCTCGGCTTGCCGTGCCTGCAGCCTGTCGCGCTGAGGCAAAAAGTAGCAAATGTGCCATGTACTAATCGTACTCAAGCCACTACCCTGCGTTGAGTGTCTGTACGAGGTGAGTCAGGTTTGAAGACAAGGTTGCTTGTCCTGCGCCACGGTCAAAGCGAATGGAACGCACAGGGTCGATGGCAAGGTCAGGCAGATATCGCACTCACACCCGAGGGCATCGACCAAGCGCATCAGGCTGCGAAAAAAATTGGCAAGTTCGATTTGATCGCGGCTAGTTCTTTGAAGCGTGCACGCCACACCGCCGAAATAATCGCCGAAGCACACGGAGTCAACGACTTGGTGATCGATGATCGACTGAAAGAATCTTTTATCGGACCTTGGGAAGGTTTGACATACGCCGAAATTGAATCTGGTTGGCCGGGATATTTAACATCGTTCAAGCATCCGGAAGATTTTGAACCCAATCAAAGCGTTCTGCAACGAATGACCGCGGCGTTTATTGATATCGCCGACAAATGTCGCGGTGGTCAAGCACTTGTAATTAGTCATAGTGGTGTTATCCGCACGATTCGTCGACAACTCAAAGTCGCTGATACAAAACTTGAAAATCTCGGCGGCTGCTGGTTCGATGTTCACGCTGACGGTCAATTAACTGCAGGACGAATCATCACGGTGATTGATCAACTCAACTCAAGCGAATCACTTTAAAGTAACACTGTGCTCAGTCGCTGGCTAGATGATTCGTTTTCACAATTAGTCCGCAAAAACATAACTTTGCTCACAGCGACTCGTCTGACAACGAACGCTTGCTACCGATTCACCCCGCCGTTTATCGCGATCATCGCCAAAGGCTTTGATGTTTCGCTGTCTCAAATTGGTGTCGCACTGACCGTGTCCGAGTTTTCAGGTTTGCTCTCACCATTTATCGGGCGACTCGTTGATCATCTTTCTCGTCGGGGCGCAATGCTCATCGGATTATGTGGCATCGGTGTCGGAGCGTCACTCGCGGCGATTTCACCGAATATTTTTATGTTTACATTTGGCGTGACATTGATCAGTGTTACTAAAAACTTTTTCGACCTCGGCATGTCGGGTTGGATCTCAGATCATGTGCCTTACGAAAAACGCGGTCGATACATCGGCATCACCGAAATTTCTTGGGCACTCGGTCTGTTAATCGGCGTTTCATCAATGGGAGTGATCACTGCGCTTATTTCGTGGCGAGCAGGCTTTGTTGCCGGCGCTTGTGGAATCGCAGTGTCGCTCGGGTTCATTGCCTCGCGAATAAAAACAGAACCACATGAAGTTTCTTCGCGCATCGCAGATGACGGAATCCGCTTGAACGGCAGAGCATGGCTTGTCGTTGCGTCAATGTTCGCCACGATGTGCGCGAGTCAATGCATTTTTATAACTTTCGGAGCATGGCTTGATGACCAGTTTGGTTTTGGTGCACTCGGCATCGCCGCGGTGGGTTTCAGTTTTGGTTTGGTCGAACTTTATGCATCCGTGACTAGCGCCAACAAAACAGACAGTTGGGGTAAAGAGATCAGCATCGCAATCGGTTGCTTGATCATGGTGCCAGGTGGTCTGGCATTGTCACTCGCCGCGCACAACCTGATATTCGGTCTACTTGCCCTGATGATTTATATTTTGGGTTTCGAATTTGCTGTTGTCAGTATGTTGCCACTTGCGACACATCTCGTACCAAAACGACCTGGCAGTGGTCTTGGATTAGTGATCGGTGCAGGCACGCTCGGGCGCGGAGTGATGAGTTTTGTCGCGACACGCGCATACGAATCAAGCAACGGAATTGCATTGCCCGCTTTAATCGGCGCAGCATCGGCCGCGGTCGCGACGATTTTGATTTATCAATACCACCGACTCGGCGGCCTGGTTCACGAGTAAAGAATTTTCTCGCTTAGCCAGAGTATTTATTTGTAATCGGAAGACGGCGATCTTTACCGAAAGCTTTGGTGCTGACACGAACACCAGGTGCTCCTTGTCGACGTTTGTATTCGTTGACATCGACAAGTCGTGAAATCCGCTTTACAAGATCGCTATCAAAACCAAGTGCAATTATTTCTTGCGCCGTTCGATCATCTTCGACATACAACTCAAGAATCGAATCCAAGACGTCATAGGGCGGCAGACTTTGATCGTCGCGTTGATCGGGACGCAACTCGGCCGACGGTGCCTTTTCAATAATTGCTCGCGAAATAACCTCGCGTTGTGACTTTAAGTTTATGAACTCACATAATTCATAAACTTTTGTTTTAAACAAATCCTTGATCACCGCGTATCCGCCAACTGAATCGCCGTAAAGCGTGCAATATCCGACAGCAGTTTCACTCTTGTTGCCGGTGGTCAACACCATCCAGCCGAACTTGTTGGACAGCGCCATCAGCGTTGTTCCACGCACGCGACTTTGCAGGTTTTCTTCGGTCAAATCTGCCGGTCGATTCGCAAAACTTGGGTCGAGCATTTCTAGATAAGAACTAAACGCAGGTTCGATAGAAATTGTTTGCATCTCGACACCCAGAGATGACGCCAGAACTTGTGCATCGGTTCGCGAACCAGTTGATGAATAACGCGAAGGCATTGAAACACCATGAACATGCTCGGCACCAAGTGCTTCAACAGCGATTGCAGCGACTACCGCCGAATCGACTCCACCTGACAAGCCGATAACGACATCAGTAAAACCGTTTTTCAAAACATAATCGCGCGTGCCGATCACCAACGCTGCATGAATTTGGGCGATCTCGGTTAAAGGCCGATTAATTTTGCCGATTGATTGATCAGGCGAAATTCTCGACTTTGCATTTGAATTCGGCAAGGACAAATCACAAACCAGCAACTCTTCGGCAAACTGGGCGGCACTGGCAACAAGCGATCCGCTGGCTGACATGATCATCGAACCACCGTCAAAAACAAGTTCGTCTTGACCGCCGATTTGATTGACATATGCGACCACGCAGGTGTTGTCTTTGGCGCGCGCACTGATCATTTCTTGGCGCACATCTAGTTTGCCGCCGTGAAATGGTGAACCATTGATGTTGATATTCAGCACCGCACCCAACGCAGCCTGATCGGCAACGGGGCCATCAGCCTGCCAAATGTCTTCACAAATAGTTACTCCAAAACAAATCTCATTGATCGTGAACAGCGGATTTTCGACACCCGGCGTGAAATATCTTTGTTCGTCGAACACGTTGTAGTTCGGCAACAGATGTTTTCGATACACGCCGAGCACTGCACCGTTGCGACAGATAGCCGCTGCATTAAAAATTTCATCAGTGCGGTCATCGCGATCGACAAAACCAATTACGGCGACCGTGTCGCTGATTGACTCGACGATTTTTGCGAGTGCCAACAGATTGTCGGCCACGAATCCATCTTTTAAGACAAGGTCTTCGGGCGGGTAGCCGGTTAAAGACAGCTCCGGAAAAGCCACGATCTCACACTTGGCTTTTACGGCCTGAGCGTAATAGTCAAGAATTTTGACGACGTTTGCTGAAAGTGCCCCGACAGTCGGGTTGATTTGGGCTAACCCCACGCGAAGTTTGGCGAAATCTGCCACATAATCAGGCTACCGAGACAAAACTTCACACGCCGTTTACATTCGGACAATGGTTCGGAAACAGCAAGCGGTAAAACTAGAAGGGTTCCAAGTGCGTCGACGTGGCGCATTTATTACGAAGGGAAACTTCATGGCATATCAGGCTGAGTACATCTGGATTGACGGCGTTGAGCCAACACCAACATTGCGTTCCAAAACGAAAATAATTGAAAACGGTTCAAAGGCACTTCCAATTTGGGGATTCGACGGATCTTCAACTAGTCAAGCAACAGGTGAAGCATCAGATTGCATTCTTAACCCAGTTTTTAGTTGCAAGGATCCAATTCGCGGCGGCAAAAATGTTCTCGTGATGTGCGAAGTGCTGGTCGCATCAACAGGAAAGCCGCATCCGACGAATACTCGCGCCGCGTGTGCCGCCGTTGCAAAAAAATATTCTGCAGAGAAAATGATTTACGGAATTGAACAGGAATACACAATGATGCGACTCAATGGTCGTCCGTTGGGTTTCCCGGAACTTTCAGGCGAACCAGCACCGCAAGGGCCGTATTACTGTGGCGTTGGCGCGGGACGAGTCATGGGTCGAGACATCGTCGAGATTCACACAGAGATGTGTCTTGAAGCGGGCCTGCACATTTCTGGAACCAATGCCGAAGTAATGCCAGGCCAGTGGGAGTTTCAAATTGGTCCGGTTGATGCATTGCGAGTGAGTGATGAACTTCATGTTGCCAGGTGGTTATTGCATCGCATCGCCGAAGATTACGACGTAGTGATTTCGCTTGATGCAAAACCACAACATGGAGACTGGAATGGCGCAGGTTGCCATACAAACTTCTCGACAAAAGATATGCGATCAAATTACAAAGCAATTGACGACGCATGTCAGGCACTCGGCACACGAATCAACGAACACGTCAGCAACTACGGTCACGACATCGAGAGCCGCCTGACCGGCAAGCACGAAACTGCCCCGTACAACAAGTTCACCTATGGTGTTTCAAACCGTGGTGCCTCTGTGCGAATTCCATGGCAGGTTGCTCGTGACAAAAAAGGTTACGCCGAAGATCGTCGTCCAAATGCAAATATGGATCCGTACATCGTCACACAACTGATACTCGAAACAGTTTGTGGAAACCCAAAGATAATCAAAACCAAAAAGACTGCGCCACGAAAGGCTGCAAAAAGAAATCCAAGAAGAAATAGCAACTAGTAGAAATAATAGTTCTGCCGTCGTTGCCCGAGTGAATCTCGTCGCAACGACGGCAGACTGTAACCATGTGTTCGAACGGAAACGAGTGCTGAGATGATTGAGCAGCAACGCGACTATGTCTTGCGAACCGTTGAAGAGCGCGGCATTCGACTCGTGCGCCTGTGGTTTACCGATGTTCTCGGTAATTTGAAAAGTTTTGCGATCAGCCCCGCCGAAATGGAGAACGCGCTCAACGACGGAATGATCTTTGACGGCTCGGCGATTGACGGTTTCAGCCGAGTCCAAGAAAGTGACGTGCTCGCGCTTCCCGATGCCAACACTTTTGAAGTTCTGCCTTGGGTTGATCCAAAAGGAGCAGAAGCCCGGGTCTTTTGTGATGTCGCCAAATTAGATGGCACGCCGTTTGATGGTGATCCACGACAAGTGTTACGGCGCAACTTAAACGCCGCACACAAACTCGGCTACCAGTTCTACGTCGCACCAGATATTGAATATTTTTATTTTGACCCACCGGCGGTTGATGCGCGACCGGTGCCACTTGACGAAGGCGGATTTTTTGATTTGACGAGTACCGACATCACTAGTTCGTTGCGCAAAGAAACTATCCGCACTCTCGAAACGATGAGTATTCCGGTTGAATACAGTTTTCACGAAGACGCGCCGAGCCAACATGAAATCGATTTGCGGCACACCGATGCGTTGACAATGGCCGACAGTGTGATGACTTTTCGATTGGTCGTCAAAGAGATCGCGGCACTACATAACGTGCACGCCACGTTCATGCCCAAACCACTTGAGAGTGTGCAGGGTTCCGGAATGCACTTGCACCTGAGTTTGTTCAAAGACGAACAGAACGCTTTTCATGACGCAGATGATCCATACAACTTGTCAGTAACTGCAAAACAATTCATGGCAGGTTTGTTGCGTCACGCAGCCGAGATAACTGCGATCACAAATCAGACAGTAAACAGTTACAAACGCTTGGTGCCGGGTTTCGAGGCACCTGTACATATCTCATGGGCGAGAAATAATCGCAGTGGATTAATTCGGGTGCCGGTTCAAAAACGAAATAGTGAACAAGCAACTCGAATTGAATATCGATCACCAGACCCGGCGTGCAACCCTTATCTCGCATTTTCGGTGATTCTTGCCGCTGGCTTGCGTGGCATCAAAGAGGGCTACGAACTTCCACAAGAAGCAGATGCAAATCTTTTCGAGATTGACGACGACATGCTCGAGAAACTGAGCATTGAACAATTACCACAGTCGATGTCTGATGCGTTGCGTGTAATGGAGAGATCAGAACTTGTTGCCGAAGCACTCGGAGAACACATCTTCGAATGGTTCTTAAGAAATAAACGTGCAGAGTGGCGCGGTTACAAAACCCATATCAGCCAGTACGAATTAAATCGCTACTTGCGTTCACTCTGAGAAGAAAATGACTAACAACGAAACTCAACTTCTCGCTGTTTTTCCTGATCCAGCTCCGATTGATGTCGCGAGAACTTTGGATCTCTCTGGATATTCATGGAAGGCGGTAAAAAACAGCGACGCACTCAGCCAATTACAACCTGCCAATGGTTGGGCTGGGGCCGTAATCGACTGCAGCCAAGACCCCGAATTCGGCTGGGCTTTGTGCCGTTCACTTCGCCGATGCGATATGCCGGTTAATCGAATAATCGTTCTCGTCACTGGTAATCAACTCGCAGATCTTGAAATGCGCGACGATCTATTCGATGATTTTTGTCTGGCGCCAATTCATCCACGAGAACTTGATTCGCGTCTGCGACATCTTTTCTACACAGAACTATCTGTCTCACGCGAATCTCTGATCGAATACGGCGGCTTGGTGCTGAACACCGAGACTTATCAAGCATCATTTGGTGGCAACCCATTAGACCTCACATATATGGAGTACGAATTGCTCAAGTTTCTTTCGCAAAACCCGGGCAAAGTATTTAGTCGCGAAATTTTGTTGTCGCGCGTTTGGGGCTACGAATATTACGGTGGCGCGCGAACGGTAGATGTGCACATTCGTCGCTTACGCGCGAAACTTGGCGAAGAACACGCCAACTTGATCGAAACCGTGCGTAGCGTCGGCTACCGCTTCGGTCAATCCAAGTGGAACTAAAAACACAACACGTACGAGGCGATTAATCGGTTTCCCTGACAATTTCGAAATTACTGATCCAAATAAAACTGCGATTGCACTCATGTGTGATTGACTATTTTTGAAGCGATACTGTGAGCAATGGCGTCAACCAAAGATTCTGGTTTGCAAGTTGATTTGAGCCTCACAGGAATGTCATGCAATGCATGTGCCGCCACGATCGAAAAAGGTTTGAACAAACTCGACGGTGTGACTGCCGCAGTCAATTTCGCGACCGAATCAGCACGAATCAACTTTTCATCAGGCGCAACGACGCCAAGAGTTTTGATTGAAACCGTCACTTCACTTGGTTACGGCGCGCGTCTTTTGGCTGACACCACGCCCGAGATGCTTGACGCGGAAACAAATCAACGCGTCACGATGTTGCTGACTCGATTGACGGTTTCGGTTGTGCTGGCGATTCCCGTTGTGTTGTTGTCGATGATCGCCAATCTCGAGTTCAAAAATTGGCAGTGGCTGGCACTTGCACTCAGCGCGCCGGTGGTGACTTGGGGGGCTTGGCCGTTTCACCGTGCGGCGTTAATGAACTTGAGACATCGTGCGACGACGATGGATACTTTGATTTCGATCGGCATTGTTGCTTCAACCTCATGGTCGGTTTGGGCAATCATTTGGGGCGAGGCCCTCGAAATGACCTACCGCGGTTCGGCGCACTCGATGAACATGTCGATCAATAATTTCGAAAGTACGAGCGATAGTTCGCATATTTATTTGGAAGTTGCCGTCGCTGTGACTGTATTTTTATTGGCGGGTAGATACTTCGAGGCTCGTGCCAAACGACGCGCGGGAGACGCCTTGAGATCGCTTCTTGCTCTCGGGGCTCGCCACGCCACGATAATTAAAAATGGCGAAGAGCAAACTATTGATGCCGCTCTTGTTCGAGTTGGCGACGAAATCGTCGTGCGTCCCGGAGAAATAATTCCGACAGACGGCGTTGTCGAACAGGGCACTTCGGCACTTGATGTTTCGATGTTGACCGGAGAAAGTGTGCCAGTTGATGTCAAACCCGGCAGTGTCGTCACAGGCACAACGATAAATCTCACCGGCCGTTTAATAATCCGAGCAACTCGTGTTGGAGCAGAAACTACGTTTGCACAGATAACTCGCCTGGTCAGAGATGCGCAGACCACGAAGGCACCGGTGCAAAGACTTGCCGATCGGGTCAGTGGTGTTTTCGTGCCGACCGTAATTCTCCTATCACTCGCCACATTTATCGCCTGGTATTTTTTGGGATCTTCTACCGCCAATGCATTTACTGCAGCGGTTGCAGTACTGATTATCGCCTGCCCTTGCGCGCTTGGCCTGGCGACGCCAACTGCGTTGATGGTGGGCAGTGGTCGTGCCGCACAAATGGGGATCGTTATAAAAGGTGTTGATGTCTTGCAGAGCACGCGGCGCATCGACACCGTCGTGTTCGACAAAACCGGAACCATCACCACGGGCGTGATGCAACTCGTCGACATCATCTGTGCGCAGGGTTCGACTCGTGGTGAAATACTTTTATACGCCGGCGCACTTGAGCACGCCAGCGAACATCCCGTTGCTCGCGCAATTGCAAGTGCCGCGCGAACCGAACTTGGTCAACTGCCCGAAGTGACCGATTTCGAATCTTCTCCTGGAATGGGCACAACGGGTTTAGTCAATGGTCACAAGGTCATGGTTGGGCGCGAGTCTCTATTTAGCAAAACTCTTGTGATAACTCCGGCGGATCTGCGCTCGGCTCTGACGAATGCGCGCAACGGCGGCAACACAGCGGTGTTGGTTGTCGTGGATGGTGCCGTCAAAGCAGTGTGTGTTGTCGCCGATCAACCAAAAACAACTAGTGCAGTTGCAATTGCCGAATTACGCAAACTCGGATTGCGTTCTGTTCTTCTCACTGGAGATAATCATGCGACCGCACTTGCGATTGCCCAACAAGTCGGGATCGAAGCCGATGAACAACACGTAATCGCCGGAGTTTTGCCGGATGAAAAAGTTCGTGTCGTGTCTGACCTGCAGCAGCGTGGTTATGCGGTAGCGATGGTCGGCGACGGAGTGAACGACGCCGCCGCGTTGGCCCAAGCAGATGTTGGCATCGCCATGGGCACTGGCACCGATGTTGCGATGCACGCCAGCGATCTAACAATTGTCAGTGGCGATCTGCGATTAGTTGCAGATGCGATTTTGCTTTCGCGTGCAACCTTGCGCACGATTACGGCGAATGTCTTTTGGGCGTTCGCATACAACACTGCGGCGATTCCACTCGCGGCACTCGGATATTTAAATCCGATGTGGGCCGGGCTGGCGATGGCGTTCTCGAGTATTTTTGTGGTCACGAATAGTTTGCGTTTGCGCACGACGAAACTCACACAGCACACCGCGTTCGTACACGCAACTCGCTAACCGCTTTAGCCCGCCAGGCTCGCGCCGTTCGTTCTGCCACCCCGTAACGCGCCGCAATCGTCGCTGCATTGTCGCCGATTGCAACTGCCCGCAAAATCTCGATGTGTTTTGGATCTATGCCTCGATCTAATGCGACCGCAATGAGTTTGTCCAAACTAATTTCTTCTTCGAACTGTTCTTCAGGCGCGATAAGAAATTCAGACAACATATATGGATCTATTGGGATTACTTTGTAGCGCTTTGAGCGATGTCCGTGGACAAACGCAAAGTATTCGCTATCTCGCACCAGGTTCGCTGCAACTTTATTCGAGCGACGATTCCAAGGATATTTGCGAATCACTCCCCACGCGCTCGTCAGAACATCAGCAATTGCCGTATCAATTCCTCCTTCAACTATTCGACCTCGTCGCCGTGCAATCGCCAGCAATGGAGGCAAAATTCGCTGCAACACGATTCGAGCCGCAAGTTCATCGCTGGTTGCCTGCTTGACCAGCAACCATAAATATTGATCCCCTTGCGAATCATCGCGCGCAGTATTAAAGCCCGCCCGCACCAGAACTTCGTCCAGATGATTAATTTTGGCACCGGGCAACGACCATGAATTAACGATTTCAAGTTCTCGATTTCGGTCGCTGATCAGTTGCCATTCTCTGATTAGTCGCGAGACCGGACTGGCCGATCTTTGGGCAAGACCAGCGCTCCATACCAATAGCGGTTGACTAATTACGTTGTCTGAATTGATTGTCGTGAGTTGTGTCATGCACAACATCGTGCGAATCAGCACCACTGCGACTAGCACGCGCGGTCTCACCGCAACTCTCACTTACAAAATAAGTTTCAATTTCAGCCATAATGAAGTGATGCGAATCACTTTGCCTTCAGGCACGCAATGCGAAATTGACAAGACCATAAAAAATCCAACGATGGGTTTGGTTATTGCCCCGGATATTTTTGGTTTACGAGAGTTATACGACGAACTAGTTGCCCGATTCGCTCGCGAATGGAATATGGCGGTCTGCGCTGTCGAACCATTTCCTGGTCGCGTCTTGGGCCCCGAGATTGAACCGAGGTTTGCAGCAGTATCAACACTCGACGACGAAATACATTTGCGAGATTTACACGAAGCAGCCGACGCACTCTCGACACCAGTTGTTGGCCTGATCGGTTTTTGCATGGGTGGAATGTATTGCTTCAAATCGGCCCGCTCTGAACGTTTTAAAAAAATAGTTTCGTTCTACGGAATGATCACAATCCCAAACGGCTGGCAAAGCGCAACACAAAGCGAGCCGCTGAAATATTTACAAACCGGCAATGCTGACCGAGTCTTGGCGATTATCGGCGGCAAAGACCATTACACACCGCCAGCAGATGTTGCCGAGTTAAAAAACCACGGCGTGCAAACTGAAATTTATCCAGATGCCGAACATGGTTTTGCCCACGATGCTGCACGCCCCGCGCATCGGGCTGAAGACGCAAATCACGCTTTCGCACTGACACACAGCTGGCTAGCTGAGTGAGTAGCTAGCTAGCTAGCTAGCTAGCGCGTATTTCTAGTTTTTGGCGCATCAAGATTCGATAACGGCGATCGTGTTGTTCGATCCAGCCCAGACGAATGAAACTAGCGATTGCTTTATTGACTCTTTCGCGAGAAGCACCAACCATGCCGGCTAACTCTTCTTGGGTTATCGGCAAAACAAATTCGTCTTTACCACTCGACAACTCGAGCAATCGTTTGGCTGTTCGGCCCGTGACATCCAGAAATACGCTGTCTGAGAGAACTTCATCCATTACCCGCAAACGCATCGCCAGCAATTTAGTTACTCCCCACAACATCGTCGGGTTCGACTGCAATTGTTGACGAACTATCGAATACGGAATCTGCAACAACGACGAAGGCTCGATTGCACGAGCCATTGCGCTGCGCTTGCCGTTATCAAGCAGCGCAAGTTCGCCGAACAGGTCGCCTCGCTCCATCAACGCGAGAACACTCTCTCGGCTATCTATCGGTTGGTTGCCGATCGCGATCGCAATTCGTCCTGACAACACGATGTACATTGACTCTGGAGTATCGCCCTCACTAAACAGCAAATCTCCACGTTGCAAGGTTTTTGTTTCACCGCTTGCCGCAATCAGAGCAAGCACGTCTGCGGGTGTCTCTGCGAAAAATGCACTACCTGCAAGAAGTTGTTCTTGTGCCATAAGTAAATGAACCTACTACCCTAAATGAGCGTGAGCACCATGGCAACCCAAAAAATTGGTGAAAAGATTTGGACGATTGTCGTTGCAGCAGGTTCGGGTACCCGATTTGGTAGCCCCAAACAATTTGAGCTGATTAATCAACGCCGAGTTGTTGATTGGGCAGTCGAAACCGCACGTGCGGCAAGTGACGGCGTAATCGTTGTTTTGCCTGCATCCCATGCTCAACGCGAAAATGGTGTGGTTGGTGGGTCGACGCGTAGCGCATCGGTTCGCAGTGGTTTGGCTGCGGTGCCGTTGGACGCATCAATAATCTGCGTTCATGATGCGGCACGACCGTTTGCCTCGGAGTTTTTGTTTCATGAAGTGATTGACGCAGTGTGTGCTGGCGCCGATGGCGCGGTGCCCGGTTTGCCAGTTGTTGACACAATCAAATTTATTTCGCAAGAAAACGTCGTGGTATCGACCCCTGATCGTAGGCAACTTGTCGCCGTGCAAACGCCCCAGGCATTTCGTGCAAAAGTTCTGCGCGATGCTCACGCCTCAAACCCAGAAAGCACCGACGACGCAACCTTGATCGAAACAAACGGGGGCCGAGTCGTGGTGATTCATGGCGATCCACTGAATCGCAAGTTAACGACACCAGAAGATATGAATTGGGCTCGCGCGATTACTCGCGGTGAAGTGTAAATATTTAGCCATGAACGCGAAAGTTCGAGTTGGACAAGGTTTTGACATTCATCGCTTCGTTGAAGCGTCGAATACTGATCGAAAACTCATATTAGGAGGCGTACATTTCGTCAATGAACGCGGACTGGTCGGTCATAGCGATGCCGACGTCATTGCCCATGCGGTAGCAGAAGCGATTCTTGGCGCATGTGGACTAGGAAACATCGGCGAACACTTTCCGGACACCGATCCAAAATGGAAAAATATCGACTCGTTAACTTTGTTGGCCAGCGTCGCAAAGATGGCGAATGAAAACAAATTTGATATCGGCAATGTTGATTGCAGCGTTGTTTGCGAACAGCCAAAAATTTCGGTTCATCGAGACGAGATGCAAACTAAATTGAGTGCCGCTGCGGGTGCCCCCGTGACGATCAAAGGTCGTCGTGCCGAAGGCCTCGGATCATTGGGTCGCAGTGAGGGTATTGCCTGTTGGGCAGTCGCCGTAGTGACACAGAATGTTTGATCATGGCTCAAGATCGAAATAGTCGACCCAACAAACGCAATAAACGCAATAATCTGGCGGGCTCAAAAAAAACTGGTCGCAATCCGAATAGTCCAAAACGAATCGACTTGTCACGAAGGCCAAATCGATCTGATCGAGGTGGAGGTCGACCGGTACATAAAGAACACGGTCTGGGCGGCGAACAAATCGAAGGTCGACAAGCGGTCAGAGAACTGTTGTTGGGTTCGCGACGCAAAGTTCACGAGATCTGGATTGCAAACGACATCGAGAACAGCCCCGTGATCGATGATATTTTAGAAATTGCACGCGATCAGCGAGTTCAAGTGCTGAATGTTTCGCGACGAGAAATCGAAAGAGAAGCGCGCAGTGAAGCACCACAAGGAGTACTCGCCAAGGCTGCACCACTCGAAGAAACATTGCTCGCCGATTTGCTTGTCGCCCCGCGCGATAAGCCACTTTTATTGGTTGCGATCGATGGTGTGACTGACCCGGGAAACCTCGGAGCAATCCTGCGATGCTGCGATGGTGCCGGAGTCGACGCGGTGATTTTGCCTCGGCACCGCGCGGTGCACATCACTCCGACTGTCGCAAAATCATCGGCTGGCGCAATTGAATATCTGAACATGTGCGTTGTCGGTGGGCTACCAAGTTCGTTGTCCGAAATGAAATCTGCCGGAGTGGTCGTCGTCGGTTTAGATGACTCAGCGGAGAAAAGCATTTTCGAAATGGGCGCTCTGACGATTGACTCAATTTGTCTTGTACTTGGCGCAGAAGGACCAGGTTTGTCGAGACTCGTGCGCGAGCGGTGCGACCTGCTCGCCAATATTCCAATGCTCGGCTCGTTGTCTTCGTTGAATGTTTCTGTTGCCGCGGCTCTCGCAACCTACGAGATCGTGCGGACCCGCAGAGTTTCTAAGTAAATTCAAAAACTCAGATACGCCATACACCTGATATCTGCCGTACACTGACCGCGAATAAAAAACGCCGGGGTAGCTCAGTGGCAGAGCAACCGCCTTGTAAGCGGTAGGTCGTGGGTTCAATCCCCACCCTCGGCTCAACTTGAATGCCGCAAGATTGCGCAGTCAACCCCGCGAGATGTTGCGACGAAATCGCAACATTAACCACCTAGGCGTCTCAATGCGATATCTTAAGTAGGTATGAGTCAAGAGCAATATCGCCCTACTCGCGGAGATTCTGACAGGCAAGTCTCTGGCGGACGGTCTTCTGGCGGACGGTCTTCTGGCGGCGGACGGACTTCTGGCGGCGGTCGGTCTTCTGGTGGTCGGTCAAATGTCAATTCAACTTTGTCAATCATTATCGTCGTACTCGCTCTGCTACTTGGATTTTTTATCTTGCGTGATATCCGCAGCGATAACACCAGCCAAACTCTCACAACGCCAACTCAAGACACAGTTGCACCAACCGAAACGACCGTGCTTGACATTCCTGTTCCAACGACGATCGTCTTGACCGCGTTCAAAATTCAAATCGCCAATGCTTCGGGAATCGCAGGCAGTGCTGGTCAGTTGACTACTGAGTTGCAAGGTCGAGGTTTCATCGTGCAACCTGCTCTCAACAAAAGTGAAATCACACCAAAACAAACCGTGACGGTGGTGTATTACTTGCTCGGCAGTGAAACTGCCGCGGCTGCGGTCGCCAAAGAACTCGGTGGGGTTGCAGTCGCAGCGATGCCAGAGCCGATTCCGACCGAAACCGGAAAACTCGGCGAAGCAAGCGTTTTGATTTTGTTGGGCACTGACATCGCCGGAATACCACTTCCTGTTGCAAGCGCCGCCGTAGCCGCACCTGTGGTAACGATTGCACCTGCTGTGCCTGTTGCGCCAACAACGACAACAGGGTAATAAAACTTTAAAATTATTTTGCGTTATGCAAAAGTTGTAGTGCAGCTTGTTCGATGCAATGCAACGGTTGTTGCATTGCGTTCTCGCGCCCAAATAATTCAACGAGACTAAGCGCATTGAGTCGGCCGTGCACATCTTGGTGAATATCACCACAAATTGCCGAGATTCGGATTTTTTTCTCGGCGGCAAGTTCAGCCATTGAGCCAACAACTTTGCCTGAGAAACTCTCGCTATCCATATAGCCCTCGCCGGTAATGACCAAGTCGATGCCGATCAGTAGTTCGTCAAGCAGAACTTCTTCAGCGACAAGATCAAAACCTGGCACCAGTTTTGCTCCGAGTGCCGCCAACCCGCCTGCCAACCCGCCTGCCGCACCAGCACCAGGTAACAACGAAACATCCACGCCGTACGTCTGTTTATACATCTGAACTAGACGCTCAAGTCGGGTTGTTAGCAACTGAACTTGCGCATTTGACGCACCTTTTTGTGGACCAAAAACTTTTGCGGCATCAGTAAACGCCGTCGTCACATCACAGGCAACTACAAATTCGACACCTTTAAGTCGCGCTGGTGTTTGAATTGCGCGCACCGCTCCGAGTCCGCCATCGGTAGTTGCAGATCCTCCGAGACACACGATGATTCGTTTCGCTCCAAGATCCAATGCCGCATCAATAATTTCTCCGGTGCCAGTTGTCGACGCTGCAACAGCATCATTTTTTTCTTTGCCACCCGAGAGCATTAAACCCGACGCGCAAGCCATCTCAATAATTGCAGTACCGCGATGCAAACGCCAAGATGCATTGACAGGATCACCCAACGGACCAGTGACGAGTGTTGTTCGGTTTGCGCCGCCGAGTGCTTCGAGAGTTCCTTCTCCACCGTCGGCAAGTGGACGCTCAATACAATCGTGACCAAGTTGCCAACACGCGTGGCCAATTGCAGTTGCGACCTGCGCTGCGGTCGCCGTGCCGCGAAACTTGTCAACAGCCGCCAGCACTTTCATGCGATCAGGCTAGATGAAATCGTGATCGCAAGATACACGCAATATGCGCCTAGCCTTAAAATGATGTTTCTTAAAGGTCGACTTCAAATATCGCTTCTCGCAATCACGATTATCAGCGGCTTGCTTTCTCTGGTATTTGCTCAGCAAGGTGACGACGCATCAACGACAACGACTCTCGTACCAGTAGCAACAACGGTGCCGGTTACTACGACGATTTACACACCACCGGTTAGATACATAATTCAACCTGGCGACACTCTTTTGGTATTGCTTCAACTTATTTATTGGATATGAAGGCGCTGATGGATTTGAATAACATTACAAACTCTGATCACGTTGAAAAAGGCGATGAACTTATTTTTCCACCAGCAAATGGTTTTGTTCCTGTTGCGCCATCTACGACGATGAAACCCTGAATTATTTTTGGCGATGTTTTACTGAAATTTCAGCAATATCTCGCATGATTCTTGCGATGTCAAAATCTTTCGGGGTGTAAACCGCTACGACACCTAGTTCGGTTAATTTTTTACGATCATCTTCAGGAATTATTCCACCGACGACCACCGGCGAACTCACACCTGCTTTTTTCAATTGCGACATCACTTCCGGCACGAGCGCCAGATGCGACCCTGAGAGAATAGAGAGTCCAATAACATCTGGATCTTCATCGCGTGCCGAGGCTGCAATTTGTTCTGGTGTTAAACGAATACCGCTGTAGACAACTTCCATCCCAGAGTCGCGAGCGGCAACTGCTATTTGTTCAGCCCCACTTGAGTGACCGTCCAGACCTGGCTTTGCAACCAATAGTCTCGGCGGGCCACCAACGATCGTTTTGACGAATTCTGAACCTCATTCAACAAATGACCATGTCGACCAGAGATGCCGCCAACACCAGTAGGCGCGCGATATTCGCCAAAGATTTCACGCAACGCCTGCGACCATTCGCCTGTCGTGCCGCCTGCTTTGGCAAGTTCTATTGAAGCAGGCATCAAATTAGACCCGTCACGAGCGGCAAGTTGCAAAGATTTGAGCGCTGAATCTACCTGACCTTGATTTCGAGATTTGCGCCATGTTCGCACATCGTTGATCATTTGTCTTCTATTTTTGATCAACTTGAGAATATTGTCGACGCCACCCAATGGTGAAGACGCGGTCTGCGTAAATGCGTTCACTCCAATAACTTTTTGATCGCCTTTTTCTATTCTGCTCGTGCGACTCGACATCGAACTGACGAGTTTGCTCTTGAGCACATCAACTACTTCGAATGCTCCACCCATTGACAAGATCTCGTTGAGTTCGCTCCATGATTCGTTTATCAACTGCTTAGTTCGCGATTCAATGACTACTGAGCCGTCGAAAATATCTTCGTACTCGAGCAAATCAGTTTCGAAGCCAGGACTTGTTGCATTCGCAACGACCACTGTTGATCCCACGGGCGAGGCAGACCGAGTGCCTCGTTCCATGCCGGCAACTGCACACTGCGAGCCCGAGCATTTTCGACAGTGTTACAGCCAACATTTCAAGAACAATTCGCCTGCACGTTATTTTCGGGCTGGGCCTCCGTCAGTCCGAGAGAATTGACTTGAACGCCGTATCTAAATCGCAATGCGCGATTATCGGTGATTCATATCGCTCGCGACCTATTCGCTGCCAGAGATCAACGAACGCGCGCATCTTGCAGATCTCTTCGATGAACCTGATTCCAGCGTTGACAAAAAACGAATCGACGAGAATACTTGTGGAAACTGTTCGTCGGTCACTTGACCACTTGACTTGACCGCATCCAAGATGTCAATCGCATTAGCCAACGAAAATGCAATCTCTTGCACGGGCGTCGCACCAACCTCTTGCAAGTGATACGAACAAATATTCACCGGGTTCCATTTTGGTGCGTTCACCGCGCACCACGCGATCATGTCAACAATTATTCGGCGAGACGGTTGCGGTGGAAATATAAAAGTGCCACGCGACAAATACTCCTTGAGAATGTCATTTTGAGTCGTGCCGCGTAAATCTTCAGTGGCAACATTTTGTTCATCAGCATTGGCAACATACAGTGCAAGCAACCATGCAGCAGTTGCATTTATCGTCATTGATGTATTCATTTCACCCGGCGGAATACCATCCAGCAATATCCGCATGTCACCTAGATGCGTTACAGGCACACCGACTTTGCCAACTTCTCCCGTGGCAAGCACATGATCCGGGTCATAACCAGTTTGTGTCGGCAGATCAAAAGCAATTGACAATCCTGTTTGGCCCTGCGCCAAGTTCGTGCGATACAACTCGTTGGATGCGGCCGCGCTCGAGTGGCCAGAATAGGTGCGCATCACCCAGGGTTGATCGCGCTTTGAGGCTTTGGTTGGTTCGCTCACTACTAGATAAGGCTAGGCGTGTAACTATTGCATTACGGCAACTGCAAGTTCGCGCAAATACTGCTCTCTTGTAATGGCTACTGCTCCCAGACTTTCTAAATGCGGGGTCAGCCACTGCACATCCAACAAAGTCATCTCGGATTCTTTCATCTTCTTGACCAAAGCCATTAATGCGACTTTGGATGCATCGCGCAATAAATGAAACATCGATTCACCGGCAAATAATCTGCCGATGCGAACACCGTAGAGTCCGCCAGCCAGCAATCCATTTTCGTCAAAGACTTCGAAACTGTGGGCATAACCAAGTTTATGAAGTTGCACATATGCCGCTATGAACTCAACTGTGATCCATCCGTTCTCACGATTCGGCGCCGCGCAACCACGCATCACCTTTTCGAAACATGTGTCAATGCGAACTTCAAATTTCTCCGCGCTACGGCGCATCGACCGAGAGATCACCAGCCGATCTAAGTTCAGCACGGCGCGCTTTTGCGGCGACCACCAAACCAGATCAGTCGGTTGTCGATCATCAAATTCATCGCTTGAAACCATCGGAAATATTCCTTGCCGATAAGCGTGTATCAAAGTCGCAGGTTCTAAATCTGCACCCCGACCAACGACATCATTGCGCGGCCATTTTGTCGGTGGTGGAAACTCCCAAACCGACTCATCTAGTGGGGTCGGTGTTGAATCCCAATTCATTTGTTACCAAATCATATTTTAGTAACTATAAAAACCTTGCTTTGTTTTGCGACCAAATTTGCCCTGTTCAACAAGTTTTTTCAACATTGGGCGCGGTTCAAGAGTTGCTGACTTAAATTCTGCGTGAAGAGCATCGAGAATCGCGACCGAAGTATCCAGCCCGACAAGGTCGAGCAATGCAAAAGGCCCCATCGGAAAATTGCAACCACCTTTCATTGCAACATCGATATCTTCCATGCTCGCGGTGCCGGCCTCGAACATTGCAATTGCATTATTTAAATACGGAAACAACAAAGCGTTGACGATGAACCCCGCACGATCAACAACTTGTACTGCGTCTTTCGCACAGGCTTTGACAAACTCGTTGGCAAAAGCGATCGTTTCATCACTCGCCGTGATCGGCCGAACGACTTCAACTAGTGGCATCAGAACAGCAGGATTAAAAAAATGGATACCGCAAACCTTGTCGGGACGATTCGTCGACTTGGCCATTTCGATTACTGGCAATGTGCTCGTGTTGGTCGACAAGACACACGATGGTTTTACGATTTTGTCGAGTTGAGAAAACAACTCTTGTTTGGTCGCAAGGTCTTCAACGGCAGACTCGATTATCAGATCACAATTTGCAAGGTCTTCAAGTTTGCTGGTCACACAAACATGAGCCATTGCTGCGTCTAGTTGGTCTTGGGTGATCTTTGCTTTTGCGACTTGCTTTTTCAGACTTGCTTCAATCGCGGCTTTCGTCGCATCAGCAGTTTCTTGCGTGCGCGAGCGAATAACTACATCGATACCTGACTTAGCGATAACTTCGGCAATACCTGAGCCCATGATTCCAGAGCCAATTACGCCGACTGTTTTGATTTCAAGTGATTTCATCCGTGCGACACTACCGAAAATTACCGTCATTCAACTAATCGTAAGTAAACAGACATCTTGTGGACATATTGTGGTCGCGTCAAACAGATAAAGTCCACGGGGTGAACAGCGCAACAATTGAATCTTTGATCAACGATCCGCAACGATTAATCGCCCTTGATGCGGTGCATAACTTTCGTGATCTAGGCGGTTACCCAACTAGTAGCGGCCAGACAACAAAATGGCGAACTTTGTTTCGAGCCGATGGATTGTATCGATTGACCACCGACGATGCGCAAGCAGTTATCGACCTCGGTGTAAAAACCGTGATCGACTTGCGCACCGATAACGAGGTCAAAACTCGTGGCACCTTCCCTATTGACAAGTTTCCTGTTGCGTTTCATCATCTTTCGATCATCGACGCCACCTGGAACGAAGGTGAAACACCAGTCATCGAAGACACCGTTGAATTTCTGGTCTGGGCATATCGTGAAATGATCGCCAATGCTGCACCAAAGTTCGCTAATGCCATTGAAGTAATTGCAGCGACCGATGTTTTGCCGTTGGTGTTTCATTGTGCGGCCGGCAAAGATCGCACAGGAGTATTGGCGGCCTTCATCTTGTCAATTCTCGGTGTACCCGATGAAATTATTTCCGCCGACTATGGGCTCACCGAATTGGGCATGAAGCGCCTCATCAAATGGGCCGAGGTGAGCCAACCAGATCTCGCCACGGCTTACGCCAACATGCCGGCGCGATTTGCGGCTGCCGACCCGCGCGCGATGGCGATCATTCTTGATGATCTCAACACAAAGTACGGCTCGGTACAAAACTTCGTGCGCGAGATCGGTGTCAGTGACAAAACAGCAAATACATTGCGAGAGTCTTTACTAACTAATTAATTTTCTGAATAACTAGAATTGAGACGTGACTCTCTCGTTGTCAAGTCTAAAAAGTTCCGGGCCAACTGGTCTGATGTTCCACCATTTTCACGGCAATGGTCACCTAAAAAGTGAAGGCTCTTTTTCTGCCGATGAGTTTGGCCGATCACTTGATCATGCGTCAAAAGTTGCAAATCTTTTAAGCGCAGACGTCTTTCTAGAAAAAGCGCTTAGTCAAAAACTAGACGAGACCGACATTTGCTGTTCGTTTGACGACGGACTGCAGTGTCAATTTGATGTCGCGGCTTCGGTGCTCGCCAAAAAGAAACTCAAAGCATTTTTTTTCGTCAATACCGGGCCGCACGCAGGTCACCCATATATCTTGGAGATTTTCAGGATTTTCAGAAATCAGTTTTTTGAGAATAAAGAGGTTTTTTTCGCAGAATTTGATTCATCCCTCGAAGTCACAGTGCCTGAAACATTTTTGTCTGCGAAGAAAACATTTCCAGAAGACTATTTGACTGTTTATCCGTTTTACACGCGTGGCGACCGGTGGTTCAGATATTTACGCGATGAAATCTTGACTCCGACAGAATATCTCGAAACCATGAAATTAATAATTCAAAATCATGGAACATCAATCGATGAAATCAACAAAACAATCACGATGGGCCCAGAATCAATCACCCAACTCGCAAGTCGCGGCCATGTCGTTGGTTTGCACTCGCACAGTCACCCGACGAACATCACGAGACTGACGACGGCAGAGAAACTTTCTGAATACTCGGTGAACTCAGAATATTTGACCGGCTATTTAAAAAAAGCACCCAGTTGCATGTCGCACCCAAATGGCGTGTATGACGAAGAAATTTTAAGAATTCTTCGTGAGATGAACATCTTCGTTGGGTTCAGAGACAACATGGATTCAGTATCCGATCGTTCAAATCTCGAGATTCAAAGATTAGATTCTGCTTTCCTGCCTCGCGACTAATTGACTAACTGACTGTTTTCAAAACAAGTTTTTATTTTCGCTGATTGTTATTTTCGTAATTCGAAGTTCTTCTTTTGGCGGTAAGCCATTTGCGGCAGGGTCATCATTGCCCGCTTTGTCAAGGGCAGAAACTGTCGTATCCAAGCCTTTTGTTACTTGACCGAACAGCGTGTAGTTCGGCGCAAGCGTCACTCCCTGCTCGCCGGTCACAACAAAAAACTGGCTGCCGTTTGTGTTCGGCCCAGAGTTGGCCATCGCTAGAGAACCAATTTTGTATTCTCCGGCAGCCGGCAATTCGTCAGCGATTGAATAGCCGGGTCCACCCGTACCAGTGGCAGTCGGATCACCGCATTGCACCATGAAAGTTGGTATCGCACGATGGCAAACCGTGCCATCAAAATATTTTGATCGCACCAAGTTGACGAAATTATTGACAGTGCCGGGGGCCTTGACCGCGTCGAGCACAACCGTGAAATCACCTTTTGAAGTTGACACGACCGCCGTGTAAGTCTTCGCTAAATCAATGCACAACTTTGGCGCCACTGTGAATTTTTGAACTTGCGATCCAGAACCGTCGGCCGGTGCACACTCGCCCTCACCATAAACGAATGGTCCACCTGCGACGGGTGCCACTGTCGACTCAGTTGATGATGCCGACTCGGCCGGAACCGATGAGTCGCTGGTCGAAGTCTTGGATTCATCTTTGTTGCCACTCAAATTGAAAAACAAAACAACCCCGACGACCGCGCCAAGCAGCAACACAATTCGCGTAATTCGACGGCGCAGAATCTGACGTTTGGTCTTTTGCGCAACTTCATTTCGTCGTGCTAGGCGATTTTCTCTTTGGCGGTTTCGTTTGTCTGTTCCCATGATCAGAAAATGCTACAGGTCGGCAACACCAGCACGGCTAGCGTTGACAGCCGTGGCTTTGATAGTTCAAAAATATGGCGGTACATCAGTGGCCGACCCCGAGCGAATGCGCAATGTCGCACGACACATTGCCGCCACACAGGCACAAGGCAACCAACTCGTAATCGTTGTATCGGCAATGGGAAAAGCCACGGACAACCTGATGGACCTCGCGCGACAAGTTTCTTCTGCGCCACCTGGTCGAGAATTAGACATGTTGCTGACAACTGGTGAACGCATCAGCATGTCGCTTTTGTGTATGGCGCTTCAAGATCTCTCGGTCGAAGCGATGAGTTTCACGGGCAGTCAAGTCGGGATCATTACTGACACCGTGCATGGTCGAGCAAAAATTCTTGAAATTCGAGGCGACCGTGTTCGCGACGCACTCGCCGAAGGCAAGGTCGCGGTCGTCGCGGGTTTCAGGGCGTCAGCACAGAAAAAGAAATCACAACACTTGGCCGTGGAGGAAGCGATACAACTGCAGTCGCACTCGCAGCCGCACTCAAGGCCGACGTGTGCGAAATTTATACAGATGTAACCGGAGTTTTCACCGCTGACCCAAGGGTTGTTTCGCAGGCTCGAAAACTGAAACATCTTGAGTTTGATGAAATGCTCGAGATGGCCGGCGCTGGAAGCAAAGTGCTGGCACTTCGCAGTGTTGAATTCGCTCGCAATCACAATGTGCCGATTCATGTGCGCTCAAGTTTTACTTGGGAGCAAGGAACTTGGGTGACGAGCGAAGAACGTAAAGGAGAAAAAAATATGGAAGATCCAATCATTTCGGGTGTCGTGCACGACGCAGGCGACGCAAAAATAACTGTTTTGGGTGTGCCCGACCAACCTGGTGTTTCAGCCGCATTGTTTGAGCCGTTGGCCAACGCCAATGTCAATGTCGACATGATCGTGCAGAACACTTCAACTGCCGGCACGACCGATATTTCTTTTACATTGCCCAAGACCGATGTGGCGATTGCCCAGCCGATCGTCGAAAAAATTGCCAAGCAAGTCGGCGCGAGTGGTGTAACCAACGACTCGAACATCGCCAAAATCTCACTTGTGGGTGCGGGAATGAAATCAAGCCCTGGCATCGCCGCCAAGATGTTTCGAGTTTTGGCCGACAACAAAGTAAATATCGAAATGATTTCGACGAGTACGATTCGAATTTCTGTCGTCGTGGCCGCCCCGATGCTTGAAACCGCAGTGCGCGCGCTACATACGGCGTTCGACCTGGATAGTGGCGAGGAGTATTCGGCACCACTGCCTGAACGCAAGTAGCAAGTAGATTTCTTCAGACATATGCAAACGAAGCGCGCCCATCATTTGCCTTGGCGGCGCGCCGGCAATCTTGCTGATAATGATTTAAGCGCAGATGATGTCGTACGCGAAACAGGCTGGGTTTTCAACAATGAAACCGGTAGCGAACTAACTCTCGAAGAGTTCGTCAAAACTGGTGACAAAGAAGTTCAGCGATACATTCGGCTACTTGAACTCGGCGAAATAAACTTCGAGTCGTCGACTCTGCTCGAAATTGGTAGTGGCATCGGCAGAATGACCTCGGCGTTTACAAATCGCTGTGAAAAAGTAATCGCCGCAGATGTTGACTCGGCTTTTCTTGAGCGGTGCCGACAAACAGTTTCGCAGTTCGGACGAATTGAGCGACTCAATACTCTGCATGTGGTCAACGGAAGAACCCTTGCACTGAATGACAACATCGTCGATGTCACTTTTTCTTACATCACGCTTCAACACTGTCAACCCCACGACGCTCTTGAACTTGTAAACCAGGCGATCCGTGTCACCCGAAGCGGTGGCACAGTTGTGCTCAATTTTCGCACCTGGGTACTTAGCGATATCTTGCTCGTGCCATTGGGTGTCGCAATGCGTTGGCTTTGGAAGATTTCGTTTGTTGGCCCACGCCTCGCCCGTTGGCGCTGGTCGACGAGATTCGGCTGGCAGGCCAACCGGCTAAAGCCAGATACGGTGCTGGCGAAAGTTGCACCACAATTAAGCGATATAAAAATATTTCACTCAAAAAAGCGAAACCTCGAAGTATTCACGACCGAGAAAAACGGCGTCAAAGTAATCCCGACAAACAGAATTAATCCAAGCCACTGGTGGTTAGTGGCTCAAGTATCCTAAATACGTGACAAAAAAATTATCTCTCGGTATTGTCGGCGCAACCGGCATGGTTGGCAGCGTCATGCGAACCTTATTAATCGAACGTAACTTTCCCGCAACCTCAGTTAGGTTTTTGCTTCAGCACGATCTGCCGGAAGTGTCATTGAGTGGAATGGTCAGAAAATCACCGTTGAAGACGCCGCGACAGCCGACACAAGTGATCTAGATATCGCCATTTTTTCAGCAGGCGCGACTACCTCTCGCGCAATCGCCGAGATTTATGCCAAGCGAGGAACCATCGTTATCGACAACTCATCTGCGTGGCGCATGAACCCTGACGTGCCGCTGGTTGTTTCTGAAGTAAATCCCGAAGATATTGCAAACGCCAAACTCGGAATCATCGCTAATCCAAATTGCACGACAATGGCAGCGATGCCGGTGCTGAAACCTCTGCATGATGCAGCCGGGCTTGTGCGCCTTGTTGCCAGTACATACCAAGCCGTAAGCGGAATGGGAGTGTCGGGTGTCGCCGAACTGCACGATCAAATTAAGTTGGCTTCGACAACCGCAAGTGATTTGACATATAGCGGCGAAGCGATCACGTTTCCTCCAGCCGTGAAATTTCCACGCACGATTTCAAACAATGTGATTCCGTTTGCCGGAACCTTGGTCGATGACGGCATGTTAGAAACTGACGAAGAGAAAAAACTGCGCAACGAGAGTCGCAAAATTCTGCATATTCCGAATTTGCGCGTTTCGGGCACTTGCGTTCGAGTGCCGGTTTTTACCGGTCACTCACTCTCGCTAACTCTCGAATTTGATCGAGCGATCACTCCGGCTGAAGCGACGAAGATTTTGTCAAATGCGCCAGGTGTGAGTCTGATGGATGTGCCAACACCGTTGGACGCAGCGGGTAAAGATCCGAGTTTTGTCGGCCGAATTCGTCAAGATCATTCGATTGACGGCAACAAAGGTTTAACTTTGTTTGTTTCGAACGACAACTTGCGCAAGGGCGCGGCGCTAAACGCTTTGCAAATCGCCGAAGTAATTGTTGCGAACCGAAAGTAGTTTTTAAACTTCGGCTGGCATGCCCTCGTGCCACACATCGCCTGCAACAATCGCATTTGCCGCCCGACGCAAGCGCAACGAGTCAAGCGGTTTAATCAGCCAACCTTGCGCGCCACTTCGCCGAGCCAGATGAACATCAGCCAGACGATCAAGCAACATTAGAACTGGCACGTTTGGTGCTCGCCCATCACTGTGATCTAAACGCAGATCCATCGTCACTGCCATCGCGCCCATCGAACCACTCTGCAAATCAAGCACGGCCAAATCTGGTGTGCGCTGCTTTATGGCTTGTGGCACATCGCGACCATCGCTACAAACGACGAACGAAGTTTCAGGTGTGCCAAGTGCCGAATGGACTTCGTCGAGAACCCACTGAGCATCGGTGGCAAGCAAAATGTGCACGCGCAAATGTTAGCGTAAGTTTCTCAACACACGACTCGGAGAGTGAATTGCGCGCACAAGTCAACCAGAACCGAACGTATGCCAAAGTCGGCATGCTTGTTTTGATGATGGCGACGATATTTGTTGCGGCGGGCTCGGCGCGGGCACAAGATGAGGCGATCGACCTGGCGCCAGTCGACGTCGTAGAAGTAAACGGACTGATCGATGAAATCGTGGCTCATGACATTGAGCAAGCAATTGATCGTGCCGAAAACTCAAAATCGCAGGCGGTCATTTTGCAACTCAACTCACAAGGCAGTGTCGTCTCTGCGACTCGAATGACGCAGTTGTTCGAGAAAATAATTAACTCAAAACTACCGATCGGTGTTTGGGTGGGGCCAACGACTGCTCGCGCATACGGCAGTGCCGCTCAGTTATTGGCTGTTGCCGATGTTTCGGCGATGGCTGACGGCACTCGAATCGGAAGAACCGGCACGTTACTCACGACCAGTGCCGGCAAAATTAGTTTCGGTGATGCATCTTCGCAGTTATTAACTTCTACTTTGAATTCTCAACAGGCAAAAAAATTAGGTGCATTAAAACTTACGACGGCCGACGAGGGCGTGCCGGTATTGCGAAATATGTTGCTGGCTTTGGATGGATTGACAATCAAGGGCAAAACATTACGTACGGTTGTCGACGCCAAAGACGAAAATGGGCAACTCGTGCGCGACGCGGCGACCACCAGATTTTTCAAACTCGGCTTGGTCGAGCGATTGTTACACACTTCGGCAAGTCCACCGGTGACTTATCTGTTGTTCATCATCGGTTTGGCGCTATTGATATTCGAATTTTTCACGGCCGGAATCGGCATCGCGGGCGTTGTCGGCGCTATTTGTGTCGTACTCGGCAGTCACGGGCTCGCGACGTTGCCACTTCGAGGAGCAAGTCTGGTGCTGATGTTGATTGCAATGTTTGCCTTGGCTATTGACGTGCAAGTTGGTATTCCACGGTTTTTTACGGGCTTAGGTCTTGCACTGTTCACGATTTCTAGCCTCACACTATTTCGACCCAGCGACGGTGGCGATGTTCGACTCTCTTGGCTGACACTTGCTTGCGGAATTGCAGCAATTTCTTTGGCATTCGTCGTCGGCATGCCGTCGATGGTGCGCACGAGGTTCGCCACACCAACGATCGGTCGTGAGTGGATGATCGGAAGTGTCGGTGTTGCAGTTGGTGCGATAAATCCGCTCGGAGTCGTGCGAATCCATGATGCCAATTGGCGCGCACGAACGAATCGCTCGACACCGATTGATGATGGTCAAGAATTACGTGTTGCCGCAATCGACGGGGTCACGCTCGAAGTTGAACCGCTTGAAGGTGCCGCTCGTGACTATCGCGAGATGCGCAAACCAAAATAATTAATTAGCTAGCCGCGCGCCACCAACTCGCAAATCATCTGTGCGTCTGGTGATCCCACGGCGATCTAAAGCTTCAAGCAACGGCACTGCGTGCTTGCGTGTGATGCCAAGATGCTCACGAAACTGTGAGACGGTGAAACCATTCGGGTTCTGATTCAAAATTTCGACGACCTTGTGTCGTGCAGTTTCTAACGCCGAGATATGAAACACGGTGCCGTCAACATCGACTAACAGTCCGCGCTGCACAAGTTGCCTAATAACGTTGCGATCCAAAGTCTTGGTGTCGGGCGGCGTCACTCCGGCGTGAGCGAACAATCCTGCATACGGATGATCGGTTATTGAATTGGCGCCCTTGATACGAGCACGACCCATTTCGATCACGACTTCTGGCAAAGTCGCAACAACTGCTTGCTCATAAGTTTTAAGCCGAGAGACTTCAATGCCGTCGGGATTTTTCGCCAACTGCATCGCCAGGTCTTTTCGCAATGCCTCGTGAAGCGCTGGTGTGGTTAGCCACTCACCAACGACTGCTGGCAGTCGCTGCGATGTCAATAATTCAAAGTCACTAACTGTTATCCAACCATGTTCGGCAATCAAACGATCCAGTGAGCGATCAGGTTTGGCGCGTGAGACGCGGAGTATCGGGTGAATATCAAGCACTTCTCCACCGCCGATTGTTTCTTGTCGACCAGATTCGCGAAGGATGTAACGATCGCCGGGCATCAGCGCCAGCGAAGAATCAATTGCGATTCGCACACACCCTTGCTCGTCGGCATTCAATTCGCGGGTACCGATCAAGCGAATCTTGGCGGAGAATTCGCCAGCGCCAATATAAATCGAATAACTACCGCGTCGCGTCACACGGTGTTTGAGACTTGGCACGACCCGTAGTGACGCGTCGAACATTGCGGTTGGCTTCCATTGTTTTAAATTCACCAGTGCATCACCGCGAGAAATCTCTTCATGCGAGATACCAACGAGGTTCAAAGCACAGCGATGCGAATGATCAAGTTTTGTGACCGTCTGTTCATGCTGTTGTATCTCTCTGACCCGAACTTTTTGTTGATTTCGTACAACAGCAAGTTCGTCGCCGACCTGTAAACAGCCGTCAATCAAAGTTCCGGTGACGACCGTGCCCGCACCTTTCGTCGTGAACGCTCGATCAATCCACAATCTTGGGCGCTGGCTAGCTGCTGCTGACTGGCTAGCTAACGAACTAGCTGACGGGCTAGCTGACTGGCTAATCAGTTGATCTAATGCGCTGCACAATTTATCGAGGCCCAGATTTGTTGTTACAGAGGTTGCAATGATCTCGGCATTTGCTAAAAACGATCCGTTTGTGCGCTCTGAAATCTCGCGACGACGAATATTTTCTAGTTCTCCGTCAATCAAATCTATTTTTGATAACGCGACAACGCCATTGGCGACACCGAGAAGTTTTAAGATCTGAAAATGTTCCTCGGTTTGCGGCATCCAACCCTCTTTTGCGTCCACGACTAAAACACACGCGTCAATCGCGCCGACTCCTGCCAACATGTTGCGCAAAAAACGAATGTGACCCGGCACATCAATGAAACTTGCGACAGCGCCTGAAGGCAACACGGTGAAGGCAAAACCAAGATCGATCGTCATGCCACGACGCTTTTCTTCTTCCCATCTGTCTGGGTCGGTGCCTGTTAACGCTCGAACTAGCGATGATTTGCCGTGATCAACATGGCCGGCAGTTGCAATAACAGTCATTGAGTTAGCTATTCAACAAGACTGCGCAGTGCTTCAATCAACAGATGATCATCTTCGTTGCGCACGGTACGTAAATCAAAATAGGTTTTTGAATCTTTTACTCGGGCAACGATCGGCAGTTCACGATTGCGTAATTTTGCAAGGTGGTCACCCGCAACCACAACACCAGCCGATGAGATAGTTGCACCGGGTGCCGACCCGGCACCGGGTATCGAGTCGAGCGAACAAACTTCGCCAATGTGGGCAGCGCTGATTATTTTTTTGGCACGCAACTGCAACTCAGCAACAGAAATACTTGCCATCTTCCAAAAAGCAATCTCAGATGTGGCGGTTCTTGCTAAATAAGAAAGTGCCAAAGATTGCATTGAAATCATCGTTAGTGAGCCCGGTCGCAACGCACGCGCGAGGGGATGTTGCGCGCACGCTTCGACAAGATCGGCACGACCAGCGATGACTCCACATTGCGGACCACCAAAAAGTTTGTCTCCACTAAACATCACCAATGCTGCGCCGTCACTCAAAGTTTGTCGGGCCGCTGGTTCATTGGCCAACCATGCAGGTGCGCGCCCTTCAAGCCACGGGCATGTGTTATCAATTAGCCCCGAACCGATGTCGGCAACGACCGGCACAGGCAGAGTTGCGAGTTCGCGCACGGGCGTGTCTTCGACGAAACCAGATACGCGATAGTTGGACGGATGAACTTTTAGCACGAGCGCAATGTCGTTGTCGCGTTTGTCTATGGCTTTTTTGTAATCCCGCAGACGAGTGCGATTCGTCGTGCCGACATCAACAAGTCGCGCACCAGATTGTTCGGTGACTTCTGGGATACGGAAGTTGCCACCAATTTCTACGCTCTCACCACGCGACACCGCTACGTCTCGAGAATTCGCCAGCGCCGCGACGACTAACAGCACGGCCGCCGCATTGTTGTTGACAACGATTGCCGACTCGGCGCCACACAGCAGGGCGAGCAACTTGCCGACGGTCGACTGGCGTGAACCGCGTTCACCCGTGTCCATATTTAACTCGAGATTTGATGCACGATCAGTGGATTTCATTTCAACCGGCGCACGACCAAGATTGGTGTGCAACAAAACCCCGGTTGCGTTGATGACCTCGCGCAACAAACTTTGCGAAAACTCAGCGGCAAGTTGATCGGCATAATCTTTTACTTGAGTCGTTGTGCTTGGCAAACTGGATGCTGCCGTGGCGATTGCACGACGCGCAAAATCAACCAACAATGCGTGAGGCAACGAATGGCGAATCGCCAGCTCTCGTGCGAGTGCATCCACCGAAGGTGGGCGCCCCGCGGTGTCGACCGACACGCGATTCATTGCTTTGAACCTATCGGCGAACAATCTCTGAAACGACATAACACCACCAAATCTCGCGATGATGTCGCATCATGTCACGATGCGTATTCTCGATGGTGTGACAAATTCTGATGCGGCCTCTGTTAATTCGTCGTTAGATAAATCAGATAAGAGTGCGCTGCGTCCAGCCGCCACCGTGATGCTGATCCGCGATATCGAAAACGGTGCATTCGAAGTTTTCATGTTGCAACGCACGTTGAACGCCGCGTTTGCTGGCGGGATGTATGTGTTTCCTGGTGGAAAAGTCGACGAATCAGATGGCATCGAAGAATTGGAGCAACTCTGTGATGGTTTGGATGATGAGCACGCAAGTGGTTTGCTAGAGATTCCAAGTGGCGGTTTGGCCTATTGGGTGGCGGCGATTCGTGAATGTTTCGAAGAAGCAGGAGTGTTGCTGGCGCGAAGCACCAAGACAAATCAAATAATTGCATTTGATCAACCCGCGATCGCTGATCGCTTTGACGCAGCACGACTAAAAATTCATGATTACTCGCTGAGCATGGTCGAGTTATGTCGCAGCGAAGATTTACATTTGATAACCGATTCAATTCACTATGTCAGTCATTGGATCACGCCAGTTGGTGAAGCCCGCAGATTCGACACGCGTTTTTTTGTCGCGCGCGCACCAGAATCTCAGGAACCGTTACATGATTCGCAAGAGACAATTGCCAGTTTGTGGGTACGACCACAAGAGGCACTTGACAAACTCGCGCGCGGAGAACTTGCGATGTTTCCGCCGACCTCAGAAAACCTGAAGTTTCTCGCGAACTACGACACGAGTGACGAAGTACTCGCCGCCGCCAAGAAAGTTTCTAGACCTGTCGCAATTTTGCCCCGCCTACGTACGAACAGCGACGGAAAAGTCATCGGCGTCTTGATGCCCGGCGACCCCGAGTATTAGATTTTCGCGACCGATTATTTTTTTGGTTTTTCGCCTAAGGCCAGTGCGACGCTTTCGAGCATGCGCGCCGAACAGCCAGCCATTTCGTTGACCGGCACAGTCTGCGAAATAATTTTTTTGGCAATGTCACGAAACACTTCGGCAGCCAATCCCGAGCCGGCGATCGCCACTGGTTCACCGTTGTCGCTGCCATGACTGACTTCATTTTCAATCGGCACTTGGCCAAGAAGTTCAGAGCCAATTTCAGTCGCAAGATTTTGTCCGCCACCCGAACCAAACAACGGATAACTCGTTCCGTGCTCGCAAGTGAACGCGCTCATATTTTCGATCACGCCGGCAATACGCAAGAAACTTCGTCGTGCCATGTCGGCGGCACGAATCGCAACTTTTTGCGCAGATACCGCTGGCGTCGTGACGATTATTAAATCAGTTCGTGGCAACATTCGAGCCAAGCCCATTTGCACATCGCCGGTACCTGGTGGCATATCAATCAACAAATAATCCAAATCGCCCCAATGCACATCTTTCAAAAACTGCTCGACTGCTTTTGTCAGCATCAGTCCACGCCACATCAACGCAGTGCTTTCATCTTCGACGAGCATGCCGGTGCTGACAACTTTCAGTAAACCCTTGCCAACAATTCGCTCATTGGGGATCATTCTCGGCTTGTCACTGCCCTCAAAAAGTTTCGCCTCGAGACGATCCGACATATTCAACATTCGCGGCACAGAGAATCCCCAGATGTCTGCATCTAAAACACCAACCGTGTGTCCTTGATTTGCAAGTGCGGCCGCAAGATTTACCGTTACTGAACTTTTACCGACACCACCTTTGCCGCTTGCGATCGCCAAGATTCTCGTGTTGAGCGGTATCTGTGTTGCCGGAGCATTCTCCTTGGCATTCCATCGGGCGCGAGTCATAACCGCAGTGCGCTCGTCAGAATCCATTTCACCCCACTCAATTTTTACTTTTGTAACGCCAGGGTGAGTCGTGACCCGCGATTCGACATCGTTTTTAATTTGCACACGCAATGGGCAACCTTTGATCGTAAGTTTTACTCCGATAGTGACGAGACCTTCATCAGAAACTGTCACACCCGTCGCCATGCCGAGATCAACGATGTTGTCGCCAAGTTCTGGGTCAATCACGGCGCGCAAAAGATTGGTCACTTCTGCGGGGGTCGGGGGCGACACTCGTCGGCCAGTCATACCTTTAAAACTACCTGACCAGTTAAACGATGGGTTCGTTGCACAACTAGATAGATAGCCTTCTCCGCTTCTATTCTTCAATCGTGCGTGTATTGCGTAGCAAGCGATAGTCTTTTATCACATTCGAAAAACCTAAATGGAGACAGTCAAATGATCACTCTTACAGACAAAGCAGCAGTCAAAGTCAAGCAACTCCTTGAATCTGAGAATGCAACCGAACTCGCATTGCGCGTCGCCGTGCGACCTGGTGGATGCTCGGGCTACTCATACGAAATGTTTTTCGACGGAGAATTCGCCGCCGATGATCTTGTCCAAACATTCGGAGATGTAAAAGTTGTTGTCGACCCAGCGTCGTTGCAACTTCTTGAAGGCGCAAATCTTGACTACAACGACGGATTACAAGATGCAGGTTTCAAAATCACGAACCCAAATGCTTCGCGCAGTTGCGGATGCGGTCAAAGCTTTAGCTGATACCGATCGACGCAAGAGCGTCAGAAATTTCTAGAGCGTCGTATACGGCGTCAAGCCGTTTGATAATTTTGCCATTCGCGTCAACGATAAAAAGCGTGGGCTCAAAAGTTAATTCGAGTGCCTTAACTGCGGGTGCAATCACGGTCGCTGCCTCGTCTGCATAAACTTCGGCGTGAACAAACGCCGCACGGTCACCGACACGAGTTGCGACATCAATCAACCCATCGAGCGCCGGAGAGCAAGTTCCGGTCGAGCAATGTGCTGGTGTGCCAACAAGATATGCAACTGGCACGCCGAGTTTCAGCGCATCACTCAGAGTTACTTCATGAAATGGGCACGCTTTTGGTTGTCGCGTACAAATCGGTTCAACCTGCCGATGATCTGCGAAAGTCGGAGTGTCAAAACTAGGTAGCAAGTCGCCCTCTCCAGGCACCGAAACTTGACCCCGTTCTAAAACACTAAAAGCGGTGCCTTGATATGGGCCGCCATACACAATCAGCGAGTAGTTTCCGGCTGCTGCAATTTCTACATTGAATGGATAGTACGGAAGAGATATTTCAGCGCCATGCAACTTCGCTGAAATGTTTTCAATCAGTAATTTGTCGTTTGAGAGATCAATCACATTTGCTGAAAGTGTTTGCGGAAATTTAAAATCGCTTGAGGCGCTTATTATCCCCGACGAAAGTGCCAGCGAAATTGGCAAGCGTAAATTGCCCGGAACCAGAACTTGCGGAAACCGCTGTACAAGTTGTAAATCACTGGCAGATCAACTTTCATTTCACCGCTCGCATCAGCACCAGCTTGTGCGATCGAATCGTCTGACGAATCTTGAACCGATGTCGAACTATCGCCACATGATGTCAATATTTGAAGAGAGGCGCCGGCACCAACTACCGACACAGAACCAGCGATAAACCTACGTCGACTTATATTTTTCACGTGAGTTATCTTATTGGCGCAAAAATCATCTACGATTTAAATCATGTCAAAACAAACAGCACCTATCGGTCCGTACACGCCGGTCGTTCGCGCAGGCGATTGGATCATCGTCTCTGGTCAACTCGGACTCAAAGATGGAGCAATTGTTGACGGTGGAGTAAAAGCTCAAACTGCACAGTCGATCGAAAACCTAAAGGGTCAACTTAAATCTGTTGGTGCGACAATTAAAGATGTGAAAAAAACAATGTGTTTTTTAACTGACATGGACACTTTTAGACTTTCAACGAAGCGTATGTCGAAGGCTTCGGCGATTCGCGCCCCGCGCGCAGCACGATCGGAGTTTTTGTCACTGCCTGCTGGTGGCGCTGTCGAGATTGAGGCTTGGCTTACAAGCCTGAGAAATAATATGGCGGGTGCAATCATTCTCGTTCTTGCATTGTTGGCGTTTCCAATAATTGTTGGCTTGTCAACCGCTGGAATTGCTGCATTGCTTGGACACATGCTTTATCGTGACGCCGACGAGCGACACGCAAATAGCGAACTCCGCGATTTAAATATCTGACTACCGAAATTGCCGACCTTGTAATTGCGAATTCGTCGCTAGTAGCGACGATGGATGACAGTCGAAGAGAAATACGCAATGGCTGGGTGACGATTACAAACGGTTTTGTCTCGGCAATTGGAAGCGGCAAACACCACAAGCAAAACAAGTTGTCGACGCAACGGATTGTCTTGTCACGCCTGGACTCGTCAACACTCATCATCATCTGTATCAAAACTTGACGCGGGCGTTTCCGCCGATGACGAATGCGCCGTTATTTGGTTGGCTACAAACCTTATATCCGTTGTGGCGTGCGCTCGATGAAGAGTCGGCGCATGTTTCGGCATGGGTCGGTCTCGCCGAACTTGCGTTGTCGGGTTGCACAACGTCAACTGATCATTTATATGTCCACCCTGCTGGAGCAGGCGATTTGTTGAGTGCAGAAAATTGCCGCGGCACGCGATATCGGCATGCGTTTTCATCCACTCGCGGGTCGATGTCGTTGTCGATAAAAGACGGTGGTTGCCACCCGATGATGTGGTGCAAGATCATGATGTGATTCTGGACGATCAGCGCAAGCAGTTGTCAAGCATCACGATCGCAGTCACGGGGCAATGGTTCGCGTTGCACTCGCACCGTGCTCCACCGTTTTAGTGTGACGAAGCAGTTGATGATCGACTCGGCAGAGTTAGCCGCAAAACTTGATGTTCGCTTGCACACACACTTCGCCGAGAACTCTGAAGATGATGCATTTTCGCTGGCGACATTTGGTTGTCGGCCAATGGATTATCTAGAAGAAGTCGGCTGGTGCACTGACCGCACATGGCTAGCGCATTGCGTGATGCCGAACCCGCAAGAAATTAAACGACTCGGTGCGGCGCGAATCGGCGTGGCACATTGTCCGAGTAGCAATTTGATTTTGTCTTCGGGTGTTGCGCCGATAATCGATCTAATCGCTGCCGGCGTGCATGTTGGCATCGGCGTCGATGGATCATCTTCGGCAGATAGCGCGTCAATGTGGCTTGAAGCACGACAAGCAATGTTGCTCGCCAAATTAAGAAGCGGTGCAGCAGCAGGCACAGCGCGCATGGCTCTCGAGTGCGCGACTCGCGGTGGCGCTGGTTGCCTCGGTCGAGTCGGCGAAATCGGCGAATTATCGGTCGGCAGTGTTGGTGATGTTGCAATTTGGTCTTTAACCGGCCCAGCATTCGCAGGCGCAATTGCCGACCCGATTGAAGCGTGGTTGCGTTGCGGGCCAGTTGCAGCGCGCGACACGATCGTGCACGGCAAGCATGTTGTGCGCAAACACGAAATAGTCAGCGCGAAACTTGAAACTATGCTCAAATCACACGCCAAACTCGCCCACCGCATGCAACAACTCGCAATTAGCTAACTAGCCAACTAGTAGAAGTTATAAAAGTGGGTCGCCAGGGGATCGAACCCTGGACCTGCGGATTAAAAGTCCGTCGCTCTACCAACTGAGCTAGCGACCCAAGTCGCTGTCAGGCTAGTTGCTCGCGACGCGATTTGTTGAACCGATTAATGTCACAAAACTGCCAGTCAAAGAACTCAACTAGTTTATTAAGCCGTGCTTGACTGATTGTGTGCGTTTCATCCCAAAACTGAACTCAAACCGCAAGTCAATTCTTTTGGCTACTTGGGGACTATTTACGGGCCTAACTTTTCTGCTCATCTCAGCCGGAACTTTCAGCACCCTAATCGGCGTGCGAGCCGAACTAGAAAACCTGCCAACTGTAATTAGCGGAGGACTTACGACTGCCTACTACGCAGGTTTCTTGCTCGGGTCATGGTATTCACTTCGTGCAATGACTCAAGTCGGCCACATACGCGTCTACGCCGCTCTTGCGTCTCTACTCAGCGCATCAACACTAGTCACGGGCCTGTTTGACTCACCGCTCACATGGATCATCATGCGTAGTAGCACCGGGTTTTGTTTCGCCGGCCTGTATGTTGTCGCAGAATCTTGGCTCAATGGTTTAGCGGCGAACCACTTTCGCGGTCGTTTGTTGGCGATCTACAACGCCGTAACAATCGGTGCATATGGCGCCGGACAATTAATAGTTTTTAACTTCGACGCACGAAACCTTAATGGCTACGCATTTGCTGCAATTATCGCATCGCTTGCCGTGATCCCAGTTGCGATCTCTGAACAAGCTACAACACCAGAAGTTGAAAATCACACACATATAAGTTTGCGCGAACTCGCAAGAATTGTCCCGTCTGGTTTTGGTGCGATTCTTCTAGTCGGTCTTGCACATGGCGGAATTCTCGGCATGGCTGTAATTCATGCAACACGCGAAGGCCTGAGTGTTGGACGAGTTGGTGTTCTGATCGCTGCATTGCAAATTGGTGGGATGGCATTGACCTGGCCAATCTCGTCTGCGTCCGACGATATTGACCGACGAATCATCGGGCTACTAAGTGCTTTCGCAGTGATCGTGCTCGGCGCGTCGATGTTGACGCAGCCTGCAAATAGTTGGTGGACAATTTTAATTTTGTTCGCGATTGGCGGATTTAGTTTTCCGTTGTATGCAATCGCTGGTGCGTATACCAATGATTGGGTCTCACCCGAACAGATGAGTGCTGCCGCTTCACAACTCGTCACTCTATATGGCTTTGGTGCGATGCTCGGGCCACTTGCTGCGGCACCATTTCTTGACATTCTCGGAGCACAGGGTTTTGCTTGGTCAATAATTACTTTTCACGCATTGATTCTTGTATTTTTAATTTACCGAATTCGAGCGTGGCATGCGCCCGTCACGACAAAACATTGGGACGATGTTTCATTTCACGGCCGTGCATTTTTTATTCCAGCCACCATCGTCTCGCTTGGTGTCAACCGACGCACCACCAAAAAATAAAAATTTCAATCGTTAAATAGTAACCAAAAGCCCTAATCGGCCTCACGTAGAACGTATTACCCTTGTTGTAGTTGGAGGCCTGAGTGCCGTCAGTGAATAACTGAGTCACACGGCGGCATTGTCAACCTCAGAAGAACTCCAATAACGAGCATTCGAAAAACCACCAACGGTTGTTTTCTGGGTGTACAACTGGGCCAACTCGTCTTTTGATGGAAGGAACCAGTCGGTTTTGTCGCCATTCGAATAGGCCCAAGCAACACCAGCGGCATAATTACTTGTCGAAACAGAACCGGCCGCAGTTAAGCGAGAATAAATCTGGTTGGTGTTCGCCATACCCATACCAATCGGTGTTGCAGCGGTGCGCGAAGCAGTTTGATTACTTGCTGGTTGTGGATAGATACTCTGTGAATTGCAAAAATCTAAACCTAGAACTGTTGCATGATAACAAAATTGAACTCCAGTTGCCCAAACTACATCCTGTTGATTGGTCGGAAGGAGCAGCTTCAAGATACTTGCAACTCGTGCCGCAATCTGAACCTGTTGAAGTGAATGAGCCACCGCCGGCTTGAACGTAGAACACGATGCCGCCGCCCGGGGCCAGTGTTGCCCACCTCACATGTGCCACGTCCGTTCGCACATGACGGTTCGGGCTGTATTGGTGCTGCGACGGTGTCGCGCCACGATGAGTAGAACTGTGACGGTGCAATGTAGTTACTACTAGTTGTCGCTGATCCTGTTGATTGTGTTTTAGCTTTGCACGCAGTCTTTATCGCTGCGAGACTGTTCGTGTTGTCACCATCAGCAGCACTGGTTTGCGGTTTCAACACACCAAACGCATTACCGTTAACAGCCAACGCCGACCAAGTCGTTATCGCACTATTAGCTGTATTTAACTGCGCATTTACAACAACCGGTGACGCGCTGCCAGACGCCAAAAATTTGCCTTCAGAAATAAACCTTCCAACCCAACAACTACCACTAGATGAAAAAGCGACCGCATAAAAACCTTGACAACCCAAAAGTTCGGCATTCGAACTCCAGGTCTGTACAGCCTGAACGCTAACGACTCGCGAGTTAGTCGAAGAAACAGAACTAGCAACAACATCAACATTAGGTTCAAGTTTTTGTAGATCGGCAGCCAAAATTGCTGAATCACCACATTGCGCAGATGATGCATCTGAAAAATCGCCCTGACTTTGATAAAGCAATTTTGATGCACGCAACACAACTTCAATAGAAGTCTGCGCTTCTTTGTCGTAAGCATTGTTACGCGAACCCAAAAAACTCGGGATCGCGATACTAGAAATCACACCCAACACAACCATCGCAATAACCAACTCAGTCAACGTAAACCCAGCATCACCCCGACCAAAACGACGCAACCGACGACCAAAAGCACTAGAAACGCCCGAAGCACACTTTTTTATCACTCAAAGAAGACTAAACCACCAAGTCCCACCAATAGTTCATAGCCAAAAACCTCAAACGACTAACTCGCCGAGGGTGTTTAAGCGACGCGAGCGATCAACACACCGACGCCAGCGAATTGCAATATTACCGCGACGACAGTGAACACATGCCACACTTCATGAAAGCCAAACACGAGCGGCTTGAGTTGTGGACGCTGCAGATAAAACAAAATTGCGCCGACTGTATACACGATGCCACCGAGAGCGAACAACAACAAACTTGTGAATCCAGCCATGTGATACGACCAAGGGAGAATCACCACTGCAGCCCAACCAATTATCAAATACATTGCGCCGGAAGTTTTCGGTGCGCGCCAAGTGATTTTCAATACGATTCCAACACCAGCCGCGACCCAGGTAGTAATCAAAAATGGAATACCAATATTTCGTGGCAGTGCCAGCAAACAAACAGGCGTGTAAGTGCCGGCGATCAACACATAAACCATCGCGTGATCAAGTTGACGCATCGTGCGTTGCGCGCGCTGAGTGCGCGTGAACAAGTGATACGACGCCGAAGTTGAAAACAGCGCAAGTAACGATGCGACATACACGAACACCGCCACCCGCTCGACGCCACTTGGCGTGGAGAGCGTGAGAATGATGCCGGCCGGAAGTGTGACGGCGACAGCAACAGCGTGTATGCGCCCACGCCAACGAGGTCGCCACTTTCCCATTGCGTGTTGAAACACAGGAACATGCGGCACTCTTACACCTCCGACCAACAGTGGTTTGCCAAGAACAGTGTAACTTTTGAGGCATGGGTAAAAGCGGCTATGAGTTTGATCGGTTCTTGCGATACAACGAGATGGTTGCGTGGCTAAATGCAATAGCGGCTAAGTACCCGAAACTTGTCAGCATCGAGTCATACGGCAAATCACATCTGGGTCGCGACTTGATGCTCGCCACGATTACCGACACGACGACGGGCGCGCACCACACAAAACCTGCCCATTGGATTGACGCCAACATTCACGCCGTCGAAGTAACGGGTGGTGCGGCGGCGCTGTACATAATTCAAGATCTCGTCGAAAAATTCGGCAATCAAGACGAGGTAGTTGTCGAAGCATTGCGCACGCGAACTTTTTATATTGCGCCACGCGTCAACCCTGACGGCGTTGAAGACGCGCTTGCCGACCGACCTTTGTATCACCGTTCGAGTGTGCGACCTTGGCCTTGGCGCGATGGACATTTGTGGCCCGGTCTTCATCCGCAAGATATCGATGGGGACGGAAAAATTTTGACGATGCGCATTGCCGACCCCGATGGTGGATGGATCGAACACAAACATGAGCCTCGCGTGATGGTGCCGGTCGGTCCACTCGGCGCGCCGCGCGGCACTACTCGTTACAGATTAATTCAGGAAGGTCTGATCGAAAATTATGATGGCTTCACCGTCGATCAACCGCGCGACCCTGCTGGTCTCGACTTGAACAGAAACTTCCCGGCGGGATGGGGCGTGAGCGTGCTCGGCTCGGGTGATCATCCGCTATCGGAGCCCGAAGTTGATTCGCTCGTACGCGCGGCAAAAGCGCGGCCGAATATTTGCGGCTACAACGCGTTTCATACGGCTGGTGGTTTTATGTTGCGACCAAGCAGCAGCAAACCAGACTCGCAGTTGCCGCCTGTCGATTTATTTTTCTTCAACGAGTTCGGCAAACATTCAACGCCGCTTACTAATTATCCGGTGCATTCGGTGTTCGAAGATCTGACATGGGATAAATCATCGGTGATGGGAGGTGCCGGCGATGACTGGGCATATGACCACCTCGGCGTTTATTCGTGGACGACAGAATTTTGGGACGCCGTGTTTCACGCAACCGGTGAGCACTCAAGCACGGATGTTTGGTATGTCGGGCCGACTGTCGAACAAGATCTTGCGGTTTGCAAATGGTCTGACACTCACGCACCCAACAGTTACGTCAACTGGTACAAATACGATCACCCACAACTTGGAAAAGTTGAACTCGGCGGAGCAGATGCATTTCGAATTTGGACGAATGCGCCACCGTCAAAGTTACGTGCCGAGATTGCGGCACACGCCGAAGTCGCGGTGTATCAAGCGATGGCATCACCACGACTCGAAATCAAACACACCAAAGCCGAATCGTTGGGCGATGATGTTTGGCGGGTTGAACTTGGCGTCGCCAACACCGGCTGGCTGAGTACCGAAGTGACAAAACTTGCGCACGACCACAAACTTGTTTTGCCAATCACTGTCGAGATTTCAGGCGCGACCACTGTTGGTTGCGCGGCGAAAGAAAAAGTTGGACAGTTGTCGGGGCGGGCGATGTTTTTGTTGAACGGCGGCGCGATGTCAGATGGCACGCCAGACCGAGTGATGCATTCTTGGATCGTGCGCGCAACTCGCGGCGCTGATATCACGCTGACAGTTCGCCACCAGCGTTGCGGTGAAGTCACATCAACACTAAAACTTAATTAGGTTGTTGACGCCTCGATTGGGGCTGTGAATTTTTTGTGTGATTGCACGGCGCGAATCCAAATGTATAACGACCCCGACATACCGACAATGTTGGGCATCGAAACAAACCAATCGCTGATCATCGCACCATAGACGAACCAGGTTGCGCAACACAAAAATAACAATGCATACATCGGCGCCGAAACACCATAAAGATGTTCGGTTCGATAGACCCGCACGACTTGGGGAATGATCGCGGGTGCACCAATCGCAACAGTGCACCATCCCATCAATGTGATCGAATAATTCGCGATAAAAAACCCGAGCGTCGAGACAACACCGAGCGCTACAACCGGTATCCACCAGACAATTTGCCTATGTTTAACGCAAACAAAAAGAATCAACACGATCGCCACGACCAATGCACCATTTGACACAGTCACTTGCGTTTCGGGTTTGTTCAACCCATAAATCGTCCACATCGTCGAACCACAACAACCCTGCAAAAATGATTGGGGTGAAATACCTTCAGTTGAATCTTTGATGTACACACGAAACACTTGCGGCCAAATAAAAGCGATTGATGTACAAGTCGCGAAGATGCCGACAAATGTTGTTATTGACACTTTTTCACACTAGTTGGTGAAATCTGCACCGCAGATCACATTGGTAGCGTTCAAGTCGTGATCACGACATACGGATTCTCAATCGCGACGCCGAATAAAGATTTGCGTCAGGCAGCGATTGATGCCGTGTTTCGTTGGCTGGATGAGGTTCACCCGCAAGAAATGCGTACCAACGCGACCCCCGTAAATGTGCGCCACAGTGCAAACGACGCGATTTTTCGTGTTGATGTTCTCGAGCAAGACAACAAACAGGCCGCTGCTCGTGGCACGACGGTAACTTTGATCACTTCAAAGGATGAGTTGTACTTTGATCTTCGTCGCACATTGCGCCCGACAAAACCTGCCGTTTTGCCACGACGCACGATTGACCGACCAGAGCCACGACTTAACAAACTAGTTCTTGAAATTGTCGAATTGTTTAAAGTACGCGACGCCGAAAAAATAATCGATGCGAAAATCACTATTGCCAACGATCAATTGAGTGGACAATCACTTGCCGCATTCGCCGAGGCGCCGAGTCGGCGATTGCCGATTGTGATTGAAGTGATCGTTGGTAAACCTTCCGCTATCACTAGTTCTGAGACTGCAAAACAATTAGCCGGCATTGCTCACCTTGCCCATGTCACGTCGCACGTAGCCGATGAAGCGTTCGAAGATTTATACGGTGCAAAAGCAATTAGTTCGAGTTGGATAACGGTTGTCTGGCCGCGTGGGGTCGCACCAGAAAAGTTTCATCAACAAGACGATGATGAAGTTGTAAATCAATTGATTGCTGCATCGATCGGTTCGCTTGCGACTCTTGTTTTATCCCAGCCTCGCAAAAACATGATCATAGAGAAAACTAGTCATGCACCAAAAATAGAAATAACATCGCAACCAGTGGGCCTGTTGCAAGAAAATCTTGAACTCAATAATACGGTCAAAGAACTACTCGAAGAGAACGCGAGTTTGCTCGAGAACGCAACACTCACAGACATGCTGAGCGCACAAAAAACCGAAGAGCGCGACCGCGCCTATTCGCAACTGGCAACTTTCTTGATGATGGAAGACGACAAGAGTTATCTGGATCGTGTTTCGGATGCCGTCGCGTTCGCCCAAAAAAACCTGCCGAATATTATTTTTCATCAACGGGCAATCTCGTCGGCGAACGACTCACATCTGATGAACGGTCGGCGAATCTACTCGAACCTGGTTGAGTTGAATAATCTTGCGGCACGATTGCAACGCGGTGATTTTGCACCAAATGTTTTTAATATTTACTGCAATCAACAACTAAGCAACTTTGCCGCGTCGATCAGCGATGAAGCCGAGCATCGGTATGCACAGGATTATGCGATTGATTGGAAGGGCGAAAATGTGCTGGCTAAGCCGCATATTCGTTGTGGCGATGCGAGAATTCATTTTTATCACGACACCAAAACAAACGAGATCGTGATCGCCTACGTTGGTCGACACCTACGCGACAAATCAAACAAGTAATCACAACTCAACTTCGCTAGTTGTTCGACGCCAAATCTTTTGCATAAGTGCCAAACCAAGAAAGGGGCGCGCAACGCGATAAATCAGGCCAGGCACGACAACGCTTTTATGTTTTGTCAGCCCCCGCTGCGCACTTGTCACGACATCAATCGCGTCGACCCACAACAACTTCGGCACTCGCTCACGTAAATGTGTGAGACCAGCCTTTTGGTGAATATCAGTTCGCACATAGCCAGGGCAAACAACACAAACCCGCACACCCGAATCGCGAACTTCAAGATTTAAACTTCGACCGTAAGACATCACATAGGTTTTGGCTGCGGCATAGAGAGCCGACTTCGGCATCGGTGTAAACGCTGCAATGCTTGAAACGATCACAACATCACCATTTTTGCGATGAACCATCTCGGGAACTATCGCTTCACAAACTTGCACCACACCGGTCGCCAACAACGTGTTTAATTTTTCGATTTCATCAGCAGATGTCATTCCGACTCGTGCGGCTCGGGTGACGCCTGCGTTCAATACAAGAAAATCAACCCCATGTGCGGCGTCAATCACACTTTGGATTCCAGAAGTTGTGCTCAAATCAGCGACAACGATTCGTGTTTCTGCGCCGAGTGCACTCAGTTCAACAGCCAAAGACTCAAGTAGTTTGCGGCGCCGTGCAACTGCGACGACGTCGTATCCACTCTTTGCCAAAAATATTGCATATTCACGCCCGATGCCCGAGGAAGCCCCAGTAATTAATGCGCGTTTGCGAGTTGCCACGCTTTGAGCATTACATGAAAACCGCCTACGGTAAAGCCATGACTAAATCCCAAACGAACGCGCAATTATCGCCCGTCTACCAACTTTCAGATCAATATATTGAACAACTCGCCGCCACTGACCCAGGACTTTGCAACAGCACTCGGCATCTCAGGTCACGATCACGAGATGACCGACTTCAGCCCTCGCGGTCACGCCGAACGAAATGAAGTCACTCGCTCAACACTCGCGACTCTGAACACACTCGACACAACGGCTGATCGTGATCGGTTGGCTGCTGGTGTGTTGCGAAACTCACTCGAGATGACTTCGCTTGAATACGAATCTGGTGAACACTTGCGTTCGATTCGTGTGATCGCTGGTGATGTTGATTCTGCTCGCGGAATCTTTGACTTGATGCCAACGGCAACTGTCGAAAACTGGCAGACGATTGCCGAACGAATGGCAGCAGTGCCAACAGCATTTGCCGGCATGCGCGAAAGTTGGAGCCTCGGTATTGCGCAAAACACAGTCGCACCGCGTCGCCAAGCACTCGTCGTCGCCGAGCAACTTGAAACTTGGGCGGGCACACCGTCAGCACCGGGTTTTTTCGCGCAGTTCGCCGAAAGTGCAACTTCGGTCGCCGGCGCACCCCTCGAGAAGTTACGTCAGGCAGCGGTTGAAGCATCGAACTCGATGGCGGCGACTGCAAAGTATCTGCGCGAAATATATGCACCTGCAGCGGATCCGCGCAACGGAGTCGGCGAACAACGACATGCTCTCGCCCGCCGCAGATTTATGGGGATGAATGTTGACGCCCGTGAAGCATACGAATGGGGTTTCGCCGAAGTCGCGAGGCTCGATGCCGAACTTATAAAAACTGCCAAAGAGATTAATCCGAACGTCACACTCAACGAGGTCCGTGAATTTCTAGACACCGACCCGAGTCACAGCATTGAAGGCGAAGAAAATCTGCGCGACTGGTTGCAATCTTTAATGGACGATGCGATGTCATTTTTGATTCGAGAAAATCATTTTGATATTCCAAAAGAGATTCACCGAGTCGAAGCAATGATCTCACCACCGGGTGGGGCCGCCGCGATGTATTACACATCACCGAGCGAAGATCTGTCTCGGCCTGGGCGCACCTGGTACCCAGCGAACGGGCGAACACGGTTTCCGTTATGGAGTGAACCGACAACGGCATATCACGAAGGCGTGCCAGGCCATCACTTGCAAATCGGCATGGCGACGGTCAACTCAGAAAAACTTTCGCGCTTTCAACGCAACGATTCGTCAGCGGTCATGGCGAAGGCTGGGCGCTTTATGCCGAACGATTGATGGATGAATTGGGTTTCTTGGGCAAACCCGAATATCGACTCGGGTATCTCTACGCACAGGCGTTTCGTGCGGCGCGAATGTCGTTGATATTGGAATGCATTGCGAATTCAAGATTCCGAAAGAATCAAAATGGCATGCCGGCGAATCATGGACACCAGAATTAGCGCTTGAATTTCTTTCTGCGCGATCTTCGAGTGATGACGCTTTTAATAGATCCGAAATCAATCGCTACTTGGGTTGGCCCGCACAAGCAATTTCATACAACATCGGCGAACGCGTCTGGATTTCGCTGCGCGACGATGCCAAACGCCAAACACGGCGCCAGTTTCAATTTGCGCGCGTGGCACGCCTATGCGCTCGACCTCGGCAACCTCGGTCTTGACTTACTTAAAACCGAACTCGCCCGCTTCTAGTTCAACACCACTAAGGCAGGACGACAACTTTGGTGCCGAGGCTGACGAAGTTGTAAATATATTTCGCGTCGTCAGGCGCCATTCGTATACATCCGCTGCCCTGAAACGAACCAAGTTGATCTTCGGTCTGAAGAGCCTTGCCATTTTTCGTGGGGATCGCGTGAAACCCGATGTTTCCACCCGCGGGCCCGATCGCAAAGCGAGTCATGTCAATGAACCAAACACCCTCGAAATCCAAACTATAAGAACGCAAAGACTGACTGGTGACTTTATATTCACCGGGTTTGGGCACGCCTCGGCGACCGGAGACAGGCATCGCTTTGCGAATTTTATTATTCGCATCCACGACCCAGACCCATTGCATTTCATTTTTCTAGACGATTCGGCGACCAGAACCAGAATTAGCGGGAGCAATGGCGGATTCAATCGCGTGTATCAGGAACCTGAGTGCGCGCGCGGGATACAACA